>NZ_JBFTLA010000002.1:0-715575 GCF_056396205.1 Paenibacillus sp. 05T425
GCAGGTCCATGTCCATCTATAAGTGACAGATTRCTCCGTCTTTCCCGATTCGGTCATGCGACCAAATCGCGTATCCGGTATTAGCATTCGTTTCCGAATGTTATCCCAGTCTTATAGGCAGGTTACCTACGTGTTACTCACCCGTCCGCCGCTAAGTTATCCCCGAAGGAATAACYCCGCTCGACTTGCATGTATTAGGCACGCCGCCAGCGTTCGTCCTGAGCCAGGATCAAACTCTCCATAAAGGTGTTTGACTTGCTCAAAAACTTTTTATTGCTTTAGTCAGAAGCCGAAGCTTCTTAACTGGCAGTTTCGCTCGTTGTTCAGTTTTCAAAGAACAATCTTTTCTTTCGTGTCGGCCGTGTGTTTCAGCGGCGACTTAGATAATATATCACAGACGCCTATAGCATTGCAAGCACTTTTTTGATTTAATTTCATTTTTATTATTGCTGCGATTTATCTACACCATTCAGCTGTTATATTCCTTATTAATCCTTACTCTTCAACAAAATAAAAACGAGCCTTGCTACAGTTTAGACGATGCGATCATCTGTAAGCTGCAGCAAGACTCATATGCATGGTACCTATTTCAAAACTTCGTTAATATGAAGATGTCGTTCAACGGTCAGGTTAACAATTACTCCGCCGATCGACACCCAAGGCCTTGTAGGATGCTTGGCATCAGAGAATACAATCTCGCCGATCCGTCCATCACTAAGCTTCACTACCGTACCGTTGTGGAATTGCGTCACCTTATTCACGAAGATCGTTACATATCCAGGGTCCAGCTTACCGAACGCATCCTCCTGGATTTGCTCCAAAACGAGATATGGCGAAGCCGCTTTGCGATACGATTTGTTAAGCGTCATTGCATGGAAGATATCCGCTATACTCACTATTTTGGCATAGGGATGAATTTTTGTTGCGTCAATACCGAGCGGGTAACCGGAACCGTCAACCTTCTCGTGATGCTGCAGGGCAGTCAGCTTAGCACCCTCATTGAGAGCTGCTACGCTCTTAAGCAACTGATAGCCGAGCACGGTATGGCGCTTCATCTCTTCCTTCTCTTCCCCTGACAACGCATTAGGCTTATTCAAGATCGCCTTATCGATACGGATGTTTCCAATATCGTGCAGCAAGCCTGCGAGCGCAATCTGCATCCAATCCTTCTGCGCGAACCCCGTCCACTGTGCGATCAGATACGAAGTCATGGCTGACGTAACGCTATTATGAAGCAAATAATCACGCTCGTTGAATTGACGAGGCATGAAGGTTAATATTTTGTAGTCTTGAACATGCAGCAGCAGCTTCTCGAGCTGAGACCGTATATCCATGATGGGTAAACCCTCGCCCGTCACATACGATGCAAATACTTTTCTCAATAGCGTCAGCATCTTCTCATATTCACTATGAAGGGGAGAAACCTCCTGCTTTGCAGCTCCCTCCGCTCGAGGCTCCTCTTGCGTGTCCTCTTTGGTCTTCGAAGTGATTGTTCCGTAATCTACAGCAACTGACGTTACTAGAAATGCGTGCAAGATCTCAAGTTCCTTCGGCGTAATGACTTTGCCCTTTTGGAACAAAACTCCGCCTAACGGGGTGAGGACATCTTCTCCGATTTTATCTCCCAGCTTCAACTGAGATACATTTACCGCTGCCATCTGCTGTCCCCTCCCCTATGCTTATCCTGCTTCTGCATGTTACTGTCTGAAATTATTCGACCGGCGTTTCGCCTTCATTCTCTTCTTCGCCGTCTTCAAGGTTGTCATTCTCTTCGCTGCGAGCGACTCTAGTTACGGTTGCTACCGTATCGTCATCACGCGTATTGATGAGCTTGACGCCCTGCGTATTACGACCCATCGTCGAGATGCCTTCCATGCTCGTACGAATCAATGTTCCTAGAGCCGTCATAATCATAAGATCCTCATCGTTCTCAACGACTTTGAGCGATACGATCGGACCGTTCTTATCGGTAACGTTAAGCGTCTTGATGCCTTTTCCGCCGCGGTTCTGACTCCGATAATCGCTAACCGGCGTACGCTTGCCGTAACCTTTGGAGGTTACGATCAATACGTCCTTCTCCGGAACGATGACGTCCATATCGATAACCGTATCATCATCATCGAGCGCAATCCCTTTCACGCCTGTTGCGGAACGTCCCATCGAACGAACATCCTGCTCAGAGAAGCGAATGGACATCCCTTGGGCCGTACCCATAATGATCTCCTGGTTGCCGTCAGTCAGCTTCACTCCGATTAAGTCATCATCCTCACGAAGCGAGATTGCAATCAAGCCAACGCGGCGGATATTAATATAATCATCGAGCGGCGTTTTCTTAACGACACCTTGCCTTGTAGCGAAGAACAGATAATGATCCGGATCGAAATCTTGAACGGGGATAACGGCGTTGACCGTCTCGCCTTGTTCGATCTGAATCAAGTTAATAATCGGCGTTCCGCGAGCCGTACGGCTGAGATCTGGAATTTCATAAGCCTTCAGCTTATAAACTTTCCCTTTGTTCGTGAAGAACAGCAAGTAATGATGCGTGTTCGAGACGAATAGATGCTCAACGAAGTCATGCTCCTTCGTATCCATGCCGACTACGCCCTTGCCGCCCCGTTTCTGGCTGCGGTAAGTCGTTACAGGCAGTCGCTTAATGTAGCCTGTATGTGTAATCGAGATAATAACATCCTCGCGAGGAATGAGATCCTCGTCCAATATTTCATCGTCGCTTGCCGTAATCTCGGTGCGGCGCTCATCGCCGAATCTATCCTTCAATTCCGCAAGCTCCGTGCTAATGATGTCCAATACGAGTTGCTCGTCAGCCAAAATCGCTTTGAACTCAGCAATCTTGCGCTGCAATTCCGCGTATTCCGCTTCGATCTTCTCGCGTTCCAAGCCAGTCAGACGTTGCAAACGCATATCCAGAATCGCTTGTGCTTGCTCTAAGCTGAGCGAGAAGCGCGAAATTAATCCTTCGCGTGCTTCGTCCGTCGTGCGCGAGCTGCGGATCAAAGCAATAACTTCATCCAGATGGTCAAGCGCGATACGCAAGCCCTCCAAAATGTGAGCGCGCGCCTCTGCCTTCTTCAGATCGAACTCTGTACGGCGACGAATAACTTCTATCTGATGCTGGAGGTAGTGATAAAGCATTTCGCGTATATTAAGCGTGCGAGGCTCTCCATTAACGAGCGCCAGCATATTAATGCCGAAGTTCGTTTGCAGTTGCGTCTGTTTGTATAGATTGTTCAATACGACGCTTGGGTTAACGTCACGGCGAAGCTCAATGACGACCCGCATACCGTTCCGATCGGACTCATCGCGGAGATCGGTAATGCCCTCGATCTTCTTCTCGCGGACAAGCTCGGCGATCTTCTCGACAAGCCGCGCTTTAATAACTTGGTAAGGAAGTTCATGAACAATGATACGCGCCTTGTTGCCATTCTCTTCTATCGTTGCCCGAGCACGCATGGTAACGGAACCGCGTCCTGTCAGATAAGCCTGACGGATACCTTGATAACCCATAACGAAACCAGCCGTCGGGAAATCCGGGCCTTTTATAAATTCCATCAATTCGACCGGCGTAATATCCGGGTTGCGAATCAATGCTTGCACGCCATCGATGACCTCGTTCAAGTTATGAGGCGGGATGTTCGTTGCCATACCTACCGCAATACCGGTAACCCCGTTGACAAGAAGGTTCGGGTAACGAGCTGGCAATACGACCGGCTCTTTCTCTTCACCATCGTAGTTCGGTACGAAGTCGATCGTTTCTTTGTTGATATCGCGCAACAGCTCCATCGCAATCTTGGACAGCCTTGCTTCGGTATATCGCATCGCAGCTGCCATGTCGCCGTCAATGGAACCAAAGTTGCCGTGACCGTCGACGAGCATATAACGCATAGAGAAATCTTGAGCCATCCGGACCATTGATTCATAAACAGCAGAGTCGCCGTGCGGATGGTACTTACCGATAACCTCGCCTACGATTCTCGCTGATTTCTTATGCGGCTTGTCCGGCGACATGCCAAGCTCAGACATCGCGAACAAAATACGGCGATGCACAGGCTTAAGTCCGTCCCTTACATCGGGAAGAGCACGGCTAACGATGATACTCATCGCATAATCCATGAATGAATCCCGCATCTCCGTACCGATATCCCGATCCTTAACTGACAATCGTTGTTCTTCCGCCATGATTTACCTCCCTGACGTCATCTATAGCTAGTCCTAATCAACATAACCATTATATTACTTTCACAAATAGAGGGCTGCTAAACCCTATAAGCGCAAATAGAGAAAATGCTCATAAAAATAGGTTAATTACCGCTCTCCAGATGCTAAAAATCACCATAAAATAAACAGACCCAAACTTCATTATACCACTCATTCCAAAGTCTGTCTCCTGCCTCATTGGAAACGAAGAAGCGATTTTTATATCATCGATCTTCTTCTCCGGCTCGAGGAGATCATCGATATAAACTTTTGGAAAAATACCGAATCTGTGAAAGGAGATACGGACGTTGACCATTCAGCGCGTTAACAGCAAATGGGCCAAAACGCTCGTCTTGCTCAAATCAGACTATTTACGCCAATATATCCCGCTTACGAAGCTGTTCAGCCGCGAGACCGTCTACCGGATGCTTAATGAGTACGGCATGATTTATGTGAAGCCCATTAACGGTACGTTTGGCAAAGGAGTTATACGTGTCGAACGCACGACTGACTCGAACCGCAGCTATAAGTATCAGCAGGACACAGTCATCCACCACTATGCAAGCTTTGAAGATCTTTACAAAATGCTGCTGAAGCAGAAGAAAAATCGCAAATATATTGTCCAAAAAGGCATTCATCTGCTCCGTCACCAAAAGCGGCGCTTCGATATTCGGGTCATGGTCCAAAAAAACTTGCGCGGCGAATGGGAAGCGACGGGTATTATCGGGCGCCTCGCCCATCCAGCCAAAATCGTAACCAATTATCACAGCGGAGGAACTCCGATGCCGATCGATTCCTTAATGTCTGACCATGCCAGCCCTCAGCAAATCACGATCTACAAAAACAGACTCCAAAAGCTTAGCATTACGATTGCGAATCAATTAGTCGCCGCCTATCCGAATTTGAAGGAAATCGGCGTCGATATCGCTATCGATCATAAACTTCACCCTTGGATTCTTGAGGTTAATACGCGGCCCGATCTGCAAATCTTCCGTAAGCTCTCCGACCAGAATGTGTTTCACAAAATGTATCGCTATGCGGTAGCCTACGGGCGCTACAAGAGCTGAATAAAAGGAATAAGCAGCCTCTCACGGTGAACTGCACCCCATTTGTTAGAACGACTAACAATGGAGGGGCAGTCCACTTACAGATGGCTGCTTATTATTTATGAACTTGCTAGCCTATGACCGAATGTCCGGAAATGCTAGAAGTCTAAGTTTTTCACATATTTCGCGTACTTTTGGATGAAGTCGCGACGCGGTTCAACGTTATCGCCCATAAGCGTATCAAAGACGATATCCGCCTCCATCGCATCGTCGATCGTAACCTGGAGCATCGTACGGCTCTCCGGATCCATCGTCGTTTCCCATAGCTGCGTCGCATTCATCTCGCCCAAACCTTTGTAGCGCTGTACGTTAACCTTTACGCCTTCACCGAACTCGGCAATAATTTGGTCTCGCTCCTTCTCGGTCTGCGCATAACGAATGACTTTATTCCGTTCAACCTTGAACAATGGCGGTTGAGCGATGTAAATATAACCTGCTTCGATAATCTCCCGCATGTAGCGATAGAAGAATGTCAGCATGAGCGTACGAATGTGCGCGCCATCGACGTCGGCATCCGTCATGATGATGATTTTGTGATAACGAGCCTTCGCGAGATCGAAATCATCACTTATGCCAGTTCCAAGCGCGGTAATAATAGCCCGAATCTCAGCATTGCCGAGAATCCGATCCAGACGCGCCTTCTCAACGTTCAGAATCTTACCACGAAGCGGCAAGATAGCCTGGAAGTGACGATCACGTCCTTGCTTAGCCGATCCGCCGGCGGAGTCGCCTTCGACAATATACAATTCGCTGATCGAAGCGTCCTTGGATGAGCAGTCAGCCAGCTTACCCGGCAATGAACCGACCTCAAGCGCGCTCTTGCGGCGAGTCAGCTCGCGCGCTTTGCGCGCAGCTTCACGGGCGCGGGCAGCTTGCAGCCCCTTCTCGACGATTTTGCGCGATACGGAAGGATTCTCCTCAAGAAACTCTTGCAGCTTCTCGGCGAAGAACGATTCAACGATACCGCGAACCTCGCTGTTGCCGAGCTTCGTCTTCGTCTGTCCTTCGAACTGCGGCTCAGGAATCTTAACCGAAATGATCGCAGTCAAGCCTTCCCGTACGTCATCGCCCGAGAAGTTCGAGTCATTATCTTTAATCAGGTTCGTCTTACGGGCGTAATCGTTAATAATACGCGTGAGCGCACTCTTAAAGCCGGATTCATGCGTGCCGCCCTCATGCGTGTTGATGTTATTGGCGAACGAATAAATATTCTCAGCGTAGCTGTCGTTATACTGCAGCGCTACTTCAACCTGTATATAATCCTTCGAGCCCTCCACATAAATCGGTTTCTCGTGGAGCACCTCGCGGTTACGGTTTAAATACTCAACAAACTCGATAATACCGCCGTCATTCTTGAACGTATTAGATACGCCAGTACGCTCGTCGGTCAATACGATTTGGATGCCTTTATTCAAGAAAGCCAGCTCGCGGATACGCGATTGCAGGATCTCGTAATCATAGACGGTCGTATCTGTAAATATTTCAGGATCGGGCTGGAACGTTACCTGCGTGCCTGTCTCCGTGGACTCGCCGACGATCTTGACGTCATATTGCGGAGCGCCCTTGCGGTACTCCTGCTGATACACTTTGCCGTGAAGTTTAACTTGAACGACTACGAGCTCAGACAGTGCATTAACGACCGATACGCCAACGCCATGGAGACCGCCGGATACTTTATAGCCTTCGCCGCCGAACTTGCCGCCCGCATGCAGAACGGTCATAACGACCTCAAGCGTCGATTTCTTCAGCTTCGTATTCTCGCCTACCGGAATGCCGCGGCCGTTATCAATGACGGTGATGCTATTATTCTCGTGAACGATAACTTCGATTCGGTTACAGTAGCCTGCAAGAGCCTCGTCGATACTGTTATCGACAACTTCCCAAACAAGATGATGAAGACCTTTGCTGCTTGTGGAGCCGATGTACATCCCCGGACGTTTGCGTACTGCCTCTAAACCCTCCAGGACCTGTATCTGACTCTCGTCATACGTATGTTGTTCCAAAGACATGCAAGTTCACTGCTCCTCTCAACTGCTCTTCCTTATCGCCTTACCCGTTCGCCGCAAAATGATGTGCTCGTTTCTTCAACGTAGAGGATGATATGGGCGAATAATAAATCTTTTGCTTCGTCACGACGATTGATTTCGGCTCTTCCTCGCCAATCGTCTCGACATCCTTCCGCTTCCGCGCTCCCGCAACGAATTGCTTGGACAACTTGGAGGATTGCTCGATCGAAATATCAAAAATGGCTACTAGTTCCGCAGCCCGGATAATTTTCTCGCCGCCCAAATGGATATACATAACGTCCACCTCTCCTCTAATAGCGCCTTATCTCGTCACTCGGCCCTCTTGCACATGGTAGATGCCGGCATCTTGAAGCTTGGATAAATTCACGCTTTCAAGCCCGGTCGTCGTTATAAACGTTTGCACTTTGCTCTGAAACGTTTCGATGAGCTGCGTCTGCCGATTTTGGTCGAGTTCGGATAAGACGTCATCGAGGAGCAATAGCGGATATTCACCGATTTCCTCGTTAATGAGCTCGATTTCTGCCAATTTTAAAGATAAGGCCGTCGTTCGCTGTTGGCCTTGCGAGCCATAGGTTTGCGCTTCCTTGCCGTTAATAAAAAACGTCAAATCGTCGCGGTGCGGTCCCGCTAAAGTCACGCCTCTGCGAATCTCCTGATCTTTCACCTGTGTTAACTTTATCATAAATTGATCAAATAAAACAGATTCATCTTGAAGCGCGTCGGTGTCGAAGGAGGGGCAATATTCGATCGTGAGCTGCTCTGCGCCGCCTGTAATGCCTGCATGAATTTGCTCGGCGAACACTTGTAATTTATGTATAAAGTGTTTCCTTTTTTTCATGATTTTAACACCATGCTCCGCAAGCTGCATATTCCACACATCGAGCATCGTCTGATTAACGCTGCCGGGGCCTGCCGTCTTCAAGTAATTGTTGCGCTGCTGAAGCACTTTGCCGTATTGCTGGAGCGTATGCAAATAACCGGGCTGCACTTGTCCGATTTCCATATCGAGAAACCGTCTTCGTACCCCCGGCGTACCTTTTACAATTTCGAGATCCTCAGGCGCGAACATGACGACATTCACCGATCCGATGAAATCGCTCAGCTTGCGCTGCTCCAGACCGTTAATCCGTGCCTTCTTTCCTTGCTGCGTGAATGCGAGATCAAGCTTGACTGAGCCGTAGCGTTTATCTACCTCGCAGCTTAGGCGAGCGGAATCGGCTTCCCAGCCGATCAGCTCCTTGTCCTTCGACGTACGATGCGACTTCGACAGCGCCAGCACGAATATAGCTTCAAGCAGATTCGTCTTGCCCTGGGCGTTAGGCCCAAGAAATATATTCACCTTATTCGGCGTTTGCAGGTCAAGCTGACCGTAATTGCGATAATTTTGCAGTTGTATGCTCGTTAGAAACACGCTTCGTCCTCCCGGTTCGTTGATGCATTAGCTCCTAACAACCGTAAAGACGCCGCATCCTTCCACTTCTACGCGATCGCCGGCATAAAGTTTCCGTCCACGTCTGTTATCCGCTTCGCCATTAATGTGAACAGCCGTTTCCTGAAGAAAAAATTTTGCTTGTCCACCTGTGGATATACAATCCGACAGCTTCAGAAATTGTCCAAGCGCGATGTATTCGGTTTGAATGGAGATTTCCTTCACCCTAATGTCTCATTCCCTTCTTCGCTAGTGATTTCTCTACCTAGCCCGTTGTACGATACGGCAAAATGACGTACATGCTGTACTCATGGTCAAGCGGACGAATAATGATCGGGCTCATCGCTCCGGTGAATCCGATGAACAATTGCTCGCTGTCGATAACTTTAAGCACGTCGAGCATATATTTGGAGTTGAACGCGATACGCAGCGGTTCGCCATTGAACTGCTTCGCCTCAAGCTGCTCCGTTACACGGCCAAGCTCAGTTGAGCTCGACGAAATTTCGATGCTGCCATCCTCAAGCGTCATAAGGCGGACGATGTTCGTTTTTTCCTCACGCGACATCAAATAAGCGCGATCGATCGCGTCCATCACATTTTTTGTATCAAGAACAAGTTCTGTTTTGAACACTTGCGGAATAATTTTAGAAGTGTCGGGATAAGTCCCGTCCAATATACGCGAATAGAACAACACGTTGCCGATCTTGAACAGCACTTGATTGTCGGCGACAACGATATCGACGAGCATATTCTGCTCGGGAACAAGCTTCGACAGTTCCACGAGCGTTTTCGCGGAAATTACGATGTTGTTGAAACGGTAATCCGGATGCGTATCGACTTTCGCAGTACGGCTCGCAAGACGATGGCGGTCAGTTGCGACGAACTTGAGCTCGCCTTCGTTCAGATTCCACAAGACACCCGTCAAAATCGGCGTTTGTTCGCTTGTCGATGCAGCTAGCACGGATTGGCGAATCATCGCTTTTAATAAATCGCCAGGCATTTGGAATATTTCATTTTGCTCAATGGATGGCAGCACCGGGAACTCTTCTGGATCAAGTCCAACCATTTGAATTTCGGTAGCGCCTGAACGAATGATCGTTTGGTAGTGAGCGCCGACTTCGATGCTGACCTGGTCCGATGGGAGCTTTTTAACGATTTCCACAAAAAATTTGGCAGGCAATACGACATTGCCCGGTTTATCCACATGTGAAATAACGAATTGATCTCTTTCAACAGGTATGAAGCTTTGGATGGAGATATCGGTATCACTCGCTGTTAATGTTACACCTTGGTGCGTAACTTCAATCTTGATACCGCCAAGAATCGGAATTGTAGGGCGAGAGGACGCTGCTTTGGCAACCTGTTGGATAGCGTCGTTCAATTCATTTTTTGAGATCGTTAGTTTCATGATTACACTCCTAGCGTTTATATAGATTGAGCGATGCGAAATTTGGTTTTGACGGGCTTTCAACAGGCGGCGTTAGCCGTCTATATTTGATGATGTTTATTAAAGATTTTTAGTAGACGTAGTAGTAGGGGCACTGAATATGTGGATAACCCTGCGGAAAACCGATAAAGCAAGCCTATCCACATGTGCATAGCGTGTGCATAGGCTTGCTTGGTTGTTCACATATGATTTTTGATTTTTTCGGTTAAATTCTGAATGATCTTCGTAAGATCCTGATCCACTTTAAGCTGCTGTGAAATTTTCTCGTGCGCATGGATGACTGTCGTATGGTCGCGGCCGCCGAACGCCTCGCCGATCTTCGGCAATGAGAAGTCGGTAAGCTCGCGTGACAGGTACATCGCGATTTGGCGCGGATAGGCAACGGCTTTCGTACGCTTGCGGGCTTTGAATTCCTCCAGGCGCAGTCCGTAGAACTCTCCGACCTTAGCCTGAATGTCCTGCATCGTGATCATCCGCGGTCGGCTTGATGGAATAATATCCTTCAGCGCTTCGGCTGCCAGATGCGACGTAATATCGGCGTTGATCAAGGATGAATAGGCGACAACGCGGATAAGCGCCCCCTCAAGTTCCCGAATATTCGTATCGATCTGGTTGGCGATATACACCATCGCTTCGTTCGGAATATCAAGATTCTCAGCTTTCGCTTTCTTGCGCAGAATGGCGATTCGCGTTTCGAGATCAGGCGGTTGAATGTCGGTAATAAGTCCCCATTCGAACCGTGAACGCAGCCGTTCTTCGAGCGTTGGAATTTCTTTCGGCGGACGGTCACTAGAAATGACGATCTGCTTTCTTTCTTCATGCAGCGCATTGAAGGTATGGAAGAACTCCTCCTGCGTTTGCTCCTTGCCCGCTAGAAACTGAATATCATCGACGAGCAATACGTCGATATTGCGGTACTTCGTACGGAAGCTCTCGCCGCGATTGTCACGAATGGCGTTAATGAACTCGTTCGTGAACTTCTCGGATGATATATAGAGAACCTTCGTATTCGGATTATGGTCCATGATGTAGTGGCCGATCGCATGCATTAAGTGCGTCTTGCCGAGTCCAACACCACCATAAAGAAACAACGGATTGTACGCCTTGGCCGGCGCTTCAGCGACGGCGAGCGATGCCGCATGGGCGAACCGGTTGTTGGCTCCGATTACGAATGTATCAAACGTATATTTTGGGTTAAGCATATGGCTATGCGTTTCTTCTTGCGCAACCGGTGTTTGCACGGTCTTCGGCGGAAGCGAAATGATCGGTTCTGCGCTGCGCTGCTCTTCAATTGCAAATTGAACGTCCACCTGTCTGCCCAAAAATTCAAACAGTGTCGTTCTTATGAGCTTCGTATAGCGATTCTCCAGCCATTCGACAGCAAATGTTGTCGGGGCGGTTACTTCAAGTATGGAATCATCGACAAAAGAAGCCTTCGTCGCTTTGAACCAGGTGTCAAAGCTCGGCTTGCTTAATTTGGTCTGGATGATTGACAACACTTGCTGCCATAAATCATAGGTATGGCTGTCCACAGACTGTCACTCCTTATTCAACTCGCCTAAGTCGGCGCGGTTAAGCTAAACGTTGTCGAAAATCAGGGATTTATAACGAAAGCATCCACATTATGACGTAGATGAAGAAACTGAGTTATAAATAKGGGATGATTTTGTTCACAATGTTATCCACAGGTTGTTGATAAATATGAGGCTTCTACGATGTAATCCACATCAAAAACATAATAATCATAGCAAAAGATCCCTTATATTTCAACGAATTCGCTGATTTTATCCACATTCTCAACTGCTTGTGCATAGAAGTTATCTACAACACTACATATTGTTTATATCTTGTTATCATTTCGACAAAGTTCGTTACCGATCGAGAAAAATTGTGCACATGTTATTAGTTTTCTAGAATGAGCCGCATTTCATACGTTATCCACAATAAAAATCGGATAAAGCTTATTCCTGTATTTTGCATCGGCGAGGTACATTGACTTTTGACCGCCCACATGGTTTAATTAAAAAGGTGTTTTTTAAACAGAGAAGAAGTTATAACTGACACATTGATATATGTAATATAGGAGGTGCAGAACGATGAGACCTACATTTAAACCGAATGTAAGCAAACGCAGCAAAGTGCACGGCTTCCGCAAACGTATGAGCTCGAAAAACGGACGTAAAGTTTTGGCAGCGCGTCGTCAAAGAGGAAGAAAAGTACTGAGCGCATAAGCAGAAGACCACGTCCGGTGGTCTTCTTTTTTTTGTTTATACAAGCCCTATATTTTTCACGAAATGCAATGTCCTCTATATAGGAATAGGAGGACTGAGTCGTTTCGTCTCCAAATATAAGATTTTATAAGGTTTACACTTATAATTTGGCTTATATTTCACCGCGAAACGGTTACTACACCGCCATTGATCGGTGTAGGTCGTTTACGCTTGGGCTATACTTATTAGAAGAAATGAAAGAACGGTGGCCATAAGTCGTGCATAGAAAGTTGCGTCTGCGTAACCGCGGGGATTTCAGCCGGATCTATCGAGGCGGCAAATCATTCGCAAATGGACAATTTGTCGTATATTGGTCTAAACAGCCGGACGCGGATCCATTCCGCCTCGGTGTTTCGGCGAGCAAAAAAATCGGAAATGCGGTCATGCGCAATCGGATGAGGCGGATGGTTAAGGAGATCGTGCGCCACCAGGCTGATCGGATAGCCCCGAAGACGGATCTTATTCTTATTGTCAGGAAGCCGGCAACGGTCATGAAGATGAAGGAAATGGAGAAATCGGTGCTTCATGTGCTTAAGAAGGCAGGACTGCTGAAGAGTTTGGGCCAACCGCCTGTTAAGCGTAAGGAATAGCCTGTTTTCGGCTGAAAATGGACGTTCACTCAAAGTCGTTAAGAAAGCGCATGCACCTTGATGCTGCTTGTTTCTTTGTCCCATAAATTATGGTATAGTCTAGATTGACGAGCCTGTCGTAAAGCTGCTAATTCAATTGTCAAACGACGTTGGCTTGCTGTGCTTATCAAGTTATAGTCATATAGTTGAAACCCTAATGCTTCTTATTCAGTATTAGGGGAGTTGACTATTTGTTTATCTATAGGTAAGTATACGTTTTTCTCGTTATACTTCACCTATATTTCACTGCGAAACGTTGCTTTAGACGCCAAACATTGGCTTCAGCCGTTTACGCCTTGGGCAATGGCTCTTAGAGAGGAGTTTTCATGTTGTTTCGGAATTCAAAACGCAAATGGCTTCTAGTATTGGGGCTCGTCCTTGTTATGGGCGTGCTTGCAGGCTGTGGAGCTCCTACGAATCAGACGACGGAAACGGCTGATTTATTGAAGGGCAATTTTTGGGAGAAAAACGTCGTTTATTACTTCGCAATCACGCTCGATACGTTTGCCAAGTGGTTCGGTGATTCGTATGGTCTAGCTATATTGCTGCTGACGATTATTGTAAGAACGTTAATCCTTCCGCTGACACTTAAGCAATATCGAAGCTCGAAGGCGATGCAGGCGATTCAGCCTCAGATGGCTGAAATTAAGAAGAAGCATAAGGATAACCCGCAAAAACAGCAAGAAGAAACGATGAAGCTGTTCCAGCAGAATCAGGTCAATCCGATGGCGGGCTGCTTGCCGCTAATTGTGCAAATGCCTGTTTTCATCGCGCTCTACAATTCGATCTACAAAAACCCGGATATTCGCGAGCATACGTTTTTGTGGTTTGAGTTAGGCAAGAGTGCTAATGATGGCGGATGGACGTATTACCTGCTTCCATTACTCGCTGCCGCAACGACATTCATTCAGTCGAAAATGATGCAGAAGCAGCAAACGCAAACGATGCCGGGTATGGGCATGATGCTCACGATCTTCCCTGTATTAATCTTCGTTATGGCGATCAACTTCCCGTCGGCGCTTCCGCTGTACTGGGTATATAGCAACATCTATACAATCGTTCAAAACTACTTCCTGTACGTGCGTTCATCTGACAAGGGTAAGGGGGCCCTCGCGAAATGAAGAAAATCGTTGCATCAGGAAAGACGATAGACGATGCTGTGCGTAATGGTTTGACACAATTGCAAGTGACTGAAGACCGCGTGAAGAAGGTTGTGCTTGAACACCCCACCAAAGGGTTGTTCGGATTGTTTGGCGCAAAGGAAGCGAAAGTTGAGCTTGAATTGATTCCGGATGCTACGGAAGAAGCTGAGAAGTTTCTACTGGAGATTGCCGGAACAATGGGGCTGCAAGTAAGCATCGATCGTAAGCAAACGAGAGAAGGGACGAGGCTGGCCGTTACGGGCAGCGGAGACCTTGGTATGCTGATTGGGCGTCGCGGACAAACGTTGGATGCGTTACAGTACTTGGTTAACATTGTGGCTAATCGTTATTCGGATAGTCATCTTCGAATCGTCCTTGATGCAGAGGATTTTCGCGAGCGCCGGCGCAAAACGCTGGAAGAGCTGTCGGAGCGCCTTGCGGGCAGAGTCATTCGGACCAAGAAGGAAGTTGTGCTTGAGCCGATGTCTCCGCATGAGCGCAAAGTCATTCATTCGCAATTGCAGAACCATCCTCGGGTGAAGACCTATAGCAAGGGCGACGAGCCGAATCGGAGAGTCGTGATCTCGCTTAGGTAATGCTAGTAGGCAGGCAACAAATAGATATTTAGATACGGTACGCAGCAATGGCTCCTATGGTCATTGCTGTTTTTCCATTTGAGAGGTGCTGACTTAAAGGTGATATTGGATACGATTGCGGCTATTTCGACGGCAGTCGGAGAGGGCGGCATTGCGATTATACGGATAAGCGGGCCTGATGCGATAAGCGGTACGGCTTCCATTTTTCAATCCAAAACAAGCTTGAACGATGTACAGTCGCATACGGTCAACTACGGACATATTATTGATCCTGCAACAGGTGAGCAGGTGGAAGAGGTGCTAGTGACCGTCATGCGCGGGCCGCGCTCCTTCACGGCTGAGGATGTTGTAGAGATTAATGCCCATGGCGGCGTAGTAGCGGTTAAACAGGTGCTTGATGTTGTGCTGCAGCTGGAGGGCTTCCGTACGGCGGAGCCGGGGGAGTTCACGAAGCGGGCGTTCCTGAACGGACGCATTGATCTGATGCAGGCCGAGGCAGTTATCGACTTAATTCGTTCGAAGTCGGACCGGGCATTCTCGGTAGCAAGGAAGCAGGCTGAGGGCGCACTGTCGAAGCAGATTAAGGCGCTTAGGCAAACGGTTATTGAGCTGCTAGCCCATATAGAGGTTAATATTGATTACCCCGAGCATGATGTTGAAGATTTAACGAGTGCTTATATACGAGAGCAATGCGGCTCTGCGATTGAGTCAATCGGGAAGTTGTTAAAAACGGCAAACGAAGGCAAAATATTACGAGAAGGTATATTGACCGCTATCGTTGGACGCCCGAATGTTGGAAAGTCTTCGCTCATGAACGTACTGACGCAAGAGAACAAGGCGATTGTCACCGATATACCGGGTACGACTCGTGATGTGATCGAGCAATTCGTTACGTTAAACGGCATTCCGCTTCGCCTGCTCGATACGGCGGGTATTCGCGATACGGAGGATGTCGTCGAGAAGATTGGTGTTGAGCGTTCGCGTTCAGCGCTGGAGGAAGCGGAGCTGATCTTGCTCGTTCTGAATTATAATGAACCTTTGCAGCCCGATGATCGCGAATTATTGGAGCAATTAGCTGGTCGTTCTGTCATTGTTATCCTGAATAAGACTGACTTGCCGCATCAATTAGAAATTGAGGTGGTGGAGCAGTTCGTTTCGGCCGATTCGATCGTACGAATGTCGGTGCTTGAAGAGCGTGGACTCGATCGATTGGAGCGGGCGATTAGCGAAATGTTTTTTGAAGGACAGCTTGAAGCGAATGATCTGACATATGTAAGCAATGTTCGGCATATTTCTTTGCTGAAGCGCGCGAATCAATCGCTCGTCGATGCCATTGAGGCGTCGAATATGGGAATTCCGATAGATGTTATACAGATTGATGTGCGGTCGGCCTGGGAGTCGCTTGGCGAGATTCTTGGCGATGAAGTAGGCGATTCATTAATTGATCAAATCTTTTCACAGTTCTGTTTAGGGAAGTAGGGATAAATAATGGGTTATTTAGCTGGTGAATTTGATGTTATCGTTATTGGAGCTGGTCACGCGGGCTGCGAGTCAGCGCTTGCTTCGGCAAGGATGGGCTGCAATACGCTGCTCTTAACGATTAACCTGGATATGGTGGCATTCATGCCTTGCAATCCGTCTATCGGCGGACCGGCGAAAGGCCATGTCGTGCGCGAGATTGATGCATTGGGCGGCGAGATGGGACGCAATATCGACAAAACGTTTATTCAAATGCGGATGCTGAATACGGGTAAGGGGCCGGCTGTTCATGCTCTGCGTGCGCAAGCAGATAAATTCTCCTATCAGCATACGATGAAGAAAACGATTGAAGAGACCGATAATCTGACATTGAGACAAGGGATGGCAGAGGAGATTATTGTCGAAGAAGGCAAAATTGTCGGCATTACAACGAAGACARGCGCAGAGTATCGTGCACGCGCTGTTATCGTTACAACAGGCACGTACTTGCGCGGCAAAATCATTATGGGTGAGCTTATGTATGAAAGCGGCCCGAACAACCAGCAGCCTTCCGTAAGGCTGTCCGCGAGTCTGAAGGAGCACGGGTTCGAGCTTGTCCGATTCAAGACGGGTACGCCGCCGCGCGTCCATAAGGATACGATTGATTTCTCCAAGACGGAAATTCAGCCTGGCGACGAGTCGCCGAAGTTCTTCTCCCATGAGACGGAATCGTCGGATAACGAACAGTTGCCTTGTTGGCTGACGTACACATCTGAAGCAACGCATAAGATTATCAATGATAACTTACACCGCGCGCCGATGTTCTCAGGTGCGATCGAAGGCACTGGGCCGCGCTATTGCCCATCTATTGAAGATAAAATTGTCCGCTTTGCAGATAAACCGAAGCATCAGATTTTCCTTGAGCCAGAAGGCAAGCACACGTCGGAATATTACGTCCAAGGGTTATCCACAAGTATGCCTGAGGATGTACAACTCGGGATCTTACGATCAATCCCAGGATTGGAAAATGTTGAGATGATGCGTAACGGTTACGCAATTGAATACGATGCGGTAGTACCGACACAGCTATGGCCATCCCTGGAGACAAAGGTCGTTGATGGGTTATTCACAGCTGGACAAATCAACGGAACTTCCGGTTATGAAGAAGCAGCAGGACAAGGGATCATTGCGGGTATTAATGCAGCGCGCAAAGTACAAGGCAAAGAGCCTGTAATTATTGATCGTTCGCAAGGTTATATCGGTGTTATGATCGATGATCTCGTAACGAAAGGGACGAATGATCCTTATCGATTGCTGACATCTCGTGCCGAATATCGCCTGTTGCTTCGCCACGATAATGCGGATCTTCGTCTTACACCTATCGGTCATGAGATCGGTCTTATTTCAGAAGAACGGTATGCCAAGTTCCTTCGCAAGAAAGAGCTGGTTGAGCTTGAGATTGAACGGTTGAAGTCGACGAAAGTGAAACCAGACGATGTGCTTGAGATGCTGACAGCTGCTGGATCGACTCCAATGACGAATGGTGCCGATGCGTTGTCGCTGTTAAGAAGACCTGAAATCACGTATGCAATGGTGGAGTCGGTTGTACCTTCATCGGAACATGAACTGACGGAAGAGATGAAAGAGCAAGTTGAGATCCAAATTAAATATGCAGGATATATCGAGAAGCAGCTGATTCAAGTAGAGCGTCTTAATAAAATGGAGAAGAAACGTATCCCGGATGATATCGAATATAGCCAGGTTCATGGTCTTGCTTCCGAGGCGAAGCAGAAGCTGGCTGTTATTCGTCCACTGTCTATCGGGCAGGCTTCGCGGATTGCCGGCGTAACGCCAGCGGATATCTCTATCTTGCTTGTATATCTTGAGCATTATAATCGCGTAATAGCGGCGAGAGGATAGTTAAGCTTATGGATCAAACGTTGCAATGGTTTACATCACGTATGGAGGAGAGCGGAATCACGCTCTCTCCACTACAGCTTGAGCAATTCGACACCTATTTCCGTTTGTTAGTGGAATGGAACGAAAAGATGAATTTGACGGGCATAACGGAAAGGGACGCCGTATACGAGAAACATTTTTACGATTCGGCGTCGCTTTCTTTTTTTGTAAATATAGATAAGGTTGAGAGGATAGCCGATATTGGTTCCGGCGCAGGCTTCCCAAGTATTCCACTTAAAATTTGTTTCCCTCATCTTAAAGTGACAATCGTTGATTCATTGAACAAGCGGATCCAGTTTCTTAATTTTCTAGTGGAGCAATTAGGTGTTTCGGATGTTTCCTGTGTTCATGGTCGTGCTGAAGATATTGCGAAGCTGCCAGAGCATAGAGACAGCTATGATCTAGTTACCGCAAGAGCGGTCGCAAGATTGAATGTATTAAATGAGTTTTGTTTACCCTTCGTTCGCAAAAACGGACTATTCGCTGCTATGAAAGGCTCCCAGTCGGAGGAAGAGGTGCGAGAGGCGTCATTCAGCTTGCGTGAGCTTAAGGCGAAGATTAAAGTTCAGCATCAGCTGCAGCTTCCGAATGAACAATCGGAACGACATATCGTCATTATAGAGAAGCTCGACGCGACTCCTCGTAAATACCCAAGAAAAGCAGGAACACCACTTAAGCAGCCGCTTATTGGTTAAGATGTAGTGATGAATGTTTCACGTGGAACATTCAAAATGATCTGCTGAGCATTTATACATTTATATGGAATTGAACGATTATCAAGCAGGAGATAGACCTCATTAAGTCGAATTATAATGTTATGGATGTAATGGACGTGATATAAGCTTGTTGGCTCGTAGTTGCGACAGTTTCTAACGCTTAACATCACAATAGAGGAGGAAGCTCCGCTTATACCATGACTATAGTTGATTAAGCTAGATTGCTTAACGCTTAACTAATGGATAGTCTGGAGCATCCAATCCTGCTGTTAAAGCGAGTTTATTGCAAAAACCTTCAAATCTATCATTCTTTCATGTCGTCCCTCAAGCATTTCTACCAATCAGTAGGTTTATTATTCAGAGCATGATTCATTCTAAGTCCTATGACTACAGGATTGATTGATCGTGCTTGATGATGCCTGGTAATAGGTTTATAATTAAACTTTACAGGATAATCATCATCAATGAAATGTGGTTCCCTACGTAAAAATGGTAGCGTGATAGCAAGAAAATAGGATAGTTTGGAAGGTTTATCTCATGATCGGGTGGTAATTATCGATATGAAAGAACAATTTTCTCGTTTATTCGGCTTATCCGAGCAGCGCATCGCGCAAGAAGAGGTTCGTCAGATTCCGATTCAGGATATTGATGCGAGCCCATTCCAGCCACGTACGATCTTCGATGATGATCGTATTGATGAATTATGCCAAACGATTAAGACTCATGGTGTTATTCAACCTATTGTGGTCCGTATGCGTAATGGCAGGTATGAAATTATTGCTGGAGAACGCCGTTGGCGTGCTGTAACTAAGCTCGGGTACGATACGATTCCAGGCATTGTGCGAGAATTCAATGATTCCCAGACGGCTTCAATTGCTCTTATTGAGAACTTGCAACGTGAAGGGTTAACCGCTATAGAAGAAGCGATAGCCTATCAGAAGCTAATTGAATTGCATGAATTAACGCAAGAAAGCTTGGCGCAGCGGCTTGGCAAAAGTCAATCAACCATCGCTAATAAGCTTAGATTGTTGGCGTTAAGTGACACCATCAAGCAAGCGCTAGCGGAACGAAAAATTACAGAACGACATGCCCGCGCACTTCTTTCCTTGGATAATGAAGAGCTGCAGCATAAAGTTTTGGACGAAATACTAACTAAAGATTTGAATGTGAAGCAAACTGAGGTTCGAATCGCCTTTTTGAAAGAGTCGACGAAGCTGAAGAAAGCTAAGCGCATATCGTTCACGAAAGATGTACGTCTTGCGTTGAATACGATCCGTCAATCGATTGAGATGGTATCTGGTTCAGGTCTGCAAATTAAGACGAACGAGAAGGATCATGACGATCATTATGAAATCGTCATCCAAATTCCAAAAAGATAGCAATGATCGATACTTATATTCGTTATAAAATGATACATATAGCTGCTTGGCACGGTTACGCAATGCAGCAATGAATCATGCTCGATGCCGCCCTCGCTGAGGGCGGCGATGCCATTTGTAGCCGTATTTTCAACAATGTAGAGGCACAAGTATTTCGCTTGTGTATGGTTTTTTATAATAGTTTTGCATAAGAGGTGAGACAGTTTTGTCCAAAATAATTGCTATTGCCAATCAGAAGGGCGGTGTCGGTAAGACGACTACGTCCGTTAATTTGGCTGCATGTCTAGCGTCGTTGGGTAGAAGGGTATTGCTCGTTGATATAGATCCCCAAGGAAACACAACGAGCGGGCTTGGCATCAACAAGGCGGATGTAGCCAATTGTATTTATGATGTGCTTATTAATGAAGTCCATCCTAAGGATGCTATGGTGGAAACGAACGTTCCTGGCTTAAAAATCATTCCTGCAACCATACAGCTAGCAGGTGCTGAGATTGAATTAGTACCTACGATCTCGCGTGAGCTTAGACTTAAGAAGTCTTTGCACATGGTCAAAGATCAGTTCGACTATATTCTTATCGATTGCCCACCGTMATTGGGTATATTGACAATTAACTCATTAACGGCAGCTGACTCCGTTCTGATTCCAATTCAATGCGAGTATTATGCGCTTGAAGGTCTGAGCCAATTATTGAATACAGTTCGACTTGTTCAGAAACATCTTAATACGACACTTCAAATTGAAGGCGTATTACTTACGATGCTTGATGCAAGAACCAATCTTGGCATTCAAGTCATCGAAGAAGTCAAAAAGTATTTTCAGCAAAAGGTGTACCAAACCATCATTCCGCGCAACGTGCGTCTGAGCGAAGCTCCTTCACACGGGCAAGCGATTATCACCTACGACCCACGATCCAAAGGCGCGGAAGTTTATCTTGAACTCGCGAAGGAAGTGATAACGTATGAGCAAGCGGCTAGGTAGAGGATTAGACGCACTAATACCATCGCTATCTGTCAATGATGACGATAAGGTCATTGATGTATCGTTAGCACAGCTACGACCGAATCCATATCAACCGCGTAAAACGTTTGATGAGGATTCCATTAAGGAATTAGCTGAATCCATTAAGCAGCATGGCGTTATTCAGCCGATCATCGTTCGCACTGTGCTTAAGGGATATGAGATTATTGCAGGGGAGAGACGTTTCCGTGCATCTCAGCTTTGCGGCAACACAACCGTTCCTGCAGTAGTAAGAAGCTTCTCCGATCAGCAGGTAATGGAGATTGCCCTCATCGAGAACCTTCAACGTGAAGATCTGAATGCGATTGAGACAGCTATTGCTTATCAAGCGCTTATGGATAAGTTCAAGTTAACGCAAGAAGAGTTGTCAATGAAGGTAGGCAAATCTCGTTCCCATATTGCAAACTTCGTTCGACTGTTAAGCCTTCCGACGGAAATCAAAGATAATGTTTCACGTGGAACAATATCAATGGGTCATGCGAGGGCGTTGGTCGGTATTAAGGACGAAGTGATTCAGAGAGAATTCGCTGATCGCATCGTAAGTCAAGAGTGGACTGTTCGTGATCTTGAAGAAGCGATACAGAAGCTTGATGCCAAGCAACCGGAAAGCAAAACGAAGCTTAGCCAGAAAAAACGCGATCCGTATATCGATCATTTGGAAGAATCTTTGCGAGATCGGTTTAAGACGACAGTGAAGATTAAGCAGCAAAAGGATAAAGGTAAAATCGAGCTCCAATACTATAGCAAACAGGATTTGGAACGACTATTGGAGCTGCTTCAATACATGGCATAATACCTGCTGAACAATGGCATACCCGAGTTGTAATCTTCGATTTGAAAGATTAAACTAAGGTATGCCATTGTTATGCCTTAAAAGGTATATTAGTAACGAATTTTATAGAAGGAAGTGATTGGAGTGGGGAATGGCGAACAGCCGCTCATATATTTAGATCATGCCGCTACCTCGTGGCCTAAACCGCCACAGGTGACAGACGCGGTTGTACAGGCTATGCTCCATGATGCTGCTAATCCAGGGAGAGGCAGTCATGCGATGGCGGTAAGAGCTAGTCGCGTATTGTTCGATACACGCAAGCAGCTTGCCAAACTGTTTAATATAAAAAACCCAAATGACATCGCATTCGCTTCCAATACAACGATGGCGCTAAATATGGCGATTAAAGGATGGGTTAAGCCAGGTGACCATGTCATTACGACATCCGTTGAACATAATTCAGTAAGAAGACCTCTATATTATTTAGAGCAAACGATTGGCATTGAAGTGACGTATGTAGAAGGGGACGAACGAGGGAACATTAATATTGACGATGTAGCCGCAGCGATACAGTCCAATACAACGTTAGTCGTTGCTAATCACAGTTCGAACCTGCTCGGAACGATTATACCCATAGATAAGATAGCTGAGTTGACGAAAAGCAAAGGCATAAAGCTTCTTGTAGATGCAGCGCAAAGCGCAGGTATTCTTCCGGTGGACGTAAGAGGGATGGGTATTGATCTGCTGGCATTTCCAGGACATAAAGGATTGCTTGGCCCACAGGGCACAGGAGGCTTGTATATCGATCCTGAGGTGGATCTGGTGCCATTGCTGCATGGCGGCACTGGAAGCCAGTCTGAGGCGCGTGAACAGCCTCAGGTAAGGCCGGATCGGTATGAAGCGGGCACGCAGAATACGCCAGGCCTAGCAGGGCTTAGAGCCGGCGTACAGTATGTGTTGAATGAGACAGTACAGAACATCCATACTAAAGAATGGACGCTCGCTCAGCGAATGATGGAGGGGCTAAGTACAGTGCCGGGGTTGAAGCTGTTAGGTCCAAAGCTTGGGGAGCAGCGTACAGGAATTGTTGCTTTTATTATAGATGGAATTGATCCGTCTGAGTTGTCCTTCATACTTGATCAGCATTATAGCATTGCAGTAAGGGCGGGTTTCCACTGTACGCCGCTCGCACATGCATGCGCCGGAACAACATCTACAGGTGCAATAAGAGCAAGTGTAGGCTTGTTCACAACTGAGGATGAAGTCGATGCCTTGACGAATGCGATGACGGAGATAACGAAGAACTACGGATTGTAGAATTAAAATGGGGGCGGAAGACAACCATGGAAGACTGGACGACAAATCCGATGAATGCAGTAACGGCAGTAGTTGCTTTATTCGTTATTATTTTATTCATTTGGATCGCGGTGCTTGGCAGTAGGTTGAAACGATTAAGGAAACAATATACTGAAGTGATGGGGAATACGGGCATAACAAACTTCGAAGATGTAATCGTTGAAATGAAGGATGGGCTGAACAAACAAGCCCAAACGATTGAACGTTTGCAGACGCAGCTCGCTACAGTAGAGCAAGCGCTGCCTCAGCAGAAGGGCAGAGTAGGTGTGCTTCGTTATAATGCATTCGCAGAGCAGGGAAGCGACTTAAGCTTCTCCATCGCCATAGTGAATGAATCCAATGACGGGGCTGTACTATCGGGCATTCATAGCAGAGAAAATACGTACGTGTATGCCAAACCAATTGAGAAGGGCGAGTCCCCGTATCCGCTAACACCTGAAGAACGAAAAGCGATTCAGACAGCGAAGTAATAAGGGCCACACAGCGGTTTTATGGACTCCTATCATTTATAGATGCAAATGGGATGTGTATTCGGAGGCAGCGGTTTGTTCACGGGTACTGGACGCAATATGAACTGAATTAGCTACAGCGGTAAATAAGCTTAACGAAATGATGTCTGCCATCTTCATAACCAGGTGCAAGCGAGTGTTCTGCAGGACAAAATACTCCATGAACCCGCCAACATTAACGATGCCCGTAATATGCATATCGCCAACAGGAGGCAGGTCTTTGTTCACGCCGGCGCCTGGACGAACCGGACCAGAGCCGACTTGTATAGAGCCAACGCTCGATACTTGGCCGAGGCAGGCATCAATGCCGATAATGAAGGGCTTATGGAATCGGCGATTGATTTCTAGAAGAGTTTCTTCTAGATTCATGGCATGAACGGGTTCTTCCAGCGTACCGAACAAGGCATAATGAGGGCTTCTGAATTTGGACAAGGAAGTGCCGATAAGCGGACCTAGCGAATCGCCGGTCGAGCGGTCAGTACCGACGCATACAATAACAAGAGGGCGTTTGCCAGCCTGTTCATCGAGCATTGAGGTTATCCGGTTAACGAGCAGCCCGACTACATTCGCGGTCGTGTAAGGTACCTTCAAAGGTGTTTCCTTCATAAATGGTAGCTTCATAGAATCCCTCCGCTAATTGCAAATATGATACTAGTATATGGATAGGACAACCATTTTATACGTAGGCTCACATAGTAAAAAAGTACGAACTGAAATGCTGGAGGTGCGTATGCTAATCGCATTTGACTCCACGCAGCAGGCGCTACGGGCGGAAATGCTGCTGGAATACGCTGATGTTGATATTGATATTTGTCCAACGCCGAAAGAAATTACGGCAGGCTGCGCCTTATCGATTCATTTTCCGGAAGAGGATATGGAGACGGTTAAGGATGTCATCGAGCAGGAACATGTAGAAATAAGAGGCATATTCAAGCCGGATACGGTTGCAGGATATGTCCAAATAGACATATAGGTTAGCCTGAGGCTAACAGGGGATTAAAGGCAATGGAGGGATGGTTCCAATGTCCATTCGAGAATTGTATACAAACAGTGTAAATTGGGTGACGGACAAGGAACTATGGCAAGGCTTTGGCACTTCGGTTCTGAGAATCGTTCTTATTCTGGTTATATGCCGGATTGCCGTTTGGATTATTCATAAGACGATTAACCGTGTTGTGCTGGAGCGGGAGGCGAAGCGGCCTTCCAGTCAAGGCAGGCGAATGACGACGGTCGGCAAGCTCATGAATAACGTCGCTTCTTACGTTATTTATTTTATAGCGGCTATGCTCATATTGTCTGAGTTCGGAATAAATCTAGGGCCATTGCTGGCAGGAGCAGGCGTACTTGGGCTTGCGATCGGGTTCGGTGCGCAGAGCTTGGTGAAGGATGTCATTACGGGTTTCTTCATTGTCTTGGAGGACCAGTTCGCTGTAGGCGATGTTATCCAGACGGGCCAGTTCAAAGGGACGGTAGAGATGATCGGACTTCGAACGACTCGGATACAAAGCTGGACAGGCGAGATACATATTATTCCGAATGGAATGATAAATGAAGTGACGAACTTCTCTATCAACAATACAGTCGCTGTTGTCGATGTTGCAGTCGCTTTCGAAGAAGACGTCGATCGCGCACTTGAAGTTATACGGAAGACGATGGCCGGCATGCAAGATGAAAATTTGGTTAATGCACCGGAGGTGCTCGGTATTCAGACCATTGCGGCATCCGGCGTAACGGTTCGAATCATAGCTGAATGCAAGCCGAATACACATCCAGTGATGGCGCGTAAGCTGAATATTGAGATTAAGAAGGCGCTTGATGAGAATGGGATCGAAATTCCGTATCCGAGGATGGTTACCTTTCAACGGAATGAGAAGGGAGGCGTGAAGGATGGAGCGTAAGCAATTCGAGCTTGGGGACATTGTTCTAATGAAGAAGCAGCATCCCTGTGGATCGAATGAAATGGAGATTATACGCATGGGGATGGATATACGAATCAAATGTGTAGGCTGCAAGCATAGCGTTCTCGTGCCACGAGCGAAGTTCGAGAAAAACATGAAAAAAGTACTTAGGACAAAGGCACAGGAAGAGCAGCAATAAATAGGCACACTGCGAGATCAAAAATATTTCATGCTAGGTGTTGCAATAGTCTGTCCTATATGTTAAGATAATTTTTGTCTTGAATGCGGAGAGGTACCCAAGAGGCCCAAGGGGGCTGACTCGAAATCAGCTAGGCGTGTCAAAGCGTGCGTGGGTTCGAATCCCACCTTCTCCGCCACTTATAACTAACAGTCAAACGGTTCGCACGCGGATCGTTTTTTTTGTGTCTTAATATTGAAGAGAAATGAGGGTACAACCAATGAGTACGCCAAAGCTGCCGTTAACCGATGATGAACGTAAGCGCCTTAGAACGCTAAAGATCAAGTTAGCTCAGATCGCTGATTACAGCCCATCTGAAATGGCTGGAAGCCTGGACATTAGCGAAGACAGGGCGAGTCTGCTATGCGCCTTAGCACAGTTTCAGCGAGTACCCTCTATTGGTCCATCATTAGCGCATAATCTTGTAGAGCTGGGCTTCCACACGCTGCAGGACATTAAAGATGGGGGAGAGGGCGGCGAGGAGCTTGTTAACCGTCTAGAGAAGCTCCATGGCGTCTGGATGGATCCTTGCGTAGAGGATGTGATGCGACTGGCTGTCCATCATGCCCATCATCCGGGCAGCGACAAGCAGTGGTGGGACTTTACCGCCGAGCGTAAAGCGTACAGAAGCGAAAACGGATATCCGGCTGATCGGCCAGCTAAAGCTTGGCATCAATGAAACTACAAGCAAGAAGAGAGCTCTCGCGAGCTCTCTCCTTGGACGGTGTTTGATAAGTTGAGTCGATCAATTCACACTACAAATTACAGAAAGCATGAGCCATCATTCGTCAATCGGAACAAATCAGCTGATAGCTTCATTACCCTTTTGAGCACAGACATACATATCCGTTTGAACGGTGTATATATGGTTGCTCGAATGCGCGTGTGTTACAGACGGTAGTCTTTGGCACAACCCTCCGCTTCTAAACTGAGTGGACGAAATCCTCTAAAGGCCCTTTCACCAAACGGTTCAACGGAACCACACCTCTCTAATCACCGTCGATATTAATATGACCCGATATCCGCTTTACTATTCATCACATTTACAAAAAAATTAATGACCCATTCGTTTCCACTTGCGTTCATGATTCGACGTGTCGGGAAAGCGCTGGCCCTTACTAAGCGTTACTTTCTTCGGATTCTGAATCCCCATATGATACGAATTGACTCCATCCTCAATATAAGTGCCGTCATTAGGAGCTTTGTCGCCCGGTGAAAATAATGTCCATTCGCCCATGCCGATCGCCTCCAGCTTTATTGAATTGATAATACTGAGCACCTGTCTATGGTCGCTCGGATTTTAGTATGAGCAGTAAACGCTCATCACATAAGTAGCAGAATACGGTTGTCGCATGTACGTTCATAAATTTGCCGAAATTAGAACGATTGACTTTGATAATGAGAATTGTTATCATTTTAAAGGTATAGAAGACGTGCCGTGTTGTGCGTTCATAAGAAACTTACTTATTAGGGGGAAGTACCTTGTTATTACGCAACAAGAAATTTGTATTCGTATTGATTAGTTTGATGGTTATGTCGTTATGGCTCGCAGCATGCGGCGCAAGCGATAATAATAAAAATGCCGGTAATGCGGCAACGAATGCACCTGCTGCAACGGATGCATCGGCCGCTGCGGAAGAGAAAATGTTAGTGGACGGACTAGGCAACGAAGTGAAGATTCCTGCGGATCCGCAACGCATTATCGCATCCTACCTAGAGGATCACTTGGTTGCTCTAGGCGTTAAACCTGTAGCGCAATGGTCAGTGCCGAACGGAATTCAGGATTATCTGCAAGGTGATCTTGCTGGCGTGCCTACACTGGCGCATGACCTTCCATTCGAAGCGGTAACTGCTTTGGAGCCGGACCTTATTATTGTGGGCATGTCTTCAACGGTTGAAGGAAAATACGATCAATATAACAAAATCGCTCCTACGTTCGTTCTTGGTGACGACATCAATAACAACTGGCGCGAAGCTTTGTTCAAGGTTGGCGAAGTATTGGGCAAAGATGCAGAAGCTAAGAAGGCGCTGGAGACCTATGATGCCAAAGCAAAAGAAGCGAAGGAAAAAATCGCAGCAGCAGCACCAGGCGAATCCGCGGCAGCGATCTGGCTGGTAGGAAAAAACTTCTACATGGTAAGTGAAGGCTTGTCTACCGGTTCCTTGCTGTATGAAGAGCTCGGCATTCCAGTTCCAGAGGTCGTTAAAGAAGTTTCCGCTACAGAAGGCGGCAACTGGAAGGCGATCTCGCTTGAGAAACTGGCGGAGCTTGATGCTGACCATCTGTTCTTGATCAACAGCGACAAGGATTCAGGTTCCGAGATGCTTAACGATCCGATCTGGAAAGAGATTCCGGCTGTAAAAAGCGGCAATGTCTATGAGTATCCAGCTTCGTCGAGCTGGCTGTATGGGGGAACGGTAGCTTTCTCCCAAGTCATCGACGATGTATTGGAAAGCATCGTGAAGTAATAAATTTAAAAGAGCCGTACCTTCGCAGCGAACGAGGGACGGCTCTTCTTTATTTTACAAGTAAAGCGCACTTGTCATGTGGTATTCAATTTGATATAGTATAGAGATGCGAGCCTATGGCTCGTTCCTTGCTCCATTTATGGGGCCGTTAGTCCAAAAGGAGGTGAAACAATATGCGCAAATATGAAGTAATGTACATCATTCGTCCAGACGTTGAGCAAGAGGCTCTTCAAGCTCTCGTTGATAAATTCAATGGCATTATCTCCAACGGTGGAGAAGTCACGAAAACAGACGTGATCGGAAAACGCCGTCTTGCGTATGAGATCAATAAGCTTCGTGACGGGTACTTTGTACTGGTACATTTCAACGCAACGACTGAAGTTGTGAATGAACTTGACCGCGTCATGAAGATTACGGATGAAGTTATCCGTACATTGATCGTCAGAGACGTAGCTTAAGTCTAGTCAACGCAAGCGATTGGGAGGTCGGAAACGATGTTGAACCGTGTTATACTGATTGGCAGATTGACGAGAGACCCCGAGCTTCGCTATACGCCTGCGGGTGTTGCGGTAACGCAGTTTACGATTGCGGTTGACCGTCCGTTCACGAGCGGACAGGGCGAGCGCGAAGCGGATTTCATTCCGGTCGTAACTTGGCGGCAGCTTGCTGAGACTTGCGCCAACTATTTACGCAAAGGCCGCTTAACAGCGGTTGAAGGACGCATTCAAGTGCGGAATTACGAGAACAACGAAGGCAAACGCGTCTACGTGACGGAAGTTATCGCTGATAACGTTCGGTTCTTGGAATCCAACAAAGAAGGCGGAGCGCGTGAAGAGGGCGGCAGCGGGTACAGTGCTACCGGCGGCGGTAC
The DNA here is from genome assembly GCF_056396205.1 of Paenibacillus sp. 05T425. Lineage (NCBI taxonomy): Bacteria > Bacillati > Bacillota > Bacilli > Caryophanales > Paenibacillaceae > Paenibacillus > Paenibacillus sp. 05T425. The sequence continues at coordinate 29,502 of NZ_JBFTLA010000002.1, forward strand.
AAGCAATAGCAGCGGAGGCGGCTCATACGGCGGAGGCAACTCTTCCTATGGCGGCGGCAATCGTTCCGGTAATAACTCGAATAGCAACAGCCGTGATCCTTTCCAGGATGACGGACGCCCGATTGATATTTCGGAAGATGATTTGCCATTTTAATTTATTGCGAAACGGAGGATATGACTCATGGCTTTCAAGCAAAGAGATAACGGCGGAGATGAGCGTCCAGAACGTAAGTTCAGCGGACGTAAAGGCGGCCGTAACAAACGTCGTAAAGTATGTTTCTTCACTGTGAACAAAATTACTCACATTGATTATAAAGATACTGATTTGCTCAAGAAGTTCATCAGCGAGCGCGGCAAAATCTTGCCACGTCGTGTAACGGGTACAAGCGCGAAATACCAACGCTTGCTTACTGTCGCTGTTAAACGTTCGCGTCAAATCGCATTGCTTCCATACACGACTGAATAGTCGCTAATTGAATAAGCAATATTCGGAGGAGCCTGCCACAAGCGGGCTCCTCTGTTTATTTACGGGGGTTCGTATGAATAAATACGAACCCCCGTTGTATATTAGTAACAATGTTTGGAGGGAACCATCATGTTATTCATTCTACAATTAGCCATCATTATTGTTGCAACGAAGCTTGCCGGCCATCTCTCCGTACGTCTAGGGCAGCCATCTGTGCTGGGTAAGTTGATTGCCGGCATTATTATCGGCCCTGCTCTGCTCGGATGGGTGGAGCCAAGTGAATTCATCGATCATATGGCCGAGATCGGCGTGCTGCTATTAATGTTCATCGCCGGACTGGAGACGGACTTGAAGCAGCTCCGCGACAATTGGAAGTCCGCGTTCGCCGTGGCGATAGGCGGCGTTATACTGCCGTTCATAGGCGGATACGCCATAGCCGAAGCTTTCGGGCTCTCGAGTAACGAATCGCTCTACCTAGGCTTGCTGCTTTGCGCGACTTCCGTCAGCATATCCGTTCAAACGTTGAAAGAGATGAACCAGCTTGGCTCAAGAGAAGGGACGACGGTACTTGGCGCAGCAGTCGTGGACGATGTGGTAGTCGTTGTGTTGCTCGCCGTCATGATGAGTATGCTAGGAGGGGGCGGCGATGTGTCGCTGCCGCTGCTAATTGGCAAGAAGGTGTTATTCTTCATCGTTATTATAGCTGCAGCTATATGGATCATTCCGCCTTTCATGAAACTGATCTCACGACTTAAAGTGACGGAGACGGCCATAAGCGGCGCTCTTATCGTATGCCTGGCCAGCGCCTACTTCGCCGAATGGATGGGCGTAGCGGGCATTATTGGCGCTTTCGCAGCGGGCATCGCAATTTCGCAGACGTCGTTCCAGCATGAGGTTGATACGAAGGTAGCGGTTATAGCAAATGCGCTATTCGTGCCTGTCTTCTTCGTCAGCATTGGACTCAATATTACGTTCACAGGGCTCGGGAATCAGATTGCCTTCATTGTGGTATTGTCCATTGTGGCCATTGCGGCGAAGCTGCTAGGCGGCGGAATCGGTGCGCGATTAACGGGTTTCAATACAAGATCTTCGCTAGCGATCGGAGCGGGAATGGTATCAAGGGGCGAAGTGGCGCTTATTATCGCCGCATCGGGCCTGCAATCGGGTCTGCTGCCTTCTGCCTATTTCACTTCGGTTATTATGGTGGTCATTATTACGACGCTCGTAACGCCGCCCCTGCTTAAGGTGTTGTTTCCGAAGGAACGTCAAGAGGGAGCCGCTTAATCTATATTCGAAAAAAGAAACAGCCAATAGGCTGCCCTATGCTCGAAAGTGAGCGGAGGGCAGCCTATTGGCGCTGAAATGACAATAGAGATGCGAACCCTCTATTGTATTCGTTATAATGGATGATGACTAACGAATGGAAAGGAGAATGATGGTATGCAGCAGCTTGTTATGTATTGCGCGCAGATGACGGGCGCAACAGAGGAATATCCGTTCGGTCCCGAACCGCTCGTGATGAAGGTTGCAGGAAAAATGTTCGCTTTATTCGGCGATCAATCGATCTCGCTTAAGTGCGATCCCGTCATCGCCCAAAACTTGCGCGAACAGCACGAAGCCGTGAAGCCTGGTTATCACTTGAACAAGAAGCATTGGAATACCGTGCATATCGATGCTTCCTTGTCCGAGGAGGAGCTGCATGCAATGATTGATCATTCCTATGAGCTCGTTGTTGCCAGTCTCACGAAGGCTGATCGAAGAAAACACGGTTTAGGCTAGCGCTGCGTTTAGTAAGATAGCTGCTGAGAGCATTGTGTTTAGAACCTGCTTAGCTGTTTCTCGCAGAAGTCGCCTACTACAGGAAGCTTGTAGATTCTGCCTTGCAGCGCCAGCACCATAAGACCAATCCAAAGCACGAAGGTAGCCAGCGATAGCAGAAGTCCGAGCAGCCAGCCAAGGAACGGAATGAAGCCCAAAACGATGTTGATGATCAAGATTGCCGCGAAAATAACGGTCGACTGCATGGCATGCAGCCTGACGTAACGGCTTTGCTTCTCGATGACCAGGAAGATGATGCCTGTAATGAAGCCGGCTAAATAACATAGCAATGCTGCAACCTTGGGATCAAGACCAGTCGATGAGCTGTCGGGATTGATGGATGGATGTTGCATAATTATTGATCACCCTTTCCTATTAACATATTTATGCAATGATTGTATTCGATGCCGAGAGCCAATAGACCTCTTTTTAATTTTCTAATCATTTACAAGTTTTATCTGCATTTTTCCACATTTGCCACCAATCCGTTGTAAAAGTTTTGTAACCTGTTGTTATAATAGATCGTCTAGAATGTAAGATGAGCGAAAGTGACAACAGAGTGAATGGGAGCAATCTGCTATGAAAAGAAAGTATAAATGGCTGTCGGCGACAGCTGCCATATTGGTCATCGCTGCAGTTGCAGGTTATTTCAATCGAGGCGCGCTGGCTGCGCTAGGATTGGATTGGTTCGTTGCCGGACAAATAGAGAAACAGCTGGAGAAAACATATAAACCGGTCCTTGGACGCGAGCCCATGCCGGTAACCTTTACTGCAGAGGAGCAGGATCCGTTCTCCGTGCTGCTGCTTGGGGTCGATCAGCGGGACAAGGAGATTGGGCGTTCGGATACGATGATCTATACGGTCGTACGGCCGTCTGACGGCAATCTGCTAATGGTCTCGATCCCTCGGGATACGTATACGGAAATCGTAGGCAAGGACAAAGAGGACAAAATTACTCATGCGTATGCATTCGGCGGAGCGGGAATGGCGATGGACACGGTGGAGAACTTGTTCGATGCGCCGATCAACTACTACGCCTCGATCAACTTCGAAGGCTTCCGCGAGGCGATTGACGCGCTCGGCGGCATCTCGCTTCCGATAGAAGAGGACATCGTTAATAAGGATCCGAACCATGAGAAGTTCACGATCAAGGGCGGGCAGAGCAGCTATAACGGGCAAGATGCGCTCTATTATGTACGCTACCGCGAGGATGCTGGCGGCGATATTAGCCGGACGGAGCGACAACAGACCTTCCTCGGCGCGATGATGGATAAGGCGTCGAGCATGAATCAGTGGACGAAGATTCCGGAGCTGATCGATATTATGGGCAACAACTTCGAGACGGATATGCGTCCTGACCAAATGCTTGACCTGGCTCAGTCGCTGCTGCTTTCGAAGGAGCGCCATATCTACAGCCATTCTCTCACGGGAGAGGGCAGAAGGCTCGTCAGCGGCGGGATTTGGTATTATTTTGCCGATGAAGAGGACTTGTCAAATGTGAAGGTTATGATCGACAATTGGTTGAATGAAGATACGCCGGCAGCTGCGCTGCAACTGCCCGAGAAATATATGGCTCAGAAAGAAAAAGAGGTACAATCGCTCTCTAGCGAGAATAAAGAAGTAGAGTAAGCTAAAACGGCTGTTATCGCTCTAGACTATAGCAGAGCATACGGAACGGAGTTGTTTTCTAAATGAATATTGCGTTTTTTTTGCTTCCGAAGCAGGAGGTTGTGACCGTTACGGTCGATGCGACGCTCAGGCAGACGCTGGAGCGAATGGAGTATCATCGTTATTCGGCGGTGCCGATCATAGACGATGAGGGCGGTTATGTTGGAACGGTGACGGAGGGCGATCTGCTATGGTTCTTGAAGAGCCGAACGGATCTTGGCTTCGACCAGACGAGCAAGATCAGCCTGTCGGAGGTGCCGCTGCGGATGAATAACCGTTCGGTTCGAATCGACTCCAATATGAACGATCTTATCTCGCTCGCGAAGGCGCAGAACTTTGTCCCTGTCGTGGACGATATGAACCGGTTCATCGGCATTGTGCGCAGGAGCGAAATTATCGATTATTGCGAGAAGCTGATTTTTGAACAACATAATAATGTGATGCAGGACTAATTAATTGCTTTATCTCGTAGGATAGAGGCGGAATTCATAATCGGATTTCGCCTCTTTTGTATTCAATCGACGCCAAATCTGTAGTGCGTGATATGTTTTGCTTTTGTGCTATAATGAGTTGTAAAGTTTCGCCCAAATATCAGATTACATGCGCAAGAGGTGAACGGTTTGAAAACCGGCTTGAAACCAGTGCTATGGAGCTTCGTGGCACTCTTATTACTAATGTCTATTGCTGTGCCGCTTCTCAATGTTCTTACTGTTATGTTCATGATGGTGCCAATTGTTGTGTTGTACGCGATTCTGCCGAAGACTTCGTTCGCCATCCATCTTATTATTCCCTTCGCGCTCGCCACATGGGTGATTGGACTGCCGGTGCTGATTGTCGGCTTGTTCTTCGTTCTGCCATCGATTGCGATGGGTATAATGTACAAGATGAAGTCAAGGGCGTCCAGCGTCATACGTACCGTAACGCTTGTTGTGCTGGCGCAAATGATGCTTCTGCTGCTCATATCGGAGACGATGCTGGATACCTCCATTATTGGAGAGCTTAGCTCGATGATCCGTACTACGGTTACCGATCTTACTGCGCAAGGGCTTCTGCCGAAGGAATGGAATTCCGATACGACAGAAATGATGATTCGTACGATTGTGAACGCGATTCCGCTTACGTTCATGATGACTTCGCTGCTGTATGCGATCTTAACGCAGTATTTGGCAAGACGTATTGTGAACAACAGCGGACTTGAAGTGCCGGCCTTCACGAAGGCGAAGGACTGGCGTCTGCCGCGCTTGCTCGTGTTCCTTTACCTGATTACCTACGTAATGCAGATGTTCACATCCAGCACGAGCGAAACTTATTTTGCCGTGGCGCTGACCAATTTGGTGCCATTGCTCGGTTATGTATTTTCGATTCAGACGATCGGCTTTTTCTTCTATCTCGCTTATCATCGGAAATGGAATGGAGCCGTACCGATTCTTATCGCAATTCCAGTGCTTCTATTCCCGCCTCTTTGTTTGATTGGTTTGCTGGATACTGCCTTTCCGATCCGGAAGTCGTTTGTCAAATCATAACACGGGAGCGAATTAGAAATGCCGAAGTTTTTGGTTACACGGTGGCATGGGATGCACCAGGTATGGTCTTTCGTATTGATGGTTCTTATGACGCTTGCGCTCTCGTGGTATGAGTGGCTGCTGGGGTTAATTGGACTGCTCTTTACGGGGGCTGTACTCGTCTATACGATATTGGCGGAGCGGGCTTTCCGCAGAGACTTGGAGAACTACCTAGGTACGTTGTCTTATCGAGTTAAGAAGGCGGGCAACGATGTTATCAGCGAGCTCCCTTTCGGTATTATTATTTATAATGAAGAGAGAGCCGTCGAGTGGCATAATCCGTATATCACGCAAATCGTAGGCAAAGAATCGGTGATCGGCTGTCCGCTGACGGAGCTGTTCCCATCGCTGCAACAAGCGAAGGAACGCGAGGGTACGATTGAGGCTACGGTTGGCTCGCAGGTGTATGAGCTAATATTCAAGCCGAAGGAACGTATTCTCTACGTGAAGAACATTACAGAGCGCTGGCAGCTTAGCAAACGTTACGATGAAGAGAAGCTGGCGCTTGGCGTCGTCATGATCGATAATCTCGAAGAGGTTACGACCGGAATGGACGATCATCAACGCGGTACGCTGTTATCGAAGGTAACGACTGAGATTACGGAATGGGCGCAGAAGTATCATATTTACTTGAAGCGTCTCACATCCGATCGTTTCCTGCTTATTACGGACCAGAAGACGCTTAAGGTGCTTGAGCAGTCCCGGTTCATTATTCTAGATGAAGTACGCGAAATGACAGGCGAGCAGAAAATTCCGATTACGCTTAGTATCGGGTTCGCAGCAGGGGCGGAGCATATCATCGAGCTTGGCCAATGGGCGCATACGAGCCTCGACATTGCGCTCGGCCGCGGTGGCGATCAGGCATCGGTCAAGGTTGGCGCGCGCCAATCATTCTACGGCGGCAAGACGAACGCAGTAGAGAAGCGGACGCGCGTAAGAGCGCGTGTTGTGGCTCATGCGCTGCGCGACTTGATCAAGGAGAGCCACAACGTCGTTATCATGGGTCATAAGATGCCGGATATGGACGCGATTGGAGCGGCCATCGGCGTGCTGAAAGCAGCGCAGCTGTTTGGCAAGGAAGCTTATATCGTACTTGAGGGCGTTAATCCGGCAATTGATAAGATGATGCTTCTTATTAGGGAAGACGAGCGGCTCGCGAAGCGGTTCGTGACGCCGGAGCAAGCGGCGCAGCTTATCGTGCCGCATACGCTCGCGGTTGTCGTCGATACGCATAAGGCGTCCATGGTTAAGGAGCCGAAGCTGCTGTCGCAAACCGATCGCATTGTGGTGGTGGATCATCATCGCCGCAGCGAGGAATTTATTTCGAACGCCATATTGGTTTATATGGAGCCTTACGCATCATCGACATGCGAGCTAGTTACCGAGCTGCTGCAATATATCCATGAGCGTGTCGTGCTTGATATTCGGGAAGCTACAGCGCTGTTAGCCGGCATTACGGTCGATACGAAGAGCTTCTCGCTGCGCACCGGCGCCCGTACTTTCGAGGCGGCATCGTTCTTGCGCCGCAACGGCGCGGATTCCATGATGATTCAACGGATGCTGAAGGAAGATCTGGAGGAATACGTACGCAAGGCCGAAATTATTAAGCATGCCGAGGTGCTCTATGAGCATGTCGCTATTGCGGTAACGGAGAGCGGACGCAAGTATTCGCAGCTCCTTATCGCGCAGACTGCTGATACACTGCTTAATATGACGGATATTCTGGCATCGTTCGTCATTGGCGAGCGGGCCGACGGATTAATCGGCATTAGCGCAAGATCGCTAGGCCATATGAACGTACAGGTTGTAATGGAAAGAATGGGCGGCGGCGGACATTTAACAAATGCGGCCGCGCAGCTTGAAGGAACCGTAGGCGAAGTGGCCGAGAAGTTGAAGCAAGTATTAAAAGAAATCGATGCGGAAGAGGGGTTATTTGAATGAAAGTGATCTTATTGAAAGATGTTAAGGGACAAGGGAAAAAAGGCGACGTGAAGGAGCTCTCCGAAGGTTATGTACGCAACTTCTTGTTGCCGCAAGGTCTAGCGAAGCTGGCTTCCGACGGCAACTTGAAGACGCTGGAAGTTCAGAACGCATCCGAGCAGAAGCGCAAGGACAAGGAGAAAGAAGATGCCGAAGCGCTCGCGAAGAAGCTTGGCGAGATGACCGTTGTCGTGAAGACGAAGGCGGGAGAAGGCGGCAGACTGTTCGGCGCTATTACAAGCAAACAAATTGGCGAGGCTCTTGCAGAGCTTGGCATTAAGATTGATAAACGCAAGATTGAGCTTGAAGATCCGATTCGTACGCTTGGTGTTACGCTAGTACCGATTAAGCTCCACCCGCAAGTGAAAGCGAAGCTGAACGTACAGGCAGCAGAAGAATAAGCAAAGCAACATCGAAAGAAGGAAGCGAGGGTAAGTGATGGAAGAAGAGCTGAGATTTGATCGAATTCCGCCGCAAAACGTGGAAGCCGAGCAAGCTGTTATCGGGGCCGTGCTTCTGCAGGCTGAAGCGCTTATTACCGCCATGGAGCGCCTGCGAAGCGAGGATTTCTACAGCGGTCCCCATCGGCTAATATACGAGTCGATGATCGAGCTTGGCKAGACCAATCAGCCGATTGACCTTGTCACGTTAACCGCGCATCTGCAGGATAAGCAAGTGCTTGAGGAAATTGGCGGCGTCAGCTACTTGGCGAAGCTGGCCAATTCCGTACCGACGGCAGCCAATGTCGACTATTATGCTCAGATCGTAGAAGAGAAATCGATGCTTCGCCGTCTGATTCGTACAGCGACGAATATCGTCTCTGACGGCTACGCAAACTCTGAGGATGTGGGCGTCCTATTAAGCGATGCCGAGAAACAAATTCTTGAAATCTCGAACCGCCGCTCCAGCAGCGGGTTCATCTCGATCCGCGATGTGCTGATGGAGGTATTCGAGAAGGTCGAGCACTTATATATGAACAAGGGCGGAACGTCTGGGATTCCGTCCGGCTTCGTCGATCTGGACAAGATGACGTCCGGCTTCCAGCGAAGCGATCTGATTATTGTGGCGGCACGTCCATCCGTCGGCAAGACGGCGTTCGCGCTGAACATTGCGCAGAACGTTGGCGTACGGGCTAGAGAAACAGTAGCCATCTTCTCTCTGGAGATGTCCGCGGCGCAGCTTGTACAACGTATGATCTGCGCCGAGTCGAACGTCGATGCCGGCCGGATGCGTACCGGTCATCTCGAGGGCGACGACTGGGAGAAGCTTACGATGGCGATCGGCTCCTTGTCCGAAGCGCAAATCTTCATCGATGATACGCCCGGCATTACGGTAGCGGAAATCCGCGCCAAGTGCCGTCGCTTGAAGAAGGAGAAAGGGCTTGGCATGATTCTGATCGACTACTTGCAGCTCATTCAAGGCCGCGGCAAAGCGGGAGAGAACAGGCAGCAGGAAGTATCGGAAATATCGCGTACGCTTAAGCATATCGCGCGTGAGCTGGAAGTTCCGGTTATCGCGCTGTCGCAGCTCAGCCGTGGCGTTGAGCAGCGGCAGGACAAGCGACCGATGATGTCCGACCTTCGGGAGTCGGGATCGATCGAGCAGGATGCCGACATTGTATCGTTCTTATATCGTGACGATTATTATGACAAAGAGTCCGAGAAAAAGAATATTATCGAGATCATCATTGCCAAACAGCGTAACGGACCGGTTGGAACGGTCGAGCTGGTGTTTCTCAAAAACTACAATAAATTTGTTAGTATTGACAGAGCTCATCAGGATCCGTCGCAAGCATCGTAAATATCCGAACAATTGTATGGGCGACTGTACAATTGTTCGTTTTTCGTTTGACTTATCTATGACGTACTGCTACACTAATAATGCTGTCTTTTTGCTTTGTATCAGCTGGGCTGCCTCAGGGCATCATAGCTGGTATAGGCTGTGAGACGGTAATTTTCGGTGTTCTTAAACGCCGGACGGGGGTATGATTATGTCTACGGTTGTTGTTGTCGGTACGCAGTGGGGAGACGAAGGGAAAGGCAAAATCACTGATTATTTGGCTGAGGGAGCCGATGTCGTCGCTCGTTACCAAGGTGGTAACAATGCCGGACACACCATTCTCATTGATAATAAAAAATATAAGCTGACGATGATTCCGTCAGGTATATTCAATAACGATAAAGTATGCGTCATCGGCAACGGGATGGTTATCAATCCTGAAGCGTTGATCGACGAAATTAACTATATTCATGACAATGGCTTCTCAACGGAAAACTTGAAAATCAGCGATCGCGCGCATGTCATTATGCCGTATCACCTCGTATTGGACGGCCTTGAGGAAGATCGCAAGGGCGACAATAAAATCGGTACAACACGCAAAGGCATTGGTCCTTGCTACATGGACAAAGCGGCTCGCAACGGTATTCGGATATCCGATCTGATGGATGCGGAAGAATTCGAAACCCGCGTACGCGCTGTTATGCTGGAGAAGAATCACCTGATCCAACAAGTATACGGCGGAGAACCGCTTGATGCTGACAAGATCGTAGCTGATTATCTTGGTTTCGCTGAAGTGCTTCGTCCTTATGTAACGGATACATCCGTTATTCTGAACGATGCGATCGATGCTGGAAGCAAAGTGTTGTTCGAAGGCGCTCAAGGCGTTATGCTCGACATCGACCAAGGTACTTATCCGTTCGTTACATCCTCCAACCCTTCGGCTGGCGGCGTATGTATCGGTTCGGGCGTAGGCCCTTCGAAGATTCAACAAGTAATAGGCGTTGCCAAAGCGTACACGACTCGTGTCGGCGATGGTCCGTTCCCAACCGAGCAAGATAACGAGATTGGTCAATTGATCCGGGATAAAGGACATGAGTACGGTACGGTTACAGGCCGTCCGCGCCGTGTCGGCTGGTTCGACAGCGTTGTTGTCCGCCATGCGCGCCGCGTTAGCGGCATCACAGGTTTGTCGCTCAACTCGCTTGACGTACTGAGCGGACTTGATACGGTTAAGATCTGTACGGCGTACAAATACCGCGGTGAATTGATCGAGCATTACCCAGCGAGCCTTAAGATGCTGTCTGAGTGCGAAGCGGTGTACGAGGAATATCCAGGCTGGTCCGAAGATATTACGAACGCGAAGACGCTTGATGATCTGCCGACAAATACGCGCAACTACTTGAACCGCATATCCGAGCTGACAGGCATTCCAATCGCAATCTTCTCGGTAGGCCGTAATCGCGAGCAAACGAACATTGTGCGTTCGATCTACTAATAATAGTTCGCTTAATGTGAATATAAGAGCTGCCCATACACGATATGGGCAGCTCTTTTTTTACCCGGAATCGGCGGTTGCTTGCGCATTATCGCTAGTCGTCGAATGCGGCTTTCGAATGAGGGATACCAAAAACAAAAGCGTTGGAATGAGTAAGAAACCAATGATGTAGATGAACATAATATAATTCCCGCTTTGGTTATAATCCATTATACGAGGCGTGCCCCATCCGCTAATAGCCAGCGTAAGGGAACCTAGAGGGAAGGCGAACGGCTTGTAAGCGGACATTCTTAACCACTGCGCAACGGCAAGGCAGGTGGCGCTAAGGATGACAGTGGTCCGAATGAGCACGTCAAGCACCCAAAAGATCATGAGGAAGACGTCGAATTGCTCGATGAAATCAAAAGCCTCCACATATCGGGCAAGGATCATAAAGGGGTGGCTAAAGAGTGACGTCGATTGATCGAGAATGAGCAATACGAGAAGCATCATGCCGGTGAGTGAAGCCGTCGTGGCGCATACGGCGATGAAGCCGTGTTTTCTCGCCTTGCCGATATCGCTGACATAAGGCAGGAAGAAGGTCATGAAGATATACATCGGAAACCATACTTGCAAATAGACGGAGCTCCTTAGAACAGGCACAATGCCTTGCTGCAGCATCGGAAGCAGGCGGTCAAATTCAATTTCAGATAAAAAAGGCAAAAAGAAAATTAGCATCAGAATGACGATAATCGGCGTGCAAAGCTGCGCGAGCCTGCCAACGACCTCTACGCCGGAGCGAACCGCAATCGCGCATACGAGTATTAAGGACAGGTTGATGACGAGGGGCGGCGTCTCGCGGAAGAAGTAGGCCGACATCACTTCGCCGAACAGTCTCGTCTGGTTGGCGTTCATCAACAGCATCACGAGAAGGGTAATGAAGCCTACTGCCTTGCCGGCAAAGACGCCAAGCAGCTCCTCGCTGTATTGAACGAGCGATCGCCCGGGAAATAATCGATGCATATAGACGAGGATGGCAATCAGGTAAAAGGCTGTTACCGAGGCCAGCGCCGGAGAAAGCCACATGTCCGTCTTAGCTTGGATATACGCAAATTGCGCGGCTAATATCATAGAGGTGGCTAGCGTACTCAAGTAGATCATGCACGCGAGCTGAGAAGATTGGATTTTGCCATGGTCGAGCATGATGTTCGTTCCCCCCGGTCATTCCGTGTGTAGGTGCTACGATTGAATAAATATAGCGCGGCTTAATCCGCCGAATATCCGAATATACCACTGCGCTGGCCCTGGCGTATGCGGAAATAGCAAGATATAGATGCCTAGAGTAAGACCGAGCGCATAAACAACGGCATAGCTGATAATGAGCCGCTTGTTGGTCAGCCACTTCAGGTCGAATAAGGTAGTGGCTGCAGCTACCAACAGAATGGCGATATAGGTGCTCAAAGGGAGGCTCCTTCCGCTTCATCCTTAGAGTGAGAAGACTCCGTTGCCTTTTTATTCGGGTGAAGCCCTCTCCGGCATAAATCGATTAGCAGAAGCAGAAGCGGCAGCACGATGGCGCAGGTTATATAAAATACAGGGACGATCCAACGATTAAGTGTTACTTGAAGAGAGCTCTGCATTCCCCAAAAGCTGAAGATGAGAAGGAGCATGCCCATTGGAATGACAACGGGCTTCAGATCGGGAAGCTTGAACCATTGTCCCATTCCCGTGGCCAAGCAGTAATAGCCGTATGAAACCCGAATAATGACTAAGACGACCCAGACCATCATCGCGATCGATTCCAAATGCTCAAAAAATTCGCTGAATGAGGAGTATCGGCTAATGACCATAACGGGATATAGATATATCTCTGTCGCATGCCGGAGGAAGGAAGCAACATGCCAATTGATGATGACGAGCATGAGACATAACATAACGGTCGAGGTTACGCTCCATCCTTTAATTTTTTGGTTTCTTCCTACCGAAGGCAAATAGAAGGTTATCAAAGAGAACATCGCATACCAGGTTTGCAAAACAAACGCCCCTTGAAGCGAAGGGAGTAATCCGTTCTCGAATAGGGGCAAGACGGGTTTCAAGTCACTGTACAAKGGCCAAAATATGAGGGCGCAAAGTAGGAACGGAAACGGCAGAAAAAATACGGCTAAACGACAGAGAACTTCAACGCCGCACCAAATAATGATTGCGGACAGCAAAATAAGGCAAAACGCAAGCACGATAGGCGGTGTTCTCATCAAAAAGGATATATTGATAAAATCACAAAATTGTCTCAGCATATAAGCGGTTGCGTACGTTACGTAAAACAGAAAGAGCAGCGACAACAGCTTGCCGACAACCGGACCAACGATTCGATCGGCGTATTGCACTAGCGACATGCCGGGATATCGGTTATGCAGACTGATCCAGGCAAAGATGCACAGCAGACCGCCGGCAAGTCCCCAGATCGGAGAGACCCACAGGTCGTGGCCGGCAGTTGGCGCAGCCGAGCTGACTTCGGTTAGGAATGCCGTTCCCATGAGCGAGAGGAACATGAGCACACAGAGCTGAAAGGCGGATATGAACGTTTTCGGCATAGATCGTTCCCTCTTTTCTAATAAATGCGCAGTATTAATTGCTGTCCCTAATCCATGCTCCTATGACCGATTCCACGAGCTGATAGGGTCCGGGCAACGTCGGATCATACGCGACGACGACCGCGAGAGCCCACATGACGACCATGAGAGCGGCAAACACGGCTTTGGATTTCGGATCGCGCAATTGCTTCCATTGCAGAAGAAACAGTCCGGCCGTTACGACAGTAATATAAACCAGCCCGGTTATGCTCATTGTGATTGTTCCATCCCGTCGTTCAGCACTTTATTCTTACCTACCAAGCCGATCCGCAGTATCGTTACGTCGATGTCATACTTCACCTCTACCTGGGGGAAAACATGGTCCCAATCCGGCTTGTTCTTCTTCCATACTTGCGGATGATGGCGATGGAATTGATCGGCGAACCCTAGCACGTCCGTATTCGTTTGCTGCGCAATCTTGACTGCCCCCTCAATCCTTTCCATTATTTCCAGGCTGAACTGCTTCTCAAGCATCTTCACGTTCTCTGGCTTCGTCACATCAAGCTTCGTCGTATTCTCGTTAATGTTGCCCGCTATTTTGATCTGAACGCTCACGGCTAGCTTGTCGCCTTGCACGATGGGCTTCAAGTTAGTGTCACCGCTCACGATTTCCATTGAGGCATACCCATTGCTGTCTTCGATCTTGGTCGTAAGAGTGGCTATCTCAATCTGATCGTGCAGCCATAGCAGTCCACGTGCTTGATAGATGTCATATAAATAGTTCAGCTTCTGTGCTTTGATTGAGCCGATACCACCGAGGTAGGGGGATGTTTTATTGCCGCTCTTCTTCATCCGTACCCATGGAATAAGAGTCGTGTGGGCCTCATCCGATAAATCGACGATCGCCTCGAGCAGCGACACGTCGAGTCCCGTCTGAATGACGGACATTTCCCGCAACGCTTCCGCGCTATTGCGCTCGATATTCGATTTCCAGGCCAGCAGCTTGTCGGCGTTTCCTTTGGATATGTATATATTCGCCCGCTCGCGCGGATCGGGATGGCGAATAAGGAAGTCCAAAGGATCGTTCAAGCCATGTTTGGCCAGCTTCTCGCTAAAAATGAATACGTCGGACTGTCCCCAAAACAGCCTGCGGGACAGCAGCTCTTGCAGCCGGGATGCTGCTTCCGACGTATTGGCGCCAATCGCGCTCTCGACGAAAGCTTGCTTTATTTCCCCGCTCGGCTGGCTGCCAAGCGACTGTCCGGAGCTTGAGCTGGCAGGGACATAGATCTGAACGCTGAGCTTAATCTTATTGTCATCAGCCAGATCAAAGCCCGCAGCGGTTACGATAGCCAGATCGTTAATTTCGTTCCGATCCCAGCAGGCGGTCAGGCACGACGTTGCGATAAGCAGCGTAAGCAGCACGGCTGCAGGGCGGACAAGCCGGTAGGCGTACACGTGTATCATTCCTTCTTCAAGCGTGATTTTGGCAACCTGAGACGGTATTTATTCCATGGCCCGCCGGTAAAGTGCGGCCTTGTATTCATTGCCCAGCGCGGCGCGCGAATAAGCGTGTCCTTCAACTGCTCCGGCTGCAACGGCGAGATTGGTGACAAATACGGAACGCCGAATGAGCGCAGCGAGAGCAGATGAACGATGATGAGAACGGTCGACAACACGATGCCGTACAGCCCAAGAATGCCCGCGCTTAAAATCATCGGAAAACGAATGATACGCAGCGCAATCGCGAGCGAATAGTTCGGTATGAGAAAAGAAGCGACGCCAGTGATCGCGACGACCATAATCATAGGCGAGGAGACGATACCCGCGGATATAGCGGCTTGGCCGATAACGAGGGCGCCAACGATGCTGACGGCGGCACCGACCTGCTTCGGTAGGCGAATGCCGGCTTCGCGCAGCGCCTCGAACGTAATCTCCATGAGCAGCGCCTCGACGAGCGCCGGGAACGGGATCTGCTCACGCGACTTGGAGATCGTCAGCAGCAATGTCGTCGGAATCATTTCTTGATGATAGGATAGGATGGCAACGTATAGCGACGGCATGAAGATCGCGATAGCGGCCAGCAAGAACCTCAGCCAGCGAATGCCGGTCATGGCGATTGAACGCTGATAGTAGTCTTCCGGCGACTGCATCATGCTAACTAGCGTTGCAGGTGCTATTAATGTAATCGGCGTACCGTTTATAAGGACGGCGATTCGCCCTTCAAGCAAGGCGGATGAGACGACATCCGGGCGCTCCGTTGTTTGCAGCTGGGGAAACGGAGAGAGCGGCTCATCCTCTATCATCTCTTCGATCATATTGCTATCGATGATGCCGTCCACATCGATGATGCTGAGTCGATTCTCCATCTCCTCTATGAGGCTCGGATCGGTTATCCCCTCCATATATGCGATTGCGACCTTTGTTTTCGTATATCGGCCAATCGATAATGTTTTCAACTGAAAGGCTGGCGACTGCAAACGGCGCCGCAGCATAGCCGTATTAATTCTAAGCGTCTCTACGAAGCCTTCGCGAGGTCCTCGTACGACAATTTCTGCCTCGGGCTCTTCGATCGCTCTTGACTCCCAAAGCGGCATGCAGAATACGAGTGCCGTCGGCTCTCCGTCATGTAGCAGCACGCTGTCCCCGGCTGAAATATGCGTGCAAGCCTCATCCATCGTCGCAATGCTTTTGGAGGAGGTGAGCGTCACGACCCGAATAACGCTTTCCCATCCGACCGCGTCCTCCGGCGGCTTATTGTTCTTAAGCGGTCGCAGCAGCTCCGCGTCGATTTCCTTAATGTCGGTCATGCCATCGATATAGACAATGGCAAGCTTGACTCCGCTATGAGTCTGGAATTCATGGAAAATGACGTCCTTGCTGCTTGCATATAGCTGCCGCAGACAGTCGATATCTTCTTTGAGACCGCCGGTAAGCGGCCTAGCCAGCAGCTTGCGCTGCTCATCTAACTGCTGCAGCGGCGAGATGCGCCCCGATTTGCTGTTTTGCTGCGATTGGGGACCCTTATTGTCGGTCATAACGATTGCGCACCTCCTGACAGAGCAACTACCAAATAGAATGCGMATCAGGGAGTAAAAACATGCAGACAATTCCATTTTTATAAGGGGAATGAGGAATGTCTCTCTCTATAGTTGACCATAATGATAGATAACAGATTGCGGCTCAAGAAGGGATTGAGGCAGAGATGATGAAAAAAGTAGGGTGGCTGGGCAAGCTCATCGCGTCGGGGCTTATCTTAAGCTTTCTATCGATATGGACGACGGGTTATATTGTTACGAGTTACGTAGATACGCTCCTGAAGCAATTCAACCTGCCGCTTGAGGTGCCGCCAATAGCGATGTCGGGTGTATGGGGCAAGCTGTGGGGCAGCGATCCTCCGCTTGCGAAGGAGGATGTTGCGGAAGGCGGAAGCGGGCAGGACAAGCCGGAGGCTTCATCTTCTCCGGAGGACACGACCGCATCAAGCGGCAACGGCGAGCAGGACGATGAGCCTGTAACGGAAGATGCTTTCGGAGAAATCGAGAATCCACCGCTTACGGATATCGGTATCGGAGGAGGAACGGAAGCGGGAGGATCGCCGTCGCAGCCCGATCAGGAAGTCGATGACAGCGGGGAAATCGACGGAACAGAGACGGCAATATCGACCGAAGATTTGACAGAAACGAAGGAGCAAATGTCGGATGACGACAAGGAAACGTTATTCGGGCTTCTCATGAGCAAATTACCGCAAGAATCGATGCAATTGATCTCCGGCTATGTAGAAGATGGTCTAACGGAACAAGAGCTGACAAGCGTTCAACAGATTATGGCACAGCATCTCGACAAAGCGGAATACGAGCAGATGATGAATATTCTGAAAAAATATTAATCTTCTTAACAGTTTGTAAAGGTTGCCCCATTTGTTAGGCATATGTTAAAGTATTAGGCGAGTGATCCGACAGGATAATTCGCTTTTTTTGGTTGATTAAGAAAAAAATAGTAGCTTTAACGCGAAAAGGAGACGATCATGACCGTTTTCAGGGACAAGGGTCGACTGCAGAAGGTATGGGACAAGACGACCCAGTACTTTAGACCTGCACGATCAGAACACTTGAATGGCAAGAAGCAGCAACAGCCCGCCAGCGTTCAGACGACTTCGCCGTTTTGGCGCAAGAAGCCGTTTGTAATCGTCGTTGGGTCGCTTGTACTCCTCACTGTAGCCGGATTTAGCGGAAGCCAATATGTAAAAGCAAACACAGTTCAATTCTACAACGTATATATGAATGGTACAGCCGTTGGCACGGTAGACCAACCTGAGGCAGTCGAGCTGCTAATACAGCAAGAAACAGCGAAAATGCAAGAAGCGAATCCGGACATCAAAATGGTATTGGATACCGGCACGATTACATACGCCAGTGAAAGTGCATTCAAGGCAGTCGCGGAGACCGAGGCAACGCTTGGTAAGCTGGAAGGAATGTTCACGACACACGCGGTCGGCGTGGAAGTGAAGATTGACGGCAAAGTAATCGGAATCGTGAAGGATCAGCAGACGGCAAATGATGTATTGCTTCGCGTGCAGAGCAAGTATGCGCCTGAGCTGGCCGCCTCGCTTAAGAAGAAAAATGAAGTATCCGTATTGTCTTTCAACTCCGATTCGGAGCAGAAAGAGGCGGATGCCAAGGCGGAGACGCCTTCGAAGACGCCTGGCCGGGAAGTAACGGACGTAGGCTTCGTAGAAGACGTAGTGGTCGACGAGGTGGATATCGCGCCGGACGACATTATGCAAGCCGAGGATGTGTACAAGCTGCTCGTTCAAGGCAGCGTGAAGCCGACGAAATACACGGTTCAAGAAGGCGACTGTGTCGGCTGTATCGCACAGAAGTTCGATATTTCACCGCAAGTCATCTATGAGAACAATACTTGGATCAAGGATGATAAGATTACGATCGGCGATGTGCTTGATCTGACCGTACTGCAGCCAGAGCTCACCGTTACAACGTCGGAGAATCTGGTTGAGATTGAGCCGATCGCGCCGGCGGTTGAGATTCAGAAGAACGCGAGCATGCGTCTCGGCGAATCGAAGGTAATCAAGGAAGGCGTTCCGGGCTCGAAGCGCCTCACGTATAAGATCGTGAAGCAGAACGGCTACGTCGTTAGCGAAGAGCTGCTCACTAAGGAAGTACTGAAGGAAGCGGTAGCTTCGATCGTCATGAAGGGCACGAAAGTTGTGCTTGGCGAAGGCTCAGGCAACTTCGCAATGCCGGTTTCCGGCAGCAGGCTGTCCAGCAAGTTCGGCAAGCGTTGGGGCCGCATGCATACGGGTATCGACTTAACGGGCAACAAATCGATTCTTGCATCCGATACGGGCGTTATCGAATTTATCGGCAGCAAGTCGGGCACGGGTAAGACAATTATTATTAACCACAAGAACGGTTATAAGACGTTATACGGACACTTAAGCTCCTACAGCGTCAAGGAAGGCGCGATTGTCGAGAAGGGCCAGAAGATCGGGGTAATGGGCAGCACAGGTAACTCCACTGGCGTCCACCTTCACTTCGAAATCATTAAGAACGGCACGAAGGTTAATCCATTAGGGTACTTATAATACTTATAATTTCATACCAATAGAGATAAAGGGGCGTTAGCTTCGCTGTTGCACACAGCGGGGTTGACGTTCCTTTTTTTGTGGGTTCGATCATCCTTGAATTTACTCTAGAGGCGTTTTATATCATGAGCGAAGTTTCATTGTGAACGAGGAGTGGGTGTATGTTAGAATATAAGGGATTACAAGGACAAGATACGGGCGGTGTAGCGATGCACGGAAAAATATTAGTGGTCGACGACGAACAGCCGATTGCAGATATAATAAAGTTTAATTTGGAGAAGGAAGGCCATCAGGTCATCTGCGCTTTCGACGGCGGTGAAGCGGTCAGATTGGCGTTCGAGGAGAAGCCTGATCTGATTCTTCTGGATCTGATGCTGCCGGTCAAGGATGGCATGGATGTGTGCCGCGAGGTGCGCACGAAGCTGCAGATGCCGATCATTATGCTGACGGCCAAGGATACGGAGATCGACAAGGTGCTTGGTCTTGAGCTTGGAGCGGATGATTACGTAACGAAGCCGTTCAGCACGAGGGAGTTGCTTGCTCGCGTGAAGGCACATTTGCGCCGCCACAATAAGCCGGCTGCGACAGGTTATGGCGATGCGGGAGCGGGAGGACAGCAGATCGATCTGAATGCCGCGCCGGAACAAGAGAAGCAGGGGCTTAAGCTGTTCAACCTGTTCATTGATACGGATATGTATGTCGTCTATAAGGACAATACGCCGCTTGATCTGACTCACCGCGAATATGAGCTTGTCTACTACATGGCTCGCAACAGCGGTAAAGTCATGACGAGAGAGCATTTGCTGCAGGCGGTATGGGGCTTCGAATATTTCGGCGACGTTCGGACGGTAGACGTGACGATCCGTCGTCTGCGCGAGAAGATCGAGGATGATCCTAGCCGTCCGGAATATATTTTGACGCGGCGCGGACTTGGTTATGTGATGCGTAATCCGAAGTCCGGCGGATTTGGTTACGGATGAAAGGGAAATCCTTTTTTCGCACCATTCAAGTAAAGCTCGTTATTATCTATTTGCTGCTTATTCTCGTGGCGATGCAGCTGATTGGCGTCTACTTTATTAGTACGGTCAAAAACTCGCTGATCGAGAGCTTCACGAACAACTTGAAGGAGCAGGCTGATATCTTATCCAAGTTCGCCGCGCCTAGCTTGTCGCCGAAGCTGGAAGCGGATAGCGATAGCTCGGAGAATACGACCGAGACGCTTAGTCTTGTCGTGCGCAATTTGTTCAGTATTAGCGGCGCCGAGGTGCAGGTGCTGGACTCGAACGGCAAGATCGTCGCCACGTCGCAGCAGATGCAGCAGTCGGATATCGGCAAGAAGAACAATGAGCTTGCGGTTAGCCGTGCCTTGCAGAACATTCGAGACAATGAAGAAGAAATTATAGATGAAGACAATATGCATAAGAAGATGATTGCCCAGCCTGTCGTGTTGAACGAAAAGGTCGTAGGCGCGGTCTATATTGT
This sequence comes from Paenibacillus sp. 05T425, assembly GCF_056396205.1. Lineage (NCBI taxonomy): Bacteria > Bacillati > Bacillota > Bacilli > Caryophanales > Paenibacillaceae > Paenibacillus > Paenibacillus sp. 05T425. Next base: position 49,906 of record NZ_JBFTLA010000002.1, read on the forward strand.
TGCCTCCATGAACGATCTGTATGACACGGTGAACCGGGTTAACCAGATTTTTTTCTCGGGTACGTTAATTGCGCTGGGACTTACCGGCGTTCTAGGCGTGCTGCTCGCGCATACGATTACAAGTCCGATTCAAGGCTTGACGAAGCAAGCCGAGGCGGTAGCGGAGGGCAAATTCGACTTCCAGGTGCCGGTGCTTGGCGATGACGAGATCGGCAGGCTGAGCATGGCGTTCAACGATATGACGATTCGGCTTAAGGATGCGTTATCGGTCAACGAGGAGGAGAACGAGAAGCTCGCTTCGATTCTCTCCAATATGAGCGACGGCGTCGTTGCTGCGGATGAGCATGGCAAAATCATCGTATGGAATCGCCGCGCCCTAGAGTTGCTGGATGTACGTTCCTGCGAGGGATATGAGCTTCCCACGCTGTTGGGCCTCTCCGAGCAGAAGCTGCAAGAGCTGCAGCAAGGACGCGGACAGACGCTGCTGCTCGATCGCGGACAGGATGTGGAGCATCTCAGCGATGAAGAGGGCGATGTGCTGCGCGTGACGTTCACGCCGATACACCGCCGGGACAAGGGTATTACGGGCACGATAGCCGTCTTGCAGGACGTAACGGAGCAAGAGAAGCTGGAGCATTCGCGCCGCCAGTTCGTGGCGAACGTCTCGCATGAGCTGCGGACGCCGCTCACGACGATCAAGAGTTACGCGGAGGCGCTTAATGACGGCGCGCTCGAGGAGCGCGAGCTGTCGTCGCGGTTCGTCGGCGTTATTAGCAACGAGACGGAGCGGATGATTCGCCTCGTCACCGATCTGCTGCATCTGTCGCGGCTTGACTCCAACCAGGCGCCGCTTAGACGGAGGCAGACGAACGTGCATGATATGCTCGACGAGGTGGCGGATCGCTTCTCGTTCCAGCTGCGCCAGAAGTCGATTAAGGCAACCGTCCGCGTGGACTCCGGCTTGCAGGACGCGTGGCTGGACCGTGATCAGATCGATCAGGTACTCGATAACCTCATATCGAATGCAATTAAGTACACGCTCGATGGCGGCAAGATTGAGCTGACGGCCCGGAAGCAGCAAAGCTCTGGGACGATCGCTATTAGTGTGAAGGATACGGGGATCGGTATTCCGAAAAAGGATTTAAGCCGTATTTTTGACCGCTTCTATCGGGTGGACAAGGCTCGCTCGCGGAACATGGGCGGCACGGGACTCGGTCTATCGATTGCCCGGGAAATTGTGAAGGCGCATGGCGGCTCGATCGCGCTGGATTCGGAACTCAATGAAGGAACGACCGTAACATTCACGCTTCCATTGCTGCAGGAAGGGGGCGAGATTGCATGATAGAGAAATTCAAAACGGGGGCGCTAATTGCGCTTGTTGCAATCAGCCTTATACAAAGCTATTTGCTTGCCTATAGTATGCCCGGTCTTAACGCCACCGTCCGAAGCGATCAGAACTATGCAAACTCTGAACCGATGGGACGCGAGATGAGTGTAGAGAGCGTGATCTTTCCGGATCAGCTTATCGTTCATTTGGGCGACAATAAGCATACGGTTATTTTGCCGGGTACCCAGTTCTATGAGATGATCTTGAATCAACGGATCAAGGGGCGGGAATTCAAGGGCTTCCAGCGCAATCCGGCGAACATGCTCGATTGGGACGAGGTTCGGAAGAACGATATCGGCATCGAGCTGCGCTTCGATAGCGGCGTGCCGGTGGAGCTGCTCCAGAAGCTGCTCAAGCTGGAGGGCGACCTGCTGTTCTTGAACGAGACGATTAACCGAATCTGGATCTTCAAGACGACGGGTACGGAAGAGGTGCGTACGTTCTTCTTCGCGGATGACGGGCAAATGGTGTATGAATCGGTACGCGCAGACTTGACGGTGCGCGACGTGCAGGACTATGTAGGCTTCGGCCAATACCAGCCGACGTATACGATGACGGCCGACGGCCTGTATTATCCGGACAATCCGATCGTCGCGTCGGAGATCGTATACCCTTACGAGACGTATTCGCCCGACCTGATGCAGCGCAACCTGTTCTTCGATCCTAGCACGACGAGAACTTGGGAGGACCGCAACGGCTCACAAATTTATACGGACGGCAAACGGGGCTTGCAGGTTGAGCAAAATGGCATGTGGATTAGTTATACAGACCCTGCCGCCCCGCAAAATATTGAAAATGCGCTTAGCGACAATGTGTTCGCGTCCGTTGAATTCATTAACGACCATGGCGGCTGGGACGGTGTGCATCGTTTCGTAAATCCTGGCTTATCGAGTAAAGGGAAGCTTGTGCTGTTCCAGCAATACATCGAGCATTACCCGGTCATTGAATCGGCGCCGTTCCATTACGGTTATATGAGATTGGCGCTTCAACAGGGCGTCGTTACCGAATATGCACGTTCCTTGATTACGCTCGGCGTGAAGGAAGAGAGCAGGAAGGAACGCTGGCTGCCGGGAGGCGAGCCGCTTCGCAAAACGCTGCAATCGTTCGGGCGACGCAGCGAAGTCATTGCGTTATTCCCTGCATTGCAGGCCCTGCCGGTGGAAGAGAAGAAGATGCGTTTCACCCCTGTATGGGCCGTACGGCTGCAGGATGGTTCGGAGCATTTACTCGAGAATGCATATCCATACGGATATGAGCCTCCGAAGCAGGAAGAACCGAAGAAGGAAGGCAATGCGGAGAACTCGGGCAATCTTACGCTCGGCGGCAGCTCAGGAAATGGACGGACCGGTTCGCTGAGCTCGCTTAGCAATGCGGGGCTGCTGGCGAATAAAGCGGCCGGCGGGGAGCCGAATTGAACAATTAATTGACCGGTGAAGCGGTTATGGAGGTGAAGGCGAGTGGATTGGAGTAGAGCGAAGAGCGTGCTTATTTTCTCGTTCCTGCTGCTTAATATTTTGTTAGGCTATCAGCTATGGCTCGATATTCGGGAGCAGGTGAACGTGAACGTCAATTCGGCAGAGCTGCCGCAGGACAAGGTGCTGCTTATGCARCAAAAGGGCATATCGCTGAGTGCCAATCTGCCGCTGGAGACCCCGGAGCTTCGCGATATTACGTATTTGCTGCATTCGGACAGCAGGAAGAATGCCCAGCCGATTATGCTGGAGACGGCGGTCGACGGCCGGATTGTTTTCACGCAATCGGAACTGGTAAAGACGCTCGGGAGCATTATTCCTGAGCTGAATCAATATGTTTATGACCAGCTCGTTAGCGATGACGGCGTGTTCGTCCTGCATCGTATAACGGAAGGGCGGCCGATGTTCGATGTGAAGCTGGAGCTGCATCATAGCTTTCAGAAAATAACGGGTTATCAGCAGGATCGGATCGAGATTCTAAGCAGGGGCGATGCGAAGCAGGTGTTGCCTGCGGCCAAGGTCGTTGCCAGCTTGATAGAGACGTACTTGCCGAACGGCGCGGTTATTACCGATATACAGCTGGGCTATCACGGACAAATCTTTGACTCCGAGAAGCAAGTGTCCGCGCCTTCCTGGCGGGTCATGCTGGAGGACGGTCAAATCTATTATGTTCATGCGATCAGCGGAGAAGTTACGACGGATGAGGAACAAGTAGAGACGGTAGGACTTAGGTAGCGAGTGGGTTCGCAGCGCAGGTGGGGAGTCCTTCCTGTGTTTAGTGTTTAGAATATAGGGGATTCGTCCATTTATTTATTAAGAAGTGAAGCGAAAATCAAATAAAGTAGCCAATTAGCGGGAATTTATCTGCTAATTTCTAGTAAATGCCGTTGATAGACAGGATATTGCGAAACTAGAGAGAAATGATAGATAGATACGTGCGTATGCCGTATGTATGGGCAGAAGGGATAGGACGGGCGGTTATGGGATTACGATTCACGGTACTGGCAAGCGGTTCAACGGGAAATGCGACAATCGTGCAAGGCAGTGAGAAGACGGTGCTTGTCGACGCGGGACTCAGCATGAAGAAGCTGGATGAGGTCATGCGGGAGCAAGGAATAGCCGGGCATCATATAGACGCGCTGTTCGTTACGCATGAACATTCCGATCATATTAAAGGATTAGGCGCGTTCGCGCGCAAATACGAGCTGCCGATCTATGCGAACGAGGCAACGTGGGGCGCGCTTGAGCGTCACGTCGGCAATATCGCACCTGAGAAGCGCGTCATTATGGAGACGGGCGAGGCGCTTGATTTTGGCCCGATGAAGGTGCAGTCTTATCCGATCTCGCATGATGCGGCGGAGCCGGTCGGGTACACGTTCGAAGAGCGGGGCGAGAAGCTGAGTCTGGCTACAGACCTAGGTTATGTAAGCGAGAAGGTGAAGCGTCAGATCATCGATTCCGATGTACTGGTGCTCGAATCGAACCACGATACGGAAATGCTCCGCATGGGGCGTTATCCTTGGAATATTAAGCGCCGAATATTGAGCGATGTCGGCCATTTATCGAACGTAGCGGCAGGCGAGGCGCTGTGCGAGCTCATGACGGATCGAACGAAACGCGTCTATTTGGCTCACCTTAGCCTTGACCATAATGTAATGGACTTAGCGAAATTAACGGTCAATTCTATATTGGAAGACCACGGAATATTTTATAAGAAGGAAGAGCATCCGCTGCGCGAGACGCACCATGACAAACCTACCCCATGGGATGAAGTGAGGCGGAAATAAGCGATTCCATCTGTGCATCAAGCTCTTCTTGCTTGGCGCTAAGCTCTTCTCTCGTTAGCAGACCTTTCTCTATGAACAGCTCTAGCATGGCGCTAAGAGCGAGGACGGTGCGGTAGTGGTCATCCTTCAGATCTGCGAGCTTGGCAACGAGCTGAACATGCTCCCATGAAGCGGGGGATTTGGATTTCATAATGGCTTCTCTCCTTCAATGAATGAATAGTTACATGAACGTTATCGCTATGAAAAATGATGCAGCAAAAACTGTAGAAATGATTGTGCTTCCTAACGAATCTATTATTATTTTAGTCAATTCTTCCGAAAACATTCCTAGATACCAAAAAATAGTCTTGATGTCGGTAGACATTGAGAGGAGCGATAGCGATGGGCTTATTCGACGACGATTTCTACTCGACAAAGGTTTCTCGGCGCGCGCGTGTCAGCAAGCGAGAAGACTTTGCGTTTCCTTATAAAAGTGGCGGCCGAAAATGGTCAAATGTAAAGGTCGCCTTCGTATCATCTTTCACCAGCGCCATCGCTGCGACTCTATTGTTCGGAGCATTCTTCGGCGGCGGCGGAGATAGCGGAAGCGGTCCTTCCGCGAAGGCTGCAGCCGGGGTCATCCAGACGATGGACGCGTCGGAGCGGGCTATTCAAGCGTCGGCTAAAGTAAGACCAGCCGTCGTTAGTATTGTGAACGAGCAAATGTATTCGCTCGGCGGCGAGGCGCTAGAGGAAGGCAGCGAAGACAAGGGCACGCTGCGCGAGGCTGGCGTCGGTTCGGGCGTTATTATATCGAAGAACGATGGCAAGGCGATCATCGTGACGAATCATCACGTGATCGACAAAGCGGTATCCGTGAAGGCGGTTCTCATGAATGGCGAGAAGCGCGAGGCGCGTATTGTCGGCAAAGATCAGATTACCGATCTAGCGGTACTGGAGATCGATGCGAAGGGCATTGATGTTGTGGCAGAGATTGGCGACTCTTCGGCGCTACGCGCAGCAGAGTTCGTCATTGCAATCGGCAATCCGCTGGGACTTGGCGATTCATTGTCGCAGGGCATCGTCAGCCGGACGCATCAGATCATTCCTGTCTCGCTAAACCAAGATGGCGTGTATGACTGGGAGCAAGAGGTTATTCAGATCGATGCGTCCATTAACCAAGGCAACAGCGGCGGTCCGTTGATCGATATGAACGGCCATGTGGTTGGCATCAACAGCATGAAGATCGCCGACTTTGGCGTAGAAGGCATCGGCTTCGCTATTCCGATCAACAACGCGATGCCGGTTATCGAGAGCCTGCTGAAAAACGGCTTCGTGCCGCGTCCGTACCTGGGCGTGTATACGATGGACCTGGAGCAATATTGGGAACAGCAGAGCATGGCGGAAGCTTTCGAAGGCGAATTGTCCGAAGAAGAGGACGGCGGCGAAGCGCCGAAGGCGGAAGACAAGGATGAGGCGGCAACTGAAGAAGGCGGTCAGGAGCTTGGACTGCCGGATGAGGTGTATGACGGCGTCATCGTCCTTGAGGCGGTCGGTCCGGCTCTGGATGCCGGCCTTGCGTTCAACGACGTAATCGTGAAGCTGGATCGCCAGTCGATCGGCAGTACAATGGAGCTTCGCAAATACTTGTACGACCAGAAGGAAATCGGCGACGAGATCGAGGTCACGTTCTACCGCGAGGGCGAACTGAAGACGACGAAGTTCAAGCTTGGCGTGAAGGATGACGAGGAGTAAGCCTTTGAGCGGAGAGTAAGGATGTATATGAATGATAAAGAATGCAGGATTCGAACGGGCAACCGTTTGGATCCTGTTTTTTTGTTTGTTTGCTTTTGCCTAACGAATTCAGAAGCGCTTATTGTTGGATAGGAGAGGGCATTTGGTCGTTAGCGAATCCAGAAACACTTATTTCTCTGAAATGGCACTCTAATGCATCGTACTTGGGTGAATAAGGTTCGCTCGATTCGTAAGGATGCCGAATATAGGGTGAAACAGCGAATAAGCGTTCTACGATTCGTTACTGGGCTAAAAAACATGATGATTGTTAAGTGATTAGCGATCGTGTGGTTGGATTGGAAACTTCTAACGTACTTCTTAACTTCACAGCATACGACATTTTCTGATATGCTGGAGATAGCGAACAAAATCAAATTATCAACTAGGGATAGGAAGCGAGCAGATTATGTATTGTGTATGTAAAGCTCATATTGAGAACGCGTTAGATAGATTCGTAGATGAGTATGAGGATGCGCCGGACGTGGTCGATTTAAAGGAAACGCAGTTCGCGGATTGGGATCCGCCGCGCAAGTGCGATTTGTGTGAAGAAGCAGCCACTTTCCTGGTGGTGTAACGGGTATATATTCGGTCGGCGGCTGTTGTTTACGGAAGGAATGGATGGTCGTGGTGCTATGAGTCAATCCTCGTCCTTGTCGAGCAGCTTCTGTATGATTTGACGCTGGTAATCGATGAACGCTTCGGATGATGCCCAGCCGCGTTCGGACATTATAGTTTGATAGCGAAGCTTCTTGGCGGATAACTGGCCTTGAAGCTTTTTGCGTTCGGTATCGTTCTGGCAGGCGGATATGAGATCGCCAAGCGTGATCATTTCTTTGCGAAGCTGCATTTCCTCGGGAAGTACTCCGGCGTTCTTGAGCAGCTTGTAGCCAACTCGGAGCTCCTCTGGCACGTTATCCATATCGTCTGGAGGAAGCGGCTTGCCGGCGCCGGGCAGATTGTCGAATTCCCCTTTGCGCATGGCCTCGCGTATCTTCTCCTCGGCTAACGTACGAAAAATATCCATCTTCAATCAACTCCTTTAGCAGTAGTTTATCACAAATCAATGCTAGTCAAATAAGCAGAATAAAGGATTTGCAGGGCAGTTGGGCGATGAGGGGCTTCGCTTCACATATCGGGTTATTTTCTGCTATGCTGGGAGCAACATTTAAAAGGATGTGTAACGTAATTTATGCATATACAGATAGCGGCGGTTGGCAAGCTGAAGGAAAAATATTTGGTGCTTGGCATCGCGGAGTATGCCAAGCGGCTCGGGCCTTACGTGAAGCTTACGCTCACGGAAGTGCCCGATGAGAAGGCGCCGGAGACGATGAGTCCGGCGGAGGAAGCGATTGTGCGCGACCGCGAGGGCGAGCGGCTTCTGGCGCAGCTGAAGCCGGACGCGCATGTCGTCGCGCTTGCCCTTGATGGCGAGCTGTGGTCGAGCGAGGATCTCGCGACGCAGCTCGACAAGTTGGCCACATACGGGCGGAGCCATGTGGCCTTTGTTATTGGCGGGAGCAACGGGCTCGCTCCCGCTGTTCTTCAGCGCGCCCAGCAGAAGCTCAGCTTCGGGCGCATGACGCTGCCGCACCAGCTTATGCGGCTGGTGCTGGTGGAGCAGATTTATCGGGCGGTGAAGATAAATCGGGGGGAACCGTATCACAAATAGGGCGAAATTCAGACAAGAACTTGCAGGGGTTTAATGACCAATGCCTGTCCAGAAAATCATACCGAGATGAGTAAAAGGCACCTGAACGGTGCCTTTCGATTTCGCTCATAGATGTTACCATCCGCACTGCGGCGGGCGAAAATTCAATTATTTGCAACAGGTTCGAATATTATTTTGGATCTTGACGGAGAGATAGGAGATGCCCTTTGCGGCGAGCAAAAATCAGCATAGGGATGGCGATCAACAGACTGATTATTACGGGTATTATCGAAGCTTCAAGACCGAATTTGCCTCCAGTGAGAAGGGCCGGGCCCGTAACTTCGACCGTGAAAAGACCTGGGGAGGTATGGCCTGATACGGGAATGCCTAAGAGTCCCTCTATTGCATTCCAAAAGAAATGGAGGCCTATGATAAACCAAACATTGCGCCGCCAAAGGAAGGCTGCACCCAGCAATACACCAGCTTCAATGGCAATAGAGAGGGCTCCCCAAGCCGTAGCTCCGGGGTTGCCTAGGTGAGCGACCCCAAAGAAGAGGGATGTTAGGGTCAGTGCAAGCAGGCTTCCACCCATTTTTTCAATTGCTTGAAAGGCAAGCCCCCGGAAGATTAATTCTTCTATGAAGGCACCGCCGAGTTGTGTGATGATGATAGGCCAAACGATAGAGCCGATGTTTTCGTTTGCCCACTTGAATGAATACCCATTAAATAGGACGATGAGGGCTGTTGAAACGATGATAAAGATAAGACCGACGACAGCACCGACAATAACTTCCGATATCGCACGCCGTTGGAACAGAAGCTCGGGAACCGGACGCCGCGCCAGATACTTCATCACAAGCCAATAGATAACGATTGCAACGGCACATCMGACAAGTGTCAGTATGACGGACCCTGGTGCTTTTAAATCTTTGGTTAACAAGTTGAATGCCACATTGGCGAGAATGATCCCAATCGCTCCCACGAGCATCCAGATGAGGGGGGATTGAAAGAACGCAACAAACGTAGACCTTCTCTTACCACTAAGCGCTTCATTGTTAGGTGTATTCGTTTTTCTCATTATCAGTGATCGCTCCTTTTCCTCTGACAGGATATCTATTTATGTTCCAATATACGTTAAAAAAGTCATGCGTCAGCAGTGCCGTTTCGTCATATCTTGGTCATATGACTTTAGCCAAATAAAAGCCGACATCCATTACGGTGTCGGCTGTGAGCAGATCTATTGTATGATCTCATTCTTCTTAATGGCGTGTTCTTTAAGGATCTATAATCCCTGTTTCCTTAGCCTTATAGGCAGCTTCTCTTCTTCCTTTCACATTCAATTTCGAATAAATATTCGAGATGTAATTTTTAACCGTACCTTCACTAAGATATAATGCCTTAGCGATATCCTGATTGCGCAAACCTAACGCCAGCTTGTGAAGAACTTCGACTTCGCGGACGCTAAGTCCGAATTCATTGTTTTTCTCAAGCAATCCGGGTTCCAAGGCCCTTGTATCCATAGTCGATGAAATACCACTTTTCAGCATGCTTTTAATCATTTTGTCTGCCATTTCTGGCGAAATGAGTGTGCCTCCTGTGTGAACCACTCGTATGCCGGCTATAAGGTTTTTGGGATGGATGGCTTTGAGTAGGAAGCCTTCAGCTCCATGACTTAATGCTGCCAGAACATATTCAACTTCTTTGTACGAAGTTAGAATAATAATTTTCGTTAACGGGAATCGGGGTTTGATCTTTTCTGTAGCAACAACGCCATCCATAATAGGCATATTTATATCCATGAGGATGATATCCGGTTGGGATCTTTCACAATAGTTGATAGCTTCTTCACCATTCTTAGCCAATCCCACAATCTCGATATCGTCTTCCATCTCTAGTACGATATTTAGACTTTCAAGGATCAATTCCTGATCATCAACGATGAGTACTTTAATTTTTGGCATACAACTTATCTCCTTTCAGTGGTATTTCGCATCTGACTTCAGCACCAGTGATCGCCAAGGCGGAGATTGAAAAGGTACCTCCCAGCATCTCAATCCGATTCTTCATTGTTGTCAGGCCGAACCCATACTCAAGCTTTTCTGGAGATTTTCCATTATTTCGAATGGAAACACACAAAGTTGATAGAGTAAACTGGAGCACCAACTCAATTTCCGATGCATTTCCATGCTTTAGTGCATTCGTAAAAGACTCTTGTATCACCCGAATTATCGATTGCCGCACATCGAAACTAATTGTCCGTTCTGTTCCCTTCAGCGTGAGGCGAATGACCGTTCCGGTATATTCTCGAAAGTTGTTGATGAGTCCCTGTGCTTGGTTTACTAGACTTATATTCTCTTCCTCCCCCATCTTGTGCACGATGTTCCTCATTTCATCCAAGTTTTGTTCCGTCAGTCCTCTTATACTAATCAATTTCTCCTTGGCTAGATTTGGTTTTTTGTCTAGAAGCGCAATAGCAGCATCGAGACTCATAATAAGGGAAATAAAAGAGTGTCCTAACGTGTCATGCATCTCCTTGGACATACGACTTCGTTCCTCCAGCAGAGTCATCCTTTCGATCTCGGCAGCATATTGGGTTAACAATTTATTTTGTTCGTCAATTTCTTTAGCTAATTTATTTTTCTCGTGATAGGCTGTGGCAATGAAATTGACCCAAATTCCGATAAAAGAGAAAAGAAGGTTATCTGAGCTTGAACCGAGCGCCAGGTCCCATGTAACTTTTCCGAATAACATGCTGGTAAAGGGCATTAACAATAGTACCGGCATGCTCCAGGCCGTCTTTCTGGTCAATAAGTAACCGATTGTAAGACTCGGGATAAGATAATCGACACTTCCCAACTGATCCGCCTGCGTGAACGATTTAATATAATAAGATCCTCCTAGCAATAGTTCAAKTAAGATGAACCATTCCTTGTTCTTCCTTAGCTGCGGAAACCAGAATAAAATAGGAATAGTAAAGGCCGCTAAGAGCCAAACGACGTCTACGAGCAATCGGGGTGAAAATTCACTCTCCATTACAATATGTAATAACAGCAAAATATAATTATAGGAGCGGAGCCCAAAGATACCCCAATCCATGAAATAAAAAACTTTTTTCACAGGTATCCGTCCTTTACCCAAGCATAATGAATGATTTCTTCTCAAATATACATTAAGTTTCAGAACCTCGTAATCACTTTCGTTATATTTTGTGACTCGGTGCAGAATGAAACGGACTAGCGTAATGTTGAGCGCTAGTCCGTTTCTGTTTGTTCATTTTTCGCCTTTTTCAACTGTTTTCGCTCAACATGGGCCAACCCCCATTGATGTAAGGTTTCCAACACCGGAGACAGGCTCATGCCGTATTCCGTGATGGAGTACTCCACTTTCGGCGGGATTTGCGGATAAATGACTCGTTTAACCAACTCTTCCTCCTCCAATTCGCGCAGATGGAGCGTAAGCATCCTTTGAGTAATATCGGGCATTAATCTTCTTAGCTCATTGAACCGCAAAGGTTTACCTTGAAGCAAATGATAAAGGATAATCGGCTTCCATTTGCCGACGATCGAATCCAGCGCCGCAACGAATTGACATTGGACAGGGTTCTTATGCATACGTTGGCCTCCGTTACAGTACCTTTTTTAATACTATACCACATTATTGTGCCTACTTACGATAAGTAAGTATATAGTATATGATCAACCTTGAAAGTGTACTTCATTTGATTATAGAAAGGAAGTTTTGATTATTCATGACTACTGTACTGTACATCACCGCGCATCCCCTTGATCCTCAGGAATCTTTTAGCCTCGCGGTAGGCAAAGCATTTATTGAAGCGTATCGTGAGGCAAATCCAACTGATGAAATTGTTCATTTGGATATGTACAAGGAGAATATTCCACAATTTGATGCCGATGTTTTACACGGTTGGGGAAAGCTTCGATCGGGTTCGTCTTTCGATCAACTGTCTGACGCCGAGAAATCAAAAGTAGCTCGTCTTGAGGCGATTGTTGATCAATACGTGGCTGCCGATAAATACGTGTATGTTTCCCCCATGTGGAATTTCTCGATCCCGCCGGTTTTGAAAGCATACACGGATGTGACTTCAATTCCGGGTAAGACGTTCAAATATACCAAAGATGGTCCTTTAGGTCTGTTGTCCGGCAAGAAAGCCTTACACATTCAAACTAGTGGTTCCGTTTATTCGGAAGGTCCTCTTGCTGCATATGAAATGGGATACAGCTATCTTACTAAGATTTTACAGTTCTATGGGATTCAATCTATTGAGGCAATTTTTGTTGAAGGAACGGCATCATTAGAGCAAGCTCCAGCTATTAAAGAAAAAGCAATTGCTCATGCTACAGATTTTGCCAAACGTTTCTAACTGAGGGGCATCGTTCTCGAGCCTAGGCTACAGCCGATTCACGCGGCCAATCTTCGGATCGCATATGAGAAAGTAACCGCAAGAAGAGTGATTGTTAAACTAGCGGTGGAAGGATTCTAAAACTTTTTGATGCCCGTGTTCCTGTTGGGAAACGGGCTTATTTGTGACAACTATAAGGCGCTCAAAAGGGTATCCCTTTAAATTCGCCGTCAGAGTGATACGGATATGTGGTTAGCGATAGTTCTATCCATCGTGTTTATTGCCGTACTATTAGCAGGTGCTGTGGCCGCTTCAAGACGTATGTGGACTAAATCATAATGAATGGAATTGACTCGAGTAATGCGACTTTACGAACAACTTACACAAATAACGGAAATAACTCCAATCCATCTAAACTGCCGGGGGATCTACAAAAGAAATTGGATACATTCATGGCCAAAAAGGATAACTTCAGCGGTGTCGTTCTCGTTGCCAAAGACGGTAACATTGTAATACAAGGATCACTATTATTGATAGGGGGCAGGATGATTATCTATATACTCTCCAAGTCTCCGGCTAAAGCAAAAACGCGCCTGAACCATTATGGTTTTGCGCGTTTTGCCGGGACGAAATACGTTGTCAGGACGGAATGTTCATAGCGGTCTGAATGTTTTTCAGATCGATCTGAATTTGCTCTGGAATATGGTAGGGATGGTATAGGCCCCGCTGCATCATGTAGATTGTTATCTTCTCATGGGAGTCTATGGCTTCGTCGAGCTGTTTCATCAAAATTTGCTTGATTTCGGGGGTGGCACATTCGGTCACGGCCATGGCGTAGTTTCTGACTCCGCTCTTGGCGTTCATAAAAAAATCCATTGCGATCACGTCATCGGTCAGCGTATTAAGCCCTGTCATGTGTTCTAATATTGTGTTCATGTTTTTATCTCCTATTGGGTCACTTTAGACAGCACTCCACCGAGCTCCTGAAGCTGCTGCTGTGATAATTGAACGTCTTGCTGCAAAATTTGCATGAGTTCTGGGTCGGTTACCAGAGCTTGCATGGTTTTGGATTTGGTCATGCAAACCGTCTTGAACGCAGCCATTTCATGAACCTCCAGCATCTCATGCAAAGCGTAATTGGAATTCATTCGGATTGTCCTCCCATGTATCTATCCATATTCAAGGCTTTAAGACGACTTTGATGCAATCGTCCGTTTTCGTATCGAACACTTCATAGCCGCGTTTGGCCTCGCTGAGCGGAATGACGTGCGTAACAATGTCTCCAGGGTCCACTTTCCCCGACGTAACCAACTCGTACATATACGGCATGTAGTGAATGACCGGAGCTTGTCCGGAACGGATATTCACGTTGCGCTGCATGATGTCGCCGAGCGGGAATCCGTTATAGCGTCCGCCGTATACCCCGGTAACTTGGATGGTCCCGCCTTTGCGGACAGCCTGAGACGCAATGATAAATGCGCTCATGGTGCCACCTTGCAGTTTCAAACCGCTGGCTAGAAATTCGAGATCGCTCATCTTGCCGTCCATTCCTACCGCATCGATCACGACATCGGCGCCGCCTTTGGTCATTTCCTTGAGATTGTTGCCGATATTCATATCCTGTTCGAAGTTTACGATTTCCACATTGTTCGTTCGCTTCGCATGCTGTAAGCGGTAATCGACATAGTCGACGGCTATGACCCGCTTTGCTCCTTTAAGCCAGCAGAATTTCTGGGCCAGAAGTCCGACCGGACCGCAGCCGAGCACGATGACCGTATCTCCATTCTTTACGCCGGCGTTATCTACGCTCCAGAATGCCGTCGTCATGGCATCGGCGATCAAGCTTAGCTTTTCGTCCGGTTGTTCGCAGTTTTCGGGAATCTTGAAGTGGGTAAAATTTGCGAACGGGACTCGTAAGTACTCGGCTTGCCCGCCAGGATATCCGCCGGTCGTTCCGGAGTAGCCGAAATATGCGCCCATATCCCCGTGTTCGTTTGAATTGTCACATTGGCTTTCCAGCTGATTTTTGCAAAAAAAGCATTCTCCGCATGCGATGTTAAACGGGATGATCACACGGTCGCCTTTCTTTACCTTTGTCACGTCGGGGCCTACCTCTTCTACGATCCCCATCGGTTCATGCCCGATGACATAATTCTCCTGAAGGTTAGGGATCATCCCGTGAATAAGGTGAAGGTCGGAACCGCAAATAGCGGTACTGGTGATCTTTACGATCATATCGTCCGGTTTCAGAATCTTCGGATCCGGCACCTCTTTGACCACGACATTTTTAATCCCTTGATAAGTTACCGCCTTCATGCTTTATGTCCTCCAATATGTTCATCTGGGATCCGATCAAACATCCCTTTACGTGACGTATCGCCTGGGAACAAATTCATCTGCCCGATCATCACCGTATTTTTCGCCGAAAGCTGGTCGAGTTGGTACTGTTCGTTCAGCTCGTAAGGGTGGAACCATTTTTTGCGAATCATGAGCTCCGTAATTTCGTGGTGCATTGCAATACCCTGCTTAAGATGATTGCGCAGCAATGCTCTTACATCCGGAGAAGCCGTTTCCGTAAGGGCGATGGACAAATTTCGCACACCCTCCTTGGCACGAAGAAGGAAGTCCATTGCAAAAGTCATATCGGCCATTTCCGGCATATTTAATGAATTAATCGGGTCTAAATAATCGGAATTCATTTGCGTTCCCCTTTAATGTGTTATAGGTGTCGGGCTATTCGGAACAGGCGCTTGGAAAGGAGCTCTTGCGTAGATTGCTTGCAGCTCGGCGATCTGTTGTGTGGATTGAATGACGTCTTTCTGCATTAACGCTTTTAGCTCTTGGTCAAAGACCAAGCCTTGCATAAGTTTTGACTTAGCGAGGCAAAGCGTTTTAAAGTTTAATGCTTCATGCAGTTCCATCGATTCGTGCGGCGCTAGCGTTGGCGTATTCATGGAGAAATTATCACCTCCTTTTTTTTCATCAACGTTAGATTTTCCGACGCATCGGATCTTATACTAAAATGGATTGCCGGAAATGTAGGATCCGAATATTCCCATGCAGTCTCAGGAATATAAATAAAATCTCAACCGCATACTTATTTCTGTTTAAATTAATGATCTTGCTCAAGGGAGGAGAACTCGCTTTGCCCAATGAAAACAAAATTGATCTAGCTACCGAAAATGCAAGAAAACCGGCAGGAGGTACACTTAACTCGAGCGGCAATACGCTGGAGCAGCATTCATCTAACGCGGTTTCTGAGGCACAAACGGCTTTAAATCAGGCGATAAGCTCGATAAGTGAATCTAATGCGGCAACAAATTCACAAGCTTTGGAGACGGCCCGGCAGCAGTTGACCCAAGCAGAGGAATTTTTAGATCAAGCGCAAACTTCGGCAAACGCATTACGTCTGCCGGACCAACAATAGGCCTTGGCGCAGGTATGGTCGTCTGTCTATGTCGAGAAATACGCGTCGGATGATGTTTTCCGAATTTACGCCGATACTCTCCGCATGGGCAAATGACCTACGTTGCCGCACGGAGGAACGTATTTGCCATAGACACGGAGAGTCTCCGTCAGAAAGCTTCGGCTTGCGCCGAAGCTTTTTGTTTCTTACGATGTCTCGGACATTTTCAGAAAAACTTCATACGGAAGTGTGATAAGCCGCCACGTAAAATGCGATTGGCGGCTTATTTATCTCCCTAACAAGTTCAAAACCAGCTCCGCCAAGAATCTGTCGAAATTTCGCCGTTAGCCCCGTTACGGCGAACCTTACCACAAGTAGGGCGAATTCATGATGTGACGAGTCGTTAAGACGTCAATTCTTTACTGATCGTTCTCAATATGCTATATTGATAACTGGAGGGAGATATAAATGGCGAGAAGCAAAGAGTTTGAAGAGAACGCGGTATTGGATAAAGCGATGAGACTCTTCTGGGAACAAGGTTACGAGAAGACGTCCATGACCGATCTGGTCGAGCGCATGGGAATCCATCGAAGAAGCTTGTATGACACATTTGGAGACAAACATATGTTGTTTCTAAAAGCGATGGATCGTTTTGGCGAGAAAATCAATGCCGAGCTTGCATCTGGAATTAAACGTTCCAACACTGCGACGGAAGCTCTTCAGTTTATATTTGGCTTCATGATTGATGGACAAGCAGACTCGCCTTCCGGCTGTTTAATGGTGAATTCCGCAGTAGAATTGGCAGTACGCGATGCCGATGTTGATGCCAAGCTGACTAAGGCGTTTACAATAGCAGAGCAGCAGCTCAAGGAAATTATTGTCTGGGGGCAGCGTGACGGCGAATTCAACACGGATTACGATGCCGGAGAATTGGCAGAATACCTGCATAATGTGTGGGTTGGTTTAAGGGCAATGGCAAGAATGTCGGTTGCCAAAGAAAAACTTCACCGTACCGCACATACATCTATGAAACTTTTAGAGAGGTGATGTTTTTTTAGTTATATTAGAACGATCATTCTCAAAAACGTGCCGAAACTAACAAGGAGGAACAATCAATGTCTAATCAAGCGAAGATGAGAGTTATGGTAATTGACAAATACGGGAAATTTCCGCTCAGATCAACTGACATTCCAATTCCCGCAGTAGGCGAGCACGATTTGCTGGTGGAAATCCATGCGGCCAGCGTGAACCCCCTCGATCTTCTTGTGCGAGATGGTAAAATCAATGTCCTGCTGAAATACGATATGCCCCATGTATTAGGATATGATTTTGCGGGTGTTGTTCTTCAAGCGGGAAGGAGGGTTACAAAATTCAAGGTCGGTGATGAAGTATACGGCCGATCAAGCAAGGGCGGAACCTTCGCTGAATATATCTCCGTGAATGAATACGATATTGCCCTAAAGCCTCGCAACCTTACCTTCGAGGAAGCGGCGTCCATTCCATTGGTTGGGCTTACCTCCTATCAAGTATTGCATGAAAAATTGAAATTAAAGGCCGGACAGAAGGTATTGATTCAAGCGGGTTCCGGCGGAGTCGGTACTTTTGCTATCCAACTTGCCAAAGTGATGGGACTTTATGTCGCAACAACGACGAGCGAAGCTGGAGCCAAATTGGTCGAATCGCTTGGAGCTGATCGCATCATCAATTACAAAACAGAACAATTCGATGTGCTGTTACAAGATTATGATGCCGTCTTCGATACCAAAGGCGGAGAGACTTTAGAGAAGGCTTTTAAAATGGTCAAAAAGCAAGGTCAAATCGTATCCGTCGTAGGACCGCCCAATGCGCGCTTCGGAGAAGAGGAGCGGGCCGGCTTCGTCAAAACGAATCTATTTCGATTGGTTGCCCGGAAGATTACTAAATTAGAGAAAAAATATAAGGTCAAGTACAGCTTCCTGTTTATGAAACCAAACGGCAAACAATTAGAGATCCTCACCAAATGGATCGAAAACGATGAAATAAAGCCCGTTATTGATCGAATTTATCCTTTTGAAGACACCCAGAAAGCGATTGAGCACTCCGAATCAGGCAGAGCAAAAGGGAAGATCATCGTAAAAATCAGGTAACCTCCGCTTTAAAACAAACCATGCTAAGGAGCGAATAATTATGAAAATTTCTGAACAAGTTGCCTTTGTTACAGGCGCGAACCGAGGTTTTGGCCGCCATCTGGCTATTGAGCTTGTATCCAGAGGAGCTAAGGTGTATGCCGCGGCTAGAAATCTGGAGTCCATTGACATCCCAGGCGTAATTCCAGTTAAATTGGATATCACTAACCCACAAGAAGTAGCTGAAGCTGCTGCTACCGCGAAAGATGTAACGATTCTGATCAACAATGCAGGCGTATCTACAGGCGCTTCCTTGCTTGACGGCGATCTCGATCACATCCATCTAGAATTCAATACGCACTTTTTCGGCACCCTGTCCATGATTCGTTCTTTCGCACCTATCCTTGCGAATAACGGGGGAGGGTCCATACTGAATATTCTCTCCGCCTTATCTTGGTTAAGCACGGGAAGCATAGGAGCATATTCGGCTGCGAAGGCGGCAGAGTGGGCACTGACGAACGATCTGCGCATCAGTCTGTATCCTCAAAAAATTCGAATAGCCGGCCTGCATGTTGGATACATGGAGACAGATATGACCTCAGGCGTTAATGCTCCTAAGTCAAACCCTGCGGAGATCGCAAAAATCGCTATTGATGGAATCGAATCCGGAAGCTTTGAGATTCTTGCCGATGATTTAAGCCGCATGATCCAAAGCGCGTTGGCCGGCGGTGTAGCTGCGATTTATCCGAATTTGGCATAACACAACACCATGCACATGCGTCTACGGGGCATATTCTGCACGGCCTAAGCACAGGAATTTATGACTTGAATGTCGAAGTTACTCCTAATTACTCATTTTCTGTATTATGGGGGGCTTTCGATGATTGCCGCAACGAAGATACACATCCCTTATGAACGGCATACCTTGCTTGCCCGTGCCGATCTGCTTCGTCTGCTTGACGAGGGCATGGACGCGAAGCTGACGCTCTTATTTGCTCCATCTGGTTATGGGAAAACGACGGCTCTAAGCGAATGGGCTAAACAAAGCGGCAAGCTTGTCGCTTGGGTGTCACTGAGCAAGCAGGACGATGATTGGATCACCTTCTGGAACATGGTCATCGTTTCGATCCAGAATCATGTCGACGCCTTTGGCCTGACCGTGTTGCCTCTGCTGGCGGAGGGGCCTTCTGCATCTTCCGCATCGATGGAGCCGGCGATGACTGCGCTGATCAACGAGTTGAACCAATTGCCGGACGAGCTGGTCGTCATGTTCGACGATTATCATCTGGCGACAATGCCGGCAATCCAGAAGTCGATGAGCTACTTGCTGGAACACCTCCCAAACCATATTCATTTATATATTGCAAGCCGCAACGACCTCCCCTTCCCGACAGCAAGATTATTTGCGAAAGGCGAGATGCGGAGGATTACGATCGAGCAGCTGCGGTTCCGACTAGAAGAAGCCAACGATTTCTTCCGAGAGACGACGGAGTTGCGACTGTCGGCTGAGCAGCTCCATATGCTGTATGACCAAACCGAGGGTTGGATTTGCGGCTTGCGGCTTGCGGCCATTTCACTGAAACGAAGCGGAAATATGACGGAATCCATCCGTCAATTCAGCGGCCATCAGCAGCACATATCCGATTACTTGCTGGAGGAAGTCATTCGCGATCTGCCGGAGGCGATGCGCGATTTTTTGCTGCAAACTTCCGTGTTAAGCCAGATGAATTATGCATTGTGCGAGGCGGTAACCGGTCAAGCGAGAGGTCAGCAGCAGTTGGAACAGCTGGAGCAGCTTCAGCTATTCATCATTCCTCTGGACGATGGGCGCAACTGGTATCGTTATCACCATCTGTTGTCTGATTTCCTGCAGTCGATGCTTGCTCGAAAACAACCCGAGCTATGGGTTCAGTCGAATACGCGTGCTGCGCAATGGCTCGAACATAACGGGTATATTGTAGAAGCGGCGGAACATTTTTTGGTGGGACGGCAATATGAGGATGTCGCTCGCCTAATCGAATTGCATCTGTACGAGCTTCTTGGAGGCAAGAACACCGTCGTTGCTCGTTGGGTGATGCAAGTGCCTGAGCAATATATAGCGAGTAGACCGCTTGTTGAGCTTTTTTATTTGTTCGTGATGGTCGGCGTTCGGCAGTTTCATCACATTCCGGATCGAGCGGAACGGCTTCGTATTCGTTTCGAAGCTTTGAAGGATCAAATGGATGCTGACGTATGGCGTAAGACCATGGGGGACATCTATTATGTCTGCGGTACGGCTGCCTATGTGAAAAAAGATCTTCAGAGCACGGCTGACTATTTTATCCGTGGAGATACGTTTGCGCCCGCACATGAACAAAGCTTGTTTATTCAAGGCGGAAACAATAAGCATTATTCGGTTGAAGAGTTTGAAGACCATCTGAGTTACATTAACGATTACCAGGGTGCGGCACAATTTTTCATAAGAATGATCGAGTATTGGCGGGAACACGTTAACCATCCGTATGCGACGCCGATGTATGCTTCCTATGCCAAGGTATTGTACGAGTGGAATCGGCTGAAGGAAGCGGAGGAATGGCTGAGCCGCGTTATGCATGCASACGGATTCGATCCGGTTCCCCGCAATCGGTATCAGCTCGTTGTGGCTGCTTCTAGAATTCAGCATGCAAAGGGGAACTCACTAGAGGCAGCGGCGCTGCTAGAACAACTGAAGCTGAAGATTGATTCACCCGACTATGAAATCTTCATACGCAAAATCGAAGCGGAGCAGGTGAGCTTGGCGGTGCGTGAAGGCGATATCACGTCTGCTCAGCTATGGTTGAAGCAATGCGGGATGTCGCACTCGGACGAAGCAACGCTGGACCAAGTTTCTGAACAATTGGCGCTTGTTCGCGTGCTGGCTGCATGCGAACAATTCGAATCGGCGTTATCTCTCGCAGAGCGAATCTATCATCTGTTAAAGAAGGAAGACCGTCTGAGGGACCGCATTCACATTCTGATCGTACAAAGCATGACGTACTATCGCGACAACCAGCTGGAGTCGGCGCTTGCGAAGCTGGGTGCGGCTTTGCGTCTGGCCAAACCTCAAGGGTTCATTCGCAGCTTCGTAGAAGAGGGTTCCGCTATGGCAGAGCTGTTGTCTATTTATGTGCAGTCGTATGGAGACAAAGATGCGGGATCGATGGATGCATCAAGTTATGCGAGTCTCTTGCTGCAAGCGTTCCATGTTCATAAAGCACATCCGCGAATGAAAATCCGATGCTTCGGGCGTCTGCGCGTGGAGACAGAGAACGGCACTGCGATCAAATGGCGAACGTCCAAAACCGAGGAATTGATGGCATTTCTCATTCACCATCGCGGCGAGGTGGTGAGCAGAGACCAAATTCTCGATCGTTTGTGGGGAGAGGTAGAGGTAGATCGGGCAGGGGCGCAGTTTAATACAACGACTCACTATTTGCGCAAAGCTTTAAGTCAAATCGGGCTTGAAGGTATCGTTCAGCACGTGGAAGGCGGTTACCGAATCGATATGAGCCAATTGCACTGTGATCTTAATGAGTGGGATCGTATGCTGGCCACGCATGCGCAAATTGACGACCTAAAGCTGCGTGACTATGCCGCTGAGCTCGTTCAATTATACGGAGAGGGCTATATGGCAAGCACTTCGTACGAATGGGCAGAGCCGACGCGAGTTCGCCTGGAAAGCGAGTATGTCGCGAGCTTGCTACGCCTTCATGAACGTGAGGAGAAGAAGGGGCAATATGCTGCGGCTGCGGATCTGCTGAGGAAGGCGCTTGTCCATGATCCGCTGAATGAGTCCATTCATGAACGGCTCATTCGCGTGCTGGTTTTGTCGGATGACCGCATTGCGGCGATCAAGCAATATGAGGCGTTAAGGATGCTGCTGCTGACGGAGTTCGGGATTGAGCCGAAAGAAACGGCCAGGAGATTGCTGGAAACGAATTGAATCGTTTTGCTCCATATAGGGAGTATCCCAAAGTTATGAAAAATAACGGAGGGATACTCCTTTTCACTAGCACTTGTTTAGGATTTGTTTAGACTGGCTGTGATATGGTGTAGCAGAAATCGACAATATTTTTGCCGAAAAGATTAGAAACAGTCAGAATATTTCTGGATTGTGTGAACATCAGAAGGGATGAATCCGATGAAAAAAAGAATTTTGAGTTTCTCGATAGCGGCTCTACTGGGATTAAATGTTGCCTTTGGCTTTCCCGCTAACGCGGCAACCAAGACTTCTGCCGACTTTACCGATCTAAAGGATCTGGATGCGGCAACGAAAGCGAAGTTCGATGCCATGATCAGCGCTGGGATTTTCGATGGCGTCAGCGATACGACGTTCGGGCTCAAAGAGGAGATGAACCGCGCACAGTTCGCAAAGGTTGCGGCATTGATTACGGGCATTGAAGTCAATAAAGATCTGAAGACGTCCAGTTTCAGCGACGTCAAGGCAGATGATGCCAACGGTTATGCGTTGCCTTACATTGAAGCGCTCAAAACGGCCGGCATTACGGCTGGTTATGGCGAAGGCACATACAATCCGGCCGGAAAAGTAACCAAAGAGCAGTTGGCCGCGTTCTTGGTCCGAGTGTTAGGCAAGGACGCGGAAGCAAAAGCGAAGACTGGCGACGATAGTACGGTATCCGACTGGGCGCAGGGTTATGTCGCCGAGGCGTTGCAACTAAAACTATTGCCAAATGGCACAGACGGAACGTTCGGCGGCCAAGCCAACGCAACGCGCGATCTGCTCCTTACAGGCGCATACGAAGCCAAGCAACAGTACGTTGCACCTGGGAAAGTGAGCCTCACGGGAGCGAAAGCGGTCGGAGCAAAGAAGATCAACGTGACCTTCAATAAGCCTGTCGACACACAAAAGGCGAAGCTCACTGTCTCGAAGGGGAGTGCCTCGGTCACGTGGTCGGATGATAAGAAGAGTGCTACCTTGACCTTTGAGGACAGTTTGGTGGCAGGGGAGTATACCGTTACTTTGTCTGGTCTTGATGCTGCGGATGTGGACAAGGTTACCGCAAGTTTGACAGTAGAAGCCGAGACAGTCACCAAGATTGAATTTGCCTCTGCGTCCGACACGCTTGCCAACTCCAAAGCGGTCGCTATTCCGTTTAAGGCTATCAATCAGTATGGCGAAACGGTTCAAGCTCCCAAACTAGATCTATATACTAATGTCACTGCCAAGATTGATCTCGATCGTATGGCAGTCATAGCGGATACCACGGAACCGGGGATCGAGCGGGGTTCGGTTGTACCTATAACTTTAATTGCTACAGACAACCAGGTTACTGTCACTAAAAACTTTAAAGTTGGGGATGCGCAACTTATTACAAAATTGGAATTGAGAGGCTCGCTTCGTGACTTGAACGGTCAAGAAGTAACGCAAGCTGAATGGTCTCGTAATTATCATGTGAACTTCGATGCGTTTGATCAATATGGTTATTTAATATTGCTGCCATCGTCTAACTTGTTGTCTGGGGTTAACGCCGCAGTCGTCCCGAATCTTCCAGCTTCCATTGGAACGATAAATACGGCGCCCACTGGTGAACCAGGCACCTTCTCGGTACCTTTCACAATGCCGAGAAAGGGTAAAGTCGGGGAATACGCCATTAATCTTTACGGAGGCTTTTCGTCTGTCACACTGAAATTCCATGTTGTGACTGAGCCGCCACAACCAACACCGGCACCAACTTCAACACCAAGACCGACACCAACACCAACACCAACACCAACACCAACACCAACACCTCCGGCTTCGGAGCCAGCACCATTGTTGAATATTAGTAACATCTCTTTTGGATCTAATGGGCCAGGCTTCGGAAATATTGCGGGAGTCATTACGTTGCCAGCGGGGGCTACCCAGTTGATGATTAGCACGAGCAGTTCGCCATTTGCGACTCCAACGGTCGGTGAGGTCATGTCCGGATACACGTCTTGTACCATGTCAGGAAACGTGCTACAAGGATATTGTAACTATAGCTATAGCAGTGAAACGTATTATGTTGCATTCGCAGCAACGGATGCTTCTGGTCAAGTGGTAGCATTCGCAACGACGCCGCCAATGAGCGGCACGCTACAGCAACCTGAACCTCAGCCGGAAGATGCAAATGTGACATTTACGCCGGTGCAAGCTGGACCTGTAACGTCACTATCATTAACATTTAATTCACCTGAACTGAGTCAAACAACACTTCAGAATATATCGACTCTTATTAGTTTAGTGGCTGTAGATAGTGGCAGCTCAAGTACAACGCTAACGGTTACTCAAGTTCAATGGAATACATTAATGCCAGGTATGCCGCAGCTCATCATTACACTGAATAATCCATCAACTTTCCTTCAACCCGGTGATACGATAAAGGTTACGTTCGCTCCAGGGGCCTTGATAGATTCGAATAATGTCCCTCTAACGACAACGGTATTCGAGACAACCGTTACCGCATTCTGATTTTAGCTTACATTTGAGCCAAGCTAAAGAAGGTATTGTTGCTCAATTCTATTGAGAGCAATACCTTCTTTGTTGTATAAATGGGTTCTCCTATCTAAAATTTCTCCATTATGATTTGGTGGTTGTAAAATAGGATTCCCCTAGAAGTTCCTTCGCTTGATAACTGCTTGGTGAAAGCTCTCTTTCCATAAAAGCTTTGATTTCCGACTTTTCAATATCATACATAACCTCAATTTCTTTAGAAAATAACAGCTTTTCTTTTTCAAGCAAGTTAGAAAGGGATGGCTGTTTTTTTGGTAGTATTTCTTCCGTATTTAGAATTTGCTTTAAGCCCTCAACATAGGACTCTAACGGACGGCTGCCCGTGATTTTCATTCCTTTATTTTCCTCGTTCATTATAATAATCGTCGGGAAACCTCTAACTCCAAGGCTTCTAGCGAGACTAAAATCTTTATTCAATAATTGTTGGCCGGTCTGTTGTTCGGCATCTTGAACAATAGCTTCTCCATCAAGTCCAAGCTGATTTAAGATGTCTATCATGATGGTTTCATCGGCAATGTTTCGATTAAATGCGAATAGAGCTTCTCGCGATCGTCTTAAGTAATCATAGGCTAATTCATCGTTATAAATTTTTTGAATCACTTTAAATACACGAGAAGGCGGGAAGGAGGATTGAACCGGATTGTCGAGCATCAGAGAACCGTCAATCGGCATGCGCGAATATTCTCCAACCTCTCTCCAGTGGCCGAAGACGTCAGCAGGTCCCGATATACCGTTACGTGGGTCGACAGGCTCATCACTCCATTTTTCCAGCAATCCACCCATAACCGTATGAAAGTTGAAATAATGCCCATATTGCTCTTTAAAACGACGAAGAACAGGCTCAAGCGCCCAGCAGTGAGAGCAAATGGGATCCGTTACATAATAAACTTCAATGGATTTTTGAGGGTGATTAAAATCGATAATCTCCAACTCTTCCTCCCCGGCTGTTCCGCATATACCTGTTTCTAAATCACAAATCATAGGATTATCATTTATCATTCGTTTATCCCCATTTCCCATCATTGCTGCCTCCCTAAAGTGTCATAAACAATCGTTGTTAGTAACATCTCTTTGTTTTACAATCATATTCTAGCTATTAAAAATGTATCGGAACACCAATAGATCATTCCATTTGTCGTTTATGCAACACATGGATACAATTGTTTAAATAGTTGGAGGGACATGATATGACACAATCAAAGACAGATCCCCGAGTTTTACGAACTCGCAAGTTAATTATGGACTCTTTTATTGAACTTTCAGGGAAAAAAGAATTCAAGGATATTACCGTTAAGGATATTACAACAGAGGCTAAGATTAATCGTGCAACGTTCTATTACCACTTTGAAGATATATATGACTTGTTGAACAAGGTATTGTCGGAAGTTTTATTGATTAATTTGAATGCCATAGACTTTGAGAAAAGCGAATTAAATGAAACATCAATTATTGATATCTTTGTGGCCGTAACGGATTTTCAGAAATCGTTATCTAGTCGGTGTCATAGAGGATACGATGAGACCATAGCCCGTATTATTAGGGAACAGCTTGAAATCATTTTCTACGGAATGTTGCAAAAGCAACATTCCGTAGAAGAGGATAAATCTCAGAGAATTACTGCTATCATTTTAAGTTGGGGCGTTTATGGTGCTTCTGTCGAGTGGAGGAGAAATAGTAAGGAATTACTGCCGGAGGAATTTATTAAGCCGGCCATTCCTTTTCTGATGTCTGGGATCAAACACGTATGAGACCTTGAAGCCTGGGGATGAAATGCAGCGATGGCATTCAACTATTCCTCAAAACATCCATCCTCTCCTGCAAACCTTCCAAAACCTTTTTTGGCACCTCCCTAACCTTGATATCTTCACCTAGAAAAAGCATCCAATTTGTTATTTCAGTCAATTCCTCCGCATGATGAACATTTACGAAAGTTTTTAGAATAGCCGTCGTTTGATAAGGATTCGTATAGGAAATGGAAATTTTTAAAGGATGGTACTTTTTAAACTGGGCAATCGCCTTTGGACCAAGTTCGAGGATGAGGTTAATCGTTTCTTCCTGCTTGCTTAGTTGTTCTACAATCTTTTTCTTGCTTATTCTTTTTTTCACGGGGTATGGTTTGACATCGGTGAGGTTGTCGACTGGAATAATCCGCCTCTTTTCATCCACTAGATCGAAGCCTTCAATTTGCCAAGAGTTTTTTTCACGATATAGGCGCATGAGATAGATAGGATAAGATTTTATTTCCCTACCTTCTTCAACGGCAACCACTAAGTAGCAGTCAGTAAGAAGGTTTTGGATGAGTTGTTCCAGCATGGGATGGGGCAGATCCGATAGATCAAGCAGGTCAGGATTGTGGGGGTTGGTACCTTCGAAGAGCAAGATTTGATTTAACAGAACAAGATCATCTTGCTGGTTCTGAGAGATGAGACCGAGCAATTTTTCAGCTAAAGAGTGGCGACTCTTGAGATACGGGAGTTGCAGATTTCGTGTGGCCATGAAGGCGATAAAAAGAGCCTTAATCTCATTGTCGGTAAAGCGGACAGTGGGCAGCACGGAGTTTTTCATCACAAAATATCCCCCGTCCCTCCCGACTTCGGCGACTAGAGGCATTCCCATTGCTTCAATTTCCCTAATATCTCTAATTGCCGTCGAACGGGAGATATTAAACTCATGCATGATTTCCGAGATGGTAAAATGGGCGCGGTTGTTGATGTACCGCATGATGATGTTAATCCGTTCTACTTTTTTCATCGCGACCTCTAAACAGTATCATATTTTGACATGGTTTATCGTTATTATAAACCCATCAAGTAAAAAAACAAATCACTTGGAGGAATGAAAATGAGTACGATCATTGGTAATGAAAAAATGGCGAAGGTTGAATCACGCACTATTGGAAGGACGGCAGCCTATTGGACCGTCACGATCATTCTCGCATTCTCTATTGCATTAAGCGGGATCGGACAATTGATGCGATATGGCGGCAATGTCGATTTAGTGACCGATATTGGTTTCCCGTTATATATCACGAACATTCTCGGAGCTTGGAAATTGCTTGGCGTCATTGCGATCGTCATGCCAGGTTTTCCCCGCCTTAAGGAATGGGCTTATAGCGGTATCTTTTTTCTAATGACGGGTGCGGCCTTATCTCACGCGTTCGCTCATGATTACGGTGATGGTGGATTCCACGTTATTCTTCCGCTTTTCTATGCTGCGCTTGGCATCGCCTCCTGGGCGCTGCGTCCAAAAAGCCGCAAACTTTAATGGGCAGCGATTTTTTCAAAGAATCTAATAAACAGTATCACATTTTGACATGATTTATAGTTATTATAGATTTATCAAGTGAAAAACAAATCGATGAATCAATTCAAAAAAAGGAGTGTTTGATTATGGCAGCGTATACCCTTGAGGAAAAAGACAGTTTTATCGTTCTAGGAATCGGCACGGAGCTGAAGAGCGATTACACGGATTATGCCGGTATGAACAAGGAGAAGGAAAACTTTTGGCAGGCAGTGGAGCAGGATGGAAGGCTTGGCGCTTTGAAGGCCATTGCCACGAATGACTACATTTTTGCCGTGAATGAAGCTGTAAATCACAAGATGATGTATTATGCCGGCGTCATGACAGAAGGATCGGTACCGGAAGAACACAGAGTTATTCAATTCCCGAAGGGTCAATATCTAGTCGTTAAAGGCGAAGGAAATACGGCCGAAGAGATGAGCAATAAGCTTACCGGCATTGCCTTTGGCCAAGCCTTACCGGAAGCCCAGAATTTCGCCTATGTTGGCGGACCCAATGCAACGGTTGAGATGGGACAGCGAGACGGCATCGTATATGGGGAAATGTGGATTCCCGTTGTTAAAAAGTAAACGAGATGTAAAGCTCACAAAAATTTTAGGAGGGATGAGAATGTCCTATATCGTTGACTTTAAAAATGTGTCTACGGTTGGTCTGGAATCTTCACCGGTAGCAGAAGCGCTTGCGGGACTGCGTGCGAATGAAGGCCGTTACTTTATGAACAAATATAAGCATGAATTTACGGTTGTACCAGCCAGCGAGAGCCAGGAGACGCTTGAATACGTACATCGAATTTTGAAAGAAGAACGTGATATCGAGTTTGCGGCTAAACCTTTAGAGACGTCGCAGCTTCAAGTGGAAAATATTAAATGGACCTTCGTCTTTTATGAGGATGGTCTAGCGGTTAACGTCTTGTATACGGTTGATGACCCTAAGAAACGGGCAGTTGGCTTTAAGCTATCCGAGGGGATGGAAGTGCCTAAGGAGTTGGAAGAGAAGAAGTTTAAATTTGCTAGACAGAAGTCCAAGCTGGCTGGGACAATTCGAGGTTCGTTTTTTGTCATCAAAAGAGAATACTGAAGCAAGCAACACTTAGAATGAAGCGACCACTTCTGTGCGTTCGATATAGCCCTTGCTCCATGAGCAGGGGCTTATTGAAATATATGAAAGTATAAGATAGGACTCAGGTTGAACGGATTACTTCAAATGCGTTTTTTTACTAACGGATCAACAAGTAGCATTAACTATTAGAGTCTTGCTGCTTGTTCAAGAGGCGATCGCTTACTTGGGTTAGAAATGTTGACCACCTAGCTTGAAAATCGTGATCGGTCGCATCGCATCCGGTAATGAACTTGGTGATATTGCTGAATATAATGGGATAAATAGTTAAAGAGGTTATTGCCAGCGTCAAAAGTTCAGGTTCGATCTCCGACGGAACAATCCCTTTTTCCTTTTGAACTTTCCAGTACTCGACGTAAGATTGAAGGGCAAGTTCCCCTCCTTTATTCCAAGACGTTGGCTCTGCCCAAGATTMAAGTGCTTCCCAAGCAGCGAACCTAATAAAGTCTGCTCTCGCCTGGCTGTTGACCCTGTAACGATGCTCGGCAATATTAACGGGGTTATCAGGGATTTGCGAAACCCACTCTGGCTCGCTAGTTGCAGAGTTAGCCAGAACGGCTTCAAGCAATTCTGCTTTTCCCTTGAAGTAATGATAGATCAATTGTTTCTTTACCCCAGCGTTTTCCGCGATCGACTCGATCCGCGCCCCCTTAAACCCCTTGGCGAAAAACTCTTTTTGTGCAGCTTCAAGAATATTTTTTTGCGTGCGTTCCGCATTACGTACTTCTCCCATACGGCTGAGCCTCCATACCTGATCTATTAAAGTTAAAGCCATCGTAGTCCATTATTGAAAGGGCGTCAAGTTATAACTTTACAGATATCAAATTATAACTTGACATATGTAAAGTTATAACTTACCATTTGGTCAGTAGTTATTAAAGGGAGGTAATTCATATGACCATATTTTCGATCGTGATTCAAAGCATGTTAATTTTGTACTATGTCTTTTCGGGTTCTGCTAAGATTGCTGGGGCCAAGTACTGGGTTGATATATTCAACAATCTGAGAATTCCACAATGGTTTCGCGTTGTCACGGGAATCGTTCAGTTAGTCGGAGCTGTAGTACTTGTTTGGGGCTATTGGGCTGAAGATGTAATCGCTTGGGGAGCTATTTGGCTTGGAATTACGATGATCGGGGCACTTCTCGCGCACCTAAGGGTCAAAGATTCGATTGGCAAAACAATGCCTCCGGTTGTGTTTCTTCTGTTAATCATTGTTTTAACCATCATGAATGCGGAGAATGGCTGACTGAGTAGTATATCTAACCCGTATCCGATTCTCCGCTGATCGTACCGATCGGGCGTCATTATGTGTATGCTTAAGCCGCCGAGGCAATCCGGCGGTTTTTTTATGAATGATGACCAGCGACTTACGAACAATTTATTCTCTAGGCGTATTCATTCCGCAACAAGGGCGAACAATAGACTTGGAAAATTCACCATGAGATGCGATGGGAATACGAAAGGAATAGGTTGTCTATGTGGAGTCAAATGAGGGATTGGGTCAATAAGCGTTCGCCTGCCCAAGTGATTACTGGGTATTATTTAGGGGCAGTTATCGTATCGATTCTATTGTTCAGTATCCCGGCTGTTCGTAAACCTGGCGTTACCGTTACTTTTTTCGACACCGTCTTTACGGCCGTCAGTATTGTAAGCGACACAGGGCTCGGCGTATTTAATGTTGCGGAAACCTACAGCGTATTCGGATATTTCGTCATTATACTTGTATTGCAATTCGGGGGTATCGGCATTATGGCGATGAGCACGTTTTTTTGGCTCCTGTTTGGTAGGAAAATCGGATTGCGCGAGCGCCGTCTGATCATGGTGGATAATAATCAGTTCGCTATATCGGGATCCCCTAATTCCGTAGGCGGCGGTATCCGGACGACCACTTTCGCTTTGAACATATTGTTTATTTATCACTTTGCAAAAGGAAACCGCTCCATCAGAGTATTTAACCGTGAGCTTCATCCGGACGATATATTGAAGTCGCTAGCGATCTCGTTACTCGCGATTGTCTTATGTTGCTTATCGGTTATCTCGATTTGCATTACCGACAGGCAGCATCCGCTTATTGCTATTGTGCTCGAGGTTTGCTCCGCCTTCGGCACGGTTGGCTTGTCTACGGGGATTACTCCGGACCTTAGCATTATTGCGCAATGTATACTCATGATTCTGATGTTTCTCGGAAGAATCGGCTTAACGACCTGCTTATATTTCATTGGCGGCGGCTTAAACGATGCAAAATTCCACTATCCTGTAGAGAGGGTAATGACGGGTTAAAGAAAAGGCCATCCCCCAAAGGATGGCCTTAAGCTTGTCGTTACAGACTTATGCGGTAGGATGGGGTACGCAGACGTCTCTTATGGCGTTCATTAATAATAACGTTGCCTTCCCCAAAAGGTTTTTATCTTTATAAACGATGCCTACGCCGAGGACGGGGTTCAGGTCGACGAAGGGTCTGATGACCGAGGAGCCCTCGAGCTCCAGACCGCTGTAAATCGGAACAATGCCTACACCAAACTCTGCTTTAACCATTTGTTGAATCACAAAGAAACTTCCAACCTCGATGCACGGGAAAACGTTCTGACCGGTTGGACAAAACGCCCTTTCCCAAAGCTCTCGATAGACACAAGTCGGTTCTTTGACCAGAACGGTTAGCCCCGCGAGGTCGCTCGCTGTGATGCTATCTCGTTCGGCTAGGGGATGATTCACATGTAACATAACACCTAATCGTTCCTCGATCAGAGGCTCAAACTCCAGCATGAGATTGGCGGGCGGAGCCGAGCATATGCCGAAGTCCAGCTCGCCGGCTCGAACCCTGTCCATGATCGATTTGCTGCCGCCCACTTCCATGGTTAAGTCCACTTTCGGACGTGTCTTGCAAAAGTCGGCTATAACGGTCGCCAGCTTCTGGCTTGCGATAGGCTCGATGGCGGCGAAACGAACGGATCCGTCATCACCGGCCGCGATATCGGAGACGGTCTGTCTCATGGATCCGACCGACTTCAGTAAAGCCGAGGCCTCATGATGGAGCCATCGGCCTGCTTCAGTCACGCTCACGCGCTTGCCGTCGCGCACGAATAATGAAACGCCCAGATCAGCCTCGAGGCGCTGAATCTGGAGAGTTACCGTAGAAGGAGCATATTGGAGTTCCTCGGCAGCTTTCTGAAAATGGCCAAGACGCACGCAAGCTTCGAAGGTTTTTAAAGCTCGAAGATCCATTTTCATCACCTTTGGTTTAATAATTATGAATAATTCATTCATATAATTCAATTTTACAAAACATTCCCTCAAATGTACACTTGGGACAACAAGTTATTTGTTGAGAGAATGGAGCAATGGGGATGAGGTCGGCATTCAACTGGATTACTTTGTGGGCATCACTTTTATTTGTCGTCATTCTTGGTTTTTCTCGACTCTCCTATGGCATGTTTTTGCCGGGGATTCAGAGGGAGATCGGAGGAAGCTACAGTCAACTGGGTATATTAGGCACGGTCAACTTTATTGGTTATTTGATCGGAACAATAGGTCTATCGCCTTTGATCTCGCGGTTCCCGCATCGAAAGCATGTCATTAATCGGGTGACTTGTTACCTGCTCGGATTGGCCATGATTGGCTCGGCATTTAGTGATCATTTCGCTCAGCTCGGGCTATGGCGGTTCGTTATTGGCTTATTATCGGCTATCGCCACAGTGTTAGTCCTGTCTATTGCAATGGAAACCGTTCGACCGGAGGAAAGAGGAGTGGCGTCGGGTCTAATATGGCTGGGCGGTTCCGCCGGCATTCTAGCGACGGGCTTATGCGCCCCCTTCACCATAGACCCTTCACACTTGGAGGGCTGGAGGTATGCTTGGATGGCCATGGGCGTGTTTGGCGTCATTGCCGCATTCGGTTTTGAGTTCGTTACAGGGAAGCGGGGATACGCATCAATACGCTCGAGTGCGGAATCGGATCCGCAAGACCAAGAACGCGTGAATGTGTACCGTCTCTTGTTGAATCCGAAGAAGCATTTGTTCTTAATCGGTTCTTATTTCTTCTTTGGCGCTGGATACATCATCTATTTCACGTATTTGATTCCCTACTTGGTGAGCAAAGGCATTCCGTCTCTCTATGCCGGATTGATCTGGTCTGGTATAGGCTTTGCGGGCTTATTTAACGGATGGATCGGAGGGAAGGCCATCGACCGCTGGCCGAGTGGATATACGCTTGCTGCGGGATTAACATTGGGGACGATCGGTGTGATTGGCGTAACCACCAACAATATGGTTTTTACGGCATTGGGCGCTGTTACGATCGGGCTGGTCTCCTTTATTACCCCTCCGCTGATGACGACCGCGCTTCTTCGGCGTCATGTCCCTCAACACGCTTATGCGGCATGCCTCAGCTTAGCCACTGCCTTTTTTGCTTCCGGTCAGATTATGGGTCCCATCGTTGGCGGTGTTGCGGTTGGAAGGTACGGCTTGCAAATCGGCGTCGCATCCAGTGCGATCTTTATGGCGATAGCCGCAGCGCTGGCTGGTGTATATGGATATCGACAACGAAAGCTTAATAGCCAAGGTGTTACTCGGGAGATTAAAGTTGAACAAAGAGGAGAGACGACAAAATGGTGAATTCTAGTCAAAACGGCTCGGCAATAAGGAAATTTTTTTACTCCGATCATATTCGGCTGTCTTATCTAGATTTTGGCGGGGATAGCGAGCGAGTGCTCGTGATGTTGCATGGGTATATGGCTAATGCAAGATCATTCTCGGAGCTGGCTGTGCGCTTTAAAGATTGGCGGGTTATTGCTATGGATCAACGAGGACACGGTTGGAGCGACCATCCTCCTGGGAAGGAATACGCAAGAGAGGATTACGTGGATGACATTCTGAATCTGATTCAGTCAGAGCTTGGAGGGCAGCCGGTCACGATTCTGGGGCACTCCTTGGGCGGGTTGAATGGTTATCAGTTCGCGGCTCGTTATCCGGAATTGGTCAAAGCCGTTATCGTGGAGGATATCGGAGCGGAGATTAATGCCAACTTTTCCTTTGCCGACAAGCTTCCCTTCCGCTGCGCTTCCTTAAAGGAGCTGAGAGAATCGCTTGCAAGCGTAGGGCTCAGGGCGATCGACTATTTCGCCGAAAGCGTGTTGGAGGATGAACACGGTTGGGGATTCCGAACGGATCTGAAGGGACTGCAAGTATCCGTTCCTCAGTCCAACGGGGTGTGGTGGGATGATTGGCTCGGCTCGAGATGCCCAATCATGCTTATTCATGGCGGTAAGAGCTTCATTCTGGATACCGAGCAAGCAAGACGAATGGAAGAGCGAAGACCTGGCACTAAGCTTATCGTGTTCGAACAATGCGGACACGGTGTCCACTCCGAGGATTTGAACGGTTATTATCACGCAGTGAACGATTTTCTAATGGAATTAAAATAAGGGAGGATATGGTCCTTCCAAGGAGGGGGAGGTCACCCTTTGGAGTGACGCCCCTGCTTGGAACAACTACTATTCCACTTCGATGGCTTTTACCGTTTCGCCCTCGATTAATACGGGCTGGTAGTAGGTGGTGGTGGGCAAGTCCTTTTTGCCTTGTAAATTTTTAATGACCCAGTCCGCTGCGTCACGTCCCATTTGTTCTTGGGGGTGCGTTAACGTCGTGAGCTGGATATTTGCGTTTTTGGCGATATAGGAATTGTCTTGGCCAATGATGGATAGCTCGTCCGGAATGGAAATGCCCAGTTTTCTGCAGACATGTACGACTTCCAAGCCTACTTCGTCGTTGTAACACACAAGCGCAGTCAATTCCTCCCGATTGTCGTTCAGATACACTTCCAAGTTAGCGGACAAGTCCGGCTTCGTCTCCGTATCGAAAGAAAGCACATGCTCTTGCTGGAACCGTAATTTGGCTTCTCCAAGAGCTTTAATAAATCCCTTCATTCTAAACTTCCCTTGCAAATCATCCATTTTCGCAATGATGCCGATCTGGGTATGTCCTTTGGCAATCAGCTCCCGGGTTGCGAGATAGCTGGACTGCACGTCATCCAGGCAGAAGAAAGGAACTTCCAATTCTTCATAATAGGCATTGATCATTGTGAAAGGAACCTCTTGTTCCTTAAAAGACAGGTAGTATGCGATATTAGGGTTATATACATTGCTTCTGGTAGGTTCAATAATCAGTCCATCCACGCCGTAGGACAACATCATTTCCAACGCTTTTTTTTCTTGGGTGATATTATTATTCGTACTGGCTAACAGCAAGGAATAGTTATCTTCATTTAATCGGCTTTCAATGCCGCGGATAATGGAGGGAAAGATGTAATCCGAGATATAAGTCGTGATGACGCCGATCGTTTTATTTGTGGCCTTCGCACCGGTTCTAGAACGGTACTGGCTGCTGACGTACGTGCCGGAACCCCTCTCGCTTCGCAGAAAACCCTCGTTTTGCAACTCCAGTAAAGCTTTTCGAACCGTCTGCCGGCTAACGTTATAGCTCTCCTGCAAAGCAAGCTCCGAAGGGATTTTCTCCCCTGCTTTGTACGTTCCAGAGAGGATATCACTTTTGATATCTTCAATAATGAGCTGGTACTTTGGCTTCATCTATTTCACTTCTTTCATTATTGGCTGAAAAAGTTGTACGTACATATTCTAGCATGAATTGCCTAGAATGCAAATATACTGGCCTCAATTGCGATTTTAATGGTACAAGTTCCGTGCTTGATCTTAGGAATCGACGATGATTAGGCGAGTAAAGACGGGACAGTGACTCATGTTAGTATAACTATTAGACTATATTGACAAATGTACGTACAGAAAATATACTAAGGCTGTCAGCGAGAGAAAGCGCCTTCTTCCGGTCGAAGATAGCGATAGGAGCGGGTTCATATCATGCAAACCGCGAACAGAGAGGGGATATATGTGATCATGAATCATGTAGACTTGAAAGAAGCGATAACCAAGGGTGAAACTTCGCTCGGTATCGAATTCGGATCTACGCGGATTAAAGCGGTTCTAATCGATCGTCGTTTCGAGACGATCGCATCGGGAAGCTTTGAGTGGGAAAATCGTTTGAAAGACGGATATTGGACATACAATCAGGAGGATATTATTACAGGCCTCCAAACCGCATATCGCGAAATGAAGCAGGAAGTACAACAAAAATACGGAGTTACCCTTCAAACCGTCGGATCAATCGGGTTTTCCGCTATGATGCACGGCTATATGGCCTTCGATAGCACAGGTGAACTGCTGGTACCATTCCGGACTTGGCGCAATGCAACGACCGGCGCGGCAGCAAGAGAACTAACGGAGTTGTTCCAATTCAATGTTCCCGAGCGATGGAGTATCGCCCATTTGTATCAAGCGATATTAAACCAAGAGGAGCATGTGCCTCGCATTGATTTCGTAACGACGCTGGCTGGTTATATCCACTGGCTGCTGACTGGCAATAAAGTAATTGGCATTGGAGATGCTTCCGGCGTCTTCCCTATAGATGAGTCAACCCATAATTACCATCCAACGATGGTTAAGCAATTCGATGAGTTAATCGCGGCGAAAGGTTATCCGTGGCAGCTTAACGACCTTCTTCCGAAAGTGAATCTATCCGGCGAGCAAGCTGGCGAGCTCACGGCGGCGGGAGCTGCCATTCTGGACCCGGCCGGGGATCTGCAGTCCGGCATTCCGTTCTGTCCTCCTGAAGGCGATGCCGGTACAGGCATGGTAGCGACGAATAGCGTCAAGAAGCGTACGGGCAACATTTCCGTGGGAACTTCGGTTTTTGCAATGATCGTACTCGAGAAAGAATTGTCCAAGGTGTATCCGGAGATCGATATGGTCACGACGCCGGACGGCAGTCCGGTCGGCATGGTGCATGCGAACAACTGCTCCAGTGATCTGAACGCTTGGATGGGACTGTTCCGTGAATTCTCAGAAGCGATGGGTTTCAATGTGGATTCGGGCAAATTGTTCAGCGTGCTGTTGGGCAAATCTCTCGAAGCCGATCCGGACGGCGGCGGTTTGCTTAGCTACGGCTATCTCTCTGGCGAAAATATTACGGGATTGGATAAAGGCCGCCCGTTGTTCGTTCGTTCGCCTGAAAGCAACTTTAATCTAGCCAACTTCATGAGAACGCATCTATTCACGGCTTTCGGAGCGCTCAAGCTGGGCATGGATATTTTGACGGAAAACGAACAGGTGGCTATCGACAGCATCTTGGCTCACGGCGGACTCTTCAAAACTCCAGTCGTTGGACAAAAAGCGTTGGCCGCTGCGCTGAACGTTCCGATCTCGGTTATGTCCACGGCCGGAGAAGGCGGGGCATGGGGCATGGCGCTTCTAGCTTCGTACATGACGGGCAAGGATCAAGGAGAGAGCTTGTCGGACTTCCTCGAGCAGAAAGTGTTCAAAGATGCCGAAGGACAGGAGATAGCTCCTGACGCCACCGATGTACAAGGTTTCCAAACCTTTATCAAACGATATCAAGCAGGCCTTGCCATTGAACAAGCCGCTGTAGACCATCTGCTAGAGAACGGGAGGGACTAACGTTGTTAGAACAACTGAAAGAAGAGGTATACCAAGCGAATCTTGACTTGCCGAAGCACGGACTCGTGAAATTCACTTGGGGCAATGCGAGCGCCGTCGATCGGGATAGCGGCCTGTTCGTCATCAAACCGAGCGGAGTCAGCTATGAAAAGATGAAGCCGAGCGACATGGTCGTTGTAGATCTAGACGGCAAGGTGGTCGAGGGTGATATGAGACCTTCCTCCGATACTGCGACTCACGCCGTGTTGTATAAGCATTATCCGCAAATTGGCGGTATCGTGCATACCCACTCGACTTGGGCAACCATCTGGGCGCAAGCGGGACTCGATGTACCCGTCATGGGAACGACGCATGCGGACACCTTCTATGGCGCTGTGCCATGCGCACGCTTCTTGAACCAAGAGGAAGTTGACCGTGGATACGAAGCGGAGACGGGTCACGTTATTATCGAAACGTTCGAGAAGCGCGGATTGGATGTCATGGCGATTCCGGCTGTTCTGCTGCAAGGTCATGCGCCTTTCACTTGGGGAAAAGACGTGAAGTCGGCGGTCGTGAACAGCGTCGTGCTGGAGGAAGTGTGCAAAATGAATCTGTACGCGCGGCAATTGAACCATTTTGCCAAAGAGCTTCCGCAAGGCATTCTGGATAAGCACTACCTTCGCAAACACGGAAAAGATGCCTACTACGGGCAGAAGTAATAGCACTAGCCATTATAAAATACAGAAAAGAGGATGATTAAGATGTCAGTAACAGCAGCTAAACAATTTTGGTTCGTCGTAGGTTCGCAGCATCTGTACGGAGAAGAAGCGCTCGCTGAAGTAAAAGCTCATGCGCAGACGATGACGGATGCCTTGAATAATAGCGGGGTGCTCCCTTATCCGCTTGTCTTGCAAGATCTGGCGGTAAGCGCGGATAAAATTACAAGCATTATGAAAGAGGTCAACTATCGCGACGAAGTGGCGGGTGTCATCACGTGGATGCATACGTTCTCGCCTGCGAAAATGTGGATTCGCGGTACGAAATTGCTGCAGAAGCCTCTGCTTCACTTGGCAACCCAGTTCAATGAAAGCATTCCTTGGGCAACGATCGACATGGACTTCATGAACCTGAACCAAGCCGCTCACGGCGACCGCGAATACGGCTTCATCAATGCCCGTCTGAAGAAACAAAACAAAATCGTTGTAGGCTACTGGGAACGTGCGGAAGTGCAGCAGCAAATTGCGGATTGGATGGACGTAGCGGTTGCCTATAACGAAAGCTTCAACATCAGAGTAGCCCGTTTCGGCGACAACATGCGCAACGTTGGCGTAACGGAAGGCGACAAGGTCGAAGCTCAAATTCAATTCGGATGGACTGTCGACTACTACGGCATCGGCGACCTCGTACAATACGTGAATGGCGTTACGGAGCAGGAAATCGATGATCTGATGGGCCAATATGCGGAGCTCTACGACTTCGATTACGGCACGAACAGCAAAGAAGCTTGGGAAGCAAGCGTTAGAGTCCAAGCAAGCTATGAAATCGCTCTTAAACGTTTCTTCGAGGAGAAAGGTTATAATGCCTTCACGACAAACTTCGAAGACTTGCACGGCATGAAACAGCTTCCTGGTCTAGCTGTCCAACGTTTGATGGCGCAAGGCTACGGCTTCGCCGGCGAGGGCGACTGGAAGACGGCTGCGCTTGATCGCTTAATGAAAGTGATGAGCCGCAATCAAAACACGGGCTTTATGGAGGATTACACGTACGAGATGGCAGCAGGTCAAGAAGCTATCCTGCAGTCCCACATGCTCGAGGTAGATCCGTGTCTGGCAAGCAACAAGCCGAAAATCATCGTTTCCCCGCTCGGAATCGGCGATCGCGAAGATCCGGCACGTCTGGTGTTCGACGGCAAAGCCGGCGAAGGCGTCGTTGTATCCATGGCTGACTTCGGCACTCATTATAAATTATTGATCAACGAGGTTTCCGCATTCGAGCCGACGGTTCCGGCTCCTAACCTTCCTGTCGCTCGCGTCCTGTGGACGGTGAAGCCGAACTTCCAGGATGGCGTAAGAGCTTGGATCGAGAATGGCGGCGGCCACCATACCGTCGTTTCCTTGAACCTCACGACAGACCAAATCGTGACTTACGCCAAGCTGGTTAACTTGGAATACGTCGTCATTAAGTAATCTATAAATAAAGGTTGAAAAACCGTTTCTTTCGTAAATGGGCGATTGTATGCCTATTTGCAAAGAAACGGTTTTTTTTAGAATATTCTCATATGCAAGAAGGGTATTCGGATTATTCTTACTTGTATTTCACCAGTAAAAATTTTCTATTTGAATCGTATTTGTTATATTATTTGTAGATAAGTGGATTAATTTGAAGCTGGAGGATGGAAATGTCCTATATCGTTGATTTTAAAAATGTGTCTACGGTTGGTTTAGAGTCTTCGCCTGTTGTAGAAGCGCTTGCTGGTTTACGTGCCAATGAAGCCCGTTACTTTATGACCAAATACAAGCATGAATTTACGGTAGTACCGGCTAGCGAAAGTCAGGATAGCCTTGACTATGTGAACCGAGTTTTGAAGGAACGTAATATTACGTTTGCGGCCAAGCCTTTAGAAACGTCGCGTTTTCAAGTGGAAAATATCCAATTTACCTACGTCTTTTATGAGGACGGGCTTTCGGTCAATGTCATGTATACGGTGGATGACCCTAAGAAGCGGGCGATTGGTTTTAAG
This sequence comes from Paenibacillus sp. 05T425, assembly GCF_056396205.1. Classification (NCBI taxonomy): domain Bacteria; kingdom Bacillati; phylum Bacillota; class Bacilli; order Caryophanales; family Paenibacillaceae; genus Paenibacillus; species Paenibacillus sp. 05T425. Next base: position 90,013 of record NZ_JBFTLA010000002.1, read on the forward strand.
CTTTCTGAAGGCATGGAGGTACCGCAGGAGTTGGAAGGGAAGTTTAAGTTTGCAAGGCAGAAGTCTAAATTAGCCGGAACGATTCGGGGCTCGTTTTTTGTAATTAAAGGGGAGTATTAGATAGCCGCCTTCTTTCAATGCTTTCACTGCCAACCGTTTTTTGTGCTTGCACCTTACGTTACGTCATGTTTTACAATGGAACTACCGGGACTTAGCTAGCGCCAAAGAGTGGAGATGGTTCATGAAGAGAAATTGGAAGGTCGGAGATCTCGCCAAGTTGACGGGTCTTACCGTACGAACCTTGCGGTTTTATGATCAAATCGGGCTGTTCTCTCCGTCCGGGCAAACGGAATCCGGCCACAGACTGTACAATGAACGGGACTTGTCGCGCCTGCACCAGATCTTATCATTGAAGGAGCTGGGCCTGTCGCTCGAGGAGATTAAGTCGGTTTTGGTTGGCGGGCAGTACAGTCCGCTTGAGATCGTGGGCCTGCAGATCAACCAAATCAACGAACAAATCAAACAGCAGCAAAAACTTTTGGAGCAGCTCAGACATGTATCCAAGCTGATGCAGGGCAAGGCGGAATTAACGGTTGAAGATTTCACCGGCCTTCTGCAAGCGATGAAGACGGGATTTGACAAACCGATCATAGAACGGCAAACGAGTTGGACACGGCATTTGGATCTATTGGGAGATTTTCTAGTTCAGGAAAGCGGAATTCCGAAACATGAGGAGGAAAATCAATGAACGAACGATTCGTCAAGCATGGCACTTTCGTCGTCGAGCGAACTTATGCCGCTTCGCCGGAGAAGGTTTATCAGGCCTGGGCCGATCCGATTGCCAAAGCCAAGTGGTTCTCGAAGCCGGATATCTTCGATTTCCGGGTTGGCGGGCGCGAGTACAGCAGCGGAGGGCCGCCCGAAGGGCCGATCTTTACCTTCGACGCCTACTACCAGGAGATTGTTCCCGAGCAGCGCATTGTTTACACATACAGCTTGGATTCGGGGGACACGCGTATCTCCGTCTCGATTACAACGGTCGAGCTTATTAAGGTGGAGAGCGGTACGAAGCTGATTTTCACGGAGCAAGGGGCGTTCTTTGACGGACACGATACGGCGGAAGTGCGGGAGCACGGTACAAATATCATGTTGGACGCACTGGGTAAAGCAGTGGCCTGATTATAAACATACGTGAGTGGAACGCAAAAAGCCTTAACCCTTCTTATGCAGCAGGGTTAAGGCTTTCGTTATTCATTAAGCTAGTCTTGTCTTAAAGTCATCATAGCCAAACTCGCGAACGACGCGGCAATTGCCGTCTTTGTCCTGCACGGCGATGGCTGGCAGCGGCATGCCGTTGAAGGTGTTGGTCTTGACCATGGAGTAAATCGCCATATCTCCAAACACGAGTCTGTCGCCGTTCTTTAGAGGCTGATCGAAGGAATAGTCTCCAATGACATCGCCCGTCAGGCAGGTTGGACCGCCAAGTCGATAAGTGTAAGGCTTCTCGCCTGCTTCGCCCGAACCGAAGAGCGGCGGACGGTACGGCATTTCCAGAACATCCGGCATGTGACATGTCGCCGATGTGTCCACGATAGCGATCTCAATGCCGTTCTTATGGATATCCAGAACGGAGGTGACCATATAACCCGCGTTAAGCGCGATGGCTTCTCCGGGTTCAAGGTAGACCTTTAAGCCGTACTTATCTTGCATTCGCCGAATGCAAGCCTCGAGTCGCGGGATATCGTAGTCTTCTCTTGTAATATGGTGACCGCCGCCAAAGTTGATCCATTCCATCTGCGGCAACCATTGCCCGAATTTTTCTTCGACCGCATTCAGCGTAGTCTCCAAAGCATCCGAGTTTTGTTGGCAGAGGGTATGGAAGTGCAGTCCCGATACGCCTTCCAGCAGTTCTGGCCGGAAATTCTCAAGATTCACGCCGAATCTGGATCCTGGCGAGCAAGGGTCATACATTTCATGTCCTTCTTGAGTCGAGCACTCCGGATTGATGCGAAGGCCCACTTTTCTGCCGGCTGCAAGAGCTTTGGCTTTATACTTCTCCAGCTGCGAGAAGGAGTTGAAAATAATATGGTCGCAAATGGCTATAATTTCGTCGATCTCGTCTTCACGATAGGCAGGGGCAAAGACGTGATTTTCTTTGCCCATTTCCTCGTGACCAAGCCGCGCTTCGTATAATCCGCTCGCGGTCGTGCCGCATAAATATCGTCCGATTAGGGGATACATCGCGGTCATTGAAAAAGCTTTTTGCGCCAGTATGATCTTAGCTCCCGTACGCTGCATGACGCCGTTCAAAATGGTTAGATTCTTCTCGATGAGCGCTTCATCGACTACGAAACAGGGTGTMGGTAATTCCTCGAACCGCATATTAACGAACGAGCTCCGGTTTTTTTGTATCTTCAGGCAATGCGTCAACTAGCACCGGGTTAAAGTCTTCTACCCATGGAAGTCCCCATTTGTTCAGCTCTTCCATGAATGGATCCGGATTGAACTCTTCAACATTGTATACGCCTGGTTTATTCCATTTGCCAGTCAAGACCATCGCCGCGCCGATCATGGCAGGTACGCCAGTTGTATAGGAGATAGCTTGGGAGCCCACTTCTCTATAGCACTCTTGGTGATCGCAAATATTGTAGACATAATAAGTTTTGTCTTGGCCGTCTTTTTTGCCTTTGAAGATGCAGCCGATGTTCGTTTTGCCAACCGTACGTGGTCCCAGGGAAGCTGGGTCCGGCAGGATAGCCTTAAGGAATTGAAGCGGAATGATTTGTTTTCCTTCGTATTCGATCGGCTCGATGGAAGTCATTCCTACGTTCTCAAGCGCCTTCAAGTGCATGAGATAGCTTTGGCCGAATGTCATGAAGAAACGGATACGTTTCAGTCCAGGCATGTTTTGCGCAAGAGATTCAAGCTCTTCATGGTAAAGCAAATACATATCTTTCTCGCCGACTTCAGCAAAGTTATAGCTGCGTTTGATTTCCATCGGTTTCGTTTCGATCCATTCTCCGTTTTCCCAATAACGTCCGTTAGCGGATACTTCACGGATGTTGATCTCCGGGTTGAAGTTCGTCGCGAACGGATAGCCGTGGTCGCCGCCGTTGCAATCTAGAATATCGATATATTCGATTTCGTCAAAATAGTGCTTCAGCGCATAAGCGGAGAATACGCCAGTTACGCCTGGGTCGAAGCCGCTGCCGAGCAGAGCTGTGATTCCAGCTTGTTCAAAGCGCTCGCGGTAATCCCATTGCCATTTATATTCGAACTTCGCCGTATCTTCCGGCTCATAGTTAGCTGTATCCATATAGTGAGTCTTAGTAGCCAGGCAAGCATCCATGATCGTCAAATCTTGGTAAGGCAGAGCTAAGTTCATGACGATATCCGGTTTGACTTCGTTAATCAGAGCGATCAACTCGTCTACGTTGTTTGCATCGACCTGTGCTGTCGTAATTTTGGTTTTGCCGCCGTCCAATTTCGCCTTCAGTTCATCGCATTTGGACTTCGTACGGCTGGCAATACAAATTTCTTCGAATACTTCGCTGTTTTGAACGCATTTATGAATTGCTACTGCTGCTACGCCGCCGGCGCCAATGACTAGTGCTTTTCCCATTTCTCGATCTCCTGACCCAAGTGAATTTTTTAATTCAAAATAAACCAACAAAAAAAAGCAAGCGAAACACGCACCCATGCGCATCACACTTGCTTTGATATCGTCAAATAGTAAAAGTCATTTCCAATAAGCATGACCGGACAAAGCTCTTGCGCGCTCGTCAGTCAGCCATAAAACGTATCGTTTCATGGAAAGGCCCTTCATATTCAAATATATCATGTAGGATCAGAGTCTATATAGCAAATAATTACTTTTACCACTCTTATTGACCGTTTCACAAGTTGATGTGCATATGCACTTGGTTGTAAAGTAACCAACTTATAAAATTTGAGCTTTTAACTCAATCAATAAAGCAACGAAAGTTGCCAATCGGCATTTGACCCGGCTGTCCGTATGGCCTTAACTTCTTGGTGGAAGTGGTCAAAGATTATCTGCTTGGAAAGATCCTAGATACATTGAATATTAGCTTTCCAAAAATCATGCTCCTTCATAATAGCAGGATAGTGTTTCTGGAGCAATATAAATTTTTAGGAATCGCATATTTTTTTTGCGGCGTCGAAATCTAGTGCTGAAGTTAATGTATGAAGCCGATCTAATTCGGTTCGTGCGGGAAGGGAAGGACAAGAACATTTTTTTGCGTAAGGAGCAGATTGATCTCTTAGAATAGACATTGGAAAAACCGCGGGTTATTCCGATAATAGTTCTAGGGGTGCATTTTTTATGGCCACTTCAATAAAAATTAAAGAGGGAATATCATGGAATGGAACGCAGGACCTATATATAGCGCAATTGTAATCGCATTGATTATACTTATTTATTCTAGAGAATACGGCGGTATACGAACCATTCAGAATCAGATGTTTCGAATTACCTTGATGACTACGATTGTTTCTATGATTAGCATATTAATTTCGGTAGCATTAAATATGGAGATGACCCACTTCCCGCTATTCCTAGTCGAGTTTTTCAATGTGATGAGCAGAGTTTCAATGACGGTTATTGCGCCGCTCTTCTTTTATTACACGATTTCGATTATTTGGAAGACTAAAGAAGTGTTTTTCAGGTGGATACGATTCACCGCTTGGGTTTATCTTATTTTTGCGCTGATGATTATGAGTTCGCCATTTTCGGGAATTATTTATACCATTTCGGTTGACCATACCATTGTAAGAGGGCCGTTGTATAACTTGATGTACGCTGCGCCTGCTTTCTATATTGTGCTGCTTCTTGTCTTATTATTCTTTACGCGTCATAGACTTTCACGAAGTTTGAATCTTGTTATTTTGTCATTTCCTGTGCTGTGCCTCGTCTTCGTAACGATTGAATTTATTTATCCTTATTTGCTCATTTCGAGTACTGCAGCAACTGCATCGTTGGTGATTTCTTATTTGTACATTCAAAACAAAAAAATTCTGGAAGATGATTTAACAGGGACGATGAATCGGCGTGCATTCGTCAAAGTAGTAAGCATGCGTTTAGAGGATAAGAGTCCGTTTAAGATTATTGTTGTAAGCATAGACGAATTTAGAAGCATCAATAATCACTATGGCGAGCAGATCGGGGATCGCCTTCTGCAGGAAGTGGCTCTTTATTTAATGAATGTGCAGCCCAATGCGCAAGTGTTCCGCCTCTCGGGTGATGAGTTTGCGCTATTAACAATGGTTACCGACCAGCGGCAGCTTATTCGGACGATTAGTAACCGGTTGTCTCAGCAGTGGGTCATAGAAGGAATGAATCTTTCTATTCGTGCTACGATTGCCGAGCTCAATATTCCGGAAGTGACGGATACGCTCGAGGATACGGTTCATGTGTTGGAATACAGTATTCGCGAGGAAAAATCTCTTCACAAGAATAGTACGGTTACGATTAATAGCGACGCATTGGACCGCATGCATCGCAAAAATAAAGTATATGAGTATTTAAAACAAACGATCGAAGGGCGAGAACTGGAGATTGTGTATCAGCCTATTTATCACGTTGAAACCGATAGTTATCCTGTGTTCGAAGCATTGGCAAGACTCACTTGCCCGGAACTTGGACCGATTTCTCCACTGGAATTCATTGCAATCGCAGAAGAGAAAGGACTTATTAACCAATTAGGTGAGGTTTTGCTGGAGCAAGTATGTAGAACGATCAGAAAGCTAGAGAGCAGTGGTACTCCGTTTCAGCATATTAATATTAATTTCTCGCCCATACAAATGGTGAATGACAATATCGTTTCGGAAGTAGAACAGGTGATTCGGAGAGAACAAGTAGATCCGTCGCGTATTCATCTGGAAATTACAGAAAGTGTAGTAATCGATAACTTTGACAAGATTAGCAACATTATGAATAGCTTCAATCGTCACGGTATACATTTTAGCCTTGATGATTATGGAACGGGTTATTCTAACTTGTCCAACATTATTCATTTACCTTTCAAGGGGATCAAGATCGATAAATCCTTGTTGTATCGGGCTTCGGAAAGCCAGTCTACTTTCGTCATCATTCAAGCTTTATCTCGCTCTTTCCAACAAATCAATAAACATATTGTGATTGAAGGCGTTGAGACGGAGGATCATATTAAGCTTGCTCGTGCGATTGGTTGCGACTACTTGCAAGGTTATTATTTCGCTAAGCCTATGATGACTGAGAATCTGATTGTTTTTTTGAAGGGTAAGGCTTCACACTTATAAACGACAATCAACCCCCCGTAGGCCCTGCGCTGCGAGGGGTTGATTTGTTTTGCGTGGGATTACGGGTTAGTGCTTGTTCAGATGCTTGTCAAGCAGCTTCAGCTCTTTTGCTTGCATAATTGCTTTCGTTCGGCGGTTTACCTTGAGTTTGGCGAATATATGCTTCACATGCACTTTGACCGTGCCGGCCGCAATGACGAGCCGCTCGGCTATTTCTTTGTTGGAGAGCCCTGCAGCAAGCAGCGCCAGCACCTCTAGCTCGCGCTCGGTCAATGGCTCCTCTATCGCTTCAGCTTGCTCCGACGTTACTTCTACATCGCTATTCACGGCGGAAGCTTCCTCTTCCGATGATTGACGCAACACGCACATCATCAGCGCTTGCGAGGCCATTGCGAGCAGCACGCCGGTTTGTGCCGCATCGAGTACGCCGGTCGCGAGGCGATTCTCAAGGAAGAGCACGCCGAGCAGCGTACCGTGAATCTTGACGGGCAAGCAAAGCATGGACTGCGGGCGATGCAGCGCCATGTATGGGTTGCGAGTGACCCAACTGTCTGGCTCGCCGTTATACGTAACGGTCTCTTGCGTCCGGTAGACGTAGCGGACAATGCCCTCAGGCAGCAGCGGGCTGCCTTGCAGCTCGCGTTCGGCAGCGACAGCAGCTTCATTCGGCTCAGCGTAGACTTGGATACGCAAATCGCCGTCGTTCGTTGACAGCAAAGCACCTGTGCCGGCGCCGGCATAGGTCATAATGACCGTTAGCAGCTCGGCAAGCATAGCATCGGCGCTATCGCGTCCGGTAATGACGCGAGTTGCTCGAAGGATGGCGGCTAGTTCGGCTTCAAGATCGGAGGCGGGACGTTCCGGCTTATTGGCAGCCGCCGCTTCGACGGGCGTTAATTGTGCGTCTCGCAGACTGTCATGGCCGGCTTGCAGCTTCTGCTCTTCCCGATTCCCGCTCCGTTTATTGGTGAGCTGTGCAATCTTCCTAGGCAGCTCCCATTCCGAATAACCTTCAAGCGCTATCCGATCGTAATGGCGAGCGGACGCGTCCCGTCCGCTACGCTCGTAAAACCTTCCGGCCAGCTCGCCGCCGAGCGCCTTAACGCGCAGATCGCCGTATTCGTAGGCTTCCCGAAGTGCCGTGTCGTATAGCCGTTCAGCGTCTTTAATTCGTCCTCGCGCTTCGGCATAGGTGGCATGCAGCAGTGTGCAACGCGCCCGGAAGTTGGTCTCGCTGCCGTCCGCGAATCGGCGGAATCGTCGCAGCAGCTTTTGGATGCGGGCAGCTTTGACGCGCTGCGGCGCTCGTCCGTCAGCTGTGCAGGAGCCAATCATGGAAAGCGCTTCGTAGAAGCAGCATTCCACCATATGGGGAAGATGGGTCGCATACGGCTCGTGTGGCCTCGCTTTGGCGCTCCATGCCTCGGCTTCCTCGTAGCGCCCTTCTAGGTAGAACAATTGCGCTTTGTAAGTGCTGTACTGGTAAAGCGTCGTTGCAGCTGTTTCTTCTTGTCCGATGCGGGCGAGAAACGCCTCTTCCGAAAACTGGCCATCGTTGAAGGAAACCGGCGATTCCGTTCTTCCCTGCAGCGCGGCGATCCATTGCTCATATAAAAAGAAGTTTTGCTGCACGAACTCGTCTTTTGTTGTCTCCAGCACGGTCAAGTACTCGGCGATGACGCGCGCCATTTCGCTAAGCGAGCTGCGCGTATACAGGGAATTGACGTGGCCGCCCATTGCGTAGCTGGCAAAAATATAATTACCGGCGTTCATGCCGTGACGCATCGCCTGCGGCAAGTAGTAGTCGGTTTCGCGGGCGTCTCCGGCAAAAATGCTGCTGACCGCGCTGTACATGGTGAACGCCATGCTGCTGACCGAAGCCATGCCGCTGCTTTCGGCGAGTTGGATGCCCAGCCCCCCGAGTCTCCTGGCTTGTTCATGATTGCGCCAGGCGGTTTCCGCAAGCATCCCGTAAGCAGAGAAGACGACCGCTGTGAGCGGCGATTGGCCTCCGCGCAGCGACAACCTTAGCGCTCGGCTCGTCAACATAAAGAAAATGCTTTTGTCCGTAAAAAAGCTGGATGGCACAATAGCCGCGATTTGTCCTAATGCAGCGGATAGCTGCGGATCGGTCATCTCAGGCAGTAGATGCGACCGTTTCCGTGAGCGCAACAGCAGCCAGTTTGTTTTCCACTTCTCGGTTAGAAGCCGCAGCGGTCCCGGGTCAGAAGACAGGCGAATACCCAATTCAGCTAAGCTATGCAGCCCAAGCGCCGTTCCTTCGGCATATTTACCTTGATTAATCAATTGCATAATGCGAATCATTCGAACGCGGCTGCGTTCAATCGGGTTGCGAGCCCGAGTAAGCAAACGTTCAATCCGTTGCAGCGAATCTTCCGACTGGCCGCACAAATAAGCGCATTCTGCCAAACGGGCGTGCAGCTCAAAGCATAATTCAAAGCGGTTGTTCCAATGCTGCTCCTTCAGTAACGAGCTTCCGTGAAAGAAATATCCGAGCGCGGCGTCATAGGCCGAAGAAGCCAATGCGTGATTACCAGCCTTTAAATTCAGTACCGCGAGCGACAGCCTCTCTTCGTCGCCGCGCAGCAGTTCCGCGCCGCGATTCATATGCAGCACCTGTTCGAACAGAAGGTCATTTCCGTCGCCTTCGTCTGCGCTGCTAGCGGAGAGAGCTCGTCCAATCGCTAAATGGAGCTCCTGACGCTTCGATTCATCAATACGGCCGTAAATCAACTTTTGGATGCTGTCATGGGCAAAGCGGGCGCTTCCATCGGACTGTGCTACAACCAGTCCTTCGACTTCCACCGCATGCCAAGCTGTCAAGCGGTCTTCTGCGGAGAGTCCGCATACTCGAGCGGCAAGCTCGTCAGTAAATATGAAGCCAATGCAGGATGCCGCCTCCGCCAGTGATAAGGCAGTTTGCGGAAGCAGTCTAAGGCGATACTCCAGAAGACCGCCGATCTCGAATTCCGCTTCATCAACAGGGATGGAGTCGAGCTGCCATTGCCACATATTTTTATCCAGCTGAAACTGTAACCGCCGTTCATCGCGCAACCGGAGCAGCAGTTGCTTGAAGTGAAACGGATTACCGCCGGTATGCGTGACAATCGCTGTGCTAAGGGGCTGCGTCTGTTGCTCATTCGCGCCGAGGGTATCTGCCGCCAGCCGGTTCAATGTTGCCATAGGCAGCGGGGAAAGACGGATTTGCTTTACGGCGGTTTGCTCCGATGCGCTTCCCTGATCGCTCAAGCCTGGGAGCTTAATCGAGGGGTCAAGATCGGGGCGATAGGAACCGACGAGCAGCAAGTATTGGCATTCCGGGTCGCGAATTAACGCATCGAGCAGCTGCAGAGAGGAGGCGTCCGCCCATTGCAGATCGTCAATAAACAGCACAAGGGGATGCTCTTTGGCTGCAAGCGCCTGCGCAAAGCGGCGGAACGCATAGAGAAACCGTTTGCGTGCCTCCGCCGTCGGCAGTTCCTCTTCGCTTCCTGCGACGGTTCCAAGCAACAGGCGAGCTTCGGGGATAAGGGCGGTAATGACGCCGGCAACACTGCCGATCGTAAGCGTCAGCTTAACGCGCAAAGCCTCAACGAAGGCTTCCGATTCGCCAAGCAGTCGGCGTATAAGACCGCGGAACGCTTTGACGATTGGCTCATAAGGAACGCCAGCCGCAAGCTGCTCGAATTTGCCCGAAATGAAATAGTAGGAATCGGCCAGCTTGCCGTCACGGAACGTTTCCTCAATGAGCCGTGTTTTTCCAATGCCAGCCTCTCCGCATACATACACCGCCTCGGACGAACCGAGGCAAACGGAACGGAACGCTTGCTCGAGCTGAACGGCTTCGGATTCCCGGCCGTAAAATCCGGGTGCTCCGTGCTGAGCGGGATTCGCCTGTTCACAACCTTCAAGCGCCACTAGCAGGCTTTCCGCTGAAACAAACCGGTTGTCAGGATTCTTATCCAGCAGCTTCAGCACCAGCTGATCCAGCGCCACCGGCAGCTCTGGAATACGACCGCGCAGGGAAAGAGGGCTTTGAGCCAGATGCATATACATCCACTCCAGCGGATCATCCGCAGTAAAAGGCGGCTCACCGGCAAGCATTTCATAGAAAATAACGCCTAACGAATACAGGGTGCTGCGCTCATCCTCCTGCCGCCTCATGCGGCCGGTTCGCTCAGGGGAGCAGTAAGGCCAGTCGGCTTCGCTCAGCGGACCGCTGCGTTCAGGCTGCAGAAGCCGGACTTCGCCGCTAGCGGCAATTGCAATCGTATTTGGCCGCAAATTGGGCAGCGGATAGCCTTGCTCGCTGCTTGCGGCAATCGCGGCAGCTATTGCACGCGCAAGCGGCAGAAACTGGTCCGGCGGCATCTTAGGACGTGTGATTAACCGTTCACTTAGCGTAATAAAAGGCGGATGAATGGGTGGGTTTGATCTGTTATGAGAAATAGGGGCATTCGACATCTATAAAACCATCCTTCGAGCAATCTAGGCCTATATTCGAAAAATGAGGGTTTGTGTTTGTGGGGTATGACTGAATATTCCTCATAAACTAGTTTATCGTCAGTGGTTAACTATGTAAATTGTCGATTTAAGGCGAGAGAATCGGGTCTAATGAAGGAGAAAATAATAGAACGCCAGCGTCAAGGACAAATCCCTGGCGTTGGCGTTCTATTATTTTCAATAAGAGCTTACTCACCGATGCTTAAGACGAAGGTGACAATCGTGACGATGATGGTCGCGAATAGCATGATAATAAAATACCATTTTGAAAACTTTCGTGTGAAGGTTGTTCCTTGCAGCCATGACCCTACGTAAACAACAATGGTGAAAATAATCATGGAGACCAAAGCAATTAATGCATTTTCCATCCGGTCGTCATTTCCTTCCTTCGCAGTGTCTTTGTTTTCCTATATTAAAGAAGAAAAGCACGCAGCTCTATACCTCCTTTGAGGTATATTTGCGCGAAAAATGCGGATTAAACGAAAAAATACCCCAAATGGGTAATAGTTTTCTACAGAGCGGTGCATTAATCTTGTTGAATTAGAAGCTATTGCAAGTGCAATGATTTTACAAACGAAAGGAATAATCGTATGCCAAAAAGAAGCCTATCATCCACTCTGGCAGCCGTTACGCTGCTGTTGCCGCTAATCGGTTCGCTTGCGACAGCCGCTATGGTAAATCCGGTTAGTGCCGCAGCTGCTGTTACAGGAGAAGTCATGACCGGCTTCCAGAATGAGACCAACGATGTTTATGACGGCTACGTCACTGAGTACACGTTCAGCTCGGGCGGTGTCGTACAGCAAAGCGCTGCTCCTCCGTCCGATGCCGATTGGATTACGCCTTCCAATATTAATGATATGGGTTGGGGCAATAGCTGGGACGAAGTGTTTACTTATAGCGATTTTGGCGAAATCGATGAGACAACCGACCCGATGAGTATTCCGCCAACGGCGGCTTGGGTAACGATTTCATCCTTTCAAGTCGCATCGGTACCTATTGGCGATACGGTCTATCATTATTCGGTTAACGGAACCGAAGTTCTAACCGCTACGAATGCGTTGGACATTCCGTCCAACGCGCTGTGGGCAACGATTGTTTCTTTTACCGACGGCTGGAATCAAATTAAAAACGAAACGTATACGACATACACGCTTGCGCGTACGATTCCGTCCGTTACTTTGTTGGGGCTCACATCCGCTAACGGCCAAGACGGTTATGTGAAGAACGGCAATACAGTGATTCTTACGCTGCATACGGATATTCCGATTGCGAGACCTGTTCTGGAGATGGCCGGCAATGATATGTTGGTAGCGGGAAGCGGCACGAGTTGGAACGCCGTCCTTACTATAACCACATCACAAGTTCCTGATGGAAATTTGTCAGTATCCGCTGCGTTTTATTCGGAGGAGGGGGTCCCGGGACAGGTTCAGTACGGAACGACGGACGGTTCATCCTTCATAGTTGACCAAACGGCGCCATCCCTTTCCCATTCGCTGTCTCCCGCGGATGCGACAAACGAGGATGTGATAGTGCAGGTTACAGCAAGCGATGCGGGAAGCGGTTTCGGTCTGATGAAGTGGGCACCTGGCACGCAAACGGGTTATTATGTCCTAACAGAAGGTACGGCGTTTACGGAAAGCTTTACAGCGACAGCTAACGGATCCTATACGGTATATGGGCAGGATAAGCTTGGCAACCCGGCTATCCTTTTTATAACCGTCTCAAACATTGACCGTACAAATCCGACCGTATCGCTTACGGCGAGTGCGACCGCACCGACGAACGCCGATATTGCAGTGACGGCGACGGCTGCCGATGATGTTGCCATAAACAAGCAGCTATGGGCTGCCTGCTTGCGGGATGCATCGTATTTTCAATCGGGGAACGGAACCTCGTTTACCGGTCAATTTTTTGCAACCGCTAGAGGCACTTATTCGGTGTATGTGGAAGATACGGCTGGCAATTATGCGCTAACGACCATTACCGTGTCGAATCTATTCAAGACGGAGCCTGAACTAACGCTGACGGCTTACCCGGAGAGGCCGACGAATGATACGGTATTGGTAGAAATTGAAGCACAGGCAGATGGGGAGGATGAAGGCAACGCGCTTGTTGCGCTCCTCTGGGCCGAGGGCGACCAGGAGATCGCGTATTTTACTGACGGCGGCGGTCAGGACGTTCTTGCCGATCGAGCATTCGAAGCGAGCGAGAATGGACAATATACGGTTTATGCACGAGATACGGTTGGCAATGAGAAGATATCTATTATAAATATAACCAATATCGACCTTACAGCGCCTTCGCTGACGCTGACGGCGGACGTTACCGCTSCGACTAACGATTACGTGACGATCAAAGTGACTGCCGAGGATTCTGACAGCGGCCTCCGTTATGTGCGATGGTCTGCAACGGAACCAGATTTTGATAGTCCGTGGCCTTCCAGCGAGGTCGAGGACGGCGAGTTTACCGTGGAATCGAATGGAACATACACGGTTATTGCTTTCGACAATGCACGCAATGAAACGCTTCGTCAGATTAGCGTAACGAACATAATGAACGACGTTCCTACGGTGCTGCTGCGTCCCGAGACGACCGCGCCTGTTGGCGATAAAGTTTCCGTAGCAGTGGAAGCCGCCGCCTTGGGCGCGGGCAATGCGATTGACGTTATTTTGTGGGCAGCGGGAGATCGGCCGACCGGCTTTTTCCGTGAAGGGTTAAGCGATGATATTACGGAAGAGATGCAGTTCGATGTGACGAAAAACGGAATATACACGGTTTACGTTCGCGATATTGCCGGCAACGAAGCTGTAGAGAAGATACGAATTGATAATATTCGGAGTGCGAATACAGCACCTGGAAGCGTGATTAATAATGTGTTTATTGCGGAATTGAACGGCAAGCTGACGACGGGACTGAATGAAACGGTTACAAGCAGCCCCGATGGTTGGATTAGGTATGATTTGAAGCTGGACGATGCAGCGGCAATCGCCGCTCTTGCACAGGCAAACGGTGAGAACGAGCTGCGCATTAAACCAAATGATTCTGCTCCACAGATCGATGCGGTTACTCTTACGTTGTCAGTAAAGGCGCAGTCCCAGCTCAAGGAGCGAGGTATTAGGCTTACTTTGGATACTGGCGACGCTATTTATGAAATGCCAGCCGGATTTTCGGCTAACGGGGGCGGTGAGCTAGTCGTGCAGCAAAAGGCGCTGCGCCAGCCAACCGATGCCAAACAGCTGCTTGCCGATGCAACCGTAATTCGCTCAATGGAGTGGCAGCTTAAGCAAGTGGGTGTACCTTTATCTTTTACAACTAACGCAGCAGGTACTGCTGCCAAGGATGTATTGGTTATTCCTTTGCCGGAAGGACTAGACGCCATAGCGTTGCGTAAGCTCGCCGTCTACTTGGAAAGCGGCAGCGATTCCAAAACAATCTCAGCGGGCACAATCCGTTACGATTCGCAAGGACGCGCAACAGGTATCGCGATTGACGCCAGCGCTTCAAGCCGCGTGATGGTGCTGCAAGCCGAGCCTGTAGCTGTCGCGCATGAACGCTACATTAACGGCTATGCCGACGGCAGCTTTGCTCCTTCGCGTGCTATAACGCGAGCGGAGTTAGCGGCTCTTCTCATGAAGCTGTCTACGACAGAAGCCGTTACTAAAAGCGGTGAAGATGCTATTGTGTACAGCGATGTGCCGCAATCGCACTGGGCGGCCGAGGCTATCGACTATGTGACTGCTGCCGGTTGGATGGGCGGGGGATCGGACGGCCTGTTCCGTCCGGGCGATCAGCTGACGCGTGCGGAACTGGCTAGCGTGCTTGTAAGGTGGCGCAAGGTGCAGCCGATCGGGGGCACCGACTTTGCAGACGCGGATTCCCACTGGGCTTCCGAGGCCATTGCTTCAGCCGAGCGGGAAGGGTGGTTAGTCGGTTATCCGGACGGCAGCTTCCGTCCTAATGCTAGCGTGACGCGTGCCGAGGCGGTTAAGGTACTGAACGGTGTGCTCGGTCGTCCATCGCTCGTGGAAGATGGTCTGGCTTGGTCCGACGTACCGGCCTCTCACTGGGCGGCTGACGCCATCCGCTCCGCTTCGCAATCGTTCGAGGCGCTACACTATCTCAGCGGCGAGACCCGGCTGATCATCGTCAAGTAAGAGTCGATTTAACTCTAAATAAACAAAAGAAACCGTTTCTCCGTAGAATGGAAGCTTAGCTTACCATTGACGAAAGGAACGGTTTCTTTGTATATAGACGTGTATGACTAATTTAACTCCACGATCTTGTTGATGTCCGTACCTTCCGTATTTTTGCCCATCAGCCTGCGGAACAGGAATTTCGCCATCTTGAACTTGTTGCCGGAATCCCAATATTCGGCTGTTTCTGCCTTCACTTTAATGAGAACGAGATTAGGATCGTCATAGGACGTTTCCAACAGCTCTTCGTACATCGGATTCCAGAACTGCTTCAGTTTTTCGGTGCTGTCCACCAACTCGGCTTCCCCGCGAATAGAAACAAAGGATTTGCCTGCATAAGCAACGTTGACTTGCCGTTTCTGGAGCAATTCGTGGAACTTCCCGCTGTCTTTCTTAGTCAGGAACCACAGGTCGCCGTCGAATTCGACGTCTTGGGTCTTCATGGGGCGCGAAACGAGTCCATCTTCCGATATCGTTGTCAGCATCGCAATTTTAATATCTTTGATTAGTTCGCGGACCTTTTCAATCGCTTCTTGGCTATCAGTCGTTACATTCGTCAATCCAATCACACTCTTTCTATTTTTTTCAATAGTATTCCACCTCTTTCTCCATTGCATGTATAAGAAGCTCAGGTCATGACTTTTATTACACGGGCAAATCCGAAATTTTCATAAACATTACTTGGCGATAAAGCAGCGATAATGATTGCGTGCTACTTTGGGGATAGAACCAAATATAGGTCTGAAAAAGGGAGTGAATGGATGAGGATTGCTGTTTTCTCAGACACGTTTGTCCCCCAGGTCAATGGCGTCGCGCTTACTTTAAAGCGCTGGACCGACTACCTGTCCATGCAGAGTGCCGATTGCAAGCTGTTCGTACCTACGGAGCCAGAGCCTGTCTATGAGGAGCTGGTGTGCCGGCTGGCCAGTATCCCTTTCTGGGCTTATCCGGAGCATCGATTCGTTATTCCCAATTTGCTGCGTATACGCAATGAACTTGCTGAGTTCAAACCGGACATTGTTCATATTGCCACCCCATTTAATGTAGGTCTGGCCGGAATGTATGCCGCTCAGAAGCTTCATATCCCCATCGTTGCCTCGTATCATACCCATTTCGACCAGTATCTAGAGTCTTATTGGTTTCCGTTCGCGAATTCCTGGTATTGGTCGTATATGAAATGGTTTCATCGTAATTGCCGCGCAATCTTCGCTCCTTCGCATGAGACGATTCATCTATTGCAATCCAAGGGACTGAATGAAGCCCAGTTATGGTCGCGGGGCGTTGACTGCGACAGATTCACGCCGGTGAAGCGTTCCGACCGTGTTCGTGAGCTTTACGGGATCGAGGAGCGATATCTCCTGCTATTCGTTGGGCGACTAGCTCCTGAGAAAGATTTGGATGTTTTGTTTCAATTAATGCATCGGCTACCGGACCGAATTCGTGGTCAAGTGCATTGGCTTATTGTTGGCGAGGGCCCAATGATGGAACAAGGTCGAAAGGAAGCTCCGCAGAATGTCACCTTTACCGGCTACCTGCGCGGGGAAGAACTTGCCGAATCTTATGCATCCTCCGATTTATTTGTATTTCCCTCTGCCACGGAAACCTTTGGCAACGTCGTATTGGAGGCAGCGGCCTCTGGTCTCCCTGCTATAGTAGCCGACAAGGGAGGCGTAACTGAAATTGTCCAGCATGGCAGGACCGGGTTACACGCTCAAGCGGGAGATGTAGAGAGCTTTCTTGCGGCATTGACCGACTGGTTCGACGAACCAGACAAATGGCAATCGTTTCGTGCGGAGGCGAGGGAGCTTGCTCAATCCCGCACTTGGGAGAAAGCAATGGAGTCGATATACACTCGCTGTCAGCAGATTGTGGAAGCGGAGCAGAATTCGGAGGAAGCCGGAAGCAGGCGCATACAGGGAGAGGGTGAATCGGCTTGAGAATAACAGTCATGGGTACAGGTTATGTCGGGTTGGTCACCGGGGCAGTCTTGGCTCGACTTGGACATCAAGTGGTGTGCGTAGATGTTAATAAAGATAAAATTAGGCTGCTCAAATCCGGCGGTATGCCGATCTGGGAGCCGGGGCTTGAGGACATGATCCGCGATGCGGAACTTGAGGGACTGCTGGATTATTCGATTGATGCAGCGGCCGCCGTATCTTGCAGCGATGTTGTCTTTGTGACCATCGGCACCCCTTCATCCGAGTCTGGTGAAGCGGATCTTTCCGCTTTATGGTCCGCTGTGTATGCAATAACACCGATGTTGCCCGATGACGGACTTTTAATCATCAAAAGTACGGTCCCTACAGGAACATGCGAACAAATCGAAGCTTATCTCCGCAAACGACTTCCCTCTTCCTCCCACATTGCTGTTGCCCATAATCCCGAGTTTTTACGACAAGGATCTGCTGTCCGGGATTTTCTTGCTCCGGATCGAATGGTTTTCGGCGCTTCCAGTCCAGAAACGCATACCCGGCTGGAAGAGATCTTTGCGCCAATTCAATCGCCTAAGATAAGATGCGGGTTAAGGGAAGCAGAGTTGATGAAGTGTGCTTCCAATGCTTTCTTGGCCATGAAAATATCGTATGCCAACATGATGTMTGATTTATGCGATGCGCTTGGCGTTTCTATAGATGCTGTTGCGGAAGGGATAGGTCTAGACCGCCGCATTGGTTCCGAGTTTCTGCGCGCCGGCGCCGGATATGGCGGTTCTTGCTTCCCCAAGGATCTTCGCGCGCTAATGGCGCTAGCTGCGCGAGAGCATTTGGATATGGAATTGCTGAAAGCAACCGAAGCAATCAACAGGCAGCGTGTTCAGGTCATTCGCAAAAAGCTGGAAAGCGTCTTTGGCGGAAATTTGAACGATAAGCATTTTACGATATACGGATTGGCCTTTAAGCCGAATACCGATGATACTCGTGAATCGCCCGTTCTTAAGATTTGTTCGATGCTGCAAGAAGCAGGTGGGCGTATAACAGCATATGACCCGGTTGTTAAGCGCTTGCCGGACCTGCAGGTTGATCTTGTCACGGATATGTATGCGGCAGCAGCCGGAAGCGATTGCGTGGTGATTGTAACCGATTGGGATCAGTTCCGCGACTTGGACTGGGGCAGATTGAGGCAGATGATGAGGTCGCCTTACATCTTGGACGCTAGAAATATGTTGGACACTATGGTCATGGCCGCAAATTGTGAGCGATATGGCATGCACTATATGTCTCTCGGACGTCCTTCGATAACACCGGATGTTCCATTAACGATAGGACTTAGCAGATCATATTGAAACCAATATGGGTGAAGAGGTGATTGATATGGACACCGCAAGCCATCTTCTTCTCGGCGTCACTTTAGGCGGATTGGCAATGGTTTTATCCGGTCCTGCAGTCGGTGATCATTCATCCGTTGCGTACGGATTATTCGCGGCAGCTATCATTGGCTCGAATGCTCCCGATTTCGACATTGCCATTCGTATACGCGGGTATGAATCCTATTTACAGCATCATCGGGGATTCAGCCACTCATTGCCGATGCTAGCGGGTTGGCCGATTATACTTACTCCTTTAATTGCGTATCTTTTTCATGCTTGGGATTATATGATACCGCTGTTCCTCTGGACAATGGCCGGTGTCGTGCTTCATGTTTTTCTCGATTTCTTCAATGCGTATGGCGTGCAATGTTTCCGACCGATCTCAAGGAAATGGTTTCACGGCGATGCCATCCCCATTTTTGACCCTGTCCTATTCGGACTTCATTTAGCAGGTTTGTTGTTATGGCTGTTTGGCGATATTTCAGCACAGTTTGTATTCCCTCTTTTATACGTTATCACCTTTCTCTTCATCGGATACCGCATTTCGATTCATCGTTTGATGCTGCATATTGTTCGAAGGCGCTATGGAGTCGAAGGGGATTCCTTCTTAATTCCCAAATGGTTGCCCCATAATTGGGGATACGTTCACGAAACGGAGCAGACCTATATTGCTGGATCGATCCGTGGCACTTTTCTAAGGGAAGAAACGATATTCCAAAAGGGAGAGCAGAACGATATCGTTCAAGCGGTTATGGGCAGTGACGGCGTCCGTAGCTTTCTTGCCTTTGCGCATCGCGTGCACATTTCTTGGCAAAAGGTTCAGAACGGTTACATGGTAGAGCTTCGGGACGTCCGTTTTCGGCATGGAGAGAAGCTTCCCTTTGGAGTGGATATTACGCTGGATGACCATTTGCAGGTGACCGGCAATACCTTTGGATGGAAAAAGAAGCTGTGGGAACCTCCATGTTCCTAAAGGTTCAATTTGCAATAAATCAGGGACACTCTACGGAGTGCCCCTGATTTATTGAGTCTTGAATGAATTAGAAACGACCGATCGCAACGATTACGGCTAAAGTAAAGAAAACGAAGTTCACGCCGATTTCACGATATTCCTTACGTGTAACATGGAGCAGGGCGCCAAAAAGAACGACTGCGGCAAGTGCGGTTGCGGCAATTGGCGTCCATACAGGTGCGATATTCAACGCTTGAGGCAGAATAATACCAATTGCTCCTATCAACTCCGCTAACCCGATAAACACGACGACCCCTTTGGATACGTCTTTTACCCAACCCCATGACGCTTTGGCTTTTTCATATTGAAACGCCTTCAACCATCCTGAGTAAATAAACGCTAATGCTGCAAGTCCTGAAACGATCCATAACGCGATATTCATGAATTTTGCCAACCTCCCGACTACTTATTCGCTATCCGTTAAAGGTATAATAGCGCTAGTCATCTATTCGAGGAAGTAGGCACTTTATCTAAACCTGGTATATAAAAAGTTACCTTAACCGAGCAAAGGGGAGTGAGGGAGTTCAATGAAAGAGTATTGTAAATTCGAATCGGCGCTGGATATTTTAATAGGAAAATGGAAGCCTGTCATTCTGCTTCAGCTTATTTCAAACGGTATAATGAGATTCAGCGAGCTTCAAAGAGCCATACCGGATATAAACAAAAAGATGCTTACCCAACAATTAAGAGAACTTGAGTACAACGATATCGTACATCGCGAGGTGTACAAGCAAATCCCTCCGAAAGTAGAATACTCGATATCGCAATACGGCAAAGGATTAAGCACGGTATTACAGGCGTTGAACGATTGGGGAGCCGCCCATATGGAGCATATGGATGGACTATACGGAGTAGACCGTACAGGGAATGAATCTGAGGAAAAATAGGATAAAACTAACGCTGCGACTTGTGTCGTCAAAAAAGTTCCATGCCATCACAAGGTCGCTAGGAAGCCACTACGTTCATGACTCGGCAGACGAACAGTCATTTCCCTTCCTAGCCGATAGGTGCGGTTATCGTGCCCGCTTTTTTCCACAGGCACAATCTCTAAATCCCTCCACTGGGGAAATTGATTATTTATTAATCGGCGTAACAGGTCGGTTGTAATCTCAATCATTTCCTTTCCTTCCTTCTGCATAGGGTCGGTAAATATAAGCCGAGGGATGGTGATCTCTATCCCATTATTTCGACTCTTGATGCACGCTTCCTGCTGTAGAAACGAACGCTGAACTGAAATCAGGGTAATGGCACCAGATTAAATGCCCTTTTTCATTTGGAATGTATAAAGCAGATCTGATTTCGACAAAATGAGGAAGGTGAATTCTTTCAAAATAGTTGATCGATTTCCCAACAATAGGTACAATTAACTAGGGTGGAAGATATGACGCTTTTGCCCTCATGTAAGGATGATCGATGTTGGAACAAGAGAAATCCATCCAATCCGAACTGGCCAACCACGTCGGTAAACTGCTTCGCGAGTCGTTCGGGAAGGGGCCGCAGGCGATCAATGTGAGCATTCGCAAGCCTTTTGTCGTATTCTACTTGCGGGGCTTATTATCGCCAACGGAAAAAATTCTTCTTGAGCAGGACCAAGTATATTCCATTCAGCATACAAGAGACCTGCTTATGAAGACGCTTATTCCTGAAATTAAAGCCTATACGTCATTGCTTACCGGCATCCATTTTCAGGAGTTTTATTACGATTGGGGATTACATAATTTATCGGGCGTATTCGTAGGCATTGAGTCGGATGAAGACAACATAGAAGCCATCAAACAAGAAGAGTATACCGGGAAGAAAGAGCTAGAGCTGGAAATCGATCAAATTAGCCATATGGTGCAAAAAACTCCGGAAAAAACGTATTCCTGCCTGCTTAATGACCGTACGCTGCTCGTGATCCGCAACGGTATTCTGATCAGCATCGAGAAAGAGCTGATCCGTCTCGGCAATGAGGGTCATTTAAAGCTGGCGAAGCGAAATTTGGAGAAAAGGCATTTGCATAACAGCATTCGCCTTGAGCCTATGCTAAATCGGAAAATAAACGATGTGTTTGTAGACTGGGACTTCCATTTGGATAAGAGCGTCATCGTTTTTGCGCTTAGTCCCATTTCATAAAGGGTATTAATGAGCCAGAGACAGCGCTGGACATAAGCCTAGATAGAAGCTTGCTTACGGGGGCTTTTATTTAGGTTTTTTTATTTCAATAACTAAGGGAGGTACAATAATTGTCCGAGTCAAATGAAACGAATGGCATAAGCGAGTCCGATCTTAGACTGGACCGGCTGGCTTCCGTCGGCCAAATCGCCGCAGGCATTGCCCATGAAGTGAAGAACCCGCTGACCGCGGTAAAAGGATTCCTCCAGCTGCTTAAGCATGAATCGCCGCATAAGTATTTGGATTTCGCCTATGTGGAGCTCGAGAATGCCATCTCCACCATGGAAAATTTATTGCATGTCTCCAAGCCGGATTTGGAGAACGAACCATACGACACTATTAATCTATGTTCCGAATTGGAGTCCCTCCTTTATCTTTTTCAAGAAAGATCGTACCAAATCGCTATACATAAGCAGTTTTTGGACACGGATGCGAGGGTTTACGGGAAAAGGAATCAGTTGAAAAAAGCGTTATTTAATTTGTTGAAAAATGCTTTCGAAGCGATTTCCGGCACAGGCACAATTACCGTCAAACATTATAAAGTTTCCGAGAACCATCTAATGATAACGGTTTCAGATACGGGCGTCGGAATCCCAAAGGAAAAAATAAGTTTGCTGGGAACCCCATTCTATACGTCCAAAGTGGAAGGCACCGGCATGGGATTAACTCAGGTGTTCACGACGATCTATGAGCATGGCGGGATCATTCGAGTCAAAAGCGAGGTTGGTGCGGGAACGGAATTTTCGATACAAATTCCGATACAGAATACGGCGATGCAACCAGGAGTGATTCCTTTGAATTTGAATTATGAAAATAATCAGAATTTTTCGGACTTTTATATGGCCAATCAAGACGATTTTTTCGAAATGCTTAAGCTCTTGGGTAAAGAACTGTTTGAAATGATTAAATCATCGGCAATCGATTCCGAATTTATCCTTGAGTCGGCGAACAGGATCGTGCTCCTGCTCAATGACCGGAATGAGCACGGCCTGATCGCGCATGCCAGGGAGCATGGGAGGAATTGGGCCAGACATCAACTGGATTTAATCATAAAGCTGGAATGGATCCAAATGCTGCGCGCGACCTACTGGAGTTTTCTCTTTCATTACTACGAGAACGTCGAATTAAGCCAGCGACAGTTTTTTGAATTGGAGCGGCAAATCAATTTTAATTTGGACACCTATCTGAAGCACTTCGCATCCAGCTATTCCATGTATAAAAACGAGGTTCTTCAGTCCCAGCGCGAGGTCATCGAGGAGCTGTCCGTTCCGGTTATCCCCTTGTTCGACCATATAGCGATACTTCCGATTGTCGGCAACATGGATTTGTTTCGCGCCAAAAAAATACAGGAACACGTATTCAACCGGATCTATCAGCTGAAGCTGAAACTAATTATTATCGACTTATCCGGTGTGGCCTATATGGATGCCGCGATTATGTCCCATCTAATCAATATCGTGAATGGAACTGCCATCCAGGGATGCAAAGCCATCATTACCGGCATACGTCCTGAAATCACGAATACGATGGTCGAATTAGGCATTGTGCTGCACGATAAGGTGGAAACAAGGGGATCCATGCAACAAGCCCTTGAGGAATATGCCAAATCTCACAGTCTTTAACCTTGCTAAATGGTCGTAATATTATTAAAATAGGTGTGGGTAACAGATATGACGCTCTTACCTTTATCCCTTCCAATACAATATCCAATAACCGTAATTACGATCAAAATTGGCCGTAATGAGCCAGAGTTAGCGCTGGACATAAGCCTGAATAAAAGTTGCCTAGCAACATTTATTTAGGCTTTTTTTGTTGCCGATAGATTTCGGGGTATAGACCCACGGTGAAACGTACGATCCTAATAATTAGGGTGAAGCTATGATGTGTTTACCTGGAGCAAGGATGAATGGAATTATTATGAATGAAAAATATTTTCAAAATGAAATAGCAAGCCATATGGGGAAAATGCTCCGGGATGCTTTTGGAAAAGGACCGCAAGCCATTTATGTGAGCGTTGAGCATCCATTTATTATCATTTATTTACGGAACTTCCTGACCCCAACGGAAAAAATACTTTTGAGCCAAGGACAAATTCATGTCATTGAGCATACAAGAGATGTTGTCATGGCGTCGCTTATTCCGGAAATAAAGGCTTATTTGCTGCTGCTGACCGGAATGGACAATTTGGAGTTCTATTATGATTGGGAATTACATAATCACTCGGGTATTTTGGTCGGATATCGATTTGACGGTTCTTCGTTTAAATTCGGATCACAGGGGAATTATGACGGGAAAGAGGAATTGCATAGCGAGATCGGTTGGATGAGTCATCGGATTCAAAAAAAACCGGATCAAATCGATTCCATCATCATCAATAAAAGAACGATTGTCGTTGTCCGCTCGGGTATTCTGATCGATCTTAGCAAAGAATTGATACGTCTTCGAGATGAGGAGCTTTTGAAGCAGGCGATCAAGAAACTCGAAAAAAAGTATTTGAGGGACAACAAGCATATGGAGCAAATACTAAATGTGAAAATTGTTGACGTGTTTGTCGACTGGGATTTAGAGCGGGATAGAAGCGTTATCGTGTTTATATTAAACCCGAGGGCATAATATCCCAAGCGTCTCGCACCGTAGTATAATCAATAAGGAAATATAGAATGGAGAGGAGCTGCTTACAATGGCGCATTCATTAAAGGGTAAAGTAGCAATTGTAACCGGTGCGGCAAGAGGTATCGGCAAAGCAACGGCGATTGCATTGGCACAAGAAGGAGTAAACGTCGGTCTAATTGCAAGAAATGAAACGGCTCTACAACAAGTTGCCGCTGAATTGGAAGGACTAGGCGTCAAAGCAGCCTATGCAACTGCTGATGTTTCATCGAAAGAACAAGTAGAAGCAGCGGTTGAAGGCATAAAAAATAATTTAGGTTACGCAGACATTTTGATCAATAATGCGGGAATTGCGACATTTGGTACGGTATTGGAGATGGACCCGGAAGAATGGAGACGTATAATTGATACGAATTTGCTCGGCACCTACTATGTAACGCGTGCGGTGCTGCCGCAATTAATCGAAAAAAATGGCGGAGATATTATCAATATTTCCTCAACTAGCGGATTAAGCGGAGCAGCCACTTCAAGCGCCTACAGCGCATCGAAGTTCGCGGTGATTGGTTTTACGGAATCGCTCGCGCAAGAAGTTCGTCGCAACAATATTCGCGTATCCGCTCTAAACCCAAGTACGGTTGCAACAGATCTGGCGCTGGACTTGAACCTGATTAAAGAAAACAATGATTCAAAGTTTATGCAGCCGGAAGATATTGCTGAATTCATCGTTAATCAGTTGAGGCTCAATCCGCGCATTTACGTGAAAACGGCAAGCTTTATCGCGACGAATCCGTATTAAGTATGTAGCATTATAGTAAAAATAGTCCCCGACCGGTGAGAAGGTCGGGGACTATTCTTTGTTGGATATTTACTCCGGAGTCCCTTGCGTTACCCCATGGACATACGTCTGCCAAGCTGTATCCAGTGCCCCTTGCCCCGGATTATACGTGAAGAAGTACTCGACGGTATCTCCGTATTGCAGGTTATTTACAGGGTAAGTATAGTTGCCGTTCCCTGTAGTGGTCATAGCTACGTTCAGCTGGCCGCCGTTATTCACTTTATAGTGCAAATCGGCAAAGGTCGCGCCATTCACATAGAACAGAAGGTTATTGCCTGTTTTCTTCAGACCGCGCACGGCATCGCCGATAACGATAACGGTGGTCGGCGGCGAAACGACCGTGATGGTTGAAGTGGCAGTTTTGTTGCCGTCTGCCGTCGTAACTGTAACGGTTGCTGTGCCCGGAGCGAGTCCAGTCACTAAGCCGCTCTGATTCACGGAAGCGACGCTGCTGTTAGAAGAGGACCAAGTAACCTGCGTATTTGTTGCGTTAGACGGTGCCACGCTGGCGCTTAGCTGGACGCTCTGTCCGACTTCCACCTGTGCAGCAGTCTGATTCAACGTTACGCCGGTAACCGATACGTTGCCAGGATTTTCGCCGCTGCCTTCTTTATAGACACGTACATAATCGACGAGCATCGTTGCAGGGATATCGGCTGGGTCCGGGGACAGGCCGCCGTCAAAGTGCCCGCCGATCGCTAGATTCATAATGAGGTAGAAAGGCTGATCGAACGGTGCGTTCGGATTGTTCGGCGCAGCTACGGAATACCATTGCTCCTTGCTTACTTTAAAGAAGAACTTGCCATCCACGTACCACTTCACATCATCCTCTTCCCAGATCATCGAATACACATGATAATCATTGGCGAAGGTTTGGCCTTGCGGGAAGTGATATTCGCCGGCGATATACCGATTCACTGGCCATTGTCCTCCAAAATGTACGGCGCCGCTCGTCGTGCCGGGCAAACGTCCTTTGGCTTCCATAATATCAATCTCGCCGGATGCTGCCCATGCACCGTACACGGAATCTTCCGGAAGCATCCACAGCGCAGGCCAGACGCCATTGCCTGTTGGCAGCTTGGCACGAATGTCCACTCTTCCGTACTGGAACGATAAATGATCCTTGGTGTTAATCTTGCCGGAGGAGTACTGTGCATACCGGCTTGGGTCCTGCGGGAATGATTTTGGATCGTTCAAAGCTTTAATATTCAGCTTGCCGTCCTGTACGAATACATTTTGCGTGCTGTTCGTATAGTGCTGCAGCTCCGCGTTGCCCCAACCCCAGCTATTGGGATCGTTACCGATGTAATAGCCTTGTTCATAATTCCATTTGTTCGTGTCGAGCGCTGTTCCGCTAAATTCATCCTGCCAAATGAGATTCATGCCGCTGACGGCAGGATCGCTTGGCGTTCCGATTGTAATATCCTCTTGATCGGTTACATCCGGACGCGGAGCATCGGGATTGCCGATAAAGGTATAGGTGACGTAGTTGTTGCCGACGCTTCCGCCTGCCTGCCCGTTCAACGGATAGCCGATCCGGATTTGGATATCCTCTTGGATGGGTTGGAACCAGAGCCCGTAGATGTAATCGGCCCAATATCCCCACTGATTGGCATCGGACATGTTGTTGTAGCCATTACCGGCGTAGACAAATCCGCTTTGACTGGAATTGTTCATCGCTACCCATTGGCCGGCCACGTTAATCTGGTAGACGAAGTTTCCAAGCTCGGTGCCTATTGGTGCGCCCCCATCGATCTTAGGCAGCGGTATGCCGATCACGCCGCTTGCGTCTGCTGTATAGGTCGTTCCATCATAAGGAGTAATGACATAGGAGTTTCTGACAGGTTGATTGAAGGTGATCGTATATACGACGTTAGCTGAGGAGGTTTTCGATTCTAACTTGACGTTGATGGACTCTGTTACGGTAAACCAGTAGCCGCCGCCGCCTTCGGTGAATTGGCCGAAGTTGCTGTCATAGATCCAGCCGCTG
Source organism: Paenibacillus sp. 05T425 (assembly GCF_056396205.1). Lineage (NCBI taxonomy): Bacteria > Bacillati > Bacillota > Bacilli > Caryophanales > Paenibacillaceae > Paenibacillus > Paenibacillus sp. 05T425. The sequence goes on from NZ_JBFTLA010000002.1 coordinate 116,932, forward strand.
GCTGCATTGTTGTTAATATCAATCCATGTGCTGCTGTTGACCGGTTTGACGGACACCTTCAGATCAGCAGCCACGGCCGCATAAGGTATTGCCGGATTGTTATTAAAGGTCGGATAAGTAAAGCCTGCGCCGCCCGTAAAACCAGCTGTAAGCTGAGGCCCTTGCGTAGGCGTCATGGCTGTAATGGTTGTCGTGTTTATGTTCTGAAAGACAAGCGTGTAATTCAGCGTAACCCCGTTCGCCTTGGAATATAGCTGGATCTCGGTCGTTGCGGAGAGAGTAAACCAATAACCGTTCGCGCCGCCGTCGCTCCAGTGTCCCCAGTTTTGGTTGTAGACATAGCCGCTGACACTGTCGATATCGACCCAGCTGCCGCTTACCTTGACCTTGACGCCTACGTCACCCGACACGTCGTTCCAAGTAGCAGCGCCCCCGTTGAAGATCGGCATGACAAACCCGTAGCTGGCTTGCCCAACCCCTGATTTGGAAATGACAGGACCGTCTGCCGATGAGAAATAAGCCATGGAGGTAACGGTTGTTCCTGCTGCCTCGACCCTTTGGATCGTGGAAGTTGGCAATAGCCCGACACTAGCCATCATGGCCACCGCTAAGAACAAACTGAGTACCTTCTGCTTTAACCTCTTCTCCGTATGGTAAATTCGCTTCATAATTGTCCTCCTTTAATAGAATAATGGATTCTCCAAGTATTTCGGTCCAGTGTGCGCACAAAGGTAACCGCTTACATAGGAGAACACCTTTATTCTATCGAATTGAACAATCCTATGAATAGGTACATTTGTTTTTGTTATGACCCAATTTTTTGGCTTTTGCCTATGATCATGATACCGGCATGTGCCGAGACTGATCGCTTGCTCAATTTTGTAATATTCGCGCTTTAAAATTCGGTAAATAATGTAACTGCTATTTAGCTATTAGGCTGGGACTGAAGTAATCTGCGAAGGAACTTTGGCAGGGTTGAAGGGCGGACCATGGATGCAGGAGACGGCGAAGATAGGATAATGGATACGCATGCTTCTCGTGGTTCCGGATAACTTCAGCTTGTCTCAATGTAGGACTAAATACAGGAAACATTTTCTTTATCATTTTAACTATGGTTATTGTTGGTTGAAAAATAAACGAAGCATGACGAAGCGAAATGGTGGACAAAAGGAGAAAATCCGGGCAAAGCGGGAGTGTGGACGCTAATCGCATAATACAAGCAAAGCAAACTCCATCCCTAGTCGGGATGGAGTTTGCTAATCTTAGAAACCCAGCGTTCTTAACGCATGGGTTTCTTCTTATTTTCGGATTAAACGATTTAACGCGCCCAGTCCTGATAGCTTCTTTCTCTTTCCGCCTTCTGGCGCATCAGCTGCCGGTACTCCGTTGGCTGCATGTTCATCACTTCGCGAAATGCGCGCGTAAAGCTTTTGTAGTTCTCATACCCGACCATAGTAGCTACCTCGACGATTTTATGCTCGGTTTCGGCGAGGAGCCGTCGCGCTTTATCCAGGCGCACATCGCGCAGGTATTCGGCAAAGCCTTTACCGATATTTTTTTTGAACAGGTTCGAGAAATAAGCGTAATTCAGCGATACGTGGTTGGATACCATCGCGAGGTCCAACGGCTTATGATAACTTTCGTGTATATAGCGGATCGCTTCGTTTAAGTCCTGGGAGTTGCGGTAGCTGCACTTATATTCGTAATAAAACTGGTTCAATCGAAGCAGTTGCTGCTGCAGCGCCTGAATATAATCGCGAATGCCCGGGTAGTCGAACGGATTACGCAGGCATTCCATATCCAGCGCCTCCTCACCCATGTAGGGGCGAATTACCCGCTCGTATTCCTCCAGCATCTGAACGACGGCGCGACATAGCTGCTGCGTGTAGCGGATATGATAGCGTTGCAGCACATCTTTGTGAAAGAGCATGGAAACGCCTTGGGTGATCATGCCGCTATTTTTGTCGCCGATTAATTGGAACAGCGCATAAAGTTCTTCATAGGGAAGCTGCCACTGCTGCTCCAACCGTGCAATGTGAACTTTTTGAATGCAACGTTTGTCAGGAAACAGGTAACTGTGGCGATGTAGCTCCAGCACTTGCGTATAGCTGCCGGGAAGCTCCTTCAATCCATGCTGTGGTTCGGTAATAGCTGCGACGGCATCAATCTGTCCTGCCTTAAGCGCGGGAGACAAAGCTCCCGTATCTACGGCTGCATCAACCGCGAGGATGAGGTACGGGCGATGCTGCAGGCATATACATCCTAAGCCGCCATACACGCGATAGGCAATGGATTCCATGCTATGGGCACTGCTGGCCCCCGGTTGGTTAATCCACTTCTCCTCGCGAAGCAGGCATAGACGGTAGTTGTTCCAAAGCTCTCGATTTTGCTGTTCGGTTTGAAGCACCCATGCTTCATCGCTGGCCGCGCCTTGCATAAACATGACGAGCTCTTTGCGGTCCGTTTCCTGAGCGCGGCGGGAGATATGCTCCATATTCAACGAGAGCGTCTGCCGTGTTAGTATCTCCTGCCATACATGCTCGATCGAGGCTTGCAGATCCTCTCGTTTCACAGGCTTAAGCAGATAACCCTTGGCTCCGAGTCCAATAGCTTTCTGGGCATAGGCAAAATCGCTGTAACCGCTAATGATCAGGAAATCCGCCTTGATGTGTTCTTGTTTGGTCTGCGCCATGAGCGCCAGTCCATCCATATCCGGCATCATAATATCAGTAATGACCAGCTGAATGCTGTGTTGACGCAATAGTTCCAGCGCCTCGATTCCGTTCGCGGCACAGTAAAGGTTGTCAAGCGGCAGAGGAAATTGGCTTATCATGGCTTGCAGGCCGTCTCGTATATGCTTTTGATCATCCACAATCAAAATATTAATCATGCCTACCACCCTCCAAGATTCACATTTTCCCAAGGCAAACGTATCGTTACGCACGTATAGGCACCTTGTACGCTGTCAATCCAAAGACCGCAGCCCTTGCCATAATGAAGCTGCAGCCGCTTATGGACGTTTTCCAAGCCGAGTCCATTCTTGCTGGCAACGATCGGCGTATCCGAGTCGTCTTGCAGCGCAGCTTGCAGGCTGGCTAGAATGTCTGGCTCGACACCTGCGCCGTCATCTCGGATCTCGATCAGCAGCACGCTGTCGTCCTCCACCGAAACGGTAATTTGGATATTAAAAGAGCTTCCCGGAGGCGCGGCGTGACGAACGGCATTTTCGACGATTGGCTGCATGCACATTTTCGGAATGGCGTATCGAAGCACCTCCGGAGGCAGATCCGCCGTCAAAACAATGCTGCCGCCCTCCATAAAGTTGATAAATCCAATATAGCTTTGGATGTTGGCCAGCTCCTCGCTAAGTGCGACGGTATCGCTGCGCCACTGCATGCTGTAGCGCAATTGCGCCCCTAACGATACGAGTGCGTCGGCGATGGCGGGCTGCCGCTGAACCTCCGCGTGCATACGGATGGATTCCAGCGCGTTATACAAGAAGTGCGAATTAATTTGCGAATGCAGCGAGTGCAGCTGCGCGTTTTTGGCAATTAACTGCTTATCTACGACCTGCGTCATGAGCGTCTTGATCTCATCCAGCATGTTGTTATAGCTGACGGCTACTTCGTCGATCTCGTCGCCCGTTTCATTATCATCCAGACCAGTATGAATCTTCGCATCGAGTTGACCCTTGCGCACTTGGCGCATAGAGGTAATTACGCTGTCCAATCGGCGTAACATGCGCCTTGTCGTATGCGATACGAGCAGCATAATGAGCAGCAGCACGCACAAGGTAATCGCAACAACAAGCGCATACCAGCTGCGCGGGCCTTTCATTAGCTCCTCATGGGAGGCGATATCCACCACGTAAGCGTTGAGCGGTGCAATGTACCGGTACAGCGCGTAGTAGGTATGGTCCCCGAAAGTAACTTTGACGGGAATTTCCTGCTGCAGCACATCGAGCTGCCGATGGATATGGTCAATGATTTGGCCTAAGTCCTCGCCGGCGTTAAGAGCAAATTCATGCTCGGGATTGTATACGTACTTGGAAGGGTTGGTTCCGTCAACGACGACGGAAAAGAAGTCTCCTCCGCTCTCGTCCAGCATATCCCCAAAAACCTCGTTATGCTGAGCGCGAACTTCCATAATGGTCGGAAATTGCTGCTGTTGACCTTGAAGGCGCACCAGCCGATAGTAGGACAACGTATGATCGCCATCCTTAAAAGCAAATAAGCGGTATGCCGCTCCGCCTTCTTCCCGGAGGGTCACCCAGTAGTCCTGAGGCCAAAACTTGTCATAATGATAAATTTCGGGCCATATTTCATGCACGTTCGGATTATCGACATAAAAGCTGAGCTCGCTGATCATCTCATAGCTTTGGATAATGTTATGCATCTGTTCGTATTCATTTTGCCTGAACTTCACAAGACGAAGGCCATCCCCGCGCATATTGGAGTGAATAAAATCGACGAATGCTTTTTGCGTCAGCGCAGTCGAGGAAGCGTTTTCAAGCATCTCCATTCTGCTGCGCAACTGATCGTTTAACCGTGAAACATGGCTGCTTCCGGCGGTCATTGCGTCTTTGTACAGCTGGATTTCCTGCGTTCGTATAAATAAAAAAGATACCAAAATGGCAGGGATGGCAAACATCACGCTAAAGGCTAAAAACAGCTTTTGAGAGATGCGGGAATTGCGGTAAAGCTTTCTCATCTTGTTCAGCAGATCCTTCATTGAAAATGCCCTCCCCACCACTGTAATATACCATATATTACAAGGCGGCTGGTAGAAAACCAGGAATACCAGCCACCATGGGGGTGGCTGGCATAATCCAGAAACGAGTATTATTATTCGGCCATTTTGGCTTTGCGAGCATCCAGCTCGGTCTGACGGTGTTCCACTACTTGGTCAAAACCGTAGCTTGTGCGGCGCTCAAGGAAGCTGTTGAAGACTTTGTCGAAGGCTGCTTCGTCTTTGGCGGTAATGAGCTCAGGCAGCGTTTCCTCCCAATTCTGAGAGATGCGCGCCCAAGCTACCGCGACATCGGAATCGCCCAGCGGATCCAAGCCTTTGTAGATGCCGCTGTCGATATCGGCCTGCGCGTTGGCGAAGTCCTCCATTTGCTTGATGACGGGAGCTTTCTCCGGTCTCCATTGGTTGACGATAACAGGGTTACGCATCATCCAGTACGTATCCAGAATGCCATAATCCTTCTCCATCTTCGCAATGTCGGTTTCAAGCAATTGCACCATTTCCGGCTTCAGCTTCGGATTGCCGCTTGCCGAGTCCCATGTCTCGCCTTCTTTGCCGAGGAATAGATCCTTTTGGCCTTCTTCGCTAGCTAGATAGCTCAAGAAACGGATGGCGCGTTCAGGGTTTTTCGTCGATTTGCTGATCATCGTAACCATCCAGCCGTCCATGTTGCCCGGGAACAGCTTGGCGCTGTCGCCATTGGCGTTCTGCGGTCCATCCACTGCGATGTAATAAGAATCCGGGTTTGCGCTCGCCGCCAGCATAGGGTTGACGGCCGTCATGCCGGTCCACTCGCGAACCATCATGAAATAACGTGCGTTGTTCGTTTTTTCCTCCACCTGCGTATCGGAATCGACTAGGAAATCGACATTAATGAGTCCGCGCTCGTAAGCGGTACGGAACGTTTTCAACCAAGCGATATAATCGGGATCGGTTAAGCGGTCGTATACTTTGCCGTCTTTCTCATGCGGAACGGCGAGCAGGTTTTGCAAATACTCGGTCATGCCATAAGGGACATTCCCCTGCGCGAAGAAGGGACTAATCGGCTGGCCTTTATACTCAGAATACTTATCCTTTATGAGTTGCAGTGCATTCAGGAAGCCATCCGGCGTGCTCAAGTCTGGCTTACCCATTTCCTCGTACAGATCTTTCCGTACCAAAAAGGTTTGGTTGGCAGCCGTCATACCGGTTTCGTGCATCAGATTAGGACTGTAAGAATCGTTCGGCACGCCATACGTATTTCCGTTTGGTTGACGATACCACTTCAGCGTGCCGTCGCCCGCTACCTTGAAGAAGTAAGGATCGTACTGCTCGGCCAATTCATTCAAGGCGTATACGTGATCGCCTTCCCATAGCTTCTTGACAGCGCTTTCCCATGAGCCCATCGAGATCAGGTCCGGCAACTGACCGGAGGTCATCATCAGTGTAATTTGCTCGTTCGCTTCGCCGGAAGGCACTTCGATTTTCACGTTCACGCCTGTTTTCTCCGTTACATACTTGGAGGTCAAGCTTTCTCCCCAAGTGTGGCCATACCAGTTGGCGCCTACGAACCAAGTCAAATCGACAGGGCTGGTATCCAGCTGCCATGCGGGTACATTGGGATCCAGCGCGGCTTCGTCGGTCGCCGGTTGATTGGTGCTCGTGTTGTCCGCAGGCTGCGATGTCGGCGTATTTTCGTTATTCCCCCCGGAATTGGTACATGCGGCCATGATCAATGCCAAAATGATTGCCAGTGTTACGACCATCCCTTTTTTCATACGTAATCAACCCTTTCTTTTCGATAGCTGTATTTTTTCATCCTTTAATCGCGCCGATCATTACGCCTTTGACGAGATAGCGCTGAATAAAGGGGTAGAACACTAGAATAGGGAGCGTCGCCACCATCATGGATGCGAACTTGATGGAGTTGCCGGGCAGCCTTGCGCCGAATTGGGCCATCGCTTGCTGCTGCATGAAAGACATGGAGTTTTCTGCAACAATCTTGTACAGAAGCGTTTGCAACGGCAACTGGTCCTGCGAGCGGATATAAATGACCCCTTGGTAATAATCGTTCCAATGATAGACGGCTGAGAAAAGCGCTATGGTCGCAATAACGGCCATGCTGTTAGGCAATACGATACGGAACAGAACGCCGTAATCCGAAGCGCCGTCCACCTTCGCGGATTCCTCCAGGCTGTCGGGAATGGTGCGGAAGAAGCTCATAAATATAACCATATTGAAAAAAGAATACATGGCAGGAATGATGAATACCCAAAAGCTATCATATAGGCCCAGCTTCGTCATGAGAAGAAACGTGGGAATCAGACCGCCGGAGAAGAGCATTGTAATTAAGGCAATCTTCATATACACCTTGCGGCCGATCAGATTGGACTTGCTCAATCCATAAGCCACTATAGCGGTAAACAATACATGAACCGCTGTTCCAATGACTGTGCGCAGCGTCGTAATGTAGAAACCGTTCATCATGCTTTTATCATTAAACACGACACTGTAACTGGCCAGCGACATTTCCTTAGGGAACCAATTGACCGTGCCGAGCGTGGCCTGCTCCGGCGCATTAAGCGAGTTGATGAATACAAACCACATCGGATACAGCGTCGTAAAGCAAATCGCCAGCATCAGCAACGTATTGATGACCTCGAACAGTCCGATTTGTCGCAACCTTCTTCGTCTATCCATGTATTTGTCCCCCTCCCTTTAGAAAATGCTGTCGCCGGTTAGTTTTTTGGATGTGTAATTGGCTAGCAACAATAGCCCCAGCGCAACGATAGAGCGGACAAACAGGACGGCTGTCGAGAAGGAATGACGTCCGGATACTAAACCCATGTTATAAATGTACAAGTCCAGGCTCTCTGCCATCTTCATGTTCATGTTGTTCTTAAGCATAAAGATTTGCTCGAAGTTGCTGCCGAGTATGCCGCTGACAGCGAGAATGAACAATATGGCGATGGTAGGGCGTATGCTCTGTACGGTAATATGCCACATCCGCTGCCAGCGGTTTGCGCCGTCCAGCTCCGCCGCTTCGTACAGTCCCGGGTCAATGCCGGCTATGGCAGCAATGTAGATGATAGCACTCCAGCCGGTTTCCTTCAGCGTGTCGGAGAAATAGGTAATCCACCAGAAGTACTTCGGATCGCTATTGAACAGGATTTCGCGATCCTGCAATCCCAGTGCCAGCATAAGCTGGTTGATAACGCCGCCCTCGCCCAGCCAATTGAGCATGATGCCGCCAAATATCGTCCAGGCAATAAAGTGCGGCAGGTACGATATGGTTTGTACGGTACGCTTAAACCGAATATTGCGTATCTCATTAAGCATTAGAGCAAATAGAATCGGGATGGGAAAGCCGAGCAGCAGCTTGATGGCGCTCATCCCGAGCGTATTGCGGATCGAGCGCCAAAAACGATCGTCCGTCATGAAATCCTCAAAATGCTTCAGCCCGACAAAGGGTGATTGAAGCATAGGCTTCGCGATGCTGAAGTCCATAAAGGCGATAATGAGCCAAAACATCGGGATATAACAAAAGATTACCATCCAGACAATGCCTGGAATGACCATGCTTTGCAATTGCCACTGCCGAAAAAACGTTTTCATTTCTCTTTAGCCTCCTTTCCTTTTCATCGTAAGAAATTGGGCATAGGAAAAAAAGGCCACCATTTTTGACCCTATCCCATTATTTTAGATTTGTTTGACCGGGAGCTAAAATTCAGTATGCTGTGGTTAAATGGGAGGAGTGTGCAAGGGATGAACAAGTTAATATGGCACCAAGATTTTGCGAACGGCAATGCCGATTTAAGCGCATGGAATATTCGCCTTGGCAACGATTTGCTCGATAATGATGGCAATCCGATCATGCCGGGGTGGGGGAACGGGGAACAGCAGTTTTATACGGATCATGCTAGTAACCTATATATCGATGAATACGGCTTAAACCTGTGCGCGTGCCGAGAAGACATTGAGTCGGACGGGCGGTCATTTGCGTATACCTCGGCCCGATTGGACACGAAGGATCATCTTTCCTATTGTTACGGTAAGCTGGTCGTGCGGGCGAAGCTGCCTGTCGGTCAAGGGCTATGGCCAGCTATTTGGCTGCTTCCGCAGCACCAGGCTTACGGCCCATGGCCTGCATCCGGGGAGATCGATATCATGGAGGCCAAAGGCCGTCTGCCCGGCCAAGTATCCGGAACGCTGCATTACGGGAAGGATTGGGACCATAAAGTTGTCGAGGAGTTCTCCTATCAGCTCCAAAACGGAACAATCAACGAATTCCGAGATTACGCGCTGGAATGGAATGCCGTTTCAATCCGGTGGCTGGTCGACGGACATTGCTACGCGGAGCGACGACAGGAGCCGGGCGTTATGCCTTTCGACGAGCCGTTTTATGTGTTGCTCAATCTTGCCGTGGGCGGCTGGTATGACCAGGTGGCGGTGGATGAAGAAGCGCTGCCGGCGGTCATGACGATAGCGGGGATTTGGTTGTACGAAAGCTAATGAATTAAGTTATTGATTACGGTGGAGAACCAAATAAAAAATTGAATCCAGGACGCTTGTCACGAAGCGTTGTGGATTTTTTGCTTTGTTTGTGATAGGGTGCTGCAATATGAGGAAAGAGGGGGCAAAGATACGAATGAATCCGGTAAAAGTGATGCTTGTGGACGATGAGGTGCTCGCGATCGAGCATATGCGCAAGCTGATCTCTTGGCAGAGTCTCGGCTATGAGATCATTTGCGAGACGAGCAAGCCTTCTCAGGTCATTCGATTGGCGCGGGAATACCGTCCCGACTTAGTCATCATGGATATTGTCATGCCCGGAATGGACGGGCTCGCGCTTAGCAGGGAGCTGCTCGCTGAGGGGATCGTCCTGAAGATCGTGCTGCTCACGTCTTATAAGGAATTCGAGTACGCGAAAGAAGCTTTAAAGCTGGGCGTATCAAATTATTGGGTCAAGCATGAGATGAATGCGGACGTGGTCAGACGCGAGCTCGGGGGACTAAGAGAAGAAATCGAGGCCGCTAGGCGACTTAGAAAAAACGACCGGGGTAAGCTGCTCATCGACTGGCTGGGCGGTCGCCCCATGTCGGACGAGCAGTGGAAGACGGCAACGGCCGGCCTCGGCGAGCAGTTCGATCGGCTGCATTTGCTAGTGCTGGAGATCGATCGGAACATTCCGCTGTTGCCAGACATAATGCCGGACGCCCCCGGATTCCCGGCTGAATGGCCGGACGAGGGAAATGCGGACCTATTGGTGTCCGTGCGGTTTCTCGAGAGCAACTTTGTTTTGATATACGGGGATCATAGAAGCAGGGGAGAAAATAAGATGCGGGAGCTGCTGGAGGAGAAGGCAGTGGAAGCTAGACGGACGATGGAGCAATTGACCGGTCATCCCGTGTCAATGGCGACAGCGTACGGCCTACTGAACCGGGCGGACGTGCCGGAGAAGCTGTCTGAAGCGTTGCAGTGGCTGACGCAGGCGATCTTCTACGGCCCGCGTCATCTATTCCGATTAAACGATCTTCGGCGTGAAGAAGCGAAGGTGCGCTCGCAATGGGATTGGAGCGACAGCTTAGCGAAGGTGAGAGAGCTGTTGGGGGACAAAAGATACGAGGACACGGCCAAGGAGGTGTCGGCTATGTTCGCGGAAGCTTCAGAAGCTAAGGATGCAAGCGGCTTAGCCGATCTATGCAAGCAATTGGCAGCAGTATTGAATCGCAGTCGACTAGCAAGCGGACTGCCGTCCCTAGCGGAGGCTTGGATAGTCGGTGCTCACGAGGCGGTTGATTGGAGTTCGCTGACGGGCATTCAAGCTTGGATCCTGTCGGAGGTTAACGCGATTGCAGCCGCGGAATCCGGGCAACCCGCAGTATCCCGCAAAGTCCGCCAGGCGCTGGAGCATATGGAGAAGCATTACGGCGATCCCGATCTTGACGCGGATGCGATCGCGCGCCAGCTTGGGATCAGTCGGGATCACTTCCGCCATTTATTCAAGGATGAGACCGGGAAGACGATACTCGACCGGCTCACGGATATTCGGATGGACAAAGCCAAGCAGCTGCTGGACGAAGGCAGTCTCAAGGTATATGAGATCGCCGACCGGGTTGGTTTCCGCAATGGACAATATTTCAGCCAAGTGTTTCGCAAGGCGACGGGCATGACCCCGCTCGAATACATGGAGAAGCGCAGGTGATCGAATAATGCGCATGAAGATACGCACCAAGATTATAGCAAGCACTGTGCTCGTCGTTTCTTTCTCGCTTATCCTTAGCGGTTTCTTCATCTATGATTACGCCAAGGATATTATCCGCGAGCAATCGATCAAGGATAGTCGGACGAAGCTGGCGCAGGCTTCGTTCCAGCTTAAGAAAATCCAAGAACAGGTCATGAAGACGGCGGAGTACATCGTATCCGACGAAGAGCTGACCAAGTTGATCTACGCACCGGCGAGCGAGGATATCGAGGAAAATTATTTCCGCAAGCAAGCGGTGCAGGAGAAGCTCGGACGGTTCGTGGCGCTCAGCAATTTCATCTTGAACGTCGTGATCGCGCCGCCGAATCGTGACACCTACTCGAATTTCAGTGGATACGAAGAATATTTCTCCGAGTATCTGAAGAAAGACTGGTTCGTGAAAATAAAAGAATCGCGTGCCGGGTACAGTGAGCCGCATCCTTTCTTCTTCATCAGCGGTAACAGGCAGGTGTTCAGCTATGTGCTCAAGTACCGTCCGATTGGACAAGACGAGGTCGAGGATAGCTATCTTGTCATCGACATCGCCTACTCCGAGCTGGCGAACGTCTTTTTGCAAAGCTCCCGTGACTTCGAGCAGATCGAGCTGTACAGCGGATCGGATGCGTTGCTGCTTGCCGCAAATGATACGCTATCGGACTCGGACTGGTCGTTTATGGCCGAAGCGCTGCATTCCGGCGGATCGTTCGCGGAAGATGACCGGAGAATCGTGTTGACCGATGATGCGATGAGCCAAGGGTGGAAACAAGCGGCCTTGCTGTCCAAGAATAAGCTATTCGAGAAAATCAACCGCGTATTCTTTTTCTATATCATCATTATTATTACCGGTATTATCGTGACGCTTATTGTCATGCTTCCTATTATCGTCAGCCTGACGAAGCCGCTGATCCGGCTGACGAACGCTATGAAGCGGGTGGCTGTCGGGGATCTAGGGACCAGTGTTCAAATCCGCAGCGGTGATGAACTGGAAATTCTGGGTACAGGCTTTAATCGAATGGTCGAAGACCTGAAGAGCCTGATGGAAACCTCTGTGCGCAACGAGGCCATGAAACGGCAAATGCAGATTGACCTTCTGATGGCTCAGATCAATCCGCATTTCCTGTATAACTCCTTGAACACGGTCATTTACTTGTCCCATGCCAATCGGGGGGCAGAGGCGGCGGAAGTGACGCAGGCGCTGATCTCGCTCTTGCAGAATACGATCAAGACAGGGGAAGGAACCATGCGCGGGCCTCTGTCGGAAGAAAAGCGGATCGTCGACCAATACGCAATCATTCAGCATACCCGGTATCCGGGACGATTCCGTCTCGTCTKGGAGGTAGATGAAGCATTGCTCGACCGATCGGTTCCCCGGATGGCGCTGCAGCCGCTCGTCGAGAACGCAATCGTTCACGGTATCATCCCTTCGGATCGAGAGGAAGGCATGATCGTCATTCGAGCTTACCGAGCGGGCGAACAGCTCTGCCTGGAGGTTGAAGACGACGGCCAAGGGATGATCGTGCCTGAGGATGGGTGGAAAATGCGTGCCGAAGGGCCGGGGCATACGAGAGGAATAGGCTTGTCCAATATACAAGAGCGTCTGAACTCGCATTTCGGTGCTTCCGCACGCCTTGAAGTGTTCAGCGAACAGGGACGGGGTACGCTTGTACGGATACGGCTGCCCATGGACAATCGGGATGGGAAATCGAAATGATCGCCGGATTTTATACAAAATCGCCGTTTTGACCGATTACCGTCTGGCAGGGGCTTGGGGTACGATAACGGTGAAAGCACTTACAACATTTTTTATTGGGGGGACTCACCAGCGTGAACAACAATAAGCTAGCCAAATGGGTGTGCGGTTTCGTATCGCTGCTTATGCTGACCGGAATGCTCGCAGCCTGCGGCGGCAACAACAATAAGGGCAACGAAGCATCTCCGCCGGCTACGGAGAATACGGATCCGACGCAGCTTAGCGGAACCGTTAAAGTGTGGGATTGGGACGAAGCGTTCCAGAAGGGCATGATCGCCGAATTCAACAAAAAATATCCGAATATCAAAGTCGAAGTAACTGTCGTTAATCCTAACGATTACCTGCAGAAGCTTCAGAGCGGTATCGCTTCGGGTGCCGACGTACCGGACGTTATTCTTGGCGAGTCGGCCTACCGCGGCAAGCTGTTCGACCTTGGCGTTCTCGATAACCTAGAGGCGGCGCCGTACAACTTCGATAAGAGCTCGATTATCGATTATGTCGTGCCATACGTCTCCAATGCGAAGGGCGAAGTCATCGCCGTGGATCAATCGCTTACGCCTGCGGGGTTCGCTTACCGGAGGGATCTGGCAAAACAATATTGGGGTACGGACGATCCGGCCGAAATCGAGAAATTGATCTCTACATGGGATGACTTCATCGCTAAAGGCAAAGAACTGAAGGACAAGAGCGCCGGCAAGGTGCTGATGTTCCCAGGTCTGGGAGATGCCTATATTGCCTTGAAAGGTCAGAACTTCGTTTCCTACGTTAACGGCAACGAGATTGATCTGACGAGCAAGCTGCAAGGACCGTTGAATAAGCTGTTCGAGATGCGCGACGCCGGCATTCTCGGCAAGAACGAATTGTGGACGCCGGCTTGGTCTGCTTCCATGGCGAAGGGCGAGTTCATGTTCTATCCGATGGCGCCATGGGGAGCGAAATGGCATATCTCTGCTAACGATCCGGACGGTTCCGGCCGTTGGGGTCTCGTGAAAGCGCCGGAAGGCGGATTCACGCGCGGCGGAACGGCAATCGGCATCTACAAAGACAGCAAAGCCAAGGAAGCCGCGTGGGCGTTCATTCAGTTCGCATACTTGTCCGACGAAGGCTCTGCTTATAACTTCAAGACGTTCGGCAACATGACCAGCACGAAGTCGTTTTACGAAACCCAAAAAGCGCTTATCGATGCGCCGGGACCTTACGACGAGTTCTTCGGCGGACAGAACCTCGCGAAATATTTCGTCGAGAACATCGTTCCGGATATGAAAGGCGAGGCGCAGTCCAAGTACGATTCCGTCGTGGATTCCGTGTTCAACGCTCTGTACCCGCTGTGGATGAAGGACGGATCGGTTACCGCCGATTCCGCGCTGGAGAAGTTCATTCAGGAAACGAAAAACAAAGCGTCTGACGCGAGCGTCAAGTAAAAATCGGGAAAACGAGGGATGATCGTGAAAGCGGAACGTATGAACACAGCTTCCGCCGCATCCAGCAAACGCAGATGGGGGCCACGTATGTGGCCCTATATTTTCGCTCTGCCGTTCGTGCTGACCTATGCGGCGTTTCAATTGTATCCAGTTATCTACTCTTTCGTGCTCAGTCTGCATGACTGGAACGGCATAGGCGACAAAACGTTTATCGGCTTCAAAAACTATGTACAGCTTTGGACGAACGATCCGTTGTTCATTAAGTCCTTGTGGAACACGCTGCTCATGATGCTTATGTTCATACCGCTGACCTTGATTGTGGGGCTCACGCTGGCTTATTGGACATTCCATCTGACGCGCGGCAAGAGGTTCTTCCAGACGATCAACGTGCTGCCTTATATCACGACACCGGTAGCGATTGGCTTTATTTTCTCATACCTGTTCGATTGGCAGACGGGTCTCGTAAATCTGCTTCTGACGAAGTTCAACCTATTGGAAGAAGGTTTCTACTGGCTTCAGGATCCGTGGGGATCCAGGGCGATTATCGCTCTTATGGTAATATGGCGCAATCTCGGCTATTTCATGATTATTTTCATGGCCGGTATGACGGTCATACCGCAAGACGTATACGAAGCGGCCAAGGTCGATGGTTCTACGGGGCTGCATACGTTCCGTAAAATTACGATGCCTTTGCTGCGCAATATTATCGTGTTTCTCGTCGTCACGTCCGTCATCGGCGGATTGCAATTGTTCGACGAACCGAAGCTGCTATACGGCGGATGGTCGGGCTCCGCACAAGTGGGCGGTCCTGATAATACGGCTCTTACAATGATTTGGAAATTCGTGGATGAATCATTCATTTCTAATACGCGTTTCGGCTACGCTTCTGCGATTGCCTACTCGCTGTTCATGTTGATTGTTCTTTTCTCTATACTAAGCTATCGATTGACGGCACCGAAGGAGGATAAACGATGAAAGCGGTCATGTGGTTCTTCCTGGTCGTTATTTCTCTGCTCTCGCTATTCCCGTTCTATATCATGATCGTCATGGGGACGCATTACAACGAGGATCTGTTCAAGGGGATTCCTATTCTTCCGGGCAATCATTTGGGAGAGAACCTGAAGACCGTACTCCAGGCGGACTTCCTTCACGTCTACGGGAATAGCTTAATCGTATCCGTTGCTTCCGTCGTTCTGGCAACGCTGACCAGCACGTTGATCGGCTACGCGGTAGCGAAGTTCGAATTCCGCGGTCGTAAATGGCTTCAGACGTTCGTTATTATTACGATGATGGTGCCGACCCAAGTCGGATTGATCGGCTATATCATTGAGATGAGACATCTCGGCGTCGGAAATACGCTTTGGCCCGTCATTCTCGTCTGGGCGGCGTTCCCGTTCGGGGCGTTCTTCATGATCCAGTTCATGCGCGACTCGATCCCAAACGATTTGCTGGAATGCGCGCGCATTGACGGCTGCTCAGAGCCGGGCATCTTCTTCCGGGTCGTGATGCCGATCATGAAGCCGGGGCTCGCAACGCTCGCCATCTTGGTGTTCCTGTGGTCATGGAATAACTATTTGCTGCCTCTCGTCACGATCAATAAGTCCGAGTGGTATACGCTTCCGATCTTTATCTCGAACTTGGGCATCGTGCACCGTACCGACTATGCTGCGCGGATGACCGCTTTGACGATGACGACGGTTCCCGTGTTGATTCTGTTCATTCTCGGATCAAAGACGTTCATGAAAGGGCTGACGGCTGGCGCGGTCAAAGGCTAATGAAAGTGGGGTGGCGAAAGCCGCCCCTATTTTTTGTTTCTGGAACCTTGCATCGTTAGACCGTCAAAAAGCCGTCTTACCCTTGAATTATGACCGCTTAGAGGCAAAGCGTTTCTAAATTTGAACCTACCGATTAGATTAATGTATGAAAAGTACATGAAGCGAAAGGTGGTCCATATGAAGATAGCCATCAGAGTATTGGTTGGTGTAATCCTCTTGGTTGCGATTGGATTTGGTGTATTAACTATAATGAATAGGCCGATATCCAAAGAGGCCGTTAATGAAAAAATCGAGAAACACTTGACCAAAGTGCTGGAGAAAAACGCTTCGTTATCCAGCGTGCTTTTGACCATTTCCTCCGGTAAAACAGGCTACTCGGAACAATTTGCCGTGGGTACTAAAAATCACAGCTCGGATCAGCCCGTTCAAGCTGATAGTCCATATCATTCAGCGAGCGTCGGCAAAACGATGTTAGCTGCTGTCTATGGCACGCTAGTTGACGACGGGAAAATCAACTATGACGACAAAATCAATACTTGGCTGGGTGATGATATCCTTAAAGGATTATTCGTGATAGACGGCATAGAATACAGCGATCAGGTAACATTGAGACACTTGCTGAGTCATACATCAGGCGTAGGCGATTATTTCGAAGGTCCGGTCAGAAGCGGGAAACCTATCTTGGAAATGATAAGATCTAATCCTGATCTTTCATTTACTCCAATAGATTTGATTGCGTTCACTAGAGAAAACCAGGAGCCTGTCGGACAACCGGGACAACAATTTTATTATTCGGATACGGGCTATATTCTGCTTGGACTTATTTTGGAGGCAATCGAGGGTAAACCTTATTCGGCCATTTTAGAAGAAACCATATTTGAGCCTTTGGGCATGAATGATAGCTATTTAATGTTTTATCAGGACGAACCGGCGGATATACTTGGAATTTATTTAGATGATATTGATTTAAGCGAGAAGAACGCATTGTCGGTTGACTGGGCAGGCGGCGGTGTCGTAACCACTATGGATGATCTGTTAGTGTTCATGAAGGCTTTAGAAAATGGTTCTTTACTGTCTGATGAAGCGTACGGACAGATGACTGACTTCAATCATCGTTATGAAAAGGGTATTTATTACGGTATGGGCATGATGTATTTCGACTTTAGCGAGTTATCATTTCTGCTAGGCACCATGACAGATGTGTATGGAGGTGTCGGAGCTACAGGAACGTATGTATTATACGACAAAGAAAAGGACACCTTTTTTATTGCTAATTTTGGCTCGCTTGATTTTGCGCAAAAAGGTATAGAAGAATTGGTAAAAATAAGAATGATTTATGATAGGATGATAGTTGAGTAAACAATTCAAAAGCTGTCATTAGGAGACACAGGATGGTTCAACTATTGTGTTCAAATAAAGTGTATGAAAAGTTGAAACAAGAATTATCCAAATACCAAATCGACATTATCCATGACAGTGATTTGGTACTCGTTGAACAAGGCTATGATATACCAAGCGGAAAGACTAGTGTTGTTTTCGATGCCATTGATTATATGGATGTTGTTAAGCTTTTGGTCTCCGGCGTACGAGAAGATATCCATTTGACGAATACTCTTACAGGCTTTAGCGAAAATAAATATGCGGTTATAGAACCAAGGGATGTTTTATATGTAGAAGCGGGTGCTGATGGTCTGATGGCCTATACAAGGTCTAATCGTTACAGTATCAAGGAAACGTTGCAGTATTATGAGAACATGTGGGCAGTGAAAGGATTTATACGAATCAACAAATCTCAGCTCATTAATTTGCTGCACGTCAAAGAAATTATCCCTTGGTTTAACTCCAGATACGTTCTTCGAATGGATAATAACGCTGAGCTGGAAGTATCAAAAATGTTCTCAAAAAAGCTTAGAAACACACTCAAAATATAGGAGAACCAAGATGGAGAAAATTAATTTAGAAAATATTATAAAGTCCTTTTTTCTTGGTCTCTTCATCGGCGGTATACTGCTGTTTTATGACCGCGCGGATATGCTATTTTCTTATAAAGTTTTGGCGGTATTGGCTAGCGGAAGCATAGGTTTTATTATTGGTTTTATAACAGAGTGGGTGACCTCCATACTCCCCATCAGCATGGCGAAAGTTCGAACCTACTTCTTTATTAACAACTTGATTGCATTAATCGTTACGACATTCATTATGGGATCTTTAATCATGATCACAAGTGATGAAGTAGAGAATAAGGCGCAATTCATGCCCATATTGTTGACCGTTCTTGGCATTATATGTATAGCAAACCTATTTGACTATATGATGTATCGACGCGCTCAAGCTAAATTGAAAACCTATAAGGCGTTGATTAAAGATAAATAAGCGATGTCTCTGAACCGAAAAGCGCTTCAACATTTGTTTTGCCAAGGAAAAAACTACTGACCGTAGCTGTCAGTGGTTTTTTTGTATGCTTATGGTGCTCAAGCCAATAATGGAATGGAGGAATGAAAAATGTTTGTAAGAGTAGAAGATTTTGCGACGGAGTGGACTAGCGAGGCCGAATTAACCGCTAGCGTGCTGGATGTACTTACAGATGATTCGCTAGGACAGGAGGTTATTGAAGGTCGACGCACGCTTGGACAAATTGCCTGGCATCTGGTTCGTTCGCTGCACTTCATGACAACGTTGGGGCTGAAGTTCGATGCTCCCTCCGGAGGCGAAGAGGCTCCGACTACCGCTGCGATTATAGCCTCGGAGTACCGGCGGATTAGCAACGATCTGCTGCATGCGGTTCGAACGCAGTGGAATGACGAAACGTTGCGCGAATCGGTTATGATTTACGAGGAAGCTTGGCCTAACGGAAGCTCCCTTCGTTATACGATCATGCACCAATCGCATCATCGCGGACAAATGACCGTTCTCATGCGCCAGGCCGGTCTTCAATTGCCTGATGTCTACGGCCCGACTTACGATTCTTGGATCGAGAAAGGGATAGCTCCCTTAATCTAAATTCATTACAATGAAACTATTGGAAGTGACAGGTTATATCGTTCTATTAAAAAATGTCTTAGGGAGTGAAGAACGGCATGTCCAAAGCGGATAATATGCTGTCCATTCTATGGCTGCTTCGCTCAGGAAAGCGAGTGACGGCGCAACAGCTGGCGGACAATTTGGAGATTCATGTTCGCACCGTATATCGATGCATTGATTCATTGTGCGCGAGCGGAGCCCCGATTATTGCCGACTCCGGCCCGAACGGAGGTTACCGGCTGCTGGGCGAATTCGTCGATTCCCCGCTGCTCTTCGATAACGAAGAGCAGAAGGCGCTCGTGCACGCGTCCATATTCGCCCGGGAAGCGGGTTATCCGTTCACGGACGCGCTAACCCGAGCGGTCGATAAGCTGAAGCGATACACCAATGAGGAGCAGCTCGAATGGATTAACAGGCATAGTGATGGGCTTGCCGTCATCCAGACACCTACAGACTCGAGAGAGCTTGAGTTGCTTCAACGGTTAGAGGAGGCTGCAGCCCGAGGAAAGTCCCTGAATATGGACTATGCCAAAGGACCTGAGCTTAGTCCCGGCAATCGAGTCATCGATCCCTATGGCATCGTGCATTGGAAAGGGATATGGTATGTTGTTGGATTTTGCCGTCTACGGCAAGAGATCCGCAGCTTCCGCGTGGATCGGATCGTTCGTCTGGAAGCGACGGATACCCGCTTTGAACGTCCGGCCGCTTTTTCCGCAAGGGATTTCCTCTTGCGATCTTTGCTCCCGGATTCGCTCGACGCCGAGACGCTAGTCCGTGTAAGACTCCAGGGACACGAACACGCTATTAACGAGCTATGCAAGCATTGGCTATTCGGGCATGCGCTAATCGAACGAAGGCAGCCCGGTGAAGCCCTCTTTAAGCTAGGGGAGCTGTCGCTGAAGACATACGTGCCGTATTTCCTTCTTCCGTACGGGAGGTCTCTAGAAATACTTGAACCGCAAATGCTAATCGACAGAATGGCCGAGGTCAGTCTCGAAATGTACAAGCACTACGAAGCGATGCAAATAAAAATAGAGGATAAGAAAGGATGAAGAAATGAGATGAACAAGTTTACTTTGCTCGGAAAATTAACGGCTCACCCTGGGAAACGGGACGAACTCGTAGCATTATTGTTGGAAGCTTCGAGTAGCCTCGATCATATGGAGGGCTGCGAGCTTTATATTATCAATGAATCCGTAGATGATCCCGATGCGATCTGGGTCACTGAGCTGTGGCGCGATGCCGAGGCTCATGCCGACTCTCTCAAGAACGAAGAAGTACTGGCTGTTATTCAGCGAGCACGGCCTTTAATTGCAGGCGTCGAGCCGGTTCGACTCCGTCCCGTTGGCGGTAAGGGATTGGGCATATAACGGCCTGACGAATAGGTCTTGCTAAATGGATAGCCTGGCCTTTAACTGTTATAGTGATACAGAGAACCTTACCGTGTAAGTAAGGCGAAATGCTAAGGGCAGAGCGGGGGCGTGGCATGAACATCGATGATTTGATTGCTCTATGGAATCATGTGAACTGCAAAGTCATAGATATTCGTCGTATCACGGTTAAAGCAGGCGAATCTATACGCTCTTATCATGTACCCTCAAGTTTGTTTCTTATGTCGATTCGAGGGAATGCCACCGTTAATCTGGGAACGGAATTTCATCGCATGCAGCGCTTTACAGTGCTTCATGCAGGTAAAGGCGCTGTTCTCGACCTGGTCGCGGGCAGCGAGGGCCTGGATTACTATAGCGTTTATTATAAAGGCAGTATACATCCCCCAGTACCAACAGAGCTCACCGCGCTATTCGAGCAGGGTCGCCTCTTTGATCATTCATACAGTATGATGCCGGACAATCCAATTGAACTGCACCGTACAATGAGCCAAATGCTTAAGGAATGGAACAAACAGCAGCCGCTTGTTCGTTTGCGCGTTCGAACTTTACTCTATCAGTTTGTACATGAGCTGCTACATCAAATGAAGGCTCAGGGTTTAGGCTCGGTTAAGCGTGATCTGGCCGCCCAGATCGCCGCCATCATCCATAAACATTATGCGGATCCCATATCGCTGGATTCACTATCTGAAAGTCTGAACTACAGCGTTGCCCATTTATCTTCCTACTTCAAAGTCCGTACAGGGCTTAGTCCGATTGATTATTTGATCAAGGTGCGCATCGATAAAGCTGCTTCACTGCTGCTTGAAACGGATGCTACGCTGAAGGAGATAGCAGTTGGCGTCGGCTATCAAGACCCGAGCTATTTGAGCAGACTGTTCAAAAAGCACAAAGGCGTGTCCCCCATACGCTATAGAGACGTGTATGCCGAGAAGAAGAAACTAGAAGATTGTCCTTCCATAACCATGGAATCCTCCATTGTCCTCCAAGAACCAGTTAACTATACTGATATTATTGATAATCATTATCAGTATAATGGTAACGGAGAGGAAGATTTATTCATGTTTAAACATTCACGGGCTGCGCTGGCATCGGCACTGTTAAGCCTCATTTTGTTGCTAAGCGCATGCGGCACGAATGGCAATTCGGAGACAGCGACATCGCAGCCGCCAAGTCCAAGCGATACGCCGGCCGCATCAGTGCAGCCGCAGACCAAAGTCGTTAAAACGGTTAACGGTGATGTAGAAGTGCCCACTCAGCCCAAACGAATTGTGGCAGGAGAATATCTGGGCAGCTTGATTACGCTTGGCATTACGCCTATCGGAACATCCGATCATCATATTAAAAATCCTTATTTCAATCAATATTTGAAAGACGTTGAGAATATAGGGGAAGGCAATGGCAACGTAGAGAAAATCTTGTCGCTTGAACCGGATTTGATTATTATGGATGATTTCTATCCGGAGCTGAATGAACAGATGGCGAAAATTGCCCCTACTGTCGTCATTCCGTACGCTTCTCTAAAAACGGTACACGAGGAGGTCGCTTATTTCGGCGAGCTGCTTGGCCAAGAAGACAAGGCGAAAGACTGGCTCGCCGAGTACGACAGCCGTATCGCTACTGCCAAGGAGAACGTATTAAAGGTTGTTCCAGCAGAAAGTACGTTTTCGGTTATTGAAACAAGCGATAAAGACATCATGGCCGTTGGAACGGACTTCGGCAAGGGCGGTCAGCCGATATATAATGGATTCGGATTCAAGCCTCCCGCCGAAATCGCTGCCGAGATGGCCGACCCGGGTTGGGCTTCCATCTCTGCGGAAGTATTGCCGAAGTATGCGGGTGATTATATTATTCTGACCTCCGATTCCAAAACGTTGGATCAATTCAAGGCCGACCCGATCTGGGGCACGCTTCCTGCAGTCAAAAACGATCGTGTTTTTTTATGGACAAGCGATCGTTCCAACTACTGGGATCCGATTGCTATTCTGAGTCAGACGGAAGAGTTGGCTGCCTGGCTGACAAACCTCTAACAAGATAAAGACACCCGATCGGGTGTCTTTTCTTTTACATCGGCACTATTTACTCCGTGGTAAATCCTGTTAAACTAAGCTGAGAGAACAAATAGAAGGGAAAATCAATGATGGAAAATACACAATTAAAGATACACGCTCTATCGGATATCAATCATTTAAAGGTTCACGGCCGAACAACGGGTAATGTCGCTCCCTTAACGTTGTTCTGGACGGGAAGCGGGATTGAGCTAAATGCAACAGGCTCTGAGCTATGGATTGAATTCGAGGTTGCCTATAATCATTACGAGCCTTGGATAAGCATCTTAATTAACGGTGTTCCCGTAAGCAGACAAATGTTAACCACCGGAAGGTACTGGGTTTGCTTATTCAGGGGCATGAATGAAAGCGCTTCAAAAAATGTGCGTGTCGTTAAAGATGTGCAGGCGATGGGCGCAGATCCAGGCTGCTCGATGCAGATTCATGCCGTGAAGGGCAACGGTGAATTTATGCCTGTCCCGAACAGGCCCTATAAGCTTGAGTTCATTGGAGACAGCATTACTTCGGGTGAAGGAGCTATTGGGGCGAAAGCGGAAAGCGACTGGATTCCGATGTGGTTCAGCGCAATCAACAATTACAGCACGATTACCGCAGAAGCTTTAAATGCCGAATATCGAATCCTTTCCCAAAGCGGATGGGGCGTGCTGTCAAGCTGGGATAACAATCCGCGAGCGAATATCCCCGATTATTATGAACAGGTTTGCGGACTTCTTACCGGAGCGAAAAATGAAGCGCTAGGCGCATTTGAGAAAAATGATTTTGATGCTTGGCAGCCGGATGTCGTGGTCGTCAATCTAGGAACAAATGATGGCGGKGCTTTTCGTTCGCCGGAATGGCGAGACGAGTCTACGGGGGAAACGTTCAAACAGCGGCTAAATGAAGACGGCAGTTACATGGAAGAGGACATTAGGGCCTTTGAACGGGCTGCTGAGCACTTCCTCGTTAAAGTTAGAAAATATAATAATCACGCACATATCGTTTGGGCATACGGGATGTTAGGCATACCAATGATGCCCGCAATCTGCCGCGCTGTGGATACTTACGTCAAGGAAACGGGAGATCGAAAGGTGTCGGTGTTCCAGCTTCCGATTATGACGGATGAAACCGTAGGCGCAAGAAACCACCCAGGCTTATTAGCCCATCAACATGCGGCAAAGGCGTTGACGGAGTATATCAAGACAATTTTGTCGGAAAGTTAGACGGTGGTCAGGTTGGTCTCTGGCTCTGCTCGGTCAACCGCAAGCGATACTCGGTTGGCGAGCAGCTCACTTCCTTGCGGAAAGCTTTGGCGAAATGATTCGTATCCGGAAAACCCACCTGCTCGGCAACCTCCTTGATACTTAAGCGGGTTGTGCCGAGCAGTGTTCTGGCGTGCTGCATCCGTTTGCGGTTCAAATATTTCAGCGGCGATACGGCAAAATGTTTATTGAAATAACGTACAAGATAATTCGGATGCAAATGGACATGCTTCGAGATTTGATCCAGCGTCAAAGCTTCGGATAGGTTGGCCTCGATGAACGCCTCAATTTGCCGGAGCCGTTCGATTTCATCACGGCGTCCCGGCACGATGCGGAGCTGCGGATTTGACTCCAACAAGAAGAAGGCGATAACCTCCAGCAGCACCGCCTTCTCGCGAACGCGCGCCAGCCATCCGCTATCGCCGTGGAGCGCTGCCAGTTCCCCGAACAAGGCAGACAGCTCGTCCCTCCGGTCCGGAGGCACCGTCAATAAATGAGGCACGTCGACCCATTGGAACAGATCGAGTCCGCCCATCGTCGCCGTGAAATGGCACCAATATTTTTTGTACGGCCGATCGCTCACCGCGGAATAAGACTGCAGGACATGTGCAGGCATATGACATAATTGGCCGGCAACCGGGCTATACGCTTGACCATCGATCTGGAGCCGGCCTTCTCCGTCACAGATGAAATAAAACTTGTTGTAGGACGGCACATAATCCAGCTCGCGCCATTGCGGCGTGCATTCCGTATAATACGCCTCGACCAGACTGACTTGCAGCTGCTGGAGCATCTCGCTGAGCAGCGCGAAATTGGATTGATGCGGCATTCCGACACCTCGAAGTAGTTAATTTAATCCCCATACAGGCTAATCTATTGTCTATAGCTTATCACAAATCGTTGATAGACTAAGCATATATTCGATGTATGGAGGCGTTAAACGACAATGAGCCAATCTTTTATTCAGCAACGAACTGAACGCACGGAATGGTTTCTTCAAGATCGCTTCGGCATGTTCATCCACTGGGGATTGTACGCCATTCCCGCTCGCGGGGAGTGGGTTCGCAACGCCGAGCGCATGACCAATGAAGAGTACCAGAAATATTTTGACGAATTCAATCCCGAACGTTACGATCCGAAGGCTTGGGCCAAAGCAGCGAAGGCGGCGGGCATGAAATATGCGGTTCTGACGGCTAAACATCATGACGGCTTCTGTCTGTTCGACAGCAAGCTCACCGATTACAAGTCGACCAATACGACCTGCGGCCGTGACCTAGTGAGGGAGTTCCTTGATGCTTTCCGCGAGGAAGGGCTGAAGGTCGGGTTGTACTATTCGCTGCTGGACTGGTATCATCCCGATTACCCGGCTTACGGCGATCGCATTCACCCGATGCGCGACAATGAAGCGTACAAACGCGATCCTGAGCGTTTCGGCGTTTATCTCGACTTTATGCATGGGCAAGTACGCGAGCTGCTGACCGATTACGGCAAGCTTGATATCATGTGGTTCGATTTCTCTTATGACGATATGAGGGGCGAGAAGTGGCGGGCGACCGATCTGATGGAAACGATTCGTTCCATCCAGCCGCACATCATTATCGATAACCGTCTGGATGCCAGCGGCGAAGAAGGCGGTTCGATCTATACGAACAAGCCGAGCGTTTACTCGGGCGATTTCGCTTCGCCGGAGCAGATTATTCCTCCGCAAGGCATTACGGACAATGAAGGAAACTCGATTCCTTGGGAAGCATGCATTACGCTGAACAACAACTGGGGCTACAGCGCGACCGATCACACTTATAAGAGCGCCAAGACGGTGATTCGCAAGCTGGTCGAATGCGTCAGCAAGAACGGCAATCTGCTGCTGAACGTTGGACCGGACGCGAAGGGCGAAATTCCGCGGCAGTCGTTGGACGTGCTGGAGGAGGTCGGCGAATGGCTCCGTAAAAACGGTGACAGCATATACGGCTGCGGTGAAGCTGGCCTGTCGAAGCCGGATTGGGGACGGTATACGCGCAAAGGCAATAAGCTGTATGCGCATTTGCTTGAGGAGAGCGTGGGCCCCGTTAACCTGGCCGGTCTAGGAGACCGCGTGAAGAGCGCGAGGCTGCTGGCGGATGGCGCGGAGCTGTTCGTCACGCGCCCATGGAACGCCAGTCTTTATACGAATGACGCGTTCTTCAATTTCGCGCAGCCCGAGCATTACACGTATCCGCTCCCGGACGAGCGCAATACCGTAGTTGAGATTACGCTGAACGACTAATGCAATAAGCAGCAACATGGAGGCATCACAGCATTTTGGGAAAGGGTTAAAGCTATATTATAAGCCGCAAGCAGGACGCCTTAAATCAGGAGTTCCGCTTGCGGCTTTTTTGCATAAATCTTAAAGGTTAAATCTCAAAGTCCAAACGTTAAAGTTTAAAGGTTAAAAGGTAAAGTTTAAAGTTTACTGTTTAAAGCCTAAATTTTTTTCACGTCCGCGATTTGAAACCCTCTAAATGAAGATTTTCTAATATTACCCATAAAATCCACCTCGCCTACGAACCTATTATATATATCAAAAGGTTGGGGGAGATCGATAGAATGGCGAAACCGGATAGTCTTACCACCACCATCGTATTAGCAATCGATAACGGAAGCAGTCACATAAAGGGCATTTACGACGACTTGAGCAATCAGTTCATTTTTCCCAATGTTGTAGCACAGCCTTTCGGCGAACGATATTTATTAATGGATCAAGGAGATCCGCTTGATTTTCTAGACGTGCAGATCGTCTCTCCGGCAGTCCAGACAGACCAGTACCGCCATGTCTATGTCGGCAATTTGGCCATCGGCGATGGAGGGATTGTACATGAGATCATCGGGGATAAGGCGGTGCAAAAGAAAGCACAGCGTCAAGAAACGATGGTTACGTTGTTGACAGCTGCGGCCTACGCAGTTGCGAGTAAGCATGAGGATGACATTAAGCGGGGCAAAAATCGGATCAAGGCCAAGGTCAACCTGGGTACAGGGTTGCCCATTCAAGAAATCGCGAAGTTTCGCGAGGAATATGCGGATAAAATTACGGCAGGCGTGCATAGTGTTACATTCATCACCACACCGGTATTCAAGGGGGTGACGGTTGAGATGGAGATGCTGCTGCCGAGCGACATTAGCATTGATGACGTATCCGGGGTTTATGATATGGAAGCTTCCTCCAAGGCCCATCTATCGATGAAAGGGTTCGGCATAGCCGACGTCGGAGGAGTGGATATGGATATCGCTTTTTTCCGGCCGGGACTCGATCTCGACCAGCGCTATTCGACGGGTGCCAAGATTTATCTGAACAACGCGCTGGAAAATATCCGCAATGAGGTCAACGCGCAAGGGGAAGAACTGATTTCGAGTACGGCCGAGCTGACGTTAATGTTGGTGAATAAAGAATATGCGATCTACGCGGAAGGCAAAGTGGCCTTTGATATGACGGAGCTTGTTAACCGACATATGCGTATTTTGGCGGAAAAGGTGCTAAAGTATGCTCGCAACGCTTGGAAGCATGCCAGGTACGCGAATGAATTTTGGTTTATTGGAGGGGGATCTGTCGTTCTGCAGCCATGGATCGAGAAGCTTAATGCAGAGTTGGGATTGCCGATTCGATTCGATCAATCGGAAGTGAGCCAGCTCCGCAACGTGCGAGGAACCTTCTTCTTGTTGTCTCATGCCCTTGGAGCGGGGGAGAGTGCTGCGGCTGCGCGGGACGAAGCGGCTGCTGAAGATCAAAGCGGGAGCGAGAAGGATTGAAAAAAAGACGTTCGATGGTCATGGTCGCGCCCGGGAAGGATGTAACGTTATACATACCGACGGATACGCCGCCGGAGGTCATACGCTATTTGAACCGCTTAAAGGCGGAAGGCATCTTCAGTCAGGGGATTATGGACATTCTAATCGGGCATATTCTCGGGCAACAAGAGGCAGTGGCAACGTCTGCAATCGAGGAAGCAGCTATACAAGGGGATGATCTTCCGAACGAATCCATTGAGGAATCCAATGAAATTCCGGATACTGTTCATCGCGGCGACGTTGCGCAGGTCGTGCAGAAACCGTTTAGCCCGCAGGACATTCTTAGACAGGCAGCGCGAAATGCCGGTAAGCTGCTGCATGATCGGCAGTGAAACGGATGAGACAAGATAGATTAAGAGGCACTCGCCCAGGGTGCCTCTTATTTTTTGCATGAACTCGCTAAGCGGGTCGATATGGCTATAAAGTGAGGAGGAATTATTATAGAATCAAGTTAATGAAAAGGAACGATACAGGGGGAAGAGAAAATATGATCGTTAAAGCATGCACGATGGAGGACGTTAACCATCTCGTGAAAGAATATTTGGAGGGGCTGTCTTCGCCATTCGATTCTTTTTTGGAGGAGCATATTGCTTCATCCGATTTTTACCTGATTCAAGACGACGATTCGCGAGAAGCGGGTTATTTTGCAATCCATAACAACGAGCGGCTGACACAGTTTTATATCCGCCGCCCGTATCAAATGCACGCCCAGAAGCTGTTCCTTCAAGCGATAGAAAACCATTCAATTACGTTTCTATTCGTTCCGACCTGCGACGAGTTATTCATTAGCTTGGCGTTGGATCAAGACTTTACAATACAGAAGCAGGCCTACTTTTTCCAAGATAGCGGGGTTAGCATGCCAATCGATCTCGGAGATGGCGAAGTGTTCCGACTTGCTTCTGAAGGCGATCTTGAGATGGTTGAGCAGGTTTGCGGGGATTTTCTCGACCAGTATGATCAGTGGATTGTCAAAGGCGAGTTATTCGTCTATTACAGAAACGCTGATTTGCTTGGAATTGGGCTAATCGAAAGGTCCAACATGTTCGATGGAGTAGCCAGTATAGGGATGTTTACCAATGATGCCTTCAGAAAACAAGGGGTAGGAAAAACAATGATCATACAATTGCGCAAGTGGTGTCATGCTCATGGTATTAAGCCGATATGCGGTTGCTGGTATTATAACGAGGCCTCCAAACGAACGTTGGAAAGCGGAGGCATGGTTACAAAAACAAGACTACTAAACATCGAAGTAAAAGCTATCGGTTAGTGTGGTCATTAGAGCTCGGAGAATGGAAATAATTAAGGTAAGGCTAGTAGCCCTTTTCTTTTCCATGTAGAATGGATTCAAAATCATTGACGCAGATACAAGGGAGCATGATTATGGAAAGGCTGTTGTCCAGTAAAAAGTATATCCCGTTCACCTATAAGATGATGATTCCTTATCTTATTCTTGTATTGCTGACCGATTTGCTGATTGGTTATATCGCATATACGATGCTCATTGATTCCAGGACGGAAATGGCGGAAACGAATGTCCGGACGTCTTTGAAGCAGACAAGGAACAATCTCGAATACCAGACGGATGAAATCGTGCGAATGGCCAGTTCCCTGTATAACAGCACGACCTTTCAGAACGCTCTTCAGTTCAGGGGAGAGCCTCTGGAGAACATGCTCGAAATGCGTGATAATATCGTTCCTTACATGAAAGCCCCGTTGCAATTGTATGGGAACAAGCTGAGATTAGTGCTCTATACCGTCAATGAGACGATGCTTGAAATTGACGGCGACGACATGTCGACGCCGATCGGCAGAAGCGATTATTACGTCCTTTCTCATCATGCGATCGAAAATACGGATTGGTTTAAATCGATCGTTACGAATAACCAAGACAGCGTCTGGCTGCAAGTGGATACCGACAGTCAGCTGGGCAACATTTCGTATTTCCGGAAACTCGTTTCTTCGAACGCAGCTACCGCTGTTATCGGCTATATTCGCGTCACGGCGAGGATCGACGAGCTGTTCGGTGATTTCAGCTCTTTTCCGATTGAACAGGGCATGGATCTTCGTTTGATTGAAAGCTCAACCGGATTGGCCATCTATGAACAAGGCGTTATGAACGAAAAGGCGAAGCAAGGTTCTTACTTGAACATTAGCGAGGACATTTCGTTAACGGGCTATGTCATCAAGGCGCGGGTGCCGAACAGTTATTTAAACAAAGACGCGAGCCGAATGCAGCAGGTGATCGGCACCGTTTGTATGATCAGCTTCTTAGTTATGGCTTTTATCGGCTTCCTGGTTGCCCGTATTTCCGGCAAAAAAATCAAGCGTATCATTTCCTTGGTACGATCGTTTCAGGAAGGCAACTTTTACAAAAGGATCGGATTTGCGGGGAACGATGAGTTCGTCTATATTGCCAATGCCTTTAACCAAATGGCTGCCAGCCTTCAAGAGCTGATCCGAAACGTCTACGAGCAGGGCATTCAGAAGAAGCAAGCGGAGCTCGATGTGCTTCAAGCCCAGATTAATCCGCATTTTCTGTACAATACGCTGTCGACGATCGGCAGCTTGGCTAATTTGGGGGAAGTCGAGAAGGTTACGAATATGGTGCAAGGCCTCTCCAAGTTTTATCGACTGACGTTAAACCAAGGAAATGTGTATATTTCGCTTGAAAATGAGTTAGAGCAAGTGAAGCAGTATCTTGAAATCCAAAGAGTGAAGTATGCGGATGCCTTTAAGATTTATATCGATGTGGATCCTGACATTTTGCATGTCCCTATCATTAAGTTGATTTTGCAGCCGTTCGTGGAAAACATATTCAAGCATGCCTGGTTCGGAAGCACCATTGCGATCCGTATTACAGGAAAGCGGCTTGGCGACCGCATTGAACTAAAGGTCATTGATAACGGGATCGGCATGCGGGCTGACACATTAAGAAACATGCGGTCAAGCTCCTTGCATTCCGACAGCTACGGCCTGAAGAACGTGGAAGAACGAATTAAGCTTCGGTACGGCAATGATTTCGGCATTCATATCGGCAGCTATTTCGGAGCGGGGACGACCGTTCAAATTATTCTACCGGTTGATAATGCGGAAATTCGAGAAGATAACGAAACGTAACATAGTGGATAGGCTCATGTTCCTAAATGGAACATGAGTTTATTTTTTTTGTGCGAATCGTTGAATTAGTATTATGTTTAGTTGTTTGGCTGAATTATTTCGACTAACCCATCGTTTTATAATGAGCCATATAGAGAAGAGAGGAGAGCAACTATGAATAAGCATACTTTTTGGAGCGATTTGAAAAAATATAAAATACTGTTATTGATGCTGGCGCCAGCCACTTTATTTTTCTTTCTGTTTGCTTACATCCCAATGGCGGGTATCATTATTGCTTTCAAGAATTACGATTACGCTGGGGGCATATTTGGAAGCGCATGGAACGGATTTGACAACTTCCGCTATTTCTTTGAATCGGGAGACGCTTGGCGGGTAACGCGAAATACGGCGTTGTACAATATTGCGTTTATCGTCGTGAACAACGCTCTGCAAATATTTGCAGCGATCATGTTGTTTGAAGTCGGCGGCAAATGGTTCCGGAAGCTTACGCAATCGGCGTTGTTCCTGCCTTACTTTATTTCATGGGTCGTTGTAGGTGCGATAGCTTATAACTTGTTGAACTATGATATCGGCACTGTGAATGCTGTGCTTAGAGGCATTGGTATGGAGCCTATTGATATTTATAATACCCCTGCTTACTGGCCGTATATTTTGGTTCTCGTTTCCGCATGGAAAGGTCTCGGATACGGAACGGTTATGTACTTGGCCGCAATTACGAGCATTGATACCGAAATGTATGAAGCAGCCGAGATCGACGGCGCTAACATTTTCCAACGAATCATGAAGGTGACGATTCCTAATCTGTTCCCGACGGTTATCATTTTGGTGCTTCTGGCGGTCGGCAACATCTTCCGCGGTGATTTCGGAATGTTCTACAACATGGTCGGCAATAACGGCCTGTTATTCTCTTCAACAGACGTTATCGATACGTTCGTCTATAGAGCGTTTATTACATCGAGAGATATAAGCATGTCGGCTGCAGCGGGCGTCTTCCAATCCGTGCTTGGTTTCGCGACGATTATGACAGTGAACTATGCAGTACGCAGATATGACAAAGACCGGGCCCTATTCTAACGGCATGAAGGAGGTAACAATATGAAGGTAAAGCAGCTCGATCGTAAAATATTTTCGGCAATCGGTTATGTATCTCTAATCTTTCTCGCCATCTTATGTATTTTTCCCTTTATACTTGTCGTTTCGTCCTCGCTGACGGAAGAAACTAAAATAGTGACAGATGGTTATCAATTTATTCCGACCGTATTCTCTACAGAAGCCTACAGCATTTTGTTTAAGTATCCCCAGGAGATGATAAACGCCTACCTGGTGACTATAGCTGTTACAGCAATCGGTACGTTCTGCGGCTTGCTTCTCACTTCTATGACCGCTTATGCGCTTTCCAGAAGAGATTTCAAGTGGCGCAATAAATTTTCATTCTTCTTCTTCTTTACAACATTGTTTAATGGCGGGTTAGTTCCGTGGTATCTGCTTATTACGAATTACCTCAAAATGCAAGATACGATGATGGCTCTAGTCATCCCGATGATGCTCAACGTCTTCTACATCATTGTAATGAAGTCGTTTATGAGCGGCATTCCGGAAGCGATTGTAGAATCGGCCAAAATTGATGGAGCAAACGACTTCGTTATCTATGCTCGTCTCATCCTGCCGCTCTCCAAGCCGGCTCTCGCTACGATCGGATTGTTTCTTGCGCTTGCCTATTGGAACGACTGGTACAATGCCCTGTTGTTTGTTTCTAACGAGGACTTGATGCCGCTCCAATATTATTTATACAAAATGTTAGGCAATATGGATGGCATGCGGAAAGCGATGATGGGTGCGGGGGCGGTCGTAACGACAGCTATTCCAACCGAGAGTTTGAAGATGGCGATGACGGTTGTGGCAACGGGTCCGATCTTGCTAGCTTATCCATACGTACAAAAGTACTTTGTCCAAGGCTTGACGATTGGCGCTGTGAAAGGATGAGCCCGGGGAAACCCGGTTTATCAATATATGAACACCATAGGGGGAAGGCTTGAATGTTGAAGAAAAATAGACTAATGATGACGGCACTCTTTTTAACCTTCGTAATGATTTTGAGCGCATGCGGTGGCGGCAACAACAACAATACGAATACGCCTGCTGAAGCTACACAAGCTCCGGATGCAGGGAACGCTACGAACGCTCCAGACAATGGGGCCGCTGATGGCGCCATTGACACTTCCAAAGAAGTAAAGCTGAAAATGATCTTTGTTGGTCCTAAACCTGTAGACTACGACGTCGTTTTTGCTGAAATTAACAAAAAGTTGAAAGAAAAAATCAATGCAACCGTTGAAGGCGAGTTCTTGGACTGGTCTGACTGGGCTCAAAAGTACCCGTTAAAGCTGGCGGCGAATGAAGATTTTGACTTGATCTATTCGGCTAACTGGGCAGGCTACAATGACCAAGCGCTGAAAGGCGGATTCTTGGAATTGACGGAAGAGATGCTTACGAAATATATGCCGCAAACGTGGGCAGCTATGCCGAAAGTAAGCTGGGATCAAACGAAAGTAAACGGCAAAGTGTATATGGTTCCGCAAAACAGAGGCGAATCCGTAGAAAAGCTGATTTTGTATCGTGAAGATTTGCGCAAAAAATACGATCTTCCTGAAATCAACAGCCCTGAAACGTATGCGACTTATTTGAAAGCAATTGCTCAAAACGAGAAAGGCGTTGCGCCGTTCACTCCGGAAACGGGAGACTGGAAATACCACAACTTGGACCGCGTATTGCTGAAGCAGCAACAAGAATGGAATATGTTCGATCTTGATCTTCCGTTTGCTTTCAAATTGGCGGATGACAAAGGCCAAGTATTCAACGTGTATGAAACACAAGAGTTCAAGGATCTGCTCGTGTATTACAAGGATCTTGCCGATAACAACGCATGGTCGAAAAACGTTCTAAACAGCAAAAACGACCACCAAGCAGACTTTAAAGCAGGCAAAACGGCATCGATCACGCACAACAACGGAACGCTTGGAGCGCTTATGGCTTTGATGCGCCAAGAGAATTCTCCTTATGAAGTAGCGCTTGCGGACATCAACCAAGGCAAGAAGAAGTCGATCGCTATTTCTACGCAAAACGGTACGTCGATCCATGCAACTTCGAAAAATGTAGAACGCTCGTTGATGTTTATCGATCTGATGCAAAACGATAAAGAATTCCATGACCTGATGATGTACGGCGTTAGCGGCGTACACTATGAGCCGGTTGGCGACGACAAATATAAAGCTACCGACAAAAACCCTAACTACACGGGCTTCTCTAACTGGAACTTCAACTCGCCGCTTAACCGCGACAATGAAGCATTCCCGCAAGAAGCATCCGATCTGGTTAAAGGCTGGGAATCCAACGTTTACCACTATGCGCTTGAAACGTTCGTATTCGACAACAGCAAAGTGAAAACGGAAATCGCCAACGTTGGCAACGTCATGCTTCGTTATGCAATTCCGCTCGAATACGGTGTTATCAAAGATATCGACAAAGCTCTTGCCGATCTGAACAAGCAACTGGATTCAGCGGGAATTGATAAAATTCAAGCCGAGATGCAAGCTCAAATCGATGCTTTCCTGGCGAAACAGTAATAAACAATTCTAATCAGAAAGACAACCTCCGCCCATAAGGGTGGAGGTTGTCTTTTGTTTGAATATATATAGGATAATGATTATGCCTATGCCTAGTTATTGGAGCTCGGAATTCAGCTTATCGATCAGTGGAATGAGCTGGAGCGGCTCGCTGACTGTGTAATCAGGCTGCTCCGACTCGTCTGCCGGAGTATGCGGGTAACGGGGCGTCCAGCTTATGAAAATGCTTGTAATGCCGAGCGCATTCGCTCCCTTTACGTCACGGCTTAAGTTATTGCCGATCATAACCGTGCGGGAGAAGTCCTTCTCTGACAAATCAAGCGCGCCGATCGCCGCTTTGAACATCTTCGGGCTAGGCTTGCGATCTTTAATATTTTCGGAAATAATCATCGTGGTGAAGCAGTCGTACAGGCCGTGCTGAATGAACATGTTTTTGAACGATTGGGCTTCGCCGTCTGCGACGAGCGCCAGCGTGTAGCCTTTCTCGTGGAGCGTTCGAACCATTTCGGCTGCGCCTGGGATCAGCTCCGCATGCTGGACAATGCCTTCTGCATCTCTAACTTCCGTCGATTCGTCGACAATGGTGTCTCCGCTATCTAGAAATACGATTAACTTTTTGTTCTCCATTCATCCCATCTCCGCTCTCTGAATGATTATATGGAGGCGAGGGCTCCGGTAGATTCCCGAATAATCAGCTCCGGCTGCATGACAATACGCTGTTTTATGCTGCTCTCGTCCTCGGTGCCGCCGATGAGCAAACCGAATGCCAGCTTGACCATCTGTTCAACCGGCTGAGCAATCGTCGTCAGCGTAGGATTCGTTACCGTGGATAGAATCGTATCGTCGAAGCCGACGATCGACAGCTGCTCGGGCACGCGAATGCCGGCGTCCTTGGCCGCTTGCAGTGCGCCGATCGCGAGCAGATCATTGCAGCAGAACAGCGCGGTGGGCCGCTCCTCGCCGCTGAGCAACGCGGCTGCTGCGCGTTTGCCGTCCTTCATGCTGGACTCGCACATGACGATGTCGTCGTCGCTAACCGAAAGACCGGCTTCGAATAATCCGAACCGAAAGCCCCGCACCCTCTCCAGGCTGCTCGTTACTTTGAAGTTTTCCGCCAGCACGGCCATATGGCCGTGGCCGAGGCTGGTCAAATGCTCGGCAGCGAGCGCACCGCCCTTGAAATCGTCGGTCACGACGCTATGAGCCGTCATAGCGGCCGCTTCCCTCGCGATCATGACGATCGGGAATGATTTCTCGGATAGATGCTCTAATATTTCACTGTTCTCCGCACCGGTACCAATTAAGATGCCGTCTACGTTTTTTTGCTCCAGCAACCGTATATACTTCTCTACGCGTTCGTCACGATTGTCCGTGCTGCAGACGATAACGCTATAGCCTTCACTATGCGCCAAGTCTTCAACCGATCTTGCGATATCGGAGAAGAACGGGTTAGATACATCCGGTATAAGCAGACCGATCGTATACGTTTTTTTGCCCATTAGAGCAGAAGCAATGATGCTTGGCTTGTAGTTAAGCCGCTCCATCACTTTAAAGATTTCTTCTTGTTTCTTCTTGCTCACTTTTCCTTTGCCGTTAATGGCATTGGAAATGGTCGCGATGGAGACGCCTGCCTCCTTCGCGACATCATATATGGTGGTCGCTTTCATGGCCAACCTCATTACTATCGAATTAGGGCGAAACTCCCTTATTCGGTAATTATCCGTGTATTCGGATCATATTGCAACATTAACGAGGATTCACAATCCAATCATGATCGGGATCGTTGCGGAACTTCCATACTCTCGAGGGCCCTGCCATCACGTTCAGGTAGTATACCTCATAGCCCGGAGGCGCCGAGACGGGATGATAGCCCTTTGGCACGAGCACGGCCTCGCCGTCCTTGACCGCCAACGTTTCATCGAGAGAACGGTCGTCCGTATAGACGCGCTGAATCGCAAAGCCTTGTTCCGGCTGCACGTGATAATAATAGGTTTCCTCGAGAAGAGACTCGTTCGGCAGCGCATCCTCGTCGTGCTTGTGGGGCGGATAGCTGGACCAATGTCCTTGCGGCGTAAGAACCTCTACAACAAGCAGGCTGTCAGCCGGCTGTTGCTCGGGCAATATGTTATGAATATGCCGCAGCGTCGTTCCTTGTCCGCGAAGCTCTACGCCGACGTCGTTAGGCGCAATCAGTCTGGCGCGGTGACTGCCGTGGCCGGGAGCCTTGCAAACCGCCAATTCAAGCGCCGTAAGAGCTGTAACCTCAAAGCGGTCATCGTTCGATACATAGACGGAATACGGCGGAATGTGTTCGAAKACGCTCATCCGTTGTCCAATATCGGTCCATGATTCGTTTGCGGTGGATACATCCGCCTTGCCGCTAAGCAGGACTAGGCATACTTCGTCATTCCCGGTCGGTCTGCTGAAGGAATCTCCGGCATTTAGGCGGTACACTTCAAAACCAACATGATGCCAACCGGCGGATTGCGGCGTGATCGACAACAAGGGAATATCGCTTGATTGTCCGCTGTAATGCGGTTTGACGATTAATTTGCTCATGCTCTATTCTCACAGCCCTTCTATTGTACTCTCGAGCTCGGACAGCTTGATCGGCCGGCCTTCGCAGAGCGACAGCTTAGCTGCTCGGGCAATTCGCTCGGCTTGCCAGCCATCCTGTCCATTGACCGGCACCTTCTCCCCGTGCAGCAGGCAGTTAATAAATTGCTCGGTTTCTTCTATATAAGCGGCGCTGTAGCGCTCTAAGAAGAAATGAAGCGGCTTGTCGGATTGCACGCCGCCAGCCGTAGTGAGGACAGCCGTATTCGGATAATCATTTTCGGCCTTCGATGAGCCGAGCGAGCCGAAGGCTTCGACGCGTTGGTCGTAACCGTAGGCCGCCTTACGGCTGCAGTCGATGACGCCGAGCGCTCCGCTGGCGAAACGCAGCGTGACGATAGCCGTGTCGATATCCTCGTAAGCCGCGAATACCGGATCAATGAGGACGCTGCCTTGCGCGTACACCTCTTCGACCTCGCTGCCCGACAGGAAGCGAGCCATGTCGAAATCGTGGATCATCATATCCATGAAGATGCCTCCGGATACTTTGATGTATGCCTCGGGAGGAGGCTCCGGATCGCGGGAAGTGATCTTGATCAAGTGCGTATCGCCGATCGCGCCTGAACGGACATGCTCGCGCACCCGCTTGAAGTTGTGGTCGAACCGGCGGTTGAAACCTACCTGCAGCTGAACGCCTGCCCGGCGAACCGCCTCGATGGCTTCCTCCGTTTGCTGCAAATCCATGCTGACCGGCTTCTCGCAAAAAATATGTTTGCCGCGCTCTGCGGCACTCTTGATGAGCGGAACATGCGTATCCGTCGAGGAGCATATGAATACGGCATCAATGTCCGGATTGTCGAGAATGTCCAAGCTATTGTTCGTGACAGCCGGAATCCCGCGTTTGGCTGCCCATTCGTTCAGCTCTGGACCCGCGAACAGGTCGCTGATTGCGACGACTCGTGCCTGCGGGTGCCGGATTAGGTTCTCCGCATGGATTTTGCCAATCCGTCCGGCACCGATAATTCCTATGTTAAGCTGCTTCATTTAATTGTCCGACCTCCTCTGTTTGTCATAAAAACGGAGCTACCATCGTGCGGTGACCATTTTTTTGCGCGTGTAGAACTCTACGCCGTCTCCGCCGTTGGCATGAAGATCGCCGTAAAACGATTTTTTCCAGCCCGAGAACGGGAAGAAAGCCATTGGAGCGGGCACGCCAAGGTTAATGCCGAGCATGCCGGCGTCGATGGTTTCGCGGAATTGCCGCACGCTCGAGCCGTTGCTGGTGAATAGGCAAGCGCCGTTCGCGAATTCGGAACGATTGGCAATCGCAATCGCTTCATCGAGCGTATCGGCTCTCATAACCGACAGGACAGGAGCGAATATTTCATCCTTCCATATTTTCATCTCGCTGCTCACCTGATCGAAGATGGTCGGTCCGACAAAATAGCCGGTGCCGCTCACGGCCTCATCCTTCCTGCCGTCGCGGATCAGCAAGCCGCCTTCGGTTTCACCTGACTCAATATAGCCGAGCGTTCTGTCTTTATGAGCGCCTCGAATGACCGGCCCGAGGAAGATGCCTTCGTCCAATCCGTTGCCGATCGTAATCCGATCAGCGGCTTCGGCAAGTCTAGCGACAAGCTCGTCGCCAACGCTGCCGACCGCTACGACGACCGCGCAAGCCATACATCTCTCGCCGGCCGAGCCGAAGGCTGCATTAACGATCTCTTTGACCGTTAGATCAAGATCGGCGTCAGGCATGACGATGGAATGGTTTTTGGCGCCGGCCAGCGCTTGGACGCGTTTGCCATGGCTTGTTCCTTTGGTGTACACATACTCCGCCACGGGCTGCGAGCCCACGAAGGATATCGCTTTAATGCGCGGATGCTCAAGCAGTCCATTAACGACGTCATGCGCGCCATGTACGAGATTAAGGACGCCCGCAGGGAGCCCGGCTTCATGGAAGAGCTCAGCTAAGCGGTTCGCAAGAAGCGGCGTCCGCTCGGACGGTTTGAGCACGAACGTATTGCCGCAAGCGATGGCAAGCGGGAACATCCAGCACGGCACCATCATCGGGAAGTTGAACGGCGTAATTCCGCCGATGATTCCGATCGGGTAACGATACATGCCCGATTCGAGATTCGATGCGATATCCGGCAGCTGCTTGCCCATCATGAGCGATGGCGCGCCAGCGGCGAACTCTACGCATTCAATTCCGCGCAGCACCTCGCCATGCGCTTCTGCGAAGCTTTTGCCGTTCTCCTTCGTAATGAGGCGGGCAAGCTCTTCCCAATGGTCGACCAACAGCTGCTGGTATTTGAACAGAATCCGGGCACGACGCGGAACAGGCGTTTTGCTCCAGCTTTCGAAGGCAGTACCGGCAGCTTGGACGGCCGACTCGATATCATCAGCTGTGGATAGCGGAACCTCGGCCAGCACCTCCTCCGTTGCCGGATTGTATACATGGTCGTAGCGGTCCGAGCTCGCTTGCACCCATTGCCCGCCGATCCAGTTTTTTAATTGTATTGTCATATAGCTCCCTCTTTTCTCATGGATTGCAGACTAACCTGCTACGATTTCCCCGCGATTGCAGCGTTCGATATAATCTTCGACCTGCTCCTTCGTCGGCATCGCATCCGAGCAGCTATGGCTGGAGATGACGATGCAGGCCGCGGCACTGCCGAATGTCATGCTTTGCTTGACCGTCTGTCCGGCCATTAGGCTGCTGATGAAGCCGGCGGCGTAAGAATCTCCCGCCCCGAACGTCTTAATGACCTTGGCCGGGAACGATTCCGCGCGATGCTCCGCTCCGTCCGCCGTGTAGGCAATCGAGCCGTCCTTGCCGTGCTTAATAATAACGATTTTGGCTTGATAGCCAAACCATTTGGAGGCGGTGTAGCGATCGTTATGTTCAGGATTGGCCTCGAATCGTTCCATGCTGTCGAATTCTTCGCGCGTTCCGATGATGATGTCGCATTTCTCGGCTGCCATATTGTAATAGACGGCCGTTTCCTCCTCAGATTTCCATGTATAAGGGCGGAAGTCGATATCGAAGATTACGGTAGTGCCGTGCTTGCGTGCATAATCGATGGCGAGCATGACGGCCTCGCGGGAAGGGCTTGAGGAAAGCGCCGTTCCAGATACAAGCAGAGCTTTGCTGTCTGCGATCAGCGTCTCGTCAACCTCGAGCGGAGATAGCAGCAGATCGGCTGCGTTGTCGCGATACATGAGAATGCTGCATTCGCTTGGGCTTTTGATTTCCGTAAAAGCAAGTCCGGTCATCGCTCCCGTACCGTCCGTTATGATGTTACCGGTATGGATGCCTTCCTTCTCCAGATAACTGCGGATGAATCGGCCCATTTGATCGTCAGCTACTTTGCCGATAAAAGCTGTTTTGCTGCCTAGGCGGTTCATGCCGATCGCAATGTTGGCTGGAGAGCCGCCGACATATTTCGTAAAGGTCATCGTCTGCTCCATCGGACGGTTAATTTCATTCGCATTCAAGTCGATACAGAGCCGTCCGATTGCCGTGAAATCAAACCCTCTGCCGGATGGAAAAGTCATATTCGCCATGCTAAGCTTCCTCCTTCGCCTCAGCGATACGGTATAAATAGCGGAGAGCCTTCTCCGCATATTCGCGAGCGGGATGCGCCGCCGGGTCTTGCTCGCCTTCAAGAAGCGCCCAACCCTCATAGTTTCTATCGATCAGTACGCCGATAATGGGAGCAAAGTCGATGCAGCCATCCCCAGGGACGGTAAATACGCCGCCCCGGATGCAGGTTACGAAGTCGGACCCGCTTGCTCTCGCTTGATCGAGACGATCGGGACGGACATCCTTCAGATGCACATAAGCGACTCGGTCATAATGCTTCTGCAGCAGCGAGAGCGGATTGGCTCCCCCGTACAGCGCATGGCCGGAGTCGAACAGCAGGAACACGGCGTCCGGATCGGTGATCGCCATTAGACGATCAATTTCCTCGGGACTTTCGATGACCGTTCCGCCATGATGGTGGTACGTCAGCTTCAGCCCGTATTCGAGCGCTATGCGCCCTGCCGCGTTAAGTCCTTCCGCCAAGCTGGCCCAGCCTTCCTCATTAAGACGAATGACTTCGCGTTCATGAGGAGTTCGACGAGGATCGAAGTGCAGTGAGCCGCCGACCTCGCATGTACTTATGACCTTGCTGCCCATTTGCTGCAAGAACGCGGCATGGTTTCGGAATGCTTCCAGCTCTTGCTCGCGGTAGGCCGGATCCGAGAACAACACGGACTTCCATTGCGAGACGAGCCGTATGTCGCGTTTGCTTAATTCTTCTTTTAACAGCAGGGTGTCGGTCGGGAATTTTCTGCCCATTTCCGTGCCATGCAGCCCTAGTGATTGGATATCGTCCAAAATCTGCTCATAGGTCGTATGCTCCCCATGCTCCTTCACATCTTCGCCGACCCAGTTAATCGGGTGGACACCTAGTCGAAACGGAAATGGTTTCATCCGATTGCTCCTCCTCCTAACATAGAAATCAGTAAGGTCTTGCTTCCGTCAGCTTTTTGCTCATCGCTTGATGCGCGGAGGTTACTTTCGCGCTCACCGATACCTCCGGCACGCCTACGTTCCACCAGGAATCGTAGCCGTCCGTGTTCGTTCCGGCAAGAGCATCGATGACGACGACCGTTGTGCGTGTTTCGCTCGCGGCTGCCTTCAAGGCAAGACGCAGCTCTTTACTGTTAGAAGCTCTATAGGAAGCAGCTCCAAGGCTTCGAGCATGCGCGGCGAAATCGATCGGCAGCGTATCGCCGGAGTAATGGCCGGTCGCAGCATCCCGATAGCGGAATTCGTTGCCGAACCCGTCGCTGCCGTTGCTGCGCTGCAAGTTATGAATACATTGGTAACCATGGTTATCGAACAACAGAACGGTTATTTTGCGTCTTTCTTGGAGGCTGGTGATCAGCTCCGAATGGAGCATGAGATAGCTCCCATCGCCCGTAACGGCATAGACGGGACGGTCAGGTTCTGCTAAAGCGACTCCGAAAGCTCCGCTTACCTCATATCCCATACAGGAGAAGCCGTATTCCATGTGATAGCCATGCGGCTGCTCCGTTCTCCAAAGGCGATGAAGATCGCCCGGAAGGCTTCCTGCGGCACATACGATGACCGCTTCTGGAGGAAGGAACTCATTAATAATCCCTAGCGCTCTCGTCTGCGCGAAGCCGTCTTCGCGCTCAAGGCTGTATAAGCGATCGACTTCGGCATTCCATTCGCTAGTTAGCCCCGTAATCTCGGATGGTCCGTATGAGGCTGCGTATTCTAGATTCGCTAAACCGCCGGACAGCAGCTCGAGCGTCGTTTTCGCATCGCCGTCAAGCGCCGCGCCGCCGAGCTTGGAGCTGTCCATGCGGTTCACATTCAGGTTCAGAAAGGCTGCATCCGGATGGAAGGCCCATTTGGACGAGGTCGTAAAGTCGGAATAACGCGTGCCGATGCCGATAATGAGATCGGCTTCTTTGGCTAGCCTATTCGCGGCTAATGCTCCGGTAACCCCTATGGCGCCTATATAAAGCGGATGCTGCCAATGGAGCGAGCCTTTGCCGGCTTGCGTCTCGGCTACCGGAATGCCGAATTTCTCGGCAAAGTCGGCCAGTACAGCCGTAGCTTCAGCATATTTGACGCCTCCCCCGGCGATAATAAGCGGTCGCCGTTTGGAGGCGATTAAGTCTATAGCCCGCTGAAGAGCGGATACGGAAGGCTGCTTCCGTTCAATGTAATGGACTTGCTTCTCGAAGAAGGCGGCCGGATAGTCGTATGCTTCCGCTTGCACATCCTGCGGCAGCGCCAGCGTGACAGTCCCCGTCTCCGCAGGGTCAGTCAGCACGCGCATCGCATTCGTGACCGAACTCATTAGCTGCTCGGGCCTTACGATGCGGTCCCAGAACTTGCTGACCGGCTTGAAGCAATCGGTCGCCGATACGGTGTAATCATGTCCGGCTTCCAGTTGCTGAAGAACCGGGTCCGGCTGACGGGAAGCGAAGTTGTCTCCCGGCAGCAACAGAAGCGGGATACGATTGACGGTTGCCGTCCCGGCGGCCGTTACCATGTTCAGAGCACCGGGGCCGATTGAGGTCGTGCAGGCATAGATTTTGCGGCGATTATTTTGCTTGGCGTAAGCGGTTGCAGCATGAGCCATGCCTTGCTCATTCTTTCCTTGGATGAAGGAAAGGCTTCCTGCGCTTCTCTCCAGCGCCTCGCCAATGCCGGTTACGTTTCCATGTCCGAATATCCCCATCACGCCGGTAACTAACTTCGTTTCCTCGCCATCAAAAGAGACGTACTGCTGATCAAGAAACTTCAGTAAGGCTTGAGCCATCGTTAAACGAATTGTTCCCATCGTTAATCGTTATCCCCCTCGCTTCAAAGTTAAGCGCTTTTCCTTCAGTTACTTACAATTAATATTTGCTATATAAAATAAATATGTCCCCAAAAAGGTAAAGCGCTTAATCCGATATTACCTACAACGGGGATTAAAATCAATCCCTATTTTTGTGAATCGTCAATACGGATATTGAAAACAAGCCGGCAATCGAATAGAATATGGGTAAAGCGCTTAACTTGAAAGGGGGAGTCAGAATGGGAATCTATGTAGAGCAACGCGATAGCTCGCGCTATTGGTTCGGCAATGACGATCATCGTATATTGGAATTGCTTGCAGGACGATATATAGGGGCGAACCCGCCGTTGCCATTTGCATGGCGTGCATTCTCCAAAGCAGGTATATTGCAAAATGCCGAAGGATTATATGAACTTGATTTTTCCGATAGATTAACGAGTGCCGAGGAAGGCGATTACGCTTACGCCTATGGTCTGGTATGGAGCGATGATGAGCGTTCCATTGACAGTGTGATGCAGGCGCTTGGCCCGGTGAAGTTATATGTAAATGAAACGCTGCAATATCGGTCTACCGTCGTGGACGAGTTGAACCCTAATTCGCGTGCAATTATTCCGCTTAGCTTCGAGAAAGGCTGGAACAGCTTGCTGATCGAGGCAAGGAAGACCGCTTCGGGCTTTGGCTGCCGTTTCGGCGCAGACGA
Source organism: Paenibacillus sp. 05T425 (assembly GCF_056396205.1). NCBI lineage: Bacteria > Bacillati > Bacillota > Bacilli > Caryophanales > Paenibacillaceae > Paenibacillus > Paenibacillus sp. 05T425. The sequence goes on from NZ_JBFTLA010000002.1 coordinate 160,752, forward strand.
AGCGAAGGTACGCATTTTGCAAGTTTTGACACCGTTTACAAACCGGGAGGGCAGTGCGGGCTGGGTTTATTCGGAGCCTGCGACTACGTCACTATTCGGGGATCGTACAGGTCAATTTCCAGAATGGCGGAAGGATGAGACGGCGAGCGGACTGGAGTGGTTTCCACGGACGAAGTGGAATGAGGAGGAGCGTCAGTTTTCGCCGCTGGAGAGGCTGTTCGGGAAACAGGAGCGGCAAGCGGCCGGTTATGGATGGAGTTCTGTATCGGTGCCGTTATCCGCACGTCTGCTTGAGCTGGCTGGTAGAGCCTCTGGTCCGACGCAAATTTGGGTGGATGACGTGGTTGCCGGCGTGCTCGATGAGGCAGGCTCCTATCAATTCCATGTATCGGTCATGCCCGGCACGAAGCAAATCGTCGTTAAGACCGTTAATTCCAGTGTAGGATGGGGGTTCGAGCTCCATGCATCGGCTAACGGTGCAAGCCTTACGCTCCAGCAGCCCGTTCAAGTCCACGGAAATCCGGGAGCATGGCTGCTCGCAGGGCCGCTGTCAGCTGAACTCGGCTTAGAGCCGGCGCAGGTGCGGTCGTTAGCAACAACGCTGGAAGGCATCGACGGACAAGTATACTGGTCGATTGACGCTCCGGAGACGCGCGTTCGTCCTTATTATGAGAATGCGATGCTCAGCAACAAATGGACGACCGGCACGGCGACTAACTTCGGAAGATGGGATTATCCGCTTGGCGTTACGATGTACGGTCTGCTTCAGACCGCACGCGAATTGCAGCGCGCCGATATATCCGCTTATGCGATTCGTCATATTGAAGCTTGCACCGATATGTACGACTATTCCATGTGGGATTTTGCAGAGTACGGTTTTCCGGCAATCAACCATCAGCTTGTGCTTATGAAAATGTTGGACAATTGCGGCTCGTTCGGCTCTGCTATGCTCGAGGCTGATCTGTACCAAGACCGCGCTTCCGTTCGCAAAATCGCCGATCGGATTGCAGATTTCATGTTGGCGAAGCTGGAACGCCGCGAGGACGGCGCCTTCTATCGGCTGTGCGAGGGGGAATACTCCGCCGATACGATGTGGGCAGACGATCTGTATATGAGCGGACCGTTTCTGACGAGATATGCTTTGGCCTCTGGCGATGCTTCGGCGCTGAACGAATCGGCTAAACAGTTTTTGCTGTATAAACGTTACTTGTTTATGGAGGATGCAGGCGTCATGTCGCATGTATTCGACTTCAAATACGGCAAGCCTACCCGCGTGCCGTGGGGCCGGGGCAACGGATGGGTATTGTTCTCTCTAACCGAGCTGCTGGAGCGGTTGCCGGGGGATCATCCGGATCGGGAAGCGCTGCTTGCCATGTTCCGCGGGCATTGCGCCGGCATAGCCAAGCTGCAAGCCGCTTCAGGATTATGGCGTCAGGTTCTCAATCAGCCCGATGCCTATGAGGAGGCGTCATGTACGGCGATGTTCGTTTACGCTTTCGCCCGCGGTCTTCGGTTCGGCTGGCTTGACGCGGACGGTCCATATGCCGAGGCGGCTTTGAAGGGATGGCAGGGACTAACGGAGCATGCGATCGACCGCAAGGGCAACGTACACGGCGTATGCAGCGGCTCGCGTTACGCCTTCTCACCTCTATATTACATGGAGGATTTGCGAACGGTCCTGAATGATAATCATGGCATTGGCATTATGATGCTTGCAGGCGTGGAGATGATGCGGCTGAAGAAAGGGCTAGCCTAATGAAGCCGATGTCGGAGGAGCAACAGTTTTTGTTGGCGCAGTCTATGTCGATGATGGATGCCATTTATGATGAACGGGCTGCGATGCTTTGGAACGAGGAGGATGGCGATAGAGAAAGCCACTCTACCCGTGCAAGCGCCCATTATGCAGTCGGGTTGCTGATGCGAGGCGGTCCCGGCGATAGGGAGCGGGCTTGCGAGGTGCTGCATAGAGTCATGGATATGCAATTCGACGATCCGGAAGAGATTTATTACGGTACATTCCGTACATCTCCAGAGGCGAAAGTGCCGCCCAAAGGACATTTTCCATGGAAATCGTTTGGTCCAGGCTTCTCGTATTATTTGACCAGCACTCTTGAGCGTATCGCCGACAAGCTGTCGGGAGAACTGGCTGCGGTTGCGGGACGGGATAAGGTGCAATCAGCCTTCGAATCAGCAGCAGCCAGCATTCTGCCGCCTGTGTGGGCAAGCTACGATCCGAACTGGCGAGAGTTCATTGCTTGTGCCTTCGCCATCATTCTAGAGCATTTCGAGAGTTATCTTCCGGAAGCTGTCGTGTCCCGAATGGATCTTGCTATGGAGCGCGCGGTTATTGGCTCGGTTGAGAGACGGCTGTCCGATGCCATTCCGATGAACACGAATATTGAGCTGATGCATCTGTTTATATGCGATTATTTCGGGCACCGTCTTCACCGTGCAGAGTGGATCGCCCATGCGGATAGCTTCGCTGAGCAATTCCGCAAGTCCTTCTCCGAGTTTGGCACGTTCGCCGAATTTAACTCCAGTACGTATTACGGGGTCGACCTTACCGTGCTTGGATTTATACGGAATTATGGCCAATCCAGCGAAGTGCGCCGAATGGGCAGCGAAGTGGAGAGCGGATTATGGGACAATATCGGATTGTTCTACCATGCCGGGCTTGAGAACCTTTGCGGACCTTACTCAAGAGGCTACGAAATGGAGATGACGGCACATAGCTCGCTCGGCGTATTTCTCTATCTGGCTTTAGGAGAGAGCTGCAAGCATTTAACCGGGGTGAATTGCGAGACAAGCCATGATCCGTTAATTGCGCTGGCCGGCGTTAACGTGCCTTCGCATATTGTGCCGGCTCTGCGGAGCTTTGGCGGAGAGAGGCTGGTGCGCAAGCAATACCGTGAGCTGTGCGAACGGGATGATCCGCAAGCGAACAGTCATTTATGCACCGCAACCGCTTGGCTTGGCGAGCATCTCATGATTGGAGCGATGTCGGGAAGCCGGAATACGAGCGGACAGCTTCATCCTGCGACGATGCATTGGGAATCGGAAGACGGTGAGCGGTATTCCATGCGTATGGTTCGCAGGGAGACCGGGGGCCACTGGAGCAAGCATATGCGGGGTATTGTAACGAATGCGGAAGCGGAGAATGACAAGTTGTCCATTCAAGTCGAATTTACAACGGATAAGCTGATTGAATTGGTGTATGAAATTAGCGGATCGGCACCAATCGCAGCGGAGATTACGGAGGACCGTTGGCGGCTTCCGGGACTGACTTTGCACGTCACAGCCGAGGCTCCGCAGCCTATTGTCGACACTGCCGGGAAGCGGCTGGAAATCATTTATACGTACCGTCCGGCTTCTGAGAATGAACAGATGCGGTTTGTGCTTGAGCGAGTTCTAGCTCCTGATTCCGCTCCGTAAGAGCATAGCTCTTACAGCCGCAGACACAAATCCAGCCGTCCCCTGTAAGCTCAAATATGCTCGTACACGCGGTCTCAAGCGAGCAGCGAACAATAAAAAAGAGGCTTAGCGCTCCAATGGGAATGCGCTTGAGCCTCTTATGCGTCTATTCGTTCGCTTGCCGATGGGCATCCCGATACTGTTTTGGTGTCATGCCAAGCTTGCGCTTGAAGACACGATGCAAATAATTGGAGCTGCCGAAGCCATTGCGATCAGCCAGCGTCTCTATCTGCTCATTGCCGTTCTTCAGGTCGCTGCACAAATGCGATAGTCGAATGTGTTCGACATATTCGCTGAACGTTGTATCCGAGACGGTGCTGAAGATGCGCTGCAGCTGCCTCGGGCTAATATGGATTCGCTCGGCGACGGTTTCTAAGGACAGCGGCTCCTGATAATTGTCCTTAATGAACTGTTCGGCCAGCTTGTAGCGGAACCGATTCACATTCCGGGCAGGCAGCTGCTGCGGCTGCGCTTCGGGAAAATAAGCGCGGGTCGCGCGCAGCAGAATGAGAATAATAGACTGCTTGATCAGGGTCATCAGGCCGGGCTGGCTTTCGAACCAAGCGCGATAAGCGGTCAAGAAGCATTCCATCGCCCGGAAGCGGTCGGGGATCGGCCGAAGCGGGATGCGTCTCAGCTGCTGCACGCAGTTCTCGGCTTCGCGCCATTCTGCTTCCGCGCCCCAGTCGCCAGGCTTTCGCGTTTCCCCTTCGAGCGGTACTATCTGGACGCGCAGGCATAGCTCGTTCATACCGTCTTGGCCGTCGGCTTCTTGATAGTGCATCACCTGAGGACCGGTTACATACATCATCCCCTCCGAAAGCGCAAAAGGCTGGTCACCCATGATGACCATACCTTTGCCGCGGGGAATGAAATGAAATTCGTACTCATCCGAATGTTTATGGAAGGGAACGATTTTGCCTGCCGGAAATGATACGTGGTGGAACCGAACGACTCGGATGCCATACGGTCCCCATCGGAAATCGGCCTGCAAATGCTCCAGGACATGCTGCTGCTCGTTCATTAATTCATAAGGATACGTCTTTTGGCTGGCAGTCTGCAGGCCGGATGGGGGCGATAAGGAATCAGACATGATCGGTGCCTCCAGTTCAGAAATGTGTGTATATATAATGTCTATAAAGCAATGACGGCTCCCGCTTTGGCGGCCTTTGAAGCGGCTTCCATTAACACGGTCAGCTGGGTCGCAAGCTGAATATGGTTGTCGTCTCTGGTGCTGTTCCGAATGTGGCTAACCCACTGCTCGAACGCAGATGGCAGGGCGGACGGCAGCGGATATTCATGCCATAGCTTAGCGTCACTGCCTTCTAGTGTCAAGCTCTTGTATCGCAGCTTGGCATCTTGCGCGCTGTAGATGGCGCTGCCCTCGGTGCCGTGAAGCTCCAGCGTGAACGGTGATGCGCGATTGACGAAGCCGGCTTCGACGATACCTATAGCCCCAGAGTCATAATGGAGAACGGCCAAKGCGTTATCTTCGACTTGCTTGTCCGTAACGTGTCCGAATCTGGCGCTCACCCGCTCTGGCATCCCGAGGAACAGTCTGACCAAGTACATCGGATGACAGCCGAGGTCGACCATCGCTCCGCCGCCCGCTTGCCCCGGATCAAAAAAGGGTGAAGGCAAATAGCCGAGCGGACTTTCTTCGCAAGGCAAGGCGCCGCTATGGGACAAACGCGCCCGGACGGACGTCAGTTTGCCGAGAAGGCCGCTTTGTTGAATGGCCAAAGCGCCTTGTGTGAATGGCGCGTAGAGACGGGGCAGCGAAACGGTGAACGCAACGCCGCTCTTGGCAACAGTATTCATGATTGTCTCGCAATCCTGGGTGGTCAAGGCGATAACTTTCTCGGTGAAGATCGCCTTGCCAGCTCTTGCCGCAGCGGTTATGACGGCAAGATGATCCACGGTTGGCGAAGTGACGATAACGCCGTCGATCGTTGGATCGGCAAGCAGCGTATCCAAGTCAGCCTCGAATCGGACGCCTCGCGCTTCGGCCTCGAGACGGCCTGTTGCTGGGTCTTCGTCCCATACCGCTGCAAGCTCGGTATCAGGCAACTCCATGGCTTGCTTGGCATAATCCTTGGCATGTACATGCCAGAAGCTAAGCACGGCCACGCGAATTTTGTCTTTATGCATAGAAGAAGCCAACTCCTTTCTACTTAGTCGAAATATACCGCTTGGCCGGTACGCGACGATTCATAAATAGCTTCCAATATCTCCGAGACGACAAGTGCCTGTTCGGGAGAAACCACGGGTTCGGTATCGTTCACAATAGCGTCGATCCACATCCGCATCTCGACATCCTGCATCGTCTCTCGCTTGCCTTCATAGAAGTCGACGCCCTTGGGATCGAGCTTAATATGCTTCTCGTAAAGCTTGCCATACGTTTCGCCGTTGATCCGCAGTCCATCCGTCATGTCGGCTCCGGCTTCCGTACCGCACAGCGTGCTGCGAGCTTCCTTCGTATCGAGTATATTGAGCGCCCAGCTTGCTTCCATCATAATGACAGCGCCGTTCTTCATCGTAATCATGCCGAACGCGGAATCCTCTACTTTGAATTTGTCGGGATCCCAAGGTCCCCATGAATTGGCGGCGTCACGTCGCTTGGACAACTGGTGGAAGGCGGTGCCGAGCACGGCTTTTGGTCCATAGTTGTTCATCAGCCATAAAGTCAGATCCAGTGCATGCGTGCCGATATCGATCAGCGGGCCGCCGCCTTGCTTGTCCTCATCGAGGAAAACGCCCCAAGTCGGCACGCCGCGGCGACGGACCGCATGGGCCTTCGCGAAGTAGATGTCCCCGAGCTCGCCTTGCTCGCACATTTTTTTGAGCAGCAGGCTGTCGGAGCGGAAACGGTTATTGTAGCCGATAGTTAGCTTCTTTCCCGATTGACGAGCAGCCACAACCATGCGTCTAGCGTCGGCTGCCGTCTTGGCCATCGGCTTCTCGCACATGACATGTTTGCCGGCCTCTAAGGCGGCGATCGTAATGTCGGCATGGGTGTCGTTGGCCGTGCACACATGCACAACGTCGATGGACTCGTCCTTCAGAAGGACGGTATAATCGGAGTAAATTTTTGCATCAGGAGTTCCGAATTGCTCGGCAGCTTTCTGTGCTTGCTCGATATAAACATCGCAAAATGCGACAAGCTCTACCTGTTCAATCTTCTTGAGGCTAGGCAAATGTTTGCCTGTAGCAATGCCTCCACATCCGATAATAGCTAGCTTTAACCGTCTTTTCATCATATTTTCCTCCAATCATATCGTAACTCGGGCTCAGTTTAGCATGTGGGCAAGAAGTTTGATATTGAAAGATTGCGACAGCAAAAAGTGTACTTTCGCGACAATAATAAATTTAGTAAACTTTTAACAACTACATTTTAAAAAGGATGCTAAAATGATAAAAACCCCATATGAAGGAGTTGAAGCAGGCCGGCATGCGGATTTGGAAATGGTTATGGGGCAGCATTACGAATAGTTTCAAATTCAAGCTGATCGGCAGTTTGTCCCTCATTATCGTGTTTGCATTTGCTGCAGTTGGCTTCTACACCTACCACAGCAACGAGAAGCTGTTCCGAGAGGAGCTGAGCAAGCAAGCATGGATCGCAAATCAGGAAGCGCTTTCAAAGCTGGAGCTTAAAGTACAGGAGATGAAACGGATCTCGCAAACGATCGTGTTTAACCGGCAAATCGAAGAGATGATATCGCGATACAACATCTATCTCGACTCGGATAAGTTTCAGCTTTATGTGGAGAAGCAGAAGATCGACGAACTAGTCAACCAGCTTAAATCCGACGCTCCTTACATTACGGGGCTGTATATCTTCAATCTTCGCGGCAATTCGGTCTATTACAGCTATAATACGCAAGCGATCAACAATCTCGATGCCAAGACGCTGCGGCCGATCCGGATGAATACGAGAGACACATCGGGGGAATTGGTGTGGAAAAGCTATTCGCTGCCCAGTCAGCTTGAAACGCAGGGCTTCCGGGAAACCATTGTCGCTTCAAGGCTGATGAAGAACAATGAACTTAAGGCTTACGGTATTCTTGTCATTATGATTGACGAATCCTTCCTGGCAAGCGGATTGACGGAACTGACGAAGGACGGAGCGGACAAGGTGTATTTATTTAATCGGTCGTCCGACCTGCTATATACGAATGACAAAGGTTATACAGATCAGCAGTTTGCCGGGATCGAGAAGGATCTGGATATGTGGGAGAAGGAGGGTCAGCTGTATTCGCGCAGTGAAACCAAAAATCCGCTGACCGATTCCTTCCTGCTCATCAGCTCCAAATCGCTTGACCCGATTCAGCACAAAAATCGTACTTTGGCCATTAATACGATGCTCGCCGGTCTCATTATTGCCGCGGCAGCCAGCCTGTTCATTATGCTGGCGCTCGAGCGTCTCTTGCGTCCGCTTGCCGATTTGCTCAAAGGACTGCAGCGAATGCGTGCCGGCAATTTGGAGACGCGCGTAACGGTACGGTCAAAGGACGAGTTGGCTTTCATCGGGGACAGCTTCAACGCGATGGCCGAGCATGTCGAGCAGCTTATTAAGAAGGTGTATCTCACCCAGCTCAGCGAACGGGAAGCAGAATTGAAAGCGCTGCAGGCCCAGATCAATCCGCATTTCTTGCACAACTTTTTCAACGAGGTGTACTGGAAGCTGTATATGAGAGGCGAGCAGGATACAGCCGAGCTGATCGGCGCCGTATCGGAGATGCTGAAGCATTCGCTCATGCCGGTGCAAGTTCCGTCTACAGTGCAGGAAGAGGTCAGGCAAATACAGAACTACGTCAAAATTCAAGCCGAGCTGTTCGAAGCGAACTTGGAGTTCGACATTGAGACGGAGGAGACTGTGCTCCATTATCAGGTCATGAGGTCCTTGCTGCAGCCGCTTGTCGAGAATGTGTTCATGCATGCATTCAGAGGCCAATTGGCAAACAAGCGGCTTCATATTCGCATCTGGGAGGAGCTTGAAKGCGGGACAAATTTCCTGCGAATCGATATTAGAGATAGCGGCTGCGGCATGAAGCCGGAGCTTATCCATAAGCTGCTTCACGAAAAGTCAGCTGATCACGGAGACCGGCAGCGGGAAAGCATTGGCGTACGCAATGTGGCAAGAAGGATTGAGCTGCTGCATGGCGATCCTTATCGGCTTGAGATAGATAGCAGGATAGGTACGGGGACGCGGATGAGCTTGGTATTGCCGGCAGCGTCAAGCCAGCGGATGGCAGGTTAATCCTAATAATCCTAAGCGGTAGAAGGGGTGGAATGGATGCAATATGGCAATGCGATGGTTGTTGAAGATCAGTTTTATTTTCGCAAAGGGCTGGTCAAGATGATTGAGGATAGCGAGCATAACTGGAATGTCGTCGGAGAAGCAAGCAACGGCCTCGATGCATTGAAGCTGGCTGAACGGCATAAGCCTGATCTAGTCTTTACCGATATTCGCATGCCGGCGATGGATGGACTCGAGTTCGTCACCCATCTGCGCCGCGATTTTCCGGATACCATTGTCGTCATTCTGACGGGGTTCAAAAATTTCGACTATGCACAAGCCGCGATTAAGCTAGGCGTCATGGATTATATGCTCAAGCCATGCACGGAAGCCGATGTGCGCTCCATGCTCATGAGAGCGAGCGAGCGTTACAACGGGAGCCGGGGCTTAAGGGGAGCTGCTGCCAATCCGGACGTCGTTCGCACCTCGGATAAGCCGGACGGTCTGATTGAGAAGGCGATCGCCTTTGTCGAGGCGCACTACGCGGAGGAATGCCGGATGACCGAGGCGGCCGCGCATATTCATCTGAACCCCAGCTACTTCAGCGTCTTATTCAAAAAATCGACGGGAGAGAGCTTTACCTCCTTCGTTACCCGCTATCGGATGGAGAAAGCGATGCATTTGCTATGCAATACGGATATGAAAATATTCGAAATCGCTTGCGCCATCGGCTTCGACGAACCGAATTATTTCACGAGCGTGTTCAAGCAGCATTTTAACCGGTCACCGAAAGAGTATCGCAGAAAAGCGACCCTATAGAGCTATGGTTTGTTCCTCCAAGAGCCAAAAAAGTTATAGATTTTATCTATAATTTTTTAAGGGTTCTTTTTTTTGCCCCCTTTATACTTGAGGTATTATACGAATGGACGACAGAACAGGAGGAGCCATATGAATTTCAGAGCAAGAGCAACGAGCTTGAAGCTGCGGCAAAATCTGTACTTATACGCGATGCTTCTGCCCGTTCTAGCCTTCTATTTGATTTTCAAATATCTGCCGATGGGCGGATTGGTCATTGCTTTCAAAAACTACAATTTTACGGACGGTATACTCCATAGCCCGTGGGTAGGGTGGAAAAACTTCGAGCTGCTCTTCACGACTTCGAACACGGTGCAAATTATTTGGAATACGTTCTGGCTTAGCTTTCTGAGTCTGGCGGTCGGCTTTCCGATACCCATCGTTCTGGCTCTCATGATTAACGAAATACAGAGAAGCTGGTTCAAAAAATGGATTCAAACGATCGTTTACTTGCCGCATTTTTTCTCGTGGGTTATCGTATCCGGCATTGTGCTCACCCTGTTCGCGACGGACAGCGGGTCGATCAACAAGGTGTTGGAGCTGCTGTCTATCGAACCTAAATCATTTCTGTATGAGGCGGTCTCATGGACATCGATCTTTGTAGGTTCGGGCGTATGGAAGGAAATGGGCTTCAACACGATTATTTATTTGGCGGCGCTAACGATGATTGATCCGTCGCTTTATGAATCGTCCAGCATCGACGGCGCTTCGAAATGGCGGCAAATATGGCATATTACGCTGCCCGGCATACGGCCGACCATCATATTGCTGCTGATCTTGGCCATGGGGCGGGTAATGGAGGTTGGCTTCGACCAAGTATACAACCTGCAGAATGATGCCGTTTCCTCTGTATCTGAGGTCATAAGCACCTACATTTATAAGATGGGTCTGCAATCCGCGCAGTTCAGCGTTACGACCGCAATGGGGCTGTTCGAATCGGTAATCGCCTTTGTGCTTGTCATTACGGTGAATTGGATTGCCCGCAAATATGATCAAGGATTGTTCTAAGGAGGATTAGGCATGAGAAAATCAACGGGAGAACGAATTTTTTACATCACTAACAACATTCTGCTCGTACTGCTCGGGCTGTCCTGCCTGCTTCCTTTCATTCACATTATCGCCGTATCGCTAAGCGATCGTTCGGCTGTGGAGTCTGGTCATGTCTTCTTCTGGCCTGTGAAGATTCAATTCACTGCCTATACCTTCTTTTTCGAAGGGACTCCTGCTTTGCGAGCCTTGAAGAACAGCGCCATTATTACAATCGGAGGCATTGTTCTTAGTATGGCTGCTACCGTGCTTGCGGCTTATCCGCTGTCGCGTCCTTATATGTTCGGTCGTCGCTTCCTAACGCTGGCTATGGTGTTCACGATGCTGTTCTCCGGGGGGATCATTCCAACTTACATCGTTGTGAAAAGTCTGGATTTAATTAACTCCTACTGGTCTTTGTGGCTCATTGGATTAGTGAGTACGTACAATATGCTGCTTATGCGCAGTTACTTCGAGAACATTCCGAAAGAAATCGACGAATCGGCTCGGATAGACGGCGCCGGGGAGCTTATGCTGTTGTTCCGGATCATCTTGCCGCTATCGATGCCTATTATGGCAACGCTTGCATTGTTCTATGGCGTCGGCTATTGGAATTCGTTCATGAACGTGCTGATGTATATCAACAAGACCGATATGCAGAATTTGACGGTCGTTGTGCAGTCGATGCTGAAGACAGGGGATATGCTGCTTGATGCGGCAGGCAAAATGCAGGACCAGCAAAAGCTTACGAATGAAATGATCCGCGCCGTCGGCGTTGTGTTCATGGTCGTTCCGATGCTTCTCATATATCCGTTTTTGCAGAAGTATTTCGTTAAAGGAGTTATGCTGGGATCAATAAAAGGTTAAGTGGCAAGGACAAATCCAATCATGGGGGGAAGAACATGTTTGCGAAAAGAAAGCAATGGGTCATGATGCTGCTTACTGCCGTTTCGGTGCTGCTAGTTGCAGCAGGCTGCAGCGGTAGCGGGGGAGAGAAGGAAGAGCCGAAGTCTACGAATGCAGGCGGAGAACCGGTCGCTGCCGCAACGGATAAGCCGAAGGAGAGAGGCAAGGCGTCCGTCGTTATTCAGGACCGCGGCGGCGTTGCCGCGACAGAAGGCACTTACGAGGATAATCGCTGGACCAAATGGATTCTGGAGAATGGTCCGGTTGATATGACTTTCGTGCCCGTGCTCCGCAGCGAGTCGAAAAAGTTGCTGAACGTGATGTTCGCATCCGGCTCGGCGCCGGATATTGTGAATGAAACGAACGCACCGTTCCGCAACAATCTGTATGAGCAGAAACAGCTGCTGCCGCTGGACGATTTGCTGCAATACATGCCTAACTACCAGAAGCTGATCGACGAATATCCGCAATTAAAGCAAGTAGGCACGAAATCAGATGGCAAGCTGTATGAGATCGGCCGCATTAACGAAGCGAATCCGCTCCATGTCTTCTTTATCCGTACCGACTGGTTGGAGAAGCTGAAGCTTGAAGTGCCGAAGACCACGGATGAACTGCTTGCAGTAGCGAAAGCTTTTGCCGAGCAGGATCCGGATGGCAACAGCCAACGCGATACGTACGGCATCAATATCAGCTACTATTCCGAAGGACTCATTAACGAGATGTTCGGCATTCAACAAGAGCACAGCTGGAATGTTGAGGATGGCAAAATCATTAGACAATGGGATAAAGAGCTTGCCGCTCTGACGTTCAAAAAACAGCTGTACGATCAAAAAATTATAGACAGCGACTACATTAGCGACAAAGACGGCTCGAAGGCGAAGCAAGACTTCCTGAACGGCAAGCTTGGAATCTATGCGAACTTCAGCATGAGCTGGTTCGATTTTACAACGAAAGATCTGGTTACCCTCAAAAATAATGTGCCGGATGCCGTTGTAGCTCCAATGGCGTTCCCTGAATCGCCGTTCGGCCAATATACGGGCGCAGTCGATAATCCGATTCAGATGACGACGGTATTTAACGTGAATACGAAGGATCCGGTCGCGGCAGCCGAATACGTCAACTTCATATTGGAACCGGAGACGACGAAAATGCTGATGAAGGGTGAAGAAGGCACGCATTGGGTAGCTGGAGCGAACGGTTGCGCAACGTATCCGGATAGCGAGAAGTGGACGACAGAAGCAGGCTATGCGGGCGGATATGGTCTGTTCCTCAGCAGAGGCACCGACAAGTGCAACTTTGTGGTCAATCTATTCGATCCTGCTGACGAGCTGCAGAAGGCTGGTCTAGACATGTACTTAGCCGCTAAAGAAATGTATTTGGACCCATCCAAGCAATATCCTGGCTTCACTCTTGGCGACCATATCCCAGGCTTGCCTAGTGATCTAGATGTCATTCGTGCCAACGTGCTGAAGGAAATCAATGATCTTTATGTAAAAGCGATTGTCAGCGGCGCGAAATATAGCGCGGATCAAGCGGTTGCGGATGCACAAGCGGCATGGGAGAAAGCCGGCGGCGCGAAAATCATCGATTTCATGAATGAATGGTATGCGGCCAATAAGGATATCGCATTCATGGCCGATGATCTGTGGACGATTGTTGAGCAGCAGAAGGCATTGGCTGCGAAGTAAGGACTGGCAACTGCAACCGAAAGACATTCATCTCAGACACAAGCAGCTCTTATTATGATGAGAGAGGGTTGAGAAGATGATTCGTTGGTTAAGCAAGCTAGCTGCAATCGGATTGGCAGTATCCTTAGTAATCGGTTATTTGCCCGCACAGCATACCGTACACGCAGAACCAGGAGCGACTGGATCGTTCTCGATATTGTCTTATAATGTGGGAGGACTACCGGGCATTATCTCTAGTTCAGACCCGGCTGTATATACGCCGCTCATTAGCCCGCTGCTGAATCTGTACGATATGGTTAACGTGCAGGAAGATTTCAATTATCATGCGGCCCTTTACGCGAGCGCGAATCATCCCTACAAGACAGCGACGACCGGAGGAGCAGGAATTGGCAGCGGATTGAATTCGCTATCTGTCTTTCCGATGAGCGACTTGACTCGCGTGACTTGGAATGATAGATACGGCATATTCGACAGCGGCAGCGATCAACTGACGCCGAAGGGCTTCACCGCCAAGCGGATGAAGCTGGCTGACGGAGCGTATGTGGACATTTACAACCTGCATGCTGACGCCGATGTCGACGCTGGATCAATGGCGGCTAGAGCAAGCAATATGCGCCAGCTGTACGCGTATATTAACACGTATTCCGTCGGCAACGCGGTTATCGTCTACGGAGATACGAATACKCGTTATACAAGGGAAAGACCGCTGCTTGACGAATTTCTTGCCGCAGCTAATCTGACGGATGCTTGGGTTGAGCTCGTTCGCGGCGGCGTCGCGCCAGGTCTCGGCGATGCGCTGATGGATGCCACAGACCGGAATGGTCCTAATTTCGAGGTCGTCGATAAGATATTCTATAGAAGCAGTCAAGTGCTTGCTTTGGATGCAGTAGCTTACCGGCTTGAAGATGAAGTGTTCGTAGATGCGAGTGGAGAGCAGCTGTCCGACCACTATCCGATTAGCGCGGAATTTGAGTACACGTTGTCGAGCAATATCGGGCTTAGCGATTCGTTCGGCGGCACAGGCGGCATTCCTTTCAATCAGTTAAATCTATTGCCAGCATCCCGCATAACGCAGCTTACTTTGCGTAGCGGGGCAAGAGTTGACGGCATTCAGCTTGGATTCGCGAACGGGTCGACGCTTAGCGTCGGAGGAACGGCAACCGCGAGCAGTATCACGCTGGACAGCGATGAGTATATTAAATCGGTTACGCTCAATAAAGCGGCAAGAAACGGCAGTGACCGGATCTTCTATGCCCGGTTCGCCACCAATAAAGGCAAGCAGCTTGCAGGCGGAACCGCCAAGCCTGACACCGTTACGTATACGGCGCCCGATGGCTGGTATATTGCCGGATTTTACGGCAAAGCAGAGGCTGAAATCGATCGGCTCGGTGTGATCTATAAACGTCTATAAAGCAAAGCCGGCTGAAACAGCGTTAACGTATGCTGCTCAGCCGGTTTTTTCTATTTAACAGGGGGGACTGTCATGCTCGATGATTATGCAATAAAGCTGGCTATAGCATTGCTGTTGGGGTTGTTAATCGGGATCGACCGGCAGCTCCGTCATAAGCCGCTCGGGATCAAAACAAGCATGGTTATTGCCATCGGCAGCTGTCTCGTTACGATTGTATCTATCGAATCGGTAGCGAAATTCGCCGTTCCAGGCTTGACGACGATGGACCCGATGCGGCTCGCGGCCCAAATTGTCAGCGGCGTCGGCTTCATCGGGGCGGGCGTCATCCTGCGCCGAAATAACGACGTTATTTCCGGATTAACGACGTCGGCCATGATCTGGGGCGCTTCGGCACTCGGCATTGCGACGGGAGCGGGATTCTACAGAGAAGCGTTAGCTGCGGCGTTCTTTATTATGCTTTCCGTTAACGTCGTGCCATGGGCCATTCGTTTGATCGGTCCTTCCAAGCTGAAGGAGCGGGACTTGTCCGTCCACATTATTGTGGAGGACTATCAGGATGTGCAGGAGGTTGTCGAGGGTATTCGGTTAAGCCACAAAATCAAGCATACTAAAATTAAAGGGGTAGAGGGCAGAAGCCAGGAGCTTCATCTCATTCTTTCATTAGCAGGAAAAGGTGATCCGGCGACCAAGCTGTATCATGAAATCAAGCGAATGAACCGCGTTCATGCGGTGGAAGTGGAAAGTATCTGAGCAACCTATTGCCCGACATATTTAATCGAGTGCATATGGGTTTTGGTTAATTCAATCACTTCATGGATAAACTCCTCTTGGGAGGCTTTGAAATCGGAATTGATCCAATTCAGAATAAGTCCATAGAAGCCGTAAGCCGTGTAGTGTTTGAAATAGTCCATGTTAACGGGCATATTGTTGATCGTCTCGAATACAAACTGCTCCTTGTAAATCTTGAGTATCGTTTGCGGGAATGCCGTATGCAGCCTTGGCAACGTCTCGTCCAATTGAACAAGCTCGAAAAAATCCCGATGCTGGAAAATATAAGTAACGATATTAAAAGACGGCAGGTTTAGCTTGGACGTATATACCTTCTGGCCGGGAACGTAGGGTTTGCCAACGGCATCTTCCAATCCTTGAAGCATGGAAGTGAGCAATTGTTCAGCCAGTTCAACTTTATCTTGGTAATGAACATAGAAGGTGCTGCGATTATAAGAGGCGGCATCCACGATGTCCTTTACAGATATAGAATGGTAGCCTTTTTCTTTGATCAGTTTAATGAGAGCCGATTTGAAATGCTCTTGGGTCCTAATCCGCCGCTGTGTTGTCACCGTTTGTTCGTTATTCATGTATAGCCCTCCTTCGCAAAAAAGACATTCTCGCATGAAGTGTCTACTAGGTGGACATTTCATCATTTGTTGCTGATTGTTAATTGTGAACAGGATAGTACAATTAAGTTGTAAACAAAATATCGCTAAGTGAACGTATCCATTAGCGCTATTAAAAATATTGTACTGGAGGAATCAACGATGGGCAAATTGCAAAACAAAGTAGCTGTTATTACTGGTGGAGCATCCGGGATCGGCGCAGCTACTGCGCGTTTATTTATATCAGAAGGAGCCAAAGTGGTTCTTGTTGATTTGAATGAAGAAAAGGGAAAAGCGGTTGAGAGCGAGCTCAGAGCACTGAATGCCGAAGCGCTGTTCGTTAAAGCGAATATTACGAGCGAAGAAGAGGTTGCAGGCATCTTCAAACAAACCGTAGAAGCTTTCGGCAGAGTCGATGTTGTATTCAACAATGCAGGAATAGGCCGCGTTCATCCTTCGCATGAGTTGGAATTCTCCGAGTGGCGCAACACGGTTAATGTTGACTTGGATGGCGTCTTCTTGGTGGCACGAGAGTCGATTCGCGAGATGTTGAAAACGGGCGGAGGCGCAATCGTAAATACCGCATCGATGTACGGATGGGTAGGCTCGCCGGGTTCAGCGGCATACAATGCAGCCAAAGGCGGCGTAGTAAACTTGACTCGTTCGCTCGGTCTTGAATATGCGGAACAAAATATTCGCGTTAACGCATTATGTCCAGGATTCATTGACACGCCGATTATTCCGGAAGAAAGCAAGCAGGCTTTGTCTGCCATGACTCCGATGAAGCGTCTCGGACAAGCGGAAGAAATGGCGAAAGCCGTATTATTCATGGCTTGCGACGATTCCTCGTTCATGACAGGCAATAGCTTGATCGTTGACGGCGGCTATACGGCTCAATAATTGCAATCGAATTGAAGGATCTAGAGGGGGGCAGCTTCGTGCTGCTCCTTTTTTCGACGAAACGATGACGTCTATAGAAATGGACGACGCCAGGCGTTTCACCTTGTGCAACGGCATTCTGGGAAACTAATCTATGGGTTGCGCCTAAACCGCCTCATTTAGTTCGATTTCGGGACGTTAATGAGGCGGTTTTGCTGTCTAGTCAATAAAGTGGCTGAGTAGTTTGACGAAATGCCGCTAATCGCATACCTTTCGGCAGACCTCCTAATTTAGTTCGACGAAATGCCGTTACATACTCAAACTTGGTCGCTTTTAAGCAGTCGTGGTCGTTATCTTTCTCGTGCCGCGCTGCCTAGCCGGGAGATTCGTGCCAATCACTCCGACGATAATGAGCAACGAACCGACTAGGTGATACCAAGCGATCGTTTCCCCGAGAACCAAAGCGCCGGCAGCGATAGATACAATGGTGGACAGGTTGAGGAACACGCCCATCTTCGAGGCTTCGATGCGGGATAAAATATAGCTTCCCATCAGCGCGGTAGCTAGCTGGACTGAGCCTAGAAAGAGAATCAGCCCGATAAAAGTTAGGCTTGCAAGCGGTGCGAACAGGCTGCCAAGCGTTCCGCTTGTGCCATGCACGGTGAATGAAATCACGAGCGCAGCGGCAAATCCGACGCTTACCATGAAATAGCTGATTTCCACGGGGCTAAAATGTTTGGTGATGGAGCGGGCCAACACGCTATATCCGGCAAAAGCCGTACATGACAGAAGCAGCAGGACGATGCCTTTCAGGTTGGAAAAATCGAAGCTGCTCCCCTTCATCATAAAAATAAATACAATGCCGAATACGGATAACAGCGTAGACAGCTTTTGCAGCAAGGACGTTGCTTCTTTCAAAAAAGCGCTGGCGAGTACCAACGTAACTACCGGCGAAAACGCACTGATGATTCCGCCTTCTACGGAAGTGGCATGCTGCAGCCCAAACGTCTGCAAGGTGAAAAATCCAATCGGGTACATCGTTGCGAGCAGAAGCAGCTTATATATGGGCTTGCCCCGATAATTCAGCTTAAACAGGCCGAACGCTGTCGGAATGGACAAAATAATGAACGCCGCGGCAAAACGGAAGGTAAGCGTATCGAACGGGCTTGCGTAGTTGAGCGACAGTTTGACGAACAGGAACGATGCTCCGATAACGATGGCGTTGATAACAGCCAGCATATAGGCAAGCTTTACTCCTTTGGAGCTTTTGGACGAAGCACCGTTACTCATGACTCAGCACCTCCTGTGAACGTTTTTTTGCTAGTTCCAACTTCTTCATCTCACTCATCCCTCTTCTAAGAATCAATTCCATGCGTCTTCTCGCCGTTTTTCTAGTTAAATTAGGAAATTGTCTGTCAGTGCTTACTGACATCTACCTTGTAAAAATAGCTAGGTGGTCAACCCCCTAGCAAATAGGCTCACGCTTTCAAGCATGAAAGGCTCTAGCTCGATGTTCGGATAATTCTTCCCGGCATTTAGATCATTCATGAAGGCGCCATATTGAGACATCATGAACGTAAAGGCCTGCATTCTCGGATTGGTTCGAATCATCTTGCCTCGCTCGCCCATCGTGACAAAATAAGTCGTTAGAAACTCGAGCAGCTGCAGCGGGTGCTGCTGCGTCCGTTCCTTGAATCCGGGCAATCTGGACTCATCCTTCGTGCTGATCTCGATAAGCTTCCGATTGCGGTTCATGATCGTATGGTACGTCTTGCTGATCGTAAGCAGGTCTTCCTCCAGCTCCCACACCAGCTTCTCTTCGAAAAGCTTCCGCATCTCTTCGGCGTAATGATACCGGTCGAAGGCCGACTCCAGGAGATTCTGCTTGCTCTGAAAATGGCGGAACAACGTCTTCTCGCTTAGGCCAGCGGCCGTGGCGATCTCCTGGGTCGTCACGCCATTATAGCCCTTCTCGGAGATCAGATTGATTGCAGCCAATAAGAGTCTGTCGCTGCTCCCCAGCTTGCTGTTATTCATATGCCCCGTACCTTTCAAAAAGCAAATGTCAGTGACTACTGACATCAGCGTATACCAGTCACATCCACCTGTCAAGGGGCATCACGGAAACGTACAAGTCCTGCATATAAATCAAAAAAAGAACCGGCAACGTCTGCCGATTCTTCACTCATATATATTGCACGTTAACGAATAACGTGATATGCTTACAAAACGATTGCCTTATTTTTAAATAAAACATATTTATTGCATCTTAACTACAATACAATTGTAGCATGTGGAATCGTTGTTTGTCAAACGTTATTTTCTTCATTCTACTTAAGCAAGGAGCGTGGTCGTGAACATGGTAAACGAGAACGATTGGCAGCAAGAGCAGGAGCGGCTGGATCTGGTTACGGAGAAGCTGCGATCGGCAATCGCCGAATTGGAGCCGGAGGTGACAGGCCTTCGGAACCAGGTAGCTGACATTCGCAAGCGGTTCTGGGAAGAAGTTACGATCAACACGAGTACGTATGAGGATTTCGAAGACAGCTTCTACAGTATTAAGCAGCAAGAAGCAATATTGACGGAGCGGGAGCGCAGCCATCGGCAACGGCTGCTGCGCTTTAAGAGCATGAAGCGACTGCTGCCGACGCCTTATTTCGGCCGGATTGATTTTCATGAGGATGGTCTAAGTTCCAGCGAGTCTATCTATATCGGTGTTGCATCCTTCGTTGATGCAGACGGTATCGACTTCCTGGTGTATGACTGGCGAACGCCTATTGCAAGTATGTATTATGACCATTCGCCGGGGGTAGCTGCCTACGAAACGCCGGGCGGCACCGTCTCGGGGACGATGACGCTGAAGCGGCAATACCAGATCCAAGGCGGGCAGCTGCGCAATGTGTTCGATACGAGCATAACGATCGGCGACGAGTTGCTTCAGCAGGTGCTTGGCAAGAGCGCCGATAACCAAATGAAAAGCATCGTAGCAACCATCCAAAGGGAGCAGAATGCCATCATCCGCAACGTAAAGAGCCGAATGCTCATCGTGCAAGGGGCAGCCGGCAGCGGAAAGACGTCTGCTGCACTGCAGAGGGTAGCCTACTTATTATATAAATACCGCAATAGGCTCAAGGCGGATCAAATTGTCCTCTTCTCGCCTAATCCGATGTTCAACAGCTATGTATCGACGGTTCTTCCGGAGCTCGGGGAAGAGAATATGCAGCAGACGACGTTCCAGGAATATCTCGATCATTGGTTAGGGACTGCGTTCAATCTAGAGAGCCCATTCGAGCAGATGGAGTATGTACTAAGTTGGGAAGGTACTGAGGGCTATGAAGCGCGGCTTAGCGGAATCCGATATAAGACATCCGAAGCATTCCTGACTGCACTCCAAAGCTATGGGCAGTGGTTGTGCAAGGAAGGCATGTTATTCCGCGGCATTAGCCTTCGAGATCGGGAGCTGATCACCGCGGAGCAAATCGAATCGCAATTCTACAGCTACGACAGTTCGATTCGACTGGCTAATCGCGTTGCTCTGCTGCAGGAATGGCTGATGGGTGAGCTGCGGTCACTTGAACGTAAAGAGCAGGACGCGAACTGGGTCCAGGATGAATTGGACTATCTCGACAACGACCAATATGCCGAGGCTTACAGCATGCTGCGCAAGAAGTACGGGCAAGAAACGGTCGTTCTGCCCTTCGACGAACAATACAGGGAGATGCTGGAGGCGATGCAGGCGGATGAAGACGATGATTCGGACTTTCGAATGCAGGATGAAGAAGAGGAACTGCTGCGCCGGATGATCGTGAAGGAGTCCTTCAAACCGCTCAGACGGGACGTGAAGAGGCTAGTATTCATAGATGTGGTAGGGCTTTATAATCAGTTGTTCCGTGATGCTGCCGCTTATCAGGAGATGACAAGCGGGATTGAAGTGCCTGCGCATTGGCCGGAAATCTGCAAGCAAACGAAGGAGAAACTGGAACGGAACGAACTGTTTTACGAGGATGCGACTCCGTTCTTGTATCTGAAAGAGCTCGTAGAGGGTACTCGCATGAATATGGAGGTTCGGCATCTATTTATCGACGAAGGTCAGGACTATTCGTCCTTCCAATTCTCGTTCCTCAAGCAGCTGTTTCCTAGGGCCAGTATGACGGTGCTGGGCGATTTCGGTCAGGCGATCTTCCCCCAAGCGACGAATCTGCACGAGTCGGATTCGCCATTGATTCGGCTTTACGGCGAAGAGGACACGAGCTTGATCCGTCTTGTTCGGAGCTATCGTTCAACCCGCGAGATTGTAATGTTCACGAAGGCGCTGCTGCCTGGCGAAGAGATTGTGCCTTTCGAGCGGAGCGGTGCGAAGCCGTACCTCTTAAGGACTGGCGATGATGCAAGGAGGGCGGCGCGAATCAATGAAGATCTTGCGGCACTGCAAGCTGAAGGCTTCGACTCCATCGCTATCATTACGAAGACTGCAGCGGAAAGCCGTGAAGCTTATGAAGCATTGAAGGCACAGGGCGGTGGGGAGCTGCGGCTTATTACGAAAGAGACTCTTACCTTTGAGAAAGGCGTAATGGTTATTCCTGCGTATCTAGCCAAAGGTGTCGAGTTCGACGCGGTGCTGATCTACGATGCCTCTTCCGAGTCGTACCAACGGGAGAGCCAGCGGAAGCTCTTCTATACAGCATGTACACGAGCGATGCATCGTCTTCTGCTTTACACGACAGGAGATTGGACACCGTACATCGCATCATTGAATCCGTCTCTGTATGAGATGGAATAATAAATGAAGTAAGGAGTCTATTTGTAAGGCATTCCTCGAAGGAAGCCCACAAATAGGCTTTTTTCTTGATAGCAACTGCAGGTTGCGGAGGGCGGCAACGAAAGGTAGCTTTACTTTTGGGATCGGATTTTACAATAATGGGGTACAGATTGCGGGAAGGTGATAGCTGATATGATATTTGGCGATAAGTTGAAGATCGAGAGAAAAAACAAAGGCTGGTCGCAAGAGGAATTGGCCGAGAAGCTGTTCGTCAGTCGACAGTCCGTGTCCAAGTGGGAGAACAATCAAAATTATCCGAGCATTGAAATCATTATTAAAGTAAGCGATCTATTCGGAGTGACCATTGACGAGCTATTAAGGAGCGATGAGGAGTTGACGAAAAAAGTGATCCATGACGGGAAGCAATTAGCATATCCAAGGCTGAAATTTATGTTTGATGTTTTATTTCTGATTGGCGTCGTTCTGTTGATTATTAAGCTGGCGGTTGTCATACTGAATAAATTGGCGGGCTTCGATATGGAGTTGTACGGCGGGTGGTTTATTTGGAACTTTGGGCCGTTGATCTTGATGATCGGTGCGGGGATTGGTTCTGGCGTATTGAAAGAAAAATATAAAGAGGGTTAGCGCATATGACGATTGAGAAACAACAACGATATCGCTTCAGTGAAGCTCCTATATGGGAGATACAGCGGAGCTATTATGAGCAAAAAGGAATAAGGGCATGGAATAATGACCAGGTGCCTCAATATATAACGAGTAATCCGATGATTGCTGCCGCTTATGCGGAAATGATATTTGGCTTTCTTCAAGACCGGGCTGCTAAGGGATATCGTTCAGAGCCTGTACTTATTGTGGAGCTTGGAGCGGGGGCGGGACGTCTTGCTTACCATGTGCTGCATGAGCTATGTCAATTAAGGGACTACGCAGGCATTTCATTGCCCTCGTTCCGCTATATAATGACGGATTTGGCGATGCACAACGTGATGGCTTGGAAGGAGCATCCTGCTCTGCAAGCTTTTATTGCCGAAGGGCTGCTCGACTTTGCTCGTTTCGATGCGGTTCACGATACCGAATTAAACCTCGTGATGTCCGGCACAACCGTTAGTGAGGGCGATCTGCAGCAACCGATAGTTATCGTTGCCAACTACTTCTTTGACAGTATTCCGCAAGAGCTGCTTTATGTCGGTGACGGCCAGATTTATGAGGCAGATGTGTTTGTTGAATATCCAGAGGATAGAGAGTCTCTTACGCCGACACAGCTATTGGATCAAATAGAGCTGCATTATGAGCATAGACGTACACCGGAGTACGAAGCAGAGGATTATCCATACCGTGATGTGATTAGGGTGTATCAGGAGCAGCTAGAGGACTCGCATATTTTGTTCCCTGAGGTTGGAATCACTTGTTTGGAAAGAATGAATTTGCTTTCCCGTGAGGGCTTTCTGTTGCTGACGGCGGACAAAGGCGATCACTTGCTTGATAACTGGAAGTTCGCAGATCCGCCTGAGTTGGTCGTACATGGAAGCTTCTCGCTTACAGCCAACTACCATGCGATAAATCATGTATTCGAACAACGGGGAGCTACCGTTTTGTTTCCCTCGCATCATTATAAAAACATAAATGTGGGCTGCCTGATACACACCGATGAGCCGACGGAATATGGCAATACAAGATTAGCTTATCGACGGTCGATCGAACGTTTTGGCCCGGACGAATTTTTCAGCCTGAAGGAATGGGTAGATCTTCATCTAGGAAGCATGGGTTTCCAGCAGCTGTTAAGCTTTTGGCGCTTGGGCGGCTATGATGCGGAATTTTTCATTCAGAGTAAAAAGCAGCTCTCCCGTCTGTTGCCGGATGCGAACGATGAAGAAATGCAGGATATATGGAGAGGCATACAGCTCATGTGGTCATCGTATTATGACATCGAGCATCGCAACGATCTGGCGCTCAATGCCGGAATGGTGCTGTTCGAGATGGAAATGTACGAAGCTGCCATGTTTTTCTTGGAGGTATCGGTCCATGAAGACCAGGCTGAACGCATTTCAACCTTATATTATTATTTGGCTATTTGTTGTTTGGAGCTTGAGATGTATGAAGAGGCTTCGCGTTACACGAGGGAATTGTTAAAGCTGGAACCTGATCATGATGAGGGTTTGGCGTTGTTGAACCGGTTGAAGTAGGAGGAGGGAGTCGGGCATGGAGCGTATATTGTTCGAGTACATGACCAAGTTTACAACGCTTAGCGACGAAGAACAGCGGGAAATCGCCCAACAAATCCCCATCGAGTCATACAAAAAAGGAACCGTTCTCCTTGCGCAGGGAGACGTTCCTTCCAAATGTTATTTCGTGTTGAAAGGCTGCATCAGGCAATATTCCGTTAATGAGTTTGGGAAAGAGGTTACGTCTAATTTTTATACCGAAGAGCAAGCGATCTCGGTCTTCAATCACCATAAGGAGGATAAGTCTTCGGATTACACGTTTACATGCCTTGAAGATTCGGTATTAGTTGTTGGCATACTTGAACATGAAAGGGACATGTACAGCCGATACAACCAATTGGAATCGATGACCCGCATCATGGTAGAGCAGTTTTTTGGCCTTGTACAGGAGGAATTCGCTTCGTTTGTCGCTTCTACGCCCGAAGAAAGGTTTAAAGCTCTATTGCGAAACCGCCCCCAGTTGATCGATCGCGTGCCCCAGCATCAATTAGCGAGTTATCTCGGAATGACTCCGGAGTCATTAAGCCGAATTAAGAAGCGGGTTTCCATCCTCTGAACAGCAGCCATATCCCAAAACCCAATTCTCCGGCTGTCATGGGAGCGATAAATACATAATTAAGGATCGATATCATTTGATCGTATTGTGGTAGAAGCGCGGTGCCTAAGTGAATGGTTATATAGCCGAAGGAAGCAAGCAGCATGAGGACACCGAGGATCTTAGGTATGCGGTTGGATTTCAGAGCCAAATAACCGACAATCATGAGATGTCCGCCGAAAATAACTAAACCGACCGACCACATCGTTTCAAAGGCTTCCAGTGAAAGCATCACATATGCTTGGAGATGATCCGTCTTTAGTGCGGATAAATAGTAAGGATTATAAGCGAGCAGCATGGCAAAAATGAGATTGAGCAGGGCAACGCCCAATATAGCCGTATAAATAAGACGGAAGCAGGCGCCTAGCAAGGAAATGTTCTTGTTGATCGGTTTAAGCAGAACGTAGAAAGCCCAGGCGACTACGATATCGCAAATCAGGATCAGGAGCCAGCCCAGGATCTCGGCTTTGAACAGGAGCTCCGACGATAGGAGATTATCCCATGTAGCGGCGGGGTCCCCCTGTACGACCAGACTTCCATGAGCATAGCCATAACAAAAAAACGCCGCGATGGCCATAATGATTAGCGTTATGCCGGCAGCTAGAGCGGATGGTCGATGACCGATGTTTTCGGCTTGAATATGAATCATTTAAACAACCTCCCTATTATCCAATATGGTTTCATCATACTTGGAGGATCATAGGGAGGCATTGACTTAAATCAAGACGGACAACAAAAAATCATTTCTATCGGTATTGCCGCATCAAACGAATATACTCTCTGGCGATCTTGAGGTCCTCCAGCGCTTCCTTCGACTCGCAAGGGGCCGGGCGCTCGCCGCGTACGGCAGCGATCGAAGCAGACGAGCAAGCTTTCATGCCACTCGATCGAGGTGTGGTAAGGGGCCATCTCCAGCGCAACGGTGATGCCGCTGTCGCTTTCCCCGTTTATTGCAGTTTGCCGTATTCAACGCTTTGCTTCCATTCCTGCGTGCTCCATCGCGGGGTCGGAACGTTTGTGATAGCCGACCATATGGAGAGTTGCTCTTTCCTCCGCGATCCTCACTAATTGCTCGCCGGCCTCGACGGCCCGCTTGGCCCTCTTCCGATGAGATCCTAGCTTATTACACAAGTATACGGACTCAGCTTCTCCACCATGAATTTCCACTTAAGTTACTGCAAAAATCCAACATAGCAGTCTGGCTAACGGCTAGCTGCATACGTACAAAAGGGCTACCACTAAGCGATCTCCCTCTCAACAGAATGTGGGAGATCGTTTTTTGACCCGCCACCAAAGGACGGCATAAGCTAATTCGCCTTGTCTTGTTGCATGTTTTTATGTCGTAGTTTGTCATTTTGTAGTCATCGGGAAGGAATATACTTGTCTACATCATGGGTACAAAACAAATTTTTTTAATTTTTATTAATTGGGAGTGGAGAAAAGACATGGTAATAAGAGATGGGAAAAGCAATTCAAGCATTAAGCGAATGATGTCACAATGGATGGCAGTTGTCATGGTATTGACCACAGTTTTGACGGTCTTTCCTGGAGCAAGTCACGCAATGGCTGGAGCTGATTCTATTACATCGGCAACAGCAGCAGTAAGCGGCGACAACACTACTGTAACCGTTACGTTTAATACGTATGCGACTCCAACGGTTTCTTTGGTCGATCTAATATCGAACATTGAAATTGAACGTTCGGGTTCCGATACAGCTGTTAGTCTTTTAACGGACGATGCTGACAATGAAATCAGTATAATAGAGGATGAGGAAGAGGAAGTCAGCCGATTAGTTATTACGCTCGATACGGCGCTCGAGGGTGCCTCCAATGCCGTTACGGTTAAGGCGGGCTCCGTTATGAATAGAGACAGCGTCAGCTCGGTTGCTGACATAACCGTCAACAATATCACGGCACACGATATTACTCCGCCAGCTTTTGTGGGCGCCGAATCGTCCGATGGCGATGATGTGTATTTGAAATTTGATGAGAGTTTTACGATTAATGTGCCTAACGGGGGCAATGCCGATACTTTCTTAGCAAGCCGCATTAGTATTTCGTCTGAGGGGGGAGCGTTCGTACCCTTTACTTCGCAAGCTGGCCAGGCCTACCAAGAAGATGCAGCTCAAATTTACTTGTCCTATGATAACGATGTGAGCATCATTGCAGGCCCGAATACGGTTATCAAAATCGCAGCCGGCACTTTAATAGATGAAGCAGGCAACCTGAATGCGGAAATGAATGTACAGGTTAGTCCTCCTGTCATCGAAAGCGCCGAAATTAGCAGCGACAATCGTGATGTAACGATTACTTTCAATAAGAATGTGTTTGACCATACAAATAACTACTTAAAGAACTATATTTACTTAGCAAGAAACACCAATTCAAACAGCGAGGGCTTAGCAGAAGGCGATACCGTATCGATTGTTGCCAACCAACTGCATATTCACTTTGCAACGGCTTTGTACGGGGATTCCAATCAAATCATTATACAGGGCAATACGCTTAAGGACGCTTACGGGAATGTTCAGAATAGCTCCCGAGCATCGGCTTTGATTCAAGCCCATGAGCTGGAAGACGATCAAACGCCGCCTAAGCTTGTGAATTATTTATTTACCAATTCCTTGCATGATTTAGCTTTGATCTTTGACGAAGAGGTAACGATCAATGAAGAAGACATCGCGTATTTCAAACAAAGTGTAAGGCTGTATCTAAATTACTACGGATATTATCACGGGCTTCCTGCGGATGCGACGGTGACCATCTCCGGTTCTGTCGTAAACATTCACTTCCCAACTTTACCAGCCGGCAGTGTCAGTGTTTTTTACTTCTATGGAATGAACGTCATGAGTGATAGGGCTGGAAATATGTATAATGGTCAGATTGAGACTCAATGGGTTAACGTGGACGACTATATACATCCTTATATTAATTCAGGATATTTCTCGAAAGACGGCCGTTTCTTAAGTATTGATATCAGCACGCGCTCGGGCGAATTAGTCGATCTTACTCTTGATGCACAGGGCTCGCACTTGAAAGATCGTATTACCCTATCAATGGATAACGGATTAACCTTCTCGCCCTTAGAAGCAGATGATGTTGTAACGATGGCAGAGGATAAAATAATGATTATTTTTGCCGAGCGGAAAACAGGCGGCTCGATAAGAGTCAAGATCGCTGCGAATACAGTAAGGGATGTTCATGGATATGGAGACGCCAATATTGAATTAAATGAAGCGATTGCTTATAACACGCCTGATATGACAGGCTATTTCCTTAGCAACGCAGCAAGCGAATTCGTATTCGAGGACAATTCCGATTGGAGATCCAATGTAGGCTCGGTCATGATTTATGATAATAATTACGACACATATAGACAGTTAAACAGCTCGGAATATGTTTTATCTGAGGGTAAGTTCATAGTTAAGCAAGGTGTTTTCCAAGAGGGCAGCTATTATTATATTCGAATTAATGCGGCGGGCTATAGCGAAAAAGAGCTCAGCGGAAACAGCTATCGATCGTCCGAACTATTCTATATTACGGCTCCGGTAGTAACCGCAACAAACGGCATTACGGCTACATTAAATTTGCTTAGCAATGCCTATAATGACGACACCATCGGCAATCAAACGATTATCTTCGAATTGTTCGACGGACAAACGCCGGTTAGCATCGTAGCAGCAGATTTGAAAATCGGCACAGGCACGTATTCCGCCAATTTCAACGTGAGCGATGCGGCTACAAATTCAGATTACACGGTCAAAGCTTATGTAGTCAGCCATTATAACAACGATCCTGCTTATGTCGGATTAAATCTAGCTACGGTGAAGACGCAAAGCGAATTTGAACTGGCTCTAATCCAAGCGGCCGAAAACAACTATCCTAACTAATTGGAAAAGGAGGAACCAACAAGTGAAATTCCGCAAGCTAAGTATCCTACTAGCTCTTATGCTTTGTTTATCTCTAGTTCCTGTTGCAGCTTATGCGAGCAGTTCTGAGATCGAGTTAAATCCGATTGCAGCAGTTGAGCAGGGCGACTCCGTTGTTATTTCCGGCACAACTACGCTGACTGAAGTCATTGTTAAAGTGCTGCGTCCTAGCAACAGCGTTTTGTTTTACGATATCGTACAAACAAGCGGCGGACAATTTTCCGTTTCGTTTACTCTTGCCGACAGCGAGGCTAAAGGAACGTATAAGGTCGTTGCCGGACAGGCGGACCAAGTCGACACGGTGGACTTTGTTGTTAAGTCGGCTAGTACAGGTGGTGGCGGTGATCCGATAGGAACGATTACGCCTCCTGAAACAGCACCTGATACGAGCCGTCCTGTAACGCCGGGTGAAACGAATGCCAATCCGGTTGTCGTTGATACCAGCAACAATGTTGTCGATCCTTCAAAGGATGCGAATGGTCGAGTAACAAACATTGTTAAGCAAGACGATGCTGCTCTTGCTGCTGCCCTCGCCGAAGCGGCGCGTCAGGATAACCATGGTGATACTCCGATTGTTTATATTGCTTACAGCAATAAACCAGGAGAGGGCGTTGAGTTCAATCTATCGGCAGCAATCCTGGCTGCTGCTGCACAAGGCGCGCCGGACACGATTGTTTCCTTGCAAACGATGGACGGGGAGTATTCTTTGCCTCTAAGTATTATCGATTTTGCTGCACTTGCGCAAAGTTTGGGCACTACACTGGATAAGATCAGTATCCAAGTGAATATTTCGACAGTTGCGGCGGATATCAATGCCCAGATTAAAGAAAAGGCGCTTGATTTGGACGCTTCCCAGCTTGGAGTGGCTATTCAATTCACGATCACCGTTGCAGGTAATGGAAAATCAATCGAGTTGAACCAATTCGGATCTGTCTATGTCGATAGAAACATCGTATTGGACAGCACGGCGGATAATGCTCATGCAACCGTTGTTCTGTACGATCCGGTGACAGGTCAATTTTCCTTCGTACCGGCTACGTTCGAAAAGCAGAAAGACGGCACGACAAAGATTACGTTTAAACGGAACGGCAACAGTATATATACCGCCCTTTCCCTAACGAGAACATTTAATGATACCAGCACCCATTGGGCTAACAAGGATATTGAACTGCTGGCTTCCAAGCTGATCGTTAAGGGCGTTTCGGATAACCAGTTTGCTCCGAACAAACCAATTACGAGAGCGGAATTCACAGCATTATTAGTCCGTTCCTTAGGCTTGTCGGTGGAAACGCCTTCCACTAATTTCAAGGATGTAAGCACGGACGATTGGTTCGCTGGCGCCATCGGCGCAGCTGTGAAAGCTAAGCTGGTTGAAGGCTATAACGATAACAGCTTCAAGCCAAACGATACGATTACTCGTGAACAAATGGCCGTTATGGTGGCAAGAGCTATAACAGCAGCAGGCAAAACGGTTCATGTCGAAGAGCAGCACAATCAATCTTTGGCTGTATTCACTGATTATGAAGACATAAGCAGCTGGGCGCAGAAGTCTGTAGCGCAATCCATTGAAGCGAAGATCATTACAGGTCGGACAGACGGGTCGTTTGCTCCTTCGGCAAATGCTACTCGTGCTGAAGCGGTTGTCATGCTGAAGCGGTTATTGCAATATGCAGCCTTTATAAACTAAACGGCAGAAAGTTCGTTGAAAGGGAGTGCTAGCCTTTGGTTGGCACTCTTTTTTGTAGATTAAATTCTATATTCTGTTAACATTAGTTGCATAGCGAAACATCACATATTTTGTCGGGAGCTGGCATCGGTGCAATATAACTTGTATTTATCAGCTCTACTCATCGCAGCTACCTGCTGTACATTAATTATTTCCTACCTATCCTGGAATAAGAGAGAACTTCCCATTGCAAGAAGCTATGGACTGGGTATGCTGGTCAGCGCGTTTTATTCGTTGGGATATGCCTTTGAGATCATTAGCATCAATTTGGAGCATATTCGTTTCTGGCTTCGTCTGGAATACATCGGAATTTCTTTCTCTACTGTATTTTGGGGAATAATGGTGCTGCAATATACGGGCCGGCAAGCATGGGTGAGCAGAAAAGTTGTTGCATGGCTGATGGTCAGTCCTATTATTACCTATATCGCTCATTTGACGAACGAGTGGCATCATTTTTTCTATACGAGTATGACGATCGATGAATGGAGAGGCATGCCGCTCGCCGTCTTGGCAAAGGGACCGCTGTACTATATTCATGTTGTATATGCCTATTCCCTATTTGTAATAGGCATGGTTATGTTGATCCAAATGTTCATGAAAGCTACGCCCCGTATGAAAAAACAAATCGCCTTTATGATTATTGGTTCGTGGGGGCCCTACGGATTCACTTTGGTTTACTTAAGCGGGTTGATTGATATGCCTATCGATCTATCACCCTTTGGATTTGTATTGTCAGGTGTATTCTATATGTGGGGTATTTATCAATTCAACATGCTGAGACTAGCTCCTCTGGCATCGCAAAAGGTATTCGAATCGATGCAGGATGCAGTTATCATAATGGATATGGACAATATTCTAACAAGCTATAATCAGTCGGCGGAACGTATAATTGGTGGATTGAACAAATTGTTAATCGGCCAGCCTGCTGACCAAATATTAGCCCAATACCCCGTGTTGTTAGCCAAAACGATTCAAAAGCCTTCCTTAGAAAGCAGAGTGCGCCTTGTAGATTCGGAGGCCGTCGCTTTTTATAATGTCCATTTATTTTATTTCAATAATAAAAATCAAAAGCCGGTCGGCAAAGCGCTTCTATTAAGCGATGTGACGGAAATGGTGCGCTCCGAGGAGAAAGTGCTGGAGAATGCAAGAAAGCTGAGTGAGCTGAATACGTTCAAGGATAAAATGTTCAATGTGGTCGCGCATGATATCCGCGATCCTCTCGCCGTACTCATCAACTTGATGGAATTAATGGAGGAAGAAATCCATGCACGGGGAGAAAGCCCGGATGAAATCGTGTTGGAAATGAAACAACAAATCGAGAACACGTTTATTTTAGTGGAGAGCTTGCTGGATTGGTTTCGCAGTCAACAAAAGGGTTTTGTTTTTCACCCCATGGAAAGGGATTTAGGTCATGTGGTGCAGCAAAACTTGCGTTTACTGCATGTTCGCAGCGAAGGAAAGCGCATCCAAATCGTATCTGATATACCAGACCGCTCGTACGTGTATGCCGATAAGGAAATGCTTGATTTAATTATTCGAAACCTGCTGTCCAATGCGATTAAATTTACAGATCTCGGCGGTAGAATTACGTTGAAAGCAAGCGTGAAGGGCAATCAAATGATCGTAGCTATAAGCGATACGGGAGAAGGGATATCCCCTGATCAAGCCCGAACGTTACTTAACGAAACGTATCCGAGCTCATCTGTGGGGACAGCCGGAGAGCGGGGTGTAGGTCTAGGGCTGGCCATGTGCAGGGAGTTCGTCCGATTAAACGGCGGGGAAATATGGTTCGACAGCGCTCCTGAGCAGGGAAGCACGTTTTATTTCTCTATTCCAGCTTCCCGGGAATCATTACCAGCGCGAGCCTTGAGCATTGGAGGAGAAGCCCTATGAAAGTTATTGTAATCGACGATGAGAAGGCGATGCACTTAATTCTGAAGCGAATGCTGGGTAAAATGGAAGGCATTGAAATAGCGGGTTTCTTTCTGGAGACGGGAACCGCATTTACATATATGAAGAACCATGAGGTAGACATCGTCTTTCTAGATATCAGCATGCCAAGGGAAAGCGGATTAGAGTTTGCCGAGAGGCTGCGGGAGAGCGGCAAACAAACGAAGCTCGTATTTATAACCTCCCACAAGGATTATGCGCTGCACGCTTTCGACGTATATGCCTTTGATTATATTGTGAAGCCCGTTGTTCAGGAAAGGCTTCAAAAAACCGTTCAAAGGGCTCTGGCAGAGAGTCATTCTGAGCGCGTGCTCCATGCGGATTCGAAGCAGATATCCGAGACCGTTTTATTTAATTGCTTGGGCGGAATCGATATTCGAAGCGAGCAGGGTAACAGGGTCAAATGGAAATCAAGTAAAAGCGCAGAGCTATTCGGTTATTTGCTTATGCACAGAGGCAGGCTTGTATCCAGGGCGAGACTGATCGACGATATATTCAGCGGCATGGAGCAGAAAAACGCGGAAATATACTTAAATACAACGGTATATAAGCTGCGCAAAGTGCTGGATCAGTACGGGTTAAAGGAAAGCCTGCATTCGGATATTAGCCATTACGGACTTAATCTTAGCCGTGTGCGTGTCGATTTTCATATCTTTGAAGAGGATATTAGGAAGATGGCTATCGTCAATGAAGTGAATATCGATCAGGCTTTGCAGCTCGAACAGTCATATACGGGAGAGCTTTTCGGAGAGTATGCTTTTAATTGGGCATTGAACGAAGTGGAGCGAGTATCATTGATGTATCATTCCTTCTGTCGACGATTATGTCAGGCCCTCTATGATAACGGAGATATGGATACAGCCGTTCGGCTCCTTCTGAAGCTCAAGGGGCGCAATCCGATAGATGAAGAAACGATTATGCAGCTTATGAAGGCGTTGGCCATGCAGAAACACAAAGAAGCGCTAACGTTGCATTACCTGCAATTCGTTGAAAGGCTGCAGCAAGAAATAGGTGTAGCACCGTCCAGAGAGGTTACGGTGCTGTACGAGCAGTTGTTGGACAATATGGATTTGTAAGAGATGGGGTCACCGCGAGGTGGCCTTTTTGGTTGTACATCCAACCTTCTTGCAACGTACACACGATGTACACAGCAGTCCTCTATATTTACACTTAGAAGAACACGCGGAGGTGAGTCAGTCAAATAAGGATCGGTTTAATAGATAGGGTATAAGAATTGCTGTCCAGGCTTACATTATGGAACAAAGATAGCGTGTAGATACGGAGCGTACTGCCATGAATCGGAAGATACTATTAGTCGAAGACGATATGCTTATGCGTGAATTTATAACGGACTATTTCAAAAAAGAACAGTGGCAGGTGTACGAGGCGGAGAACGGGAGAGTCGGGCTGGAATTATTCGAACGGACTTCCGTCGACCTTGTCGTCCTAGACATTATGATGCCGGAAATGGACGGCTGGTCGTTATGCAGGCGCATTCGAGAGAAATCCGATGTTCCGATCATCATCATTACGGCACGGTCGGAGGACGATGATCAAATGATGGGATTCGAGCTTGGAGCGGACGAATACGTGACGAAGCCTTTAAGTCCGAGGGTGCTGGTCGCCCGGGCAACTGCTTTAATGAAGAGGAAAGAGGGTACGATGGGACAGCAAGGCGACGTGCTCAGCTATGGCGATCTGCTCGTCAACCGAATGGCTCATACGGTAACCATAATGGGAGCGGCGATTCCATTGTCGCCGAAGGAGTATGAATTGCTGCTCTTTCTCACCAAGCATTATGGAAAGGTAGTGTCCCGGGAATATATTTTGGATGCGGTATGGGGTTACGATTATTATGGCGACTTGCGTACCGTAGATACGCATGTTAAGAAGCTTAGAGCTAAGCTTGGAGATGAAGGCCGCTACATTCGCACCGTCATTCGTGCGGGCTATAAGTTTGAGCTGGAAGCATGAGAAAGCATAGCGTCGTTCGTAAGCTGTTCATTGTTACGTCCGTTCTGATCTTAATTGTTTTTTCCTTAGTCATGCTTGCGGAAGGCTTGTTCTTCGAACGGTTCTACCGGGCTTCCAAGACGGATACCCTTGAGCGGAATATGAATCAATTCGCGGAACGATTCCGGCAATCCGAGGAGAGCGGACGTCTCGTCTCGCCGCTGCTCGGCACATTCATGAATGAGAACGATGCGAGCACGGCTGTTTTGAATAGCCGGTTCGAACGTTTAACTTTAAATCCTTATTATGTGAAGCTGGACACGGAGGGGAAGATCGTTACGATCCTGATTCCGACAGCCAGGATGACGATGGATGCGATCCCGCAAGGGCTTCAGAAAGGCGATAAGCTGGCGATAGACGGCATCTTCATGGACGAGAAGGATACCGTAATGCATCCGGTCGTCATAAGTCCGACAAGCTCCGAGCCGGAGGTCGGTATGGTACGCGTAACGGGGAAGATAGCCGATGTGCTGTTGCCCGAGAAACGCTCTTACAACCCTCTGTATCAAGATACGATGATTGACGACGCGCTTGGCAAGTGGGTACCGGAAGCGGGTTCCTTCCTTCCTCGTTTGCAAAGCGGATCAGTCATACAGATGGATTGGAGGGATGAATGGAGCGGAGTCGAGTATGCCGTGCTCATCCGAGCATTGCCGGAGGACAGCCATGGAGCGCGTTACTTTATCGCGATGACCTCCCTCCAGCCTGTCGGGGAAGCGGTCGGGATATTAAAGCAATATGTCTTCTATATTGCGCCGATCATCGTCGTGCTCGTCATTCTTCTGTCCATGATCTATTCAAAAATCGTCTCTCGTCCGCTCGTGCAGCTAAGCCGTTCTGCAGAGCGACTCGCTCGGCTGGACTTTACCGAGCAGCCATCCATCCATACGAAGGATGAGTTTGGCGAGCTATCGCGCAATATGACCTTATTATCCCGAAATCTGGACAGCGCTTTGCAGGAGCTTACGCTTGCCAATACGCAGATGCAGCAGGATATGAGAGAGAAGGAAAGGTCCGAGGAGCTTCGCAAAGAGCTGATCGCGAACATATCCCATGAGCTCAAGACTCCGCTTGGTATCGTCAAAGGGTTTGCGGAAGGGCTGCAGGACGAGGTGGCAAGCGACAAGAGAGACCGATATCTAGCCTTAATCGTGAATGAGACGGATCGGATGAATGCGCTCATAATGGATATGCTGGAGCTTTCCAAATTCGAGGTGAAGGCTGTCCAGTTGCAGCCTAGACGACTATTGCTGACGACTCTCATTCGGAAGGCGGCCGATTCGTTCGACCAGCAGTTGGAGAGCAGGCAGCTAGCCATTCGATTCATCGTGGATGAAGAGAAACCAATGTTCGTTATGGCGGACGCTAGAAGGATGGAGCAGGTCGTATTAAACTTACTGAGCAATGCCATCCGTCATGCGACGCAGAATAGTACCATTACAATCAGTGTTAGACGAACATCCGGAGGTAAAGTATCGACAACGATTGAAAATTTAGGGTCGCCCATTGCCGAGGAAGATTTGAGCCGAATATGGGATCAATTCTACCGGGCCGAGCGTTCCCGGGATCGCAAATCCGGCGGGACGGGTCTTGGACTTGCCATTGTGAAGCATATTCTAGAGCTGCACGGGAGCGAGTATGGTGCGACGAACACGATATCAGGCGTTGCCTTTTCTTTTAACTTAAACGAAAGCAGGGAAAATCCCAATGAAAACTAAAAAATATATGTTACTCGTATTCACTATGCTGGTGCTTCTTCTAGCCAGTGCATGCGGCACGAAAACGGGCGCTGAAGCGCCTGCGGACGCGGCGACGTCGAAGCCGGAGGCTTCCAGTCCGGCGAATACCGATAAACCAGCCGACGACGATAAGGCAGACGCAGATAACGAAATTTTGATCATCATTGATCAGACCCCGAAGCCAATCGAAGGGAATAGCTTTGATTTTACAGTGAAGCAGCTTCCTGAAGGATATGCTCTAGCAGAAATGCAGTGGGTTTCCGGGTCTAACAAAATCATTAATTCCATCCAGGATGCAATTGCCCATGGAGGCAACGGAGAAGACGGATTTTATATTAGCGGAGACGGACAATTCATGGGTTTCTTCTATCCGGATACGATGAAGGATGAGAAGGGCGAGGTTATCTTCATCTTCAGAAATGAAGCGGGCAAGGAGCTGACTTGGAAGAAAGAGATCACGTTGAACTGATATCATAGCTTCATAACGCAACTAAGGCACCCGGCTGACGGGTGCCTTTCGCTGTATTCATTATTGCTTTCGATTCATAGCTTGGTATCTTCGAATCGTTCGATACATGCTGAGATCCTTCAAGTAGCGGAAGCCGCCTACCATCGGTGTGCAGTTGGCTTCAATCATCCATACGCGGCCGTTCACATCGACTGCGAGATCGTAGCCCCAGATCGTCTGCGCTTTGAAGGTACGAGAGAATACTTTGGACGCTTTGAGCGACAAATAATCGAGGTCGGCCATCGTTTTCCCGATGTTTTTGATATGCGCTTGCTGGAGCGCTCTTCGAACCGTTTCGACATTCGCCCCTTGCTGGAGGTTCGTGACGATTGAGCCTTTCTTGCCGATCTTGGCATACTTGCCGGTAATGATCCATTTGGATTCGCCTTTCTCGCGCTGTACGATGTAGCGAAAATCGATCAGCTTGCCTTCGACGCTAGCGAGCGCGATGCAATATTGGATAATGAGCGTCCGCTTCCCCTTTAATCTAGTGATTAAGGCGATCAGTGCGTCGCGTCCGGCGGCTTTTTCATTAACCCCCGATGTCTGTACATGGTAAACCCCGTCACTTACTGTCGACACTTTAATGATGCCGACGCCGCCGGAGCCGACAACCGGCTTCAAAATAATATCCGGATAAAGATTCAGCAATTTCCATAGATTAGCGGACGAGTATCTGTATGATTTAGGAAGAAATCCGACCAACGCTGGACTGTTCATTAATAGCTGATGCTTATACCACTTATTCCTTCGCAATTCGCTTGCTATCATAACCACACCCTCGCTCCATAGTCTATTTACTATACGAGAGAGCGATCGCGCATGACTGGTCGTTCGCCCGATTGTTAGAAAATAGATGGTAACCTACGGTTCATTTCTGCTAGATCGAATAAACTAGCTTCTGAGTAATGTGAATCGAAGGGAATGGTAGAATTGGAGCCGCTTCTTACGCTTGAACAAGTTTTCGGCCGTGGATATGTCATGAATGGCAGAGGCTCGTATCATAACAGCCAGTGGCTTCCTGGCGAGCTTGGCCAGGACTCATCCTCCGGCAGCTTGCTGACGATAGCCGGAGACATACCGATGTTGTGTCATACGGATGTGGGGAGAGATTGCTGTCTCGACGTGCTCCAAGCCGCCGGCCACCAAGTCGGGGCCAAACTGCTTACTTACACGAATGCTGACAGCTACTATGCATTATTGAATGAATTGCAGCAAGACGGCAAAAACGTCATATTCAATTACGCGCATCTGCCGAATGAATTCGAGGCGGAACAATATTGGATAGAGAGGGAGCTGCTATTATTTCTCAACAATAAGCGGAATTTGTCTGAGCTCGTACCAGGGCGACATGTTCCAAACCGCGTTCTATTATCGATAGAACAATTTTTGAACAAGGACCGAGATGCTTTTGATTATCCCTATGTAGTCAAAGCAGCTACCGATCAGCCTAACGGCGGGGGAATCGAGGTTGTTATTTGTTATTCACCTGCGGAATTAGAGCAGGCTAAGGAGCTTTTCGCCTCCTGTTCTTACGTTGTTATGGAGCAGTATCTCGATATCCGTAAAAATTTCTGCATTCAGTTCGCACAAACGGTTGAGGGGGAACTGGTGTATTTGGGCTCGGCCGAGCAGATTATAAATAAACAGGGGAAATATTCGGGGAACTGGATGGATATGCATGACCAGCCGCCTGCCGAAGCGATCGATCTATGCAAGCAGGTTATGCGCAAAGCGGCAGCACAGGGTTACTACGGATTCGCGGGTATTGATACGGTTATTACGGAGGATAATGACATTTATATCATCGATCTGAACTTCCGGCAGAACGGGTCGATGGTGGCGCTTCTCTTTCAGAATAGTGTCGCAGTGGAGTGGGGGGCGACGGTGATGAAAGCGAGGAAATGGAAGTCGAATCTGAGCTTCGATGAATTGGAACTGCATGCTCGATCGTTGATAGCGGATAAACGGCTGCTGCCGCTATGTATCTACAACCCGGCGATGCAGACTGCGGATAAGCCGATCTTCTTATCAGGCGCAGTCGTTGGCAAGTCCAAGGCGGATGTGTTGGAAACGGAACGGCATATGCTAACGCTGGGATTCGAATAAGGCTGCATGAAGCAGCCCCCGACTTGTTATCAAGGCGGGGGCTGTATTATTTTTATATGCCTTTATTGTGGGATTGAATTTGCTGGGTTACCCGCGCTCCTAGTTCTGCCGAAGCTTGGTGGAGGTATCCTAAGACGATATTTTGCGTTTCGTGCGAGATGCCGGCGAGGTCAGCTGAAAGGTTGCTTACCAGGTGGTCTTGCTGTACCGAATCCAAAGCGCGATAATATTGGCCAGCTTGCGTGAAGTTATCCGGTTTGGGTATTTCGGAACGCGTAAGACGCCCTTGGACATATTCGCCGTTACCGCTGGTCACAAGGGAAGCGGGAGTCCAGTGTTGTTGATGATTGATCGGAACTTTGCGGTAATCAGGTCCCATTCTATAGCGCTGCGAGTCCCCGTAAATATTGGCGCGGCCTTGCAGCATCTTATCATTCGATAACTCGGCGCCTTCCAGCAGATTAGAAGGGGAGAAGGCGATTTTTTCAACTTGTTCCATATAGTTATCGGGATTACGGTTCAATACGAGACGGCCAACCGGGAGCAAAGGATATTGCTGCTCGTCCCAGATCTTCGTATCATCGAGCGGATCATAAGGGAGTGCAGCTTCATCCTGAGGGTTCATAAGCTGTACATAAAGTCCGTATTCAACGGTTTTTCCCGCTGCAAGCGTGTCATACAGATCTTTGCCCGCGTAATCGGGATTGTCGCAAGCGAGCTTAGCAGCCTCATGACGATCGATATATTGGACGCCTGCCAACGGAATCCAGTGATATTTTACGTAGGAGCGCACGCCTTGATCATTTCGCCATACGTACGTATTTACACTGTGGCCCGGGATGTGGCGGAGACTTTTGACCGTTCCTCTATCCGAGTATAGCCATACGAGAAAGTTGGTCGCCTCTGGCGCTATGGCTATGAAACTCCAAAATCGCTCGGGATCCATCAGATTGTTAACGGGCGATGGCAAGAAGGCTTTGATGGACTCGGGAAAGCGTATCGCGTCACGTACTAGAAAAACGGGAATATGATTGCAAAGCAAATCGAAAACGCCATGCTCGGTATAAAACTTCGTGGAAAATCCGCGCACATTGCGAGAAGTGTCCGGTGTACCTTTGTTGCTTACGGCAAGGGAAAACCGTACCGTAACGGGAACCTGCTGTCCAGGCTGCTGCAAAAAGCAAAGCTTCGTATACGGAGCCATGGAATGAACGGTTTGAAAGTATCCGAAAGCGCCATAACCTTTGACGTGGACCGGTCTTTCCGTAATTTTCGTATGTACAAAAGTTTCGAGTGTTTCGTGCAAAATATGATCTTGTTCCAATACAGGTCCTCGGTCTCCGACCGTCTGCGAGTGAAAGGGGGCTGGTATATCGCCCGCCCGTGGAGAAGATTTATGATTGTCTTCCATGATCCGAACCTCCCGAAAAAATTTCAATCCCCTGATCCTTGCTATCCTATTCTCGGATGGCATCTATTAGTACAAGATAAGGGGAATGAAATTAGAGTTGTTCTAAATATCGTATAAACCAACTTTACGGATCGTTCAAATCAAGGGTTTTGATCGAAAAATCGTACAAAATCATCGGCTGCGTGGATGGATTAGCTACTTTTGTATGATAAATCGTATAAGCTTTGACAGTTCACCTCTTGTTTAACTGGCTTTATGTGAAAAATCATACAAAATTGAGATCTGGAGTAACGTTAATCCTGCTTAGACAGTTTATCTTGCGCAAGCCGAATCATTTCCCGAACCATTGAGCCGCCGATTTTGCCTCCGATATGCCCTGCATCTTCGGTTGATAATTCACCGTTGTAGCCTGGCTGGAGCGGGATGCCGAGCTCCTTGGCAACCTCGAATTTCACATCGTCTGGTCGATTCGAATTAACGGCGTAGCCTTCGCGCTTCATAACATCGGCTTTGAACGCTTGCATGGCTTGCTCCGCACCGGGTACTGTATATCTTCTTCTAGCCATTATGGACACTTCCTTTCATTTTGCTTGTAGTGTGCCCTTATGATCGGAAGTTGATTAAAGCTTCTGCAATTGATCGACAATGGCGTGAGGCTCAAGCCGCTGCATGAAATCCGGATTCGCATAAGCGAAGCGGATGAGGCCGGTTGTATCGATGATGAATGTCGAAGGAATGGGGAGAATCCAGCGGTCGGTTGCATTATAATCGGTGAGATTCACTTTGAGTGTATTTGCCATCTTATGCTGCAGGGCAGAAGGAACATCGAATAATACGCCATAACGGTCGGCTGCTACGCCGTCCGTGTCGCTGAGGACGTGGAAACGAAGGTCCTCTTTCTGCTGCTGCGACAGCGTATTGTCAGGGCTTTGCGGACTTAAGGCAATTAATTGAGCGCCCAGTGCCTCTATATCGGGCAGAATGCTCTGATAAGCTCGAAGCTGCAGATTGCAGAAAGGGCACCAGCCTCCGCGGTAAAAGGTTAATACGGCGGGACCTCGTTCAAGCTGTTCATACAGGTTTACAGCAGCACCTTGCGCATTGTTAAGCGTAAAATCTTGCGCTTGCTGCCCTTCCTGTAAGCCGTAAACCGCTTCTGATTGCTTCTGCTCGACCATTAGGCGATAGATTTCATCCTGAACGTCTGCAGGCACTTTAACTGTAAACTGTTTTTTAGCTTCGTCCAGCATCTCGCTAAGTAACATAGGTTATTCTCCTCCTGTACATTCATTTTTGGGAAAAGATACCGATCGGTATTTTTACATTAGCATAGCAGCTTCCTACCACGCAAGCATAATTTCCTTTGGTATAATGAAGCTAATTAGGATTCGCAAGCGCAAAGGGGATTGGACATGCTTAAGGGAGAAAACACCCGCAAACATATTATTGCGAAGTCCGCCGAGCTGTTTAACCAAAAGGGTTATGCAGGTTCTTCCTTGTCGGATATTACAGAGCTGACGGGCATCAAGAAAGGAGGTATTTACCGCTACTTCACCGGCAAGGACGAAATCGCCATAGAGGCTTACCAATATGCGGGAAGTATCGTGAGCCGCACCATCAATGAGGCGCTTGATGAACAATCTACGGCGATGGGCAAGCTGCTCGTGTATCTAAGGGTGTATGCGAACGTAGTGGAAGATCCGCCATTTGTAGGCGGATGCCCGTTGCTTAACCTAGCTACGGAGAGCGATGACAGCCATCCGGTCTTGCGTGCGAGGGCGCGTCAGGGGATGGACAACACGTTGGATACGATGAAGCGGATCATCGCGGAAGGTGTTGAATCCGGAGAGTTTAAGGCAGAACTGGACATCGAGGCATTAGCAACCTTCACGTTGTCCATAATGGAAGGCGGCATCATGCTCAGCAAGCTGGAGGGCGACAATCGGCATGTCCGCATGAACATCGAAACCTTGTCGGCCTACTTGAAGGGAATGTGCTTACGCAGTCAACCTTCAATGTAAGGTGATTTGCTCCGTTATGAGCTTCATCAGAAGCTTCTTCGAGGCAGATATATATTCATCTTTGCGCAGCTGAAGCAGGCCGACCTGAATGGTCGATTCGTTCATCTCTACTTCAACCCTCACAACATCGGGCGGTAGGAGCGTCGAGTCGAGCACGACCCCAACGGCAGTCGTTTGTCTTATAAAATAAGGGATGGCGGAGATCTGATTGACCGTGCTTAGAGCGGCAGATCTCGCGTAGCGAGATAATTGCTTTGCTATCCGCAGGTGATATAGACAGGTACGACCTCCGATAACGATTGGGTAGCCCAGGAGCTCCTCGAAAGGAATGCTGTTTCGATCGCTTAAGGGATGGCCGCTGTTCACAACAAACGCAATATGCTCATTATAAAGCGGTTCGAAGCGGAACGGAGTCGGGTCCGGCGGCTCGCCGCAGAGCGCGAAATCCAGCTCATCTTGCAGAATGGACTGCGAGAGGGAATCGGTATTTCCTATGACGAAATGACAGGATAGGTTTGGTTTTAAAGCTTGAAATTCGCGCAAAGCATTTGGGAGCACGGAGGTCATCATACTTTCAAGCGCCCCAACCCGCACTTCGCCGATCTCCTCCTCCGACAGCGCCTTTGCTTGTTCAGATACGTAGTTCCAATGGGCAATAAGTCCATCGATCTCATCCGCTAACACTTTCCCCGCATCCGTAAGCTCCATATCCCATCCCCGTTTGAAAAGCTGCAAGCCGAGCTCCTTCTCTAGTCGTTGGATCTGATTCGTTATGGTTGACTGCGCATAATTCAATTTCTCCGCCGCACGAGTGAAATTGCCTTCTTGAAGGATCGTTCTGAAGGCAGTCAGTTCTTTTAAGTCCACTATTCGCACCACCTATATCGATATTATTGAATGAGTTTATCATTTTATTCAATTATACAAATGAAGATGCGAGGATTACAATGGTGACATCATCTTGGGGGAGGGTTATTCATGCCATTCATCAGAGTCAGTTACCGTGAAAAGCAATACGAATCAAAGCAGCTCGAATCGATAAGCAAAACGATTATGAACGCGCTCATTCAGCACTTCCATGTGCCGGTAGACGATTGTTTTCAGGTGTTTCATGCGCATAAAAGCAGTGAATTCGTCTATGACACGAACTATTTGGATATCGAAAGAAGCGACAGATTGCTCTATATCCAGATCACGCTTAAATCCGGAAGAACGATTCAACAGAAAACGAGCTTCTATACGTTACTGGCAGAGCAATTATCGATTGTCGTTGGCATTAGGCAAGAAGATGTATTCGTTGTCCTTGTCGGCACGGAATTCGAAGATTGGTCGTTTGGCAACGGCCAAGCCCAGATGCTTGAGTGCAAAAAAATGGCTGCAACGAACGTCCGCGCATCGTTAGGAGAACTTGCGCCTGCCTTCGTCGACTATTCGGAAAACGTACTTTTCGGAGATTTATGGAAGAGAGAAGGGCTGTCGCTGCGGGACCGCAGTCTCGTTACGTTATCCGCATTAGTTGCTAGCGGACAGACCGAACAACTGCCGTATCACCTTCGATTAGCGATCGATCATGGATTGACCCGCGAGGAGATCATCGAAGCGATCACGCATCTTGCCTATTATGCAGGCTGGCCGCGCGCGGCGTCTGCCCTGGAGACGGCGAAGAATGTGTTCCCTACTCTACCAGTATTTTAGCGATGATTAATAGTAGTATCCTTGGTATAATTCCACGATTGGAATAATCCGAGGAGGATTACAAATCTCGTGAAGCTTATTGTAAGTAAATTCGTAACCGTAGCAATCGCTGGCTTTCTAGCGGCGAGCACATTGTCGCAGGCAGCATCTGCCGCCGCGAAGGCGCTGCCGTTTGATGATATTAGTACGAGCTATGCACGCAATGAAATCATAGATTTATATAATAAGAAGATTATTAGCGGTACATCGGCTACGAGCTTTTCGCCCAAGAAGTCGATTACGAGAGCTGAGTTTATTACCGTTCTGGATCGTCTGCTGAAGCTTGAGCCTGTGACAAGCCCGGTGTCTCCTTACACGGATGTCGCGAAGAGTGTCTGGTATTACGGCTGGATACAAGCGGCTGTTCAGCTTGAGCTTGTCAGCGGCACGTCTGCTACGGCTTTCGCCCCGACGAAGCCCGTTACCCGCCAGGAGGCGGCCGTCATGATTGCAAGGGCGCTCAAGCAGACAGGAACTGTGGCCGCGTCCAGTTCCGCTTACAAGGATCAAGACCAAATTGCCGAATGGGCAAGCTCAGCTGTAGCTTCGGTGAGCGGGCTAGATCTAATGAAAGGCGATGAAACCGGCAGCTTCCGGCCTTCGAATCCGATTACGAGGCAGGAAA
The DNA here is from genome assembly GCF_056396205.1 of Paenibacillus sp. 05T425. Taxonomy (NCBI): domain Bacteria; kingdom Bacillati; phylum Bacillota; class Bacilli; order Caryophanales; family Paenibacillaceae; genus Paenibacillus; species Paenibacillus sp. 05T425. Next base: position 204,962 of record NZ_JBFTLA010000002.1, read on the forward strand.
CGGCCGTCCTTCTGGCTCGCGTGCTGAAGCAGGCAAGCTGGGCGTCGGAGCTTGAGGCTAAGCCTGACGAACGTATTGTATTGGGGTGGCAGTATGGACAGACGACTGCGCAGTACCAGAGTAATATTCTAAAGTCGAATGTGAACACGCTGTCCCCTCGTTGGTATTTTGTGGGGAGCACGGGTGCTGTATCGGATGGGACGGATGCCGCCCTTGTCACATGGGCGAAGAAGAACGCCAAGAAGGTTTGGGTCATGGTCGGCAACCGCTCCGATCAAGAGGCTACTCATCAATTATTATCTAGCGCGTCTGCAAGAACGAAGGCGGTTGATGCGCTGGGCGCCCTTGTAAACAAGTATGGGCTGGATGGACTTAATATCGATTTCGAAAACGCAGCTCCGGCTGACCGCGCGTATTTCACAACGTTCGTGACGCAATTAGCCGTTAAGCTTCATGCGCTGGGTGCCGTGCTGTCCGTTGACGTCTCGCCCGATCTAGGCACCGACTGGACCGACGCATTCGATTATGCCGCGCTCGGCAAGCAAGCCGATTACATGGTATTGATGGGTTACGATGAGCATTACGGCGGCAGCTTATATCCCGGTCCGAATGCTTCTCTTCCGTATGATCGGGGCGCAATTCAGACACTGACGAAAGTCGTGTCAAGCAAGAAGGTCATACTGGCGTTTCCGTTCTATAACCGCGACTGGTCGTTAAACTCGAATGGCACGGTTGCGTCCTCCGCTTACGTTTCGTTGACCGAGCAGAACCAATTATTGTCCAGCTATGCGATGAAGCCGATATGGAATCCGACTTTGGGGCAATATGTGGCCAGCTATACGAAGGGATTGATTAATCATACGATATGGATTGAGGACGGACGCTCCTTGATCGCGAAGTATCGATTGGTCGTGCAGAACGGTTTAGCGGGCGTTGCCTACTGGCATATCGGCGGCGAAAGTTCGGATATATGGGCCAGTCTCAGAAACGCAGAGAAATATGAAGACTATGACTTCGGCAGCACCAATTGAAGTTGCTTCATAACAAAAAAGCACGTTCAGCGCCCTTAAGCGTCGAACGTGCTTTTTGCTTTTATACGGTCGTTATCTCCACTTGTGCAGGCTGCAGTCCGCGAGACGCCGCTTTCACAACGATTCGTCCCGGCGCCTGTTGCGTTCGAATGTAGGCAAGAAGCTTGCCGTTGAACGCTTTTCTGGATTTGGAGCTATACGGCGTGAGGTCCTGACTATCTCCGTTCTCGATGCCGATGATTTCTCCCGGCCCATCGACGGACAGCTCGATCAAATCATCAGATCCGTATACAAAACGACCTTCGCTGTCGGTCACCTGGATTTCGACATGGGCAATATCTTCGCCGTCTGCCTTCAGGTCCGAACTATCCACATGCATCGCGATCTGCTCCGGCTTCGAGACGGTACGAAGCATACACGTATATCGATTCCCGTCAGCACCTTTGGCAACAGCTTCTAAGATCCCCTCTTCATAGGCGACTTCCCACGTTAAGTAGAGCTTCGGAGCATCGATAAGATGTTTTATGCCGAGCGAACGGCCATTAAGGAAGAGCTCGACTTCTTCGCAGTTCGTATGGCAGGCGATCTTAAGTTGATCACCTTCCGCCCAGTTCCAATGGGGAACGCCGCCTGCCCACCTTCCGCGGGCTCCATGCTCGGAATTGTCCACTTTCATTGAAGTAAGGTGGACCATTGGTTTGTCGCTCCATAGACTTTGACGATAGTAATAATTCGATTTTTTAAACCCGGCTAGATCCATGAATCCGGCCTGCGCGACTCTAACGGGCCAGCCCTTCGCTTCTCCCAAATAATCGATGCCGGTCCATATGAATTGGGCGCTTATATAGTCATTGTCCCTGACGGCTAGCCATGCTTCCAAGCTGGAGCTGTTCTCGCTGCCGAGGGTTACTCTGTCCGGATATTTCTGATGATCCTCCTCATAGAATTGCTCTTTGTAATTGTAGCCTACTACATCGAGGGCATCCGCATAGCCGGTCAGATTGGACAACTCGGGAAACGCAAGCGCTGCCGTCACAGGCCTTGTCGTGTCGCATTCTTTGACGTACTTCGCGAGGCGTCTCGCAATCGTTGCAAGCCTCTCGGCGTTCGGTTTATTCGGATCGTATTGTCTTTCCGCTGCCGGTTTGTTGGCATCGTTATTGCCGGTCATCGTCTCGAAGTACGGATGGCAATACGGATCATTCGGATAGTCGACTTCATTGCCGATGCTCCACATAATGATGGAAGGATGGTTGCGGTCCCTCAGCACCATCTCCTTCAAGTCGGCTTCGCCCCATTGCGGAAAGTCCTCGTAATAGCCAAAATGCTTAGGCGGATATACATTGTGGCCGGTTGACCACTTGTTCTTCACGCCTTCCCATTCGTCGAACGCTTCGTCGATGACGAGGAATCCCATGGAGTCGCATAAATCAAGCAAATTCGGCGCCGGCGGGTTATGGCTCATGCGAATCGCATTGCAGCCCATCTCTTTCAGGGCCGTAAGTCTGCGAACCCATACTTTCGCGGGCACTGCAGCTCCGAGGCCGCCTGCGTCATGGTGCACGCATACGCCTTTCATTTTCATATTGACGCCATTCAGGAAGAAGCCTTTGTTAGCATCGAACTGGATCGAGCGAATACCGACAACGGTCTGTACCTCGTCAATCAGCACGCCGTCCTTGCTAAGCTCCGTACGCAACGTATACAGGGAAGGGCTATCCGGCGACCATAGCTTCGGATTATCGACAACAATAGTCGCGTGGCCTTCCGTCCCCGATTCGGCAAGTACGGTCCATGCATCAGTTGCTTGCCCGATGACTTCTCCGTCACCGTTCACTAGCACATTCGTCACTTGTATCGTCTCGTCCTGGAGGGCCTCATTAGACAGTCGAACTTGGACGGCTACCGTCGCTTGCTCCGAGGAGACGTCCGGCGTCGTTGCGAATACGCCGTATTGATCGATGTGAATCTGATCCGTAACCGTTAGATAGACGTCCCTGTATATGCCCGAGCCGGTGAACCATCTGGAATCCGCGATGTCCTTATGATCCGCCTTTACCGAAAGGACATTGTCGATATCTCCAAAAGACACACAGTCCGTAATGTCATACGTAAACGTGCTGTAACCGTAAGGTCTCTTCCCCAAATAATAGCTGTTGCACCATACCTGGGCGTTGTTATAGATACCCTCGAAGGTGATATATACGCGCTTGCCCTGCAGATCTTGCGGCAAATCGAACCTTTTTCGATACCATCCGATACCGCCGGGCAGGTAGCCGGTTCCGCTGGAATGCTCCTCGGAAAATGGTTCTTCGACGGACCAGTCATGAGGCAAGGTCACACTCCGCCAGCTTGCGTCGTCGAAGCCTTTGTACCATGCGCCAGGCTCGTCGCCTCTATGGAACTTCCAATCCAGATTCATCCGTTCAATGCGTCTTCCTTTGCTCATCGTCAGTCTCCTTTTCGCTTCCTAAGCTGTAGGAACTCTTATATTAGGGACATTCACAAAATTGCTCATCATAAACAGTTCTTTGTGATGGCTGCGCTTTCATTATAAGGTTATAATGAGCATGGGAGAATATCGCATATTGCTATAAACATGGACAAAATTGTTGTCGGAGGACGAAGCATGATCAGTATATCGGGTAATGCGATGAGAGAGTGGCATGAGTTCGGAGTGGCGAATACGGATTGTTTTCTAACCGTGAACTGCTGCGGCTACCAGAAGCTGATGACGAAAAACTTGGAGCGCAATCGCGATCAAGGCAGAGTGGATTATCAGCTCATCTACATCGTCAGGGGGAAGGCCGTGTTTCGCTTCGGCGAAGTGGAGATAGAGGTGGGCGGCGGACATATGGTCTTCTATGCGCCGGGCGAGCCGCAAAATTATTGTTATTATGCCGAAGAGACGACGGAGGTTTATTGGATTCATTTCAGCGGGCATGCCGTTCACGATTATTTGGAGCAATTCGGGCTGCTCGGCGAGCCCATTCATGATATAGGCATGATGGATGAGATCGTCGCTTTGTATAACAAAATCATCTACGAGCTGAATACAAATAAGCCGCTGAGCGGCCATGTGACAACGGCCTACCTTCTGGAGCTGCTTGCGCTGCTCGGGAGGAAGCTCCAACACGCGGAGGAGCATCACAAGGGGAGACAGCATGCGGATATTACGATGATTATTGGCGTTATGCACGAGAGGTACAGCGAGCAGCTTGTCATTGCCGATCTAGCGAGGCAGATCAGCCTTAGTCCCTTCCGGTTCATCCATAAGTTCAAAGCCGTAACGGGTTCGACGCCGCTTAAATATGTGACCGATATCCGCATGAATGAAGCGAAGAAGCTGCTGTCGGAGTCTTCTCTTCATGTGCGGGAAGTAGCATCTATTGTCGGGTACGACAATCCGCTTTACTTCAGCAGGATATTCCGAAGCACGGTTGGTTTACCGCCTAGCGAATATAAGAAACAGTTTCAGTAGGCGATTAGGTTGGATGATTTCCAATCAAAACAATGACAAGCATCATGACATAGGAATATCCCGTTTCTACACGAAAGGACTGTCTCAAAGGTAAAGTGAGACAGTCCTTTATTTTACATTTCAGTTATACAAGCTGCACGTAGAACGTTGTCGTCTTGCCCAGTACGCTCTTCGCGTAGATTTTGCCCTTGTGCTGCTCGACGATCGACTTCGCGATAGCTAGCCCAAGGCCGTAGCCGCCTTGCTTGCGGGATCTCGAACGATCGACGCGGTAGAAACGGTCGAAGATGCGATCCAGATGCTCGGGGGCGATCCCTTCGCCTGTATTCGTCACCGCCAGCTGAATATCGGTGGCGCGCTTCTTGAGCGCCAGTATGATCAAGCCTTGGCTTCCGGCATACTTGATCGCATTATCGAGCAATATCATAACGACCTGCTTAATCTGCTCGCCGTTGCCGCTCATAACGAGCTCCGGTTCGATCTCATAGCTGAGCTCTATATTTTTTTCGAAAATGACGGCTTCCATCGTTAGAATTACGCTCTCGACAGCTTCGCTCAAGTTGAACGGCGTGTAAAGCATTTTCTCCCTTGAATCGTCGATTTCCGTCAAATAGAGAAGATCATTGGTCAACGTCTTCATACGTTCCGTCTCCGACTTAATATGGTGCAGCCACTTCGCTTGCTCGCGTATCGTGTCGTCCCGATTGGCGAGCAGGACATCCGCATTCGTGTTAATAACCGCAAGCGGCGTCTTCAATTCATGGGAAGCGTCGGCGATGAATCGCTTCTGCTTGTCGAACGCCTCCTTAACAGGGGTGATGGAACGATTGGCGAAATAACGGCTTGTGAAGTAAATGACGATGAGCATCACCAGCGCGACCGCAAGGAACGTATAAATCAGATTCGTCAAGATCGTCTGCTGAGCCGTAACATCTAGAAATACGATGTTATAGCCACTCATTGTATTCTGCACCGAGAAAGCCCACTCGTTGCCTTCCAAGCTGAATTGGCCTCGATCCGAGCTCGAAGCTCTGACTTTATTAATCGCATCCGTATAGAAAGCTTCATCCATATCGAAACGCGAATCCGTTGCGGTCATATTCCACTCCTCGTCTGTCTGAAGCGAGAAGGAGACGGTGCGATCAGGCTGCCACATCATATCTTTGTCTTTGCCTCCATGAGGAGGCCCGCCGTCGCCGTCAGCGTGCGGCTCGCCGCCCATCATGCCGTCTGACGGCTTGAAGAAATCGGATACCCGATTAAGATCCATCGTAATATCATTGCGCACGTTCCGGTACGTGATGGTGTAGATCGAAGCAAAGGCGATGAGCATGATAATCGTAATAATGGCCATATTCACGACGAGGAATCGATTGCGCAGTCGATTGAACATTAGGAAGTCACCTCAAGCACGTAGCCTACGCCCCGGATCGTATTGATCTTCACCGTCGATTGCAGGAAGCCCAGCTTCTTCCTTAGAAACGAGACGTACACCTCCACGTTATTATGTTCGACCTCCGAATCGAAGCCCCAAAGCTTCTCGATGATCTGCTCTTTGGAGGTAATTGCGCTTTTCCTCGAGACCAGCAATTCCAACAGCTCGCTTTCTTTCAGAATCAGCTTAAGCTCTTTGTTCTTGCAGGATACCTTCAAGGTCGCCGTATTTAATTCGATATCGCCGAACTTAATCGCATCATCGGGCACGACCTCGCCCTTCCTCCTTAGAGCTGCCCTTATTCTTGCCAGCAGTTCTTCCGTCGAGAACGGCTTGGCGACATAGTCGTCGGCCCCGTAATCAAGTCCGGCGATCTTATCGGACGTTTCTCCCTTGGCGGTCAGCAGGATCACGGGCGTCGCCAGCCCCTTTTCCCGAATCGTCTTCAATATCGTAATGCCGTCCATTTCCGGAAGCATAATGTCGAGCAGCAGCAGATCGTATATTCCGCTTAGCGCGTTGTCGAGTCCCGATTCGCCGTCATGCACGACATCGACGGAGTAATTGTTTTTCTTCAATATTTGGGACAGCGCCTCCGCCAGATGAACTTCATCTTCTACTATTAATAAACGCATTGTTGTTTCCCCCTTAACCTCTATGAAAGCTGACCAGCAGCGTTATGTCTTTACTATAGGAAGCGAACCTTTAATTAACCTTAATCGTACCACAGGTCGATTGTTAAGAAATGTTTAAGATTCATTAAAGGTTCGTTTTCTAAGATACAGTCATGGAAGCGGCGATGCATTCGCCACAAGAAAGAGAGGAGCGTGCGGGCCGATGGCGATTGAGGTGTTCAACCGTTACGAGAGCAAGTACCTAATGGATAACCAAGCTTTTCATATGATTTATAACCGTTTGCTCGAATATATGGAACCTGATGAACACAACAAAAACGAAAGATTTTATTCAATCAGCAACATTTATTACGATACCGAGCACGATACGCTCATCCGCAACAGCTTGTCGAAGCCGAAGTACAAGGAGAAGCTCAGAATCAGAGCATACGGCGTACCGGAGGCTAACGCAAAGGTATATTTGGAGCTGAAGAAAAAGGTGTTCGGCTTGGTGAACAAGCGAAGGACTTCGCTGAGGCTGAACGAGGCATATGCATTCGCCGGAACGGGCGCTGTGCCTGAGCTTCAGCCGTATATGAATAAGCAGGTGATGATGGAAATCGAATACTTTTTGCGGCGTTATGATCTACAGCCCAAAGTGTACTTAGCTTATGACCGACTTGCCCTATTTTGCAAAAACAGCCGCGATCTTCGCATTACGTTCGACACGAATATCCGGTCAAGACGTTACGATGTGAGGTTGGAAGCGGGAGATTACGGCGAACAGCTGATGGAGGAGGGACAATGGCTCATGGAGGTAAAGGCGGAGAAGACGATTCCGCTTTGGTTGTCCCAATTGCTGTCCGAGCTTGGCATGTATCGAACAAGCTTCTCCAAGTACGGCAATGAATATAAGAAAACGGTACGTTACGGTATTGGACAAAGAACAAAGGAGAGTATTTTAATATGATCGAATCCCTATTCGCCGCTTCGACGGCAACGGAATTAACGTTAACAGACGCTTTGCTTACGATTTTTATTTCCATCGTTTTAGGCACGATGATCAGTGTTACCTATATGAAAACGCAAACGGGCTATACGCAAAATTTTGCTTTGACGCTGATCGTTCTGCCTATTATCGTCGCTATCATTATTCTTTTGATCGGTAGCAACATTGCCCGCGCCTTCAGCTTAGCCGGAGCGTTCTCCATTATTCGGTTCCGAAGCGCGCCTGGAGATCCGAAGGATATTGCGTTCGTGTTATTCACGATGGCTGCCGGTCTCGCCTGCGGTGTCGGATCATTCGCTTACGCAGTCCTGTTCACGGTCGTTATGTGTGCCCTGATGTTTGTCCTTAAGGCTATCAAATTCGGCTCCAAGAAATCGACGCAGAAGCTGCTTAAGGTTACGATCCCAGAGGATCTAGGGTACGAGGAAGCGTTCGAGGAGTTGTTCCATATGTTCGACATTCCTTATGAGCTTCGCAAAGTGAGAACAACAGAGCTAGGCAGCCTATATGAGCTTGTATACGCGGTGACGATTGATCACCTGATGAATCAGAAGGAATTTCTTGACGCTGTCAGAAGCAGAAACGGCAACTTAGACGTGACGTTGACGATGGCTCCGACGGTGTCGGATTACTAACCCGAAACAAAGAGAGGAAGATGAACAATGAAACATCCATGGAAAATAAAACTGGGAACACTCTTATTATGTGCGGCGCTGCTCGCTTCATGCAGCAACAATACAGGCAGCGCAGCTAATGACGGAACCGAGGGGACAGCGGTGACCGCGACGACGGATTCCGGCGATACCGCCGCGGCTGAGCTGGCCGGTGTCGATCTGACGGAGCAGGTCGAGTATGAGGAGGATGACGCTTATACGGATTGGACAGCGGGCGACTCGGTAGCCATTGCGCTGACCGGGACAGGCGCGACGATTAGCGGTGAGGGAGCAACGGTCGACGGAGGCAAGATTACGATTACAGCTGCGGGCACTTACGTGGTTAGCGGCAAGCTTGAAGAAGGACAGCTTGTCGTCAATGTGCAGGATAAAGGCGTCGTTCGTCTCGTCTTGAACGGAGTCGACATTCACAATAGCAGCAGTTCGGCCATTTATGTTGAAGAGGCAGGCAAGACGATCATTTCGCTTCAGGAGGGTACGGAGAATACGCTGTCCGATGGCGAGACTTATGTATATCCGGACGCAACGACTGACGAGCCGAATGCGGCGCTGTTCAGCCATGATGATTTGACGATTAACGGCACGGGTAAGCTCGCGGTACAAGGAAACTTCAATAACGGCATCACGAGCAAGGATAAGTTGAAAATTACGGGCGGCACGATTGACATTACGGCTGCCGATGACGGACTCATGGGCCGTGACCTCGTTGCTGTGAATGACGGCTCGATCACGATTAAGTCGGAGGGCGATGCGGTTAAGACGACGTACGATACCGATACGACCAAAGGTTATATCGTTATCGAAGGCGGCTCATTTAGTATCGATGCCGGCGATGACGGCATTCACTCCGAGACCGCAATTGCGATTGCAGGCGGCAAGGTTGATATTACTCAAAGTAACGAAGGCATCGAAGCCCCGACGATTGCAATCTCGGGCGGTGAGACAAGCGTAGTCTCGACCGATGACGGCATTAACGTAGCAGGCGGAGACGCAGGGACGGCAGCCGAGGGAGGGGGGGCTAATGGAGGTGCTCCAGGATCGGGAGCTTCTTCTTCGAACATGCTGGTCATTAGCGGCGGCTACCTGAGCGTTGATGCTGCTGGCGACGGGCTCGATTCGAACGGCTCGGTTCAGATGAGCGGCGGTACAGTTATCGTGAACGGCCCGACCAATAACGGCAACGGATCTTTGGATTACGACGGTTCCTTCGTCATGACGGGCGGCTACCTCATTTCTGCCGGCAGCTCAGGCATGGTGCAGGGGACGGCTGATACTTCGACGCAGCCAGGCATCCTAATGACGTTTACAGCTGCGCAGCAAGCTGGCACCTTGGTCCATCTGGAAGATAGCGACGGCAACGCGATCATGACATTCGCGCCGTCMAAATCGTATCAAGCAATATTCATCAGTTTCCCTGATTTGAAGCAAAACAGCTCGTACACGATCTATTCGGGCGGCACATCGACAGGCACCGAAACGAACGGCCTGTACGAAGGCGGCACATACGAAGGGGGAACGAAAGTCGTATCCTTCGAGAATGCCACGATTGTTACTTGGGTGAATGAATCAGGCGTTACCGAAGCGCAAAGCGGAATGGGAGGCCCTGGCGGAAGAGGCGGCGGTGGCTTCGGCGGCGGCGGACAACGCGGCGAAGGAGGCGGAGATCGGATGCCTCCGGACGGCGAAATGCCGCAGGATGGCACGATGCCGCAAGGCGGAGAGCCTCCGCAGGACGCTGCAGCTCAGTAAATAGGAAATGCGAAAAGCCCTTTACCTGCCTTGATGGCGCGGTGAAGGGCTTTTTTTCTATGGCAATGTTATAGTGGCATTTTGGGCAACTAATATTGGGCTTACATATAAACAGCTTCATATAGTTCGATTTCGGGCCGCTAAAATGGAGGTTTTGGACTTTTGATCAGAAAGTGGCTAATTAGTTTGACGAAATGCCGCTAAACGCTAGCTTGTTCACCAACCAACCTATTTAGTTCGACGAAATGCCGTTATATGTGAGATGTCTATTTCTTGCCTCTGCGTACTTTAAGCAGCTTGCCCTTAACGGTAGTGTCCTTCATCAGCTCAAGCACGAGAGGACCTTTGCCGTTCAGAATCTCAACATCGGATACATGATCGAGAATCGTAATGATCCCGATATCGTCCGCAGACACACCGTCAAGCTTGGCGATCGTTCCGACAAAGTCGACGGCGCGAAGCTTTTTCTTTTTGCCGCCGTTGAAGTTAAGCTTCATGATCTGCTTGCTCAACTGCTCGCGCTTATCCTTCTTGAGCTCCGGTCCGATATTGATCTTCTGCTCGAATTCATCTCTGCGTCGCTCCACCGCTTCTTCGGACGGGGCTTTCACTTTCGAAATCTCGAAACCGATATAAGCCTCGATATCTGCTAATCGACTGTAATCTCTAGGCGTGACGAACGTAATCGCTTTGCCCGTCTTGCCGGCTCGTCCGGTACGGCCTGTGCGGTGGACGTAGCTTTCTTTTTCCAACGGAATATCATAGTTAATGACATGCGTAATGTTCGTAATATCGATCCCTCTGGCAGCTACATCCGTCGCAATCAAATAACGGAATTGCCCTCTTCTGAACGCATTCATGACCTCGAACCGTTCTTCTTGCTCCATTCCTCCGTGAATGCGGTCGCAAGGATAATCGAGTTCGGCCATTTCGCGGAATAATTGATCGACATGCTCCTGCGTACGGCAAAAAACGATGCAGCTGTCAGGGTTCTCGACGATAAGCAGATTTTGAAGCACAGCCAGCTTGTCCGCTTCCATCACCTGAATAAGGGCGTGCTCGATGGTCGCTGTCGTGAGGCCGCTTGCTTTGATCTCGATTTGGGCAGGATCGCTCATATATTTGCGCGACAGCTTGGCTACATCCTCTGGAAAAGTAGCGGAGAACAGCATCGTGACTCTCTCCCTAGGCAATGCCCCGATAATCGACTGAACTTGCTCGATGAATCCCATATTGAGCATTTCATCGGCTTCATCGATAACGAGATAGGCGATGCGATCAAGCGATAACGAGCCGCGTTCGATATGATCCAGCACGCGCCCCGGCGTGCCGACAACCATATGCGTTCGTTGTCTGAGCTCCGCCTTCTGCATATGGAACGGATGTTTCCCGTACAGAGGCGTTGATTTAATTCGCTTGAATCGGCCGATATTGGTCAAGTCCTCGTTAACCTGCACGGCGAGCTCCCTTGTTGGCGTCAGAATTAACGCCTGCGGCTTATTCTCGTTCCAATCGACGAGCTCGCAGAGCGGAATGCCGTATGCCGCTGTCTTGCCGCTGCCGGTCTGCGATTTGACGACAAGATCCTTTTTCTCCAGCGCAACGGGGATAACCTCCGTCTGGACCTCCGTAGGCTTCTCGTAGCCGAGGCCGTTCAGCGCCCTCATTATTTCCTCACTTAGTCCGTAATCCGTAAACTGTTTCTCGCTCATTGCTGACCTCTTCTACCTTATATTTGAATACCTATATCTACAGGTTTCCACCTTGCAACAACCCTATTCTGATCTATTATACTCTGAATTTGGCTGCAGAAGGTCATTCACGGTCTGTAAAAAAATTTCTATGGCATGTCTCACGCCATTCGGGTCGCTGAGCATGGGGAGGTGGCCCGTTTCAAGGCTATGCACCTGCTCAGGAGACAGATTGGCGATCATTTGCTGCTGCAGGGCAGGAACAAGCTCCTTATCCCGTGTAAGCTTGATGAATAGCTTCGGCACGCTCGGAACAGGCGCCTCGGCTCGATCCGTATACACATATACCGACTCAGGTGTAAACCTGCGTACAATCTCGTTCGCACTCTCGGGCGACAAGTCATTGCATATACCGGATCGGATAGCCGATTCCGGCGGTCTCGTCCCTGCGAGCCGCATGATCACCGATAACAATAGTCTCTTGGCAAAAGGCATTATGGATACGAATGATCCGCCATTTTTCGGTATGGCCGCTCCGATCGCTACGAAGCCCTTAACTTGCTCGGGCATTTCGGCAGCAAGCCGGAGGCCGAGAACGCCGCCTAAAGAATGTGCGACAATCACAATCCTCTGATAGTTCTGTTCATCCACTTGTCTTCGTATATGGGCGACGTAATCTTTCAAATGCAGATCCTTCAGCGATCCGCCGGTGTCCCCGCGATGCGGATAATCAACCAGGAGGCAAGGATAATTCATGCCGTCCGCTACTTGTTTCCAGATTCGGCTATCCAGCCCGGCGCCATGTATAAATACGAGAGCTATCTTGTCTTGCTTAAACCGATGAATATCCATCATTTTTTTCTCCTCCTCGTATCGTCCCAATCGATATCTAAATCAACCTTAATCTATAAACAAGACAAATAATGTCTTATTATATGGATAAGATAAAAATAAATACGAATTAGAGGTGGGCTTACTCTGCAGAAGTCACAGCGATTAATCCAACTCATTATGATGATCAACGCAAGAAAATCATTCACCGTGCAGGAGCTTGCTGATGAGTTCGGCTTATCGAAGCGGACGATTGCCCGCGATTTGGATGAATTAAGCAGTCTTGGCGTTCCCGTGTATTCGGTTCAGGGAAGAGGCGGCGGATATAGGCTGCTGCAGGAAAGGCTGCTGCCGCCGATCAGCTTCACCGAAAGCGAGGCCGTCGCTTTATTCTTCGCCTGCCAGTCGCTCGATTATTTAAGCACGGTGCCTTTCGGTGACGGTGCCACAACCGCTTTGCATAAGTTCTATCACTATTTGCCGGCCGATGCCAGGGAGCGGATCGATCGTCTCAAGAATAAGGTCATGATTTGGAGTCCGTACCGTCCGATGTCCACGGAGGTACTGAACACGATGATGCAGGCGATTATGATACCGAGCATTGTGACGGTCGAATATAGCTCCGGAAACGGCGTGACCACGCGCGACATTCAGCCTATCGGTCTGTACGCCAGCTCAGGCTACTGGTACTGTCCCGCCTATTGCTTCAAGCGCAAGGAGATCAGGCAATTCCGGGTAGACCGAATACGAACGGCTGTGCTTAACGCGTCTATTCGATGCCGGGAAGACGTCGATCAGCTAAGCTTGCTGGATAAGCCCGTAACCGATCCGTCGGAGGGGATCGTGCTCCGGCTATCACTTACGAGCGAAGGCTTATGGCATCTCGAATCGAACGCCCGGTTTGCTCCTTACTTGCAACGCAGGGATGATGGAAGCGGGTCGGCTGACGTTCCGATTGCTTCTAAGGACTTGCCATTCTATATGGATTTAATCTGGAAGCTGAGAGAGGATGTTACCGTGCTAGGGCCGAAGGAAGCGATTCAGTGGATGAGGGGGAAAATCGAAGCCATGGGCTTTTTGTATCCCTGAATGCTGTTTTTGTAATTTACATCTGATTCGTTTATACTTCAAGCACATATACGCGTGGGCTCCAAAGGATGAAAGAAACGTCTTTATATAACTTTTTTTATGCAGGAGGAGAGATGACGATGGCAACGTTGATTAACGCGCCGGTGGCAAAAGCGGAAATGCTCATCAGAAAGCCGGGTTCAGAGGTGTACGAGGCTTTCATTGATCCGACAATTACGACGCAATTCTGGTTCACTAAGGGAAGCGGCAGATTGGAAGCGGGGAAGAGCGTCCGGTGGGATTGGGAAATGTACGGCGCTTCGGCCAGCGTGGAAGTGATCGAACTGGAGCCTAATCAGCGAATCGTGATCGACTGGGGCACCTTTGTTGAATTTAGCTTCACTCCGCAATCCGAGACGGAGACGTTCGTCACGATAACCGATACGGGCTTCCAAGGGGACGCGGACGAGATCGTGGGGCAAGCCATCGGTTCAACGGAAGGCTTCACGATCGTATTATGCGGATTAAAAGCATGGCTGGAGCACGGCATTCGTTTGAATCTTGTAGCGGACAAAGCCCCATACGCTCACATTGAGCGCTAATTCGCGCGAAGGAGATACCTATGACGATAAAAAAACCATCCATAACAGCAGGCGGCTGGAACTTTGATAACAGCTATGCCCGTCTGCCGGAGTTATATTATACAAGACTGAACGCATCCGAAGTGAGCGCTCCGGAGATCAGCATCCTTAATGAACCGCTTGCGGCAGCATTGGGGCTAGACGCTGAGGGGCTGCGGAGCGAAGAGGCCCTGGCGGTGCTTGCCGGGAATGAAGTGCCTGAGGGCGCTTTGCCGCTTGCCCAAGCTTATGCAGGCCATCAATTCGGCCATTTCAACATGCTGGGCGACGGTCGCGCGCTGCTGATCGGTGAACACCTTACGCCGAATGGCGAGCGGGTTGATATTCAGTTGAAAGGCTCCGGCCCAACGCCGTATTCACGTCGCGGCGACGGACGCGCCGCGCTTGGTCCGATGCTGCGCGAATACATCATCAGTGAAGCGATGCATGCGCTTGGTATACCGACGACACGTAGTCTTGCGGTTGTGACGACGGGTGAATCGATCGTCCGCGAGAGGATGTTGCCGGGTGCGGTACTGACTCGCGTGGCGGCAAGTCATCTGCGCGTGGGCACATTCCAATATGCGGCTTATCGGGGAACGATCGAGGAGCTTCGGGCGCTTGCGGATTATACGCTGCAACGACATTATCAAGATATAGATGGTAAAGATGAGGATCGCTATCTGCGCCTGCTGCAAGAAGTCATTAAGCGCCAAGCTTCGCTTATTGCCAAGTGGCAGCTCGTAGGCTTCATTCACGGCGTTATGAATACGGACAATATGGCGATAAGCGGCGAGACCATTGATTATGGGCCGTGCGCTTTCATGGATACGTACGATCCGGCAACGGTGTTCAGCTCTATCGACACCCATGGTCGATATGCTTATGGCAATCAGCCGAATATTGCCGTGTGGAATTTGTCTCGATTCGCCGAGACGCTATTGCCGCTGCTGAACGACGATCAAGAGCAGGCGATACCGCTTGCCCAAGAGGCGTTAGAGCAGTTTGCTCCGTTATATGAAAGCTACTGGCTTGCAGGAATGCGGGATAAGCTTGGCCTCTTCGGCGAGGACCAGGAGGACGAATCGCTAATTATGGACCTTCTCGCCATGATGCAGGAGAAGGGCGCGGACTATACGAATACTTTCCGCGCACTCTCAATGGATAAGCCCGAGTCTGTGACGGGTCTGTCCGGCAGCTCCGGATTCGAACGCTGGCTGGAACGCTGGCAGGCTAGACTGGGCAAGCAGGAGCAGACTTTAGACAAAAGTTATGCACTCATGCGCAGCAGCAATCCAGCAGTCATCCCTCGTAATCATCGAGTTGAGGAGGCACTGGATGCCGCCGTGAAGCTAGGCGATTACAGTGTTATGGAGCGGCTGCTTCAAGCGCTCTCAACGCCTTTTGCGTACTCGCCTGAACAGGAAACGTATTGCTCGTTGCCCGATCTGTCGTCAGGCGGCTACCAGACGTTCTGCGGTACCTAATTAAAATAAGCGCCTTGTCGTGTTCGCCCGCGACAAGGCGCTTTTTATATCGTAGTAGATTATCTGAAGCTGGGAGAGGGAGGACATAAGGAAGGTAAGACGGTGTGCGCCGCCGATCTGGATAGGACCGGCCGAGTAGCTGTCAGGCTAGAATCGGCCGGAACGGAGTATAGCGAAGATTAGCCACAAGAACATGAGCAACGCGATGACGAACCCAATCTCAATAATGGGAATGCCCCAGAATAACGTTTGCGCATGATTCAAGGCCGCGCTGATAATTAAACCGACCATTACGATGCTAAGGGCAAGCAGTATGATGCTGAACGATAGGCGATTGCTGATCCGATCCATTCGTTTCATCAAGCTATCCACTTGGGGGATTCCAACCTCCACCTTCAGCCGTCCTTGACGCATCGACGCGACCAGTTCCTTCACCACGATCGGAATGTCTTGCACCAGATCCACATAATCAGGGACCTCATCTATCCACGACTTCAGCTTCTGGACAGGGTTGATCTGCTCGAGAAGCAGCTTCCTGCCGAAAGGCTCAGCCACGTTGAATACGCTGAATGTCGGATCTAGAGACAACACGACGCCTTCCATCGTGAGCAGCGTCTTGCCCAGCAGCGTCAGCTCGGCGGGAATCCGGATACGATGCCGAAGCGCGACCGCGAACAAATCCTGCACCGCCTCACCCATACTAATTTGGTTAAAAGGTACGTCGTAATATTTATCCCTTAGAGCATCCACATCGAGGTGCAGCTCATCCTTGTTCACATCCTCCGGCACAACTCCCATATGGCTAATGGCGCGAATGACGCCTCTTGTGCTCTGATTCCTCAGAGCAATGACGAAGGAGGCAAAATGTTTCTTCGCTTCAGGGGTCAGCCTCCCCACCATGCCGAAGTCCAGCATGACAAGCGTGCCGTTCTTGTGCGCGAGCACATTGCCGGGATGAGGATCGCCATGGAAAAAGCCGTCGATCAGCACCTGATGCAAAATAATCGCAGTGAATCGCTCCGCCAGCACGCGCAGGTCAATTCCGGCTTGTATAAGCTGCTCCTTATCGGAAAGCTTAATTCCTTCCATATAGGTCGTCGTCAATACCCGTCTCGAGCTATAGTCGCGCCATACCTTAGGAACTCTTACATCCCCTAAAGCTTTGCTTTGGCTTTCGAATCGCTCCGCGTTCCTTGCTTCAACGGTATAGTCGAGTTCGGATCGAAGCGCCTTGCCGAGCTCCTCGACCATGCTGCCGAGCCGATAGGCGCCAGCCCATTCGAGCCGGGTTTCGGCTACTCGCGCGACATCAGCCAAGATGTCTAGATCGGTTTCGATCCGCGCATGAATGCCGGGACGCTGCACTTTAACGGCGACCACTGTCCCGTCCTTCAACACGGCGCGATGCACCTGTCCGATAGAGGCGGCAGCCATGGGCTCTTCCGCGAATTCGAGGAATAGTCTGCCAAGCTCTTCTCCGAGCTCCTCTTCTATGATGCGCGCCGCTTCCCTATAGGAGAATGGGGGCACATGATCTTGAAGCCGCTCTAGCTCGGACAAGATGCCCGGAGGAATCAAGTCGGGACGCGTGCTGGCGATCTGCCCCAGCTTCACGAACGTCGGGCCCAATTCCTCGAGGATGAGCCGGATGCGCTCGCCGATGCTTTTGGCCTCGATTCCTTTGCGCTTGCCGTGCCCGAATAAAGAGAACTTCTCATGAAGTCCGATATCGTGGAAAATGTA
This sequence comes from Paenibacillus sp. 05T425, assembly GCF_056396205.1. Classification (NCBI taxonomy): domain Bacteria; kingdom Bacillati; phylum Bacillota; class Bacilli; order Caryophanales; family Paenibacillaceae; genus Paenibacillus; species Paenibacillus sp. 05T425. Next base: position 222,395 of record NZ_JBFTLA010000002.1, read on the forward strand.
CCCTAAACCGTTGCGGGCAAAAGCAGACGCGATCGTCCGGTAGCGCTTCAACTGCCGGATTCGTTTGCTAATGCCGATACGGGGCAAGCCGTTACTCATCCTTGCGGTCCCTTACGCTCTAGAGCGTCTAATCTCTCGTGAATTCGCTCAATGTCCTCCCGCGTAGCCCATTGCTGACTGTCGCCCAGGGGAGAGGATTGCCGTTCCGCCGCCGCCGCTTCCATCTGCTGGCGAGCTTCTTCGCCCTTTTTCACAAGCCGGTCAATCAACTCTTTGGACTCTGCCCGATTGACCTCTCCCTTTTTTACTAGCTCCTCAACCGTTTTTTCAACCTGCTCCTTGCCGGCAACGACGACGCCAACTCCTAACGAAAACATTTTTTCAATCGTGTCTTTCATTTTCATCCCATCTCCCTGCCTAAAAATCTGACTTTGGGGATAGTATTCTCATATCGGCGAGAAATATAAAAAAATGCCAGCTTTGGCAGACACGCCATTCGAAGTTCTGATGCAGCATGCGCGTTCTCTGCTAGCATGTGGTAATATAGAAAACATGGGACAAGGGTTATAACCGTGATATCCATATAGAGAGGAATGAACCGATATGATCAACATTACGCTGCCAACGCCGGACGTGACGATTTTCAAGCAAGACAACCCGCAGGAAAGCAACATTTACGGATTCACTCAATTTCATCTCATTACGAGAGAGCTGGGCGGTTTCTTCATGTTCTACAATGATAAGGACGAGCTGCTGTTCGTGGGCAAGGCAAGGAAAATAAGACCGCGAATTAAGAAGCATTTCGAAGATTCCGTATCGCCAATGAAGAAGCATCGGGACGAAGTGCATAAGATAGAGGTTTACGTCGTGGAAAGCGCAGTGGATCGGGACATCTACGAAACGTATGCGATTAATGAATTCAAGGCGAAGTACAACGAGGACAAGGTGTATTACAAATAAGGAACAGTTGGCGGAAAAAGCCATAGAAACCAGGAGCGCAGGTCGCTTCTGGTTTTTTTTGTTGGTTACTGCTTCTTTCGATAAGCACCGGGCGAGATGCCGTAGCGTTCTCGGAACAGCCGATGGAAGTAAGCGTAGCTGCCGAGGCCGGCTTCCGCCGCGATCTGCTCCAAGGACAGTTGGCTGTGATCGAGCAGCTTCACGGCGTGGCTGAGCCGGAGCTGCTGCGCATAGCCGATAATTGATATACCGAAGTGCGCTTTGAACAGATGGACGGCGCGAGACACGCTAAGTCCGGTATGATGGGCGACCTGCGCGAGGGTGATTTCCTCGGCGGCATGCTCCTCGATATATTGCCGCATGCGCAGCGCATGAGAGGCAAGCGGAGAAGGAATGTCCGGCGCTTCGTCCAGGGCGCGGTCGATCAGCATGAGCAGCGACCAGACAAGAGAGTCGACAATATCCCTGTGTCCGCCGTCCAGCCGACGTTTCTCGAGAACGATCTGATGCCAGATCGCTTTCAGTCTGCTGTCCTCGGCGATCATGGACAATGTCGGTCGCATGCGCTGTTCCCACCACTCCCGCATGCCCGGTCCGTTTCCCATTACGTAGTAGTCGCTAGACAGTTGTGCTCCTCTTGCTCCGAAGCCTATGCGCAGATCGTAGATATCGCCGGGCTTGCACAGCATGAGATGGCCCGGGCGTATTTCCCTCATCTGTCCGTCGATGAGCGCTTCACATATTCCTTCAATTTGTAGCCGAATAATATAGGTGTCCAGACCGTTGCCGTAATATTGGCGAAACGGCTCGACATGCTTGGAGTATTCGCTTAATTGGATATTAAGCGCGCTCAACGTTCATTCTCCTCTCATACGCTTTTTATTATAATCAATCAGATTGTTGATATATTCGACCATATTGTTTCTTCAAGGGCGGGTCTCACTCCTATTATAATAAAAGCATCACGAATTACGAAAGKGGAGTAGAACTCCATATGTCTACACGTACGATTAGAACAATCCAAACCTCGCAAGGCAATCAAGACCGATTGACGGAGATCGCGCCGCTTGAGCTGCGCGAAGATAAAGCTGGCGTAGAGAATCAGATCATTAATGTTTATGAGGATGTCGAATATCAATCGATCATCGGTTTCGGAGGCGCGATTACCGAGGCGTCGGCCGTTACGGCGGCGAAGCTGAGCGACGAGAATAGCAAGCGCATTCTGAATGCTTACTATGACGAGAAAGAAGGTATCGGTTATACGATCTGCCGCACTCATATCAATAGCTGCGACTTTGCGCTGGGCAACTACTCCTACGTGCAAGATGGCGATACGGAGCTCAGCACCTTCGACATTAGCCATGACCGCGAGGTTATCATTCCATATATTCGCCAGGCGAGAGAGCTTGCAGGCGATAGCTTCACCTTTTACGCATCCCCGTGGAGTCCTCCGGCATGGATGAAGACCAACGGTGAGATGAATAACGGCGGCAAGCTGAAGCCGGAATATCGCGACGTATGGGCGCGTTATTACTTGAAGTTCATCGGGGCCTACGAGGCGGAAGGATTGCCGGTATGGGGGCTTACCGTTCAGAACGAAGCGAAGGCTGTCCAAATCTGGGATTCCTGTATTTACACGGCCGAGGAAGAACGCGACTTCGTGCGTGATTATCTTGGACCGGAGCTGCACAAGGCTGGGCGCAAAGACGTGAAGGTCATGATTTGGGACCATAACAAGGAGCACGTATATGATCGCGCGAAGACGGCATTCGATGACGCCGAAGCTTCTAAGTATATCTGGGGCATTGGCTTCCATTGGTACTCCGGCGATCACTTCGAGGCGCTTGATGCCGTATCCCGCCGCTACCCGGACAAAGCGCTTATGTTCACGGAAGGCTGCCATGAAGGCGGCGTGCAGCTCGGCTCGTGGAAGAGCGGAGAGCGCTACGCGCATGATATTATGGGCAACCTGAACAACGGCATGTCCGGCTGGACGGATTGGAACATCGTGCTTGACGAGCAGGGCGGACCGAATCACGTCGGCAACTACTGCGACGCGCCGATCATCGCCGATACGAAGTCTGATTCGCTTACGTTCCAGTCGTCGTATTATTACATCGGCCACTTCAGCAAATATATCCGTCCGGGCGCGATTCGCGTCAGCTGCACGAAATATACGGAAGCGCTGCAAACGACGGCGTTCAAGAATACGAACGGCGAGCTCGTTGTCGTTGTCCTGAACCGCTCGGACGCGCCGCATCCTTACGTGCTTCGCAACCGCGAGCAAATCGCCGAGGGCAGCATTCCGGCGCATTCTATCCAAACGCTGATTTTCCCAAGCTTGTAAGAGGAGGGTATGTCGAAAATGGAACAGCCACTAACGCCAGTAAAATCACAAGCCTCTAATCCTCGCAAATGGATGACGCCGGACATTGTCCGTCAGGCGGAGCAGCTGTTGTCCCGCATGTCGCTTGAGGACAAGGTCGGCCAGATGACACAGTACGACTGGGGCTTCAACCCCATTAACCCCGAGACGGGTGTATCTCAGCGCGATCTGCTGCTGGAAGAAATTCGCCAAGGGCGAGTGGGCTCGATCTTCAATCTGTCCGGCGCAGAGGAAGCGAACGAGCTGCAACGGGCCATTCAAGAGCATACCTCACAGCAGATCCCGCTGCTGATCGGCCGCGATGTCATTCACGGCTACAAAACGGTGTTCCCGATTCCGCTGGCGCAGGCGTCGGCGTGGAATCCAGACTTGGCGCGGCGCACGGCGGAAGCCGCATCCCGCGAATCGCTTGTTGATGGCGTCGCATGGGTGTTCGCGCCGATGATCGACGTAAGCCGCGATCCGCGATGGGGACGCATCGCCGAGAGCATCGGCGAAGATCCGCTGCTGACATCGCAGTACGCCAAGGCATGGGTAGAGGGTGCGCAGATTGATGACGGAGCAGGCCAGGCGACAGCTAGCTGTCCGAAGCATTTTGCCGGTTACGGGCTTGCGGAAGCGGGACGCGATTATAACACGGTCGATCTGTCCGACCGCGTGCTGCGCGAAGTGATACTGCCGCCTTTCCGCGAGGCAGTTGATGCGGGTACGCTTAGCATCATGGCATCGTTCAATGAAGTGAACGGCATACCGGTATGCGCTAACCCATACTTGTTGAAGACGATTCTTCGCGACGAATGGGGCTTCGAAGGCATTGTAGCGAGCGATTACAATGCGCTGCAAGAGCTGATCGTGCACGGCGTCGCTGGCAGCGAGGAAGAAGCGGCCGAACGCAGTATCCTTGCGGGCTGCGACATGGACATGCATTCCGGCTTCTATATGCGCCATCTGCCGAAGCTTGTCCGCGAAGGCCGCGTGCCGGAACGTCTTATCGACGAGTCCGTGCTGCGTATTCTCGCGGTTAAGATTAAGCTAGGCTTGTTCGAGCAGCCGTACGTCGCCAATCCGACCGCCGAAGCGGCTGCCGAAGCACGCGCTTCGTTCACCGAGCTCGCTCGCGAGGCGGCGAGAGAATCGATCGTCCTGCTGCGCAACGAAGGGCAAGTGCTGCCGCTGCGCAAGGAAGGCGTATCGATCGCCGTGATCGGGCCGCTTGCGGACAACAGCAAAGACCCGCTCGGCTGCTGGGCAATGGACGGCAATCCGGCTGACGTGATCAGCCTGCTCGCGGGCATCCGCCAAGCGGCAGGCGCAGAAGCGGGGGCAGCCATCCATTATGCGGAAGGCTGCGCGATTGAAGACGATGCCGAGGACGGCTTCGAAGCCGCGCTGGAAGCGGCGCGCCAAGCGGATGTCGTCGTCCTGGCGCTGGGCGAAGCGCTCGAGATGAGCGGCGAATCGCGCTCTCGGACATCGCTTGATCTGCCGGGCGCGCAGCGCAAGCTAGTGCAAGCCGTCGCCGCGCTGGGCAAGCCAGTCGTAGCTGTATTGCTGAGCGGCAGGCCGCTTGCGATTCCATGGCTGCAAGAGCATGCTGCAGCGATCGTTCAGGCTTGGCATCTCGGCGTACAAAGCGGTCATGCGATCGCCGATGTGCTGTTCGGCGACTACAACCCGAGCGGCCGTCTGTCGGTTACGTTCCCGCACAATGTCGGACAGGTGCCGATCTACTATTATCGCAAAAAGACCGGCCGCCCTCCTGCGGGTGTCTATTCTTCTTACTACATCGATTCGACTACCGAGCCGCTATACCCATTCGGCTACGGGCTTAGCTACACAAGCTTCGAATACAGCTCCATTACGGCAGACCGGACGTCCATGAGCGCGAACGGCGATCTCAATTTGTCCGTGACTGTCACGAATACCGGAGACCACGAAGGCGAAGAAGTCGTACAGTGTTATATCCGAGACGAGGTGGCGAGCGTCACTCAGCCGCTTAAGAAGCTGATCGGCTTCCGCAAGATTAGCCTGCGGCCTGGTGAATCGGCAAACGTAACGTTGAACGTACAAAGCGATTCTCTCGCTATATTGGACCAAGATATGAAGCTGACGACGGAGCCAGGCGACTTCACCGTATGGATCGGCCCTAATGCAAGCGCGGGGCAGACGATAACGATCAAAGTTGTGGAATAGGAATAGCAGTCAGCAAGCGGCGTGTTTTCCAATCAAAGAGGACAGCTCGAAGTCATACCTTCGAGCTGTCCTCTTTTTTACTCCCCCTTCAACTCTCATAGGCAACAAGCTATTATTAGAGGAACAGCTCGTCTAGATCGACACGAGAGAGGACAGGGAATGCGATGCAGCAACAGGTGCTTAAATTGGAACATATATCGCTAACAAAGCTCTATGCTTCGGTTGCCCGCGAGAAGCTAACCTTCGACACATACACGCTGCTCATTATCATACACGGAGCAGGGGAGCTCTGGATCGATAACAAGAGCTATCATTTGGATAAGTCGGGCATGGTCGTTTATTGCAAGCCGGGAACGGCTATGCACTATACGGAAGAGAGCGGGCATGAACAGGGACTACTGTTTTATCAACTGACGATTGGCGTTTATTCCAAGGGCGCAAGGGTCCCAGAGGGCGGACTGTTCAATAATGGAGAAGTGGCGCGGCGCTGTTACCACCAGCTCAGGGATTTGGCAGAGAGTATAGAGCTGATGAACGGGGTGCATAGTGCTGCTCAGGACTTCAAGCGACAAATGCTGTTCAACGAAATGATGTTTCTCATTTCCCACGAGCATGAAGAGTCCAAAGAGAAGCCGGACACAACCGCTATTGATAGCATTATTGCCTACACAGAAAGCCATTACCATGAAGATATTCACCGGGATCAGCTTGCCAGAATGGTCGATTTGAATCCTGAATATTTTTCGCGGTTGTTCAAAAAAGTGACGGGAAGCACGTTCAGCAGCTACTTAACCGAGTTAAGAATCAGGAATGCGCAGCAATATTTGCTTACCTCAAGAGGCAGCTTAAGAGAGATTGCCCACCGCGTCGGCTACAGCAACGAGTTTTATTTAAGCCGCAAGTTCAAAGAGGTAACAGGCGTGTCGCCGACCTTCTATTTGCAGATGCCTAAGCGCATCGCTTCCGTTTCTTCGCATTTCACCGCTTGCTTGCTCGCCCTTGGCGTAATCCCGAGCGTAGCGAAAATTAACCCCTATATTCAAGAGCTGTACAAAGACAGCCTGTGCGATGGATCGACGCAGCTCATGGATCTGCATACGTTTCACTATAATCAGATTGTTGCGGATGCGTCGCCGGATCTTATTTTTTGCTACGATACTTATCCGGAATTAGGCGATCTGAAGCGGACTGCCCCGACCATTTCGCTTTCGCTGAATAAGCTGGGATGGCGTGAGCAGTTCATGTTCATCGCCGAAATCGTGAATGCCAATGAGAAGGCCAATGAGCTTCTTGGAAGCTTGGACGAGCAGGTCGTTCAGGCGAGAAGACAGCTAGCCGACAAGATAGGCGACCATGAGACGGTACTAATCCTTGAGATTTGGAACGATAAAATTATGGTCATCGGCGACTCCRGCGGCAGAGGCGGCCAATTGATCTACCATATGCTGAAGCTGAATCCGCCGGCGCGGGTCCGAAGCGAGCTGTTTGCAAGGCAATGGTACAAGCTGATAACGCCCGAGGAGCTTCCTCTGTATTCTGCCGACTATATTTTTGTGACTATTTATGAGGAAAAGGGAGGCAGCCCGTATGCCGCGAAAATCATGAACGGAAACTTCTGGAATAGTCTTCCTGCCATCTACAAAAACCGTGTATTCATCAATGATCACAGCATCTTTTACAATTGGGACCCCGTGTCGCTGCATGTACAGCTAGAGCTGCTCATGCGCCACTTCATGTCATAATTTCATAAAGGATATCGTCACAATAGGAAATGGACGGTGGTTATCCCCCATGTTATGATTGTCATCGTGATAATGATTATCATTATTATGATAAGCATTCATTAACTAACAGCGGGGGTATTGGGAACATGAAAGTGAAATCACAACAGCTACTCATCTTGCTACTCGTCTTCGTATTTATCGTAGCGGGCTGCGGCAATCAAGCAGACAATAGCAATACAGGCAATAATGAAGCTGCACAGACGGCGACGAACGAGCCTGCGCAGGCAGAAGATGAAGGCGTTACAGAGACAGGTGGATTGAAGACCGTTACTTACTTGGGCAAGGAATATCAAGTGCCGGAGAAAGCGGAGAAGATCGCCATTCTCGCCGTTGAGGCGATGGAGGAAATGCATGTGCTCGGCGTGAAGCCTTATGCCGCAGCTAAAGATATGTACGTGAATGGCATTCCAGAGGAGATCGGTGATTCGTTGGAAGGCGTGCAATGGATTGATTCGGGCGTACAGCCGGACAAGGAGCAATTGCTTGCCTTGAAGCCGGACCTCATTCTCACTACAGCAAGATTGGATGCGGAGACTTTGAAGCCGCTTGAAGAGATCGCTCCGACGATTCCGTTGTCGTTCAGCGGTGCAGATACCGAAGCGAACATTACGGTCGTAGGCGAAGTGACAGGCAAGGCGGAGGAAGCGAAAGCCGCAATCGAGGCTTATAAGAAGCAGCTCCAAGAGTCGAAAGACAAGCTCGGCGCGTCTGCCAATAAGGACAAAAAAGTCGTTTACATGCGCATCAGCACGGAGTACGGACTAAGCGCCTACTCGACGCAAACGACATATAACGCGGTGCTTTACGATGGACTCGGCCTTACCGTTCCGGATGTAATCGGCAATATCGAACGCCGCGAGACGCTTTCGCTTGAAGTTGTGGCGCAAGCGAATCCCGACTATATCTTCGCGCTCGTTCCGCTCAATGATCTGAAGGCGATCGACGACTTGAAAACGAAGCCTCTTTGGAACGGCATCAGCGCCGTGAAAGAAGGGCATGTCATTGTGAACCCGGTTCACCCGGACTTGTTCGGAACGCCGATCTTGAGCAAAACGAAGTTCCTAGAGCAAGTGACGGCAACATTGGTCGATGCCGAATAGAAGAAAGTTAATTATTGTTATGAGCTGCCCTGTACTGCTGGCCCTCGGTATTTTCTTATCGATCAGCTACGGGGCAGCCGTTCTGTCGTTACAGGATGTCGTTCATGCTGTTTTTCACTACGATTCAAGCAACATTACGGACAATATCGTTATTACGTCGAGACTGCCCAGAGCGCTGGGCTCGGTTATAATCGGAATCCTGCTTGCCGTTTCGGGCGCTCTTATGCAAGGGGTAACGCGAAACTACTTGGCTTCTCCCTCGATTATGGGGGTATCCGAGGGCTCGGCTTTCTTCGTGACAATTGCGATGATTACAGCCGCTGCGGCAAGCTCTCTCGGTCTTATGTTGTTTTCTTTCATAGGGTCGCTCGTAGCGATTCTGTTCGTGTTCGGCATTGGGAGGCTTGTGCCGAACGGCTTCCAGCCGGTGCGGCTTGCCATTATCGGGATCGTCATAGGCACGTTCTTAAGCAGCCTGGCCGCCGCGCTGGCGCATTTTTTCCAAATCTCGCAAAGCGTCAGTTTCTGGTACAATTCGAGGCTCGACAAGATGGATATGGCGGACGTGTACTTAGTTCTTCCCTTTGCGGCGGCAGGGTTGATCGCCTCGATGGCGATATCAAAGTCCGTTACCATCCTGTCATTAGGGGAGGAGACTGCCGCGAGCTTAGGGATGCGGCCGATGCTTATTCGAACGACCGCGATGCTCGCGGTTGCGCTAATGACCGGCTCGGCAGTCGCCATCGGCGGCAATATCGCCTTCATCGGGTTGGTGGTGCCTCATATTGCTCGGTTCCTGGTCGGAACGGATTATCGCTGGCTCATTCCGTGTTCGGGGCTTATTGGCGGCGTGTTTCTATGCTTCTCGGATATAGCTAGCCGTTTCTTCAACTACCCGTATGAAACGCCGATTACGATCGTCATCTCGATCATCTGCATCCCGTTCTTTATTTATTTGGTGTACAAGAAGGGGGGGACTCAAGGTGTATAGACGAATGATGCCACGGATCGCGGTTATCGCATTCCTTCTCTTGGCGGCCGTGTATATGAACATAACGAGCGGAAGCTTGGAGATGAGTCTCTCGGATATTATACGTACGCTTCTTGGCAAGCAAGTCGAGAAGGATTTTACAATGACCATCTATGAATACCGGCTTCCGCGAATCGTACTGGCGCTTATCGTTGGATTCGGTCTTGCGATCGCCGGTACGGTCATACAAGGCGTGACGAACAACGGACTCGCCGATCCCGGCATATTGGGCATTAGCGCCGGTGCGGGTGCGGGCATCGTCATTTTTATTTTTTTCGCCCAAGGATCGGTCATAACGGATGATTGGTACAGCGTATTGATTCGTCCGTTGTTTGGTTGGGCAGGCGGGATGGCTGCGGCAGCAATCATTTTCTTCCTCTCGTGGAGGAAGGGCATGCTCGATGTGACGCGGTTCATTCTGATTGGCATCGCCGTATCCGCGGGGTTCAGCGCCATATCGATCTATTTCTCGTTGAAAATGGACCCGAATGACTTCCAAAAGGCTAATATATGGCTGCATGGCAGCATCTACAATGCGACTTGGACGTACATTCTCGCGGCTCTTCCATGGGTGCTTCTGCTTACTCCCTTCATCTTGTACAAGCATCGCATTCTCGATCTTTTCCAGCTTGACGATGATACGGCCCGCAGCTTAGGCGTTGCCGTCAATCGGGAGAGAATGTGGATGATTCTGTGCAGCGTTGGTCTCGTAAGCGCAAGTGTATCGATTGCCGGCAATATTACGTTTATCGGATTAATCGCTCCACATATCGCAAGGCAGCTGGTCGGCGTACACAATCGATTGCTGCTGCCGGTCAGCGGCCTGCTGGGGATGCTGCTTGTGCTTGCTGCCGATTACATAGCGCGCAATATTGCGCCGTCGGAAATTCCGGTCGGCATCATTGCCGCTTTGATCGGCGTGCCTTATTTAATCTATTTCCTGCTGAGACGGAAGGTATGAATATGACGCAGCAGACTCAAAAATTGAAAAACCTTATGAACGCGCGCTGCGTCTCATAAGGTTTTTTGCATAGCGAAGCGTAGACCTTGGCTAATGAGGAGAGGCAGGACGGAGATGTGGCTTTCATCCTCGAACCTCTTGAAAGCAACGCTTAGCCGAGTTGGACTAAGCTGGCTTAACCGACTTGCCATAGCCTCGGTTTTCTCGTAATTGCGGCCCTCCGCCTCGCGCTCCAACTCTCCGATCGTAATGAGCAGCCTGATTGGCACGTCATTATCATAGGGCAGAAGCGAGGCAAGCGCTCGCTCTTGCTTAAGCAGCGGCTTCTCGTTCCAGTAAATAGAAGGGCTGCCGGCAATATAGGTTTGGAAGCTGCCCGGCTTAGAGAAGAGGGCGTTTAGCACGAACAGGCCGCCCAAGGAATGGCCAAGCAGCGTTTGCCGCTTCGTATCGACGGCGAAGTCACGTTCGATCATCGGCTTCAGCTCTTCTTCAATAAAACTAAGGAAATAAGCAGAGCCGCCTTGCTCTGGCCATGATTTCCCATCAGGATGGGGAGGAAGCTCGGACGGAAGGGATGGATAAGTGAAATCATAATGGCGCGATAGATGAAATGGAGTATCCGTTTCGTAGCCGATGCCGACGATGATCGCCGGATCTACGCCTGTCCGTTCGGGGAATCGGGACTGCGCTCTGTTCGCCTCCGTCATCGTGCCGAACACGGCATTGCCATCCAGCAAATAGATGATGGGAAAGCCGCCCGGAGGCGCCGGCTGGAGGGGCAGGCTGATGAGAATGTGATACGTACGTCCTCCACGGGAGACGACAACTTGTGAGGCCGTATTCGAAATCGTCACTTTGTCATAAGATGGCATTAAACGAAACTCCTTGCTAATCTTTGTTTGTAAGGTTCGACATATACACGTTATTTTCTAGATTGGCGCGCACGAATTCCAACGATTGCTTAGCCATATAAGCCGAGCTGTATTTGAAATCTCCCTTAATCCAGTCAATGATCATGCCGAGAAGACCGTGAGCGCGATAGCCGGCGAGCAGCTCCTGGTCAATCTGCGGGTTGGGAGTCATATCGGTGAGGTCATCGAGAAACAGCTTCTTGAGCACAAGATGCAGCTTATTTTGAAAATCGGCTAATGCGTTCGTCTTGACCAGCAGCTTATAAAATTTCGCATAATGCTCGACGTGGTCGAACAGCTTAATGGTTGCCGAAGGCAAGCTCTTGACCTCGAAGGTGTGATGATGCTGATATGGCGCTCTGTAGGATGCGATCAGATCGGCTGTAATATCTTCAAGGATCTCGTCCAGCAGTTCTTCCTTATAAGGATAGTGCTTATAGAAGGTGCCGCGATTCAGCTCTGCCAGCTTGACGATGTCGGTTATAGCAATTTCGTCGAATTCCTTACGCTCCATCAGCGTCAGTAAGGCGTCCTTCAAAGCGGACTTGGACTTCTTAATTCTTCGATCAGAAGACTCATTATGCATCTTGGTCCTCCTTTGTTCATTAATTAGACGTAATCGAACATACAGCCGGCAGGCTGTTGGATAATGAACAAAACCGTGAAAGGTTGAATATTGTTGACCCTATCTACCATGATTATACTACTTCGTAGAGCGTATGACATGCTCTTGGTCATTGTTTGTGAGAGCGCTTCACGCGTGACAACTATGAGCGAAGGGATGATAAATATGGGAAGATTATTAGGCAAAGTAGCGATTATTACAGGAGCTGCTGGCGGAATGGGCTTGGCGGATGCGCAATTGTTCGCCAAAGAAGGAGCGAAGGTTGTTGCAACGGACGTACAGTTCGAACTGCTGCAGCAAGGAGTCGACGCAATTAATGCAAACGGCGGAGACGCAGTAGCGGTGAAGCTGGACGTATCCTCGCCGGAAGGCTGGAAGCAAGTCGTTGATCTTACTGTAGAGAAATATGGCAAAATCGATATTCTCGTCAACAATGCGGGTATTCATATAGCCAAAACAATTCTAGAGGCTGACATCGACGATTGGAACAAAGTGATGGCGATTAATACAACGGGCGTATTCCTTGGCATGAAATCGGTTATTCCGGAAATGCAGAAAAACGGCAAAGGCTCGATCGTTAATATTTCATCCATCGCTGCCATTGTCGGCGGAGAGAACGCGGACGGTAACGGTGCGGCATACAGCGCCTCCAAAGGCGCAGTTCGCTCCTTGACGAAGCATGCGGCGCAGTCATTCGCAAAAGACAATATTCGCGTGAACTCCATTCATCCAGGTCCGATCAAGACGCCGATTATGGGCGAATTCGCGAAGATCGCCGGCGATATTTACAAAAATGCCGTGCCGCTTCCTCCGCATGCCGGAGATCCGGAGGACATTGCATACGGCGTTCTATATTTGGCTTCCGATGAGTCGAAGTTCGTAACAGGCGAAGAGCTTGTGATCGATGGCGGGGCTATTACGAAATAATCCGAATAATTGAAGAGACACTCCTTGCAACCGCCTGTGTTGAGGGAGTGTCTTTTTGTTGATAGTTATTGATAGTTCGGAGCAAGCTCCGTTTCCGTATAGATGGAGATGAGCACGATCGCCAGCTCCTCGCCAATGTTCTTGACCAAGTGCGGCGTACAAGCGTTCCAGCTGAAGGAGTCCCCCTCATGGAACTCGGCGGCATCCTCTCCTTGCTCGGCATATATCGTGCCTTGGAGCACGACATGCACTTCCTCGCCCTCATGCGCGTGGGCTTCTCCTGTGGAAGCTCCGGGAGGGAGCTCAACAAGCACCATGCGAACGTTTTTAGTGGCGCTTAGATGCGCTACCTTCAACTGATGTATTCCGCTCGTCGTTATTTTCCGATCGTTCTTGCGCACAATATGCATGCGGTCTTCCTTCTTAAGGAGCAGGTAGGCAAGCGGCACTTTCAGTGCGCCTGCAATGCTTTCCAGCGTTGCGATAGACGGCGAAGTTTTGTTCGTCTCGACTTGGCTCATGAACCCTTGCGACAAGCCTGTTTCCTCGCAGATTTGTGCGATCGTAATGTTTTTGCGCTTGCGGATAGCGCGTATATTCGAACCGATGTCCATTCGATTTCACCTCAGAATATTTGTAATACAGAATATAAATTCATATTAACAATAAACTAGTTGACGCGCTACTCTTTTCGGAATAATATTAGCTATATAAAAGTTATATACCTATTCCAAATAAACGAAGATAGCAACACCCTATAAAATGAAGTGGAGGCGTGCAACTATGAATCCAAATCCAGCCTATGCGTATGACATTCACTTTCCACCCCATTTTGAAGCGAACAAGAAATACGCGACGATCTCACTCTGCACGGCAAAGGCTCGAATGAGCGGAATATGTTCGGTTTAGTCGCTCCTTTATCGGAATCGTTCATTATAATCGGTATTCGAGGCGATCTGTTGCTGGGGGCAGGCTATCAATATTATGAGCTGAAAAGCCTCGGCAATCCGCTCCGCGAAACGTTCGACCGTGCCGTACGGCAGCTTGAGTCGTTCATCGACTATGCAACTGAGAAATATGCAGTCGACCCGGATAGACGTTATTTGCTCGGCTTTAGCCAAGGCGCGATTTTGTCGATGACGCTGGCTCTCACGATGGGGGATCAGTTAAAGGGAATCGTCGCGCTGAACGGCTATGTACCTGAATTCGTGAAGACGGAATATCCACTGAAGAGCGTGGAGAATGTCTCGGTATTTGTTTCTCATGGCGAGTTCGACTCCGTTTTCCCGATACCTATCGGGCATGAGACATCGGCTTACTTCGAGAGCTTGACGCCGAAGCTGACGTTCAAGACGTACCCGTCCGACCATGGAGTAATTGAAGAGAACCAACGTGATTTTACTGAATGGCTTATAAAAGACGCGAACCTGCGATCAATCCAATAATAAGGAGTGAATGATAAGATGATACCTTCCTACTTTATGGCCCATGGCGCCCCGTCCCTCGTCCTTGATGAAGTGGATTATACCCGTTTCTTGAAAAAATTCGCCCAAAGCATGCCTGTGAAACCAAAAGCGATCGTATTGTTCTCGGCGCATTGGGAAGAGAACGCGCAGACGGTAAGCGATGTTGATACGTACAGCACGATCTACGACTTCGGCGGCTTCCAGCCTGAGCTGTACGAAATGACTTATCCGGCTAGCGGAGATCATACCATAGCTGAGCAGATTCAAGCGCTGTTCGGCAAGCACGGAATTGACAGCGTTCGGGATGAGCAAAGAGGTCTCGATCACGGAGCTTGGGCTGTGCTGAAGCTGGTGTATCCGGATGCGGACATTCCGGTCGTCGCTTTATCCGTCAACCGTTATTTGACCAACGAGCAGCAATACGAGATCGGCAAAGCATTGACGGAGCTGCGCGAGCAGGACGTTCTTATTATTGGCAGCGGGGGAACGGTTCATAATTTGCGCAGAGTGAATTGGGGAGCGGAAGCGGCGGACAGCTGGGCTGAGGCCTTCGATAACTGGTTGCAAGACAAGCTGGAGACTTGGGATACCGAAGCGCTGTTCGGTTATAGAGAGCTGGCGCCATATGGGCAGGAGGCTGTGCCGACGAACGAGCATTTCATTCCGCTGCTGCTGGCAATGGGGGCGGGAGATCGCACGCGTAAGGCGAAATTGCTCCATCGCAGCTATCAATATGGTAATCTTAGCTTAAGCTGCTGGCAGTTCAGCTAAGGGTTCGGAGACGAATTAGACATTAGGAAAGAAGGCGGTTAGCATCAAATCTGCTTACCGAACCATGCTGGATCAATCGATTATTTTACTTTTAGCGGCGGTTTTCATCTTGCAGCAGTTTACGGGCTGGGAGATGCTTACCGCCGTGCTTGGCGTTCTGGTTTTTGTTGCGATTGCGGTGCTGCTTCCCCGCCTAAAAGGAGTCACGCTTCTGCTGACATCCGCCTTCGTAGTCGGCGGTGTTGTGCTTATGCTCGTTCAGAAGGCGGATGCCCAAATGTGGTGGAGCGCTGCCGGCATGAATGCGACGATCGTCACTTTGTTTGCGTTCGCGCCGTTATTCGGTATTCCCGTGAGGCTGCCGAAGTACGTGGCGGCGTTGCGGCGTTTCTACGAGACCAAGGTGCAGAGCGGTATCGTTTTATATGCAGGCACGCAGCTGCTGACGCAGATCATGGGCGCATTTATCAACGTAGGCTCTATATCCGTCGTGTATCATTTGGCCTTCGTGAAGCCGCGGCCAGCCGGCATCTCGAAGCTGCTTGCGAATGCGCTGAATCGCGGATTTGCCGGGGCGATTGTTTGGTCGCCTTATTTTGCGGCGATGGCGCTAATCACCTCGGCGCTTGGGGTAAGGTGGTCGGAGCTGCTACCGTACTTAATTGTATTGTCGTTGCTTAGCTTTCTAGTGAGCGTGGGGATAGACTTGCGGAAGCTGCTTGATCCGGAGCGACAAGTGAAGAAAGAGGCTGCTCCGTTAAGTGATCAACAGGGCGAGTCTGGAGAAAGTTCCGCGAAACCGGAAGCGGAGGCGGAAGAACAGCAAGGAGGCGGCGGATTCCCGATCGGGCTCGGGATATACCTCGCTACGGCGATTGCCGTAATTCTAATTATGGAATCGATCGTTGATCTGCCGATGGTTCTGATCACTTGCATGACAGCTGTCGTTGTTCCGCTCCTCTGGTGCTTGGCGCAAGGGCAAGGCTCCGTTTACCGGCAAGGCCTTGTGAATCATATGCAGGTGACGCTGCCATCGCTAAAAAAGGAAATCACGTTATTTCTAGCGGCAGGTTTCTTTAGCGGCTCGATCGGCGCGACGGGGATAGGCGATTCCTTGCCTGCGCTGCTTGCGGGCATACCAATTCCTATCTGGCTGTCATTCTCGGTTATGGTCGTCATTCTTATGATTATTTCTGCACTTATCGGTCTGCATCCAATCGTGCTCGTCACGATATTTGCGACAGGCATCGACCCTGGCGCCATTCAGATGAGCGCGAACGACTATGCCATCCTGCTGCTCGGCGGCTGGGCATTATCCAACCCGATCTCTCCGGCCTCGGCGGTAAATAATTTATTGGCTGGATTGTTCAAGAAGCCCGTATTCGAGATGGCATCGCCTAATTACAAGTACGCCGCTTGCATGGCAGTGCTTCTGCTTCTGTTTATGCTTGCTCTACGGATCTAGACGTATGAAGAACGGCTGTGCCGCCTTGTCAAAAAGGCGTCGCGGCTGTTTTTGTTTGGAATAAAGGGAATTCCTCCCGTTAATTTCATCGGTATCGCCGATTCGAAGGGAGGAGGGTCATATTAACCGGAGGAATTCCATTTAATTGCTATAAGACGGCGGGATGAGCAGATTTAACGGGAGAATTTCCAGATATTCGAACCTGCGCACGAACCCGCATCGAAATAAACGTTAAGTGAGGATGAAGAAGATGGCAATGCGCGGCTGCCACGTCTACGATCCGGAAGGCAGCATGCTGCTCATTTGCACCCTGCCTCATTCGTAACGGCGCTTAAGGCATACCTCGTTTGCTCGCTCTTCACCCACGCGATATAATGTTTGCATTCCTAGAAGGCCGTTACGGTAACGGCTATGAAAAGAGTGATGCACCATGAGTGAACAAAATATTATCGATCGTACGAGGCTGCCAATTACGGTAAATACGATTGTGGAACAATTGAGAACGCTTGGCGTTCACGAAGGAGATATGCTGCTCGTCCATTCCTCGTTATCTGCCTTGGGGTGGGTGTGCGGCGGGGCGCAAGCAGTCGTGCAGGCGCTCCTTCAAGCGGTTGGCGAAGCGGGTACGCTCATTATGCCGGCGCAGAGCGGAGACTGGAGCGATCCCGCAGAGTGGGGAAACCCGCCAGTGCCCGAGGAGTGGATCGAGATTATCTATAACGAGTTGCCGGCTTTCGATCCGAGCATTACGCCGACAAGGGGGATGGGGCGAATTGCCGAGTTGTTCCGAACTGTGCCTGGAACGATAAGATCAACGCATCCGCAAGTTTCCTTCTGCGCGAATGGGAGGCAAGCAGCGGAAATCGTCTACAGCCACCCGCTGACGCCGCAATTCGGGATGGATTCGCCGCTCGGCAAGCTGTACCGCGGCGGCGCCAAGGTGCTGCTGCTCGGCGTGGGATACGATTCGTGCACGAGCTTCCATCTGGCTGAAGCTATCCTACCGGACATGCCAACGAAGCGGATGGGTACGGCGATCATGGAGGATGGCGAGCGGATGTGGAAGTGGTTTACCGACTGCGCTTACGATTCCGGTGATTTCGATAAGCTTGGCGAGCAGTTTGGCAACGAACGCGCTACAAGGCTTGGCAAAGTAGGCAATGCCGATTGCTTCTTGTTCGACATGGAGGAAGCGGTTGACTTCGCGGTAGAGTGGTTGGCGAATAATCGGACGATGAACTAATTAGCGGAGAGGAAGGCGCGGATCAACATGAGCAACAATAATCCTATCTACTTAAGAAACATCAAGGCGGAGGATGCCGCCTCGTTACTTGATTTAAGATTGAGAAACCGCAGTTTTCTGCAGCCATTCGAGCCGATCAGAGAGGAAAAGCATTTTACGCTTGAAGGGCAGCAGAGCGAGATTGCAGTCAACATAAGTGATGCTATCGACGATAAGGGTTACATATACGGCGTTTTCGCCGAAGAGACGGACGAGCTGGTCGGACGAATTGCATTAACCGGCATCGCACGCGGACCAGCTCAGCATGCTAATGTTGGTTACTTCATCGATCAGCGTCATAACGGCAAAGGGTATGCGACGTCAGCGGTATCTCTATGCGTGGCCCAAGCGTTCGATGTGCATGGTCTGCACCGTGTGCAGGCCGGCGTAATGCCTAGAAATATGCGCTCGAGGCGCGTGCTGGAGAAGGCGGGTTTCCGGCTTGAGGGGTTGGCGGAGCGGTATATTTATATTAACGGCGTGTGGGAGGATCATCATTTGTTCGCCATAACGTCGGATGAAACACGTTAATAGGCGTGGCTGGCTGACAAATAAATCAACAAGGACACCCTTTGCAGCCAAAGGGTGTCCTTGTTATGTCTTCCGTTCGATTTAAGGAAGGATATTGCCAGCCGCAAGGAAGATCGAGTACCACTCTTCGCGAGTGAGGCGAATCTCGGCCGCCTTGATGCAATCCTTAAGCCGATCGATATTCATCGTGCCGATGACCGGTTGCATATTCGCCGGGTGACGAAGCAGCCAAGCGACAGCGATCGTCGTGTTCGTAACTTCGTATTTGGCGGCGACTTCGTCGATCTTTTTGTTCAGCTCAGGGAATTTCTCGTTGCCGAGGAATACGCCCTCGAAGAATCCGTATTGGAACGGAGACCAAGGCTGAATCGTAATGTCGTGCAATCTGCAGAAGTCGAGAATGCTTCCGTCGCGGTTAACTGCGGCGCCGTTCTCCATGTTGACGTTGAAACCTTGGGAGATCATCGTCGCATTCGTGATGCTGAGCTGGAGCTGGTTCGCGATAAGCGGCTGCTTCACGTATTTTTTCAACAGTTGAATTTGCATCGGATTTTGGTTGGAGACGCCGAAGTGGCGCACCTTGCCGGAGCTCTCCAGCAGGTCGAACGCTTCCGCTACCTCTTCCGGCTCGACGAGCGTATCCGGGCGGTGCAGCAGCAGTGTGTCCAAGTAATCCGTGTTCAGACGCTTCAAAATGTTGTCAACCGAGTTCAAAATATGCTCTTTCGAAAAGTCGAACATGACGCCCGGCACGATGCCGCATTTTGATTGAAGAATAAGCTTCTCCCGAACTCTCGGGCTCATATGTACCGCCTCTGCGAATAGCTCCTCGGCTTTGCCGGCGCCGTAAATATCGGCGTGCTCGAAGAAGTTAGCGCCTTCATCAAGCGCCGTTTGTACGAAACGTTCGGCCTGCTGCTTGTCCAGCGATGGAAGTCGCATGCAGCCTACTGCGATAACGGGTACTTCTAAGTTGCTGCTTCCAAGCTTCATTGTTTTCATGCTCATATACCTCCATAGGTTTGGTATGATAATGGGATTGTGTATGGTGAAAATGGCGCAAGGCCCATCCCCTCTATTGTTGCACAGGGCAATGGACGTTTCAATCCTATTAGGCAGAATGAAGGCAGTTAATCATGATAAGAAAGTATATTCCTTCGCAGGATTGATTTGCTATTATTGGTGTAACAAGAGAAATGGGGAGGACAACCGCAATCATGAGTCAATTGCCCAAGCCTACCCAGCAGCCAGAAGAGAAGCCGGAAGGCTATCGACCGTTCCTAGCGCCGAAAGCGCTTAAAATGATCTATGGAGGGAAAACAATGACCGATCAACAGCACACCGTCGAAGGCCATCCGTCAACGAGCCCGATCAAAAACAAGGTAGGATCGATATTCGTGCCTGTACGCGATATCGAAAAATCTCGCAGCTGGTATTGTCGCGTTATGGGGCTGCGCGAGGAAGACTGCAGCATCATGGGCGGACATCTGTGTCCGCTGCCGATGGACGGCGTCGGCATCATTCTCGACACGATGCCGATGTGGGGAGGCGACCGGCCGGAAGGCGCTCCTTCGATTCAAACGCCGGCCTTCATGCTCATGACCGACGACTTGCAAGGCTCGTTCGATTTCATGAAGCAGCTTGGCGTAGAGCTTGTAACGGAAATCGAGCATGACCATTGGTTCGTCGTAAAGGATCCCGACGGCAACAAAGTGATGATCTGCCGCGAATAAGGGACTAAGGACCTCTGCATTTCACTTTAAAGTGGAATGTATGAGGTCCTTCATCTGGTCGTTGATTACTTTTGAATGGAAATCGTCCAAGCAAATAGCTTGTTGTAGAAGGAACAAGTGCCTTTGAGTGGAAATCGTACAGCCTAATTCGCCGCTTTAGCCCGATTCCTCCCAATATGCCTCATTTGCCTGTAGGAAATCCACCCAAACTGCTTTTTGGATGTCACTTAGCCCATTAGCCTGTATAAAATCCAATCACCTTAGCCTCTATATGGCAGTGGAGTACATTAAACTTGCAGCTGTTCCAGCCACACGTCCTTAAAGTCGATCCAACCAAGCGAATTCAGCTTTGTCACGCCCCGGACCGATGGGTGCAGGTACGTGTTGTTTTTGCGGTGAGTAAGGAACAGGATTGTAGCATCCTTCCGGAACCGCTCTTCAATCTGGCGCAGTGCCGCGCGTCGCCGTTCATTGCTATCGGCAACGAGAGCCGTATCAACCTGCTCGCTTATCCAGTCCAAGCGATCGTTGTCCAAAAACGATTGCATGACGCAGCTTCCATGCTCGTAAGCTTCGATCTCGCATACTTCGTCCTCCGCGAGCACGATGCCGAACATCGTACAATCCGCTTCCATGACCTTCTCTAGGTTCGTTCCGGAGATCGTCACCTCCGCTTGGATCCCCCATTGCTTAAGGCGGTTCATGATCCATCTAGCATCGTCCTCATAATTCTCGTGTACGGCAATGAGCAGAGGTGAGCCGTCATAGTCCGCTTGCTGCAGCGCAGCGCGGACTTGCTCGGCTCGGTACGGCTCGACATTCAGATGCCGGTTCGTCTCTATTCGGAATCCGAAAGCCGGCATCACCCGGCTGCCTCCCAGCTCGTCGATCATATCGATCGGGTTCAAGATCATCCTCACTGCTTGACGGAATGCTTCGGAATGATAGGGCCCTTCACGATTGAAGTTCCAACAGAACATCGTACATCCGCGGCATAGCTGCTCAATCGCAAGCCAGTCTTCGACCGCTTCCTGGTCAATGGAGGGCCAGCCGCATTTACCGGTATGGAGGACATCCGGCGATACGGCCGTGTCTCCCCTGTATTCCTCCGGAAGAACAACGAGATCCACACGATCAAGAAAAGGTCTACCCTGATAATAGCCGTGATGTGCTTCGAGCCGAATGCGGTGCGCGGTGCTTGAGACAAGACGGAACGGGCCGGTCCCGATAGGTCGCTGCCAGAAATCATCCTCGGGATGTCCACCAAGCTCCGCGGGGATAATCGATGCCGCTGTCGTACACATGAACCGGTCAAAAATCCGGTTTGGCTTGTGAAGCCGGATCCGAATGACGAGACGGCTAACAGCCGCAATGTCCGAGACGCCGCGCATGATCCAGCGATTGTCCGCATCGCCGCGAAGCCGCTGAAGGGAATAGACGACATCGGCTGCAGACAGCTCTCTGCCGTCGTGGAAAAGCACGCCTTTTCGCAGATAGAAGGTCCATTCTTTGCCGTCTGAGTCTGATGTCCAGTGGTAGGCAAGTCCGGGCACGATCTTGTCGGTACGTTCGTCAAACTGCAACAGCCGGTCGCAAATCTGACGCAGTAGATGGGAGTCGAAAACATAGTTAACGTAAGCGGGATCGAGCGTCACGATCTGATGGATAATGGGAAAGACGAGCGTATCGCATGGTCCGTTTCCATCTCCGCGTTCCTCTTGCCGATAGCCGAAATGTCCATCCAGCCATTCCAAAAACTTTTCCTTCGCGTCCGTGCCTTCCCCGTAAGTGCCAAGCAGCTCGAACGCTGTCTTGTAATCGCCGCTCTCCGCACGGTTGCGTGCTAGACCAAGTAGATACGATGGTTTGTCCTTTAGGAATACGATCCTCGAATGATGGCCGCGTCCGCGTCCGGGCAGCCATTCGATCAATCCCTCGTCTTCCAGCTTCTGCAGAATGATTCTTGTGTTGCGCTTGGAGCAGAACAAAGCCTCCGAGAGCTCTTCCATCGTTACTTCCATAGGTGAACCTGTAAGGCGTATATCTCCGAATCGATCAACTAGGATCAAGTAACGTTCAACGGTCTGTATTTGCAAAGTGATTGCCTCCTCTAGCAGGACGCTAATAGCTGTTTGAATAAAAGGGGAAATCCATTGCCGAAAGTATACGCTTTTTAGCCCCTTTTGAAAAGATCATAATGGTGACAACAAGAAGAAGCCGGAAACGGAAGAGGGGAATGGATATGTTGGAGGAGTACGTGAATGAGAAGCTGAGACAATACCGACAAGCGGAGATGGAGCGATGGGCTCGCATGCACGCAGAGAACGGCGTGAATATAGAAGGCAAGTCCAAGGTTGGCAAGCTGAGAGCAGGCCTCGGCATGTTGTTGTCGCTCTTTGGTATACCTAAGTGACAGTAATGTCACTTGGATGTTTGTTTGTTCGATGGATGGAAATAAAGAACATCATTAGAATAAAGGATAGAAAGGGGAGGAACATATGATGCAAAACGTGATCCTAACAAAAAATCTATCCAAAAACTATGGCGCTACTACGGTGCTTAAAAACATTGACCTAGAAATTCATGCCGGCGAGTTGACGGCCATTATGGGCCCTTCGGGCTCAGGGAAATCTACGCTTATGAATGTGTTGTCTACGATTGACCGATTAACGGGAGGCGAAGTATGGCTGGAAGGGAAGTCGCTGCTTGGCATGAAGAAGCAGTCGCTTAGACAATTCCGCCAGGAGCGCATGGGCTTTATTTTCCAAGATTACAATCTGCTCGATACGTTGACGGTGAAGGAAAACATTCTGCTGCCGCTGTCGCTTCGGGGCTTCAAGGCCGGAGAGATGGAGAAGCGTCTGCAGCCGATCCTTCAGGCGCTCAATATCGAAGCAATCGTAGCCAAGTATCCGAATGAAATATCGGGCGGCCAGAAGCAGCGCGTTGCATCGGCCAGAGCCATTATTACGGAGCCGGCGATCGTATTCGCCGACGAGCCTACGGGCGCTCTTGATTCCCGCTCTGCGACACAATTGCTGGAGCAGCTTGTCGGCCTTAATGCCGCATTCGGCACGACGATTCTGATGGTTACTCATGATACTTACGCGGCGAGCTACTGTAAAAGGGTTATTTTTCTTCGTGACGGCGGCGTTGTGAACGAGATTTACGCAGGAGAGCAGACTCAGCGCCACTTCTATGATCGGATACTGGAGAATCAGAGCTTGATGGGGGGCAAGCTGCGATGAGCCTGCTTGATCTTACCTTAAGGAATGTGAAGCGCAACTTTCGGCTCTATTCCATCTACCTGTTCTCGATGATAACGGGCGTCATCATTCAATTTACATTCTCTTCGCTCATGTACAACGACGATGTGATCGCTGCGCTTCAGAACCGGGCGAACTTCCAAGTGGGCGTTGCCACCGCTTCGGTAGTTGTATACTTATTTATTATCTTCTTCATCCTGTACGCGAACTCGTTCTTCATGCGCCAGCGCAAAAAAGAGTTCGGGATGTACTTGCTGTACGGCTTAAACGAAAAGCAAGTCACGCGTATGGTTTTTTACGAAACGTTGCTTATAAGCGGGGTATCGCTCGTGACTGGTATTCTGGTCGGCGGATTGCTGTCCAAGCTGTTCGGCATGCTGCTTATGAATCTGATGCAGTATGATCAAGTGATCTCGCTGGCGTTCCCGGTTGAAGCTATAGCAACAACGGCAGGGGTGTTCCTTCTGCTGGCCATTATCATTAGCATACAGAGCTATATTATGGTGAATCGCGTACAGCTAACCGAGCTATTCCATGCGAAGCAGAAGTCCGAGAAGCCTGTCCGTGTCTCTGTGTGGCTTGCTTTGCTCGCTGTCTTGCTGTTAGGTATTGCTTATGGGCTCATCAGCAGCGGCAAAGGATCGGTATTCTGGCAGGATTACGCGACGGCGAGCTTAATCGGCTCAACGGTAGGCGTTATCGCCGGCACGTATTTGTTCTTCCGCCAATTCGCAGGCTGGCTGCTTCAGACGATAAGCAAGCGCAGAAAATATCACGAAGGCAATACGGTGCTGTGGACGTCATCGCTCCGTTTTCAAATTCGCGGCAATACGCTCAATCTGACCTTCATCTCGTTGTTCAGCGCAGCTATTATGATGCTGCTCTGCTTTGTAACGATCAATTATAAGGTGCAGTTCGAAGCGGTTGGGCGCAACCTGCCGAACGACATTGCCTTCCAAACGCTGGATGCACCGACGAATGAACGAATCGACCGTGTCATTAATGAGTCAAAGCATAAAGCCATTTACCATCTGACGCATGAAGTGTTAGTCGTGACGCCGGTAACGGACATGAATGTAATCGTAGATAACCCTGAGATGTACATGCCGGAAGTACTGCTCGTGGCAGAGAGGACCTATAACGAGCTTATAGAGCTGCGCGGACATGATCGGAGCGTGAAGCTGCAAGGGAATGAAGCGGTATCGTTGTCGCAGGGCTCGGACTTTCCTAAGGTATATACGCCGGGGGAGCGGCCGGCATTCATCGTGAAGACAGATGAAGAGTCAACCTTCGCGCTTGTCGATAAGAAGGACTATGCCTATCTAGGCTGGTCAACCAATCCGGCAACGTCCATGGACTTGAAGCCGGCGGTGATTGTCATATCCAATGAATCTTATGACGGATTAAAGGCTCATACGGACAGTCGGCTGTATGAAATCTACGGCATTCGCGATGCGAGAAACGCCGACGAACTGTCGAAACAGGTCCATGCCATCGTCTCGCAGACGCCGGATGCCTACTACTCTTCGTTCGCCGATGTGTATTCGAAGCAGATCGAGAGCTCGTCGCTCATGCTGTTCGCCAGCGGATTTCTTGCTCTGATTGCGACGTTCGCGCTTGCCAGCGTCATCTACTTCAAGCAACTGCGGGAAGCCACGGAAGAGAAGCTGCAATATGCGGTGCTGCGCAAGATCGGTGTCGATAACCGGCAGATCAAGAGCGTTATCCGCAAGCAACTGCTGTTCGTTTTTTTGCCTCCGATCGTGATTGGCGTGTTTCATAGCTGGCTTATTATCAAATATTACATTCTCGAATCGGTGAGCGACTTTCCGGAGCTGCCGGGTCTAGTTGCAGCTATTATAGGCGTTTACTTCGTCATCTACCTGTTGTTCTACGCATCCTCCACGAATCTGTACTATAAGATCGTGAGCGAGAATGTCTAATAATATAAAAAATAAAACGCAATGACCTCTGAAGGTCATTGCGTTTTTTGTACGTGACTCTTTTGCAGCGTGCTTAGGTAGGGATCATTGTTTCTCGGAAAATGAATAACGAACTCGGTGTAGCTGCCAGGGACCGATTCGCAAGTAATGAAATGCCCTAGCTTCCTCGAAAGCTCTTGGGCAAGATACAATCCCATGCCGGTCGACTTCGCGTGCGTGCGTCCGTTGGTGCCGGTGAACCCCCGGTTGAACACTCTCGGCAGATCCTTCGCATCAATGCCGATACCGTTATCGCGAATGATGAGCAGCTTCTCTTGCTCGGCGACCCGAGCTGTAATCATGATTTCCCCATGCTCGTTCGTATATTTGAGACTGTTGGTCATGAGCTGATTCACGATAAACAAAAGCCATTTGGAATCCGTTTGTACGACGGTCGGCGGGATGTCCAGTCGGATCTTAATTTTCTGAGTGATGAACGATTTGGAATGGGCTTTGACGACTTGCTTGGCGAGCAGCTCCAAGTTGCAATTCGCTAATTCGTAATCTTGATTAAAGCTGTCCAGCTTGGCATAATACATCGCTTGCTCCACGTAATGCTCGATACGGCTAAGCTCTTCCTCCAGGCTGCGGGGATCGACTTCCGTCTGCTGCATTAAGCGAAGGACGGCAATCGGCGTCTTGATCTCATGAAACCAGGAGACGATGAAATCATAATTGTCCTTCTGCTTCTGTTGCACCTCATTGAGCGCGCGGATATGAGACATACCGGCATGCTCCAGTGCCTCCCGGTACGCTTCGGCTTCAAGAGACAGCGGTTCGGCCTCATCGTCGTTCATACGGCGGATTGCTTGCGTGTTCTTGACGTAACGACGGAAGATGAATGCGGTCAGCACAATGAAAGCAAGTGCGAACGCATAGAAGAAGGACTGCCATTGCCAGACGGTTAGCGGATCAGTTGCGAATATTGCTACCGTAAGCAGGAATATAACGGCGCACAACAATAGGTAAGAGCGCTCATAACGGATGAATCGCCAAAACCTCATTCGACGATATACCCCATTCCTTTGCGCGTCGCGATAAAGTCGTCGGCTCCTAACGCCGCGATCTTGCGCCGCAGCCGGTTGACGTTAACAGTGAGCGTATTGTCGTCGATGAACTGTTCGTCATTCCAGAGTACCTGCATCAGATCGTCCCTCGAAATGATTTTGCCGATATTCCGCATGAGCGTCTGCAAAATAATGAATTCATTCCGCGACAGCTCTGCCGTCTGGGCTCCGAATTGAACGGAAGAGTTCGAGAGATGGAACACGAGCTGGCGATGCGTGATTTGGAGACTATCGTCTTGATATGTGTAATTGCGCCGCAGCAGAGCGCTTACCTTGGCGACGAGAACGCTTAGGTCGAACGGCTTCTGCACATAATCGTCCGCGCCCATATTAATAGCCATAATGACGTCCATATTCTGATCGCGAGACGAGAGGAACAGGATCGGAACCTTGGATACGGCACGAATTTGCTGACACCAGTAAAACCCGTCATACACGGGCAAATTGACGTCCATCAGTACCAAATGCGGCTGCGTTGCCGTGAACTCATCTCGTATACGTTCGAAGGAAGTAAGCTCAATAACCTCGTATTGCCACTTGCGTAAAGCGTCGGCGACGATGCTTCTAATTTTGTCGTCGTCTTCAATGATCATGATTCGGAACAAAGGCGACTCCTCCTTCTCCTTCCTACTATAGTTCAAAGCCGGGGGCTTGCTCAAGCGGCGATGTCCAAGGTTTTTTTGTTTTTCATGTGGCTTTTTCGCCTGGTGCGGTGTCTAATCAATTGTAAGATCAAGAGGAGGTTCTTACTCATGTCTCGAGCTCAAGACCAGCAGGCTGTTCATCCGGATGGACAGGAAAAGATTGAACAATTCGAAGCTAACTATAATCAATATCGCCGAGCGATATGGAACTATTTCGCCATTAAAGTCAACCGCGAGGCTGCCGATGATTTGACGCAGCATGTATTTATGAAAGCGATCGAGAACCTGGATCGGTTCAATGAGAACGCAAGCCTGTTCACTTGGATATTCACGATCGCCCGAAATACAGCGAAAAACGAATATAGAAGCCGTTCTCGCAAGAAGGAGTACACGTCAGACTTTGCGGAATTGGAAGCTTCGCAATCGATTTCGCTTGATTTTGCTAAGTATGTGGAAATTCGAATCGATATAGGTTCCGCGTTAGGCAAGCTGAGCGAGTTGGATCAGCACATTATTTCGCTGCACTTCTTCATGGATTGCACGCTCGCGGAGGTTGCGGGGATCGTTGGCATGCGCCAGAGCGCAGTGAAGAACAGGCTTTACCGTGCACTCGAAAAGTTAAGGAAACAATTAAAAGATTGGGGTGACATCGCCATTATGTCTATTCAAGAGCTGATAGAGATTGTGAGTAAAAATGAACAGAGCGGCGCCGGTAGTGCAGGAGGCGAGAAAAAGGTTCATCAGGACGTATTGCGAGAGCTAAACGGCAGCGTGGAGCAACTGGCGAAGAAGCTTAAGCACCAGCCGTCACAGAAGATCGTTATTGAAATCTACCCTGACCTGCCTGCTTTTCATCAAGCGGTAGGAGAGCCGGATGCTCCGAATTGGTTCATGGGCACATTTGCAGGGAATACGCTTAAGATTGTTTCCCCGCTTGATCCCGGCCCAAATCATACGTATCAATCCATTCTAAGATCGACGACTCATTTATTCGCGATGTGGCTCGTACGAGACATTAATCCACAGGCGCCGAAGTGGCTGTGCCAAGGTATCGGCGGATACGAAGCGAAACAGATGAGCGAGCAATTTCTTAAAGATACGACTGCGGATGCTATACGAAGCGGAACCATTCCGACATTGGATCAGCTTGAGAATGATACATGGGATTTCGAAACGATGGGAGGTTTTCAATTTTCCTATTTGATGGTTGAATTCATTGAGAGGACGTACGGACTGGATGCTCTGAATCAGCTGATTCGCAGTCCTGGCAATTGCAGCGGAATACTCAATCGTACGGAGTCCGAGCTGCGGGAGCAGTGGATCCAATATTTAAGCAATCGTCCATGAGCATAACAATAAAGGCTGGACTCGCTGCCCGTAAGCAGCTTGTCCAGCCTTTGTTGTTGCGTTAAGCGATTTATTAAGCTTTACCTGCAGAACCGAATTCACGCATTTTGCCGGCAACTGTTTTCTTGATAGCATCGCGGCCTGGCGACAAGAATTTACGAGGATCGTATACTTCGGAATCGGAAGTAAGAATCTCACGAGCCACTTTCGTGAACGCGATTTGGTTTTCCGTGTTAACGTTGATTTTAGCAGTTCCCAGGGAGATCGATTTCTTGATGTCCGCTGTAGGGATGCCAGTTCCGCCGTGCAATACGAGAGGAAGCTTGATTGTTTGGCAGATTTCTTCCATTTCTTTGAAGCCCAGGTTCGGCTCGCCTTTGTAAGGACCGTGAACGGAACCAAGTGCAGGAGCCAAGCAGTCGATGCCAGTGCGCTCTACGAGCTCTTTGCATTCTGCTGGATTAGCGTAGATAACGCCGTCAGCAACTACATCATCCTCTTGTCCGCCAACTGTTCCAAGCTCAGCTTCAACGGAAACGCCGCGCTCATGCGCGTAAGCAACAACTTGTTTCGTTGTTTCTACGTTTTCTTCGAATGGGTGATGCGAAGCGTCGATCATAACGGAAGTGAAACCAGCGTCGATCGCTGCTTTACATTTCTCGAAGCTGGAACCGTGGTCAAGGTGAATGGCCACTGGAACTGTGATTTTCATCTCTTCGATCAACGATTTAACGATCGCAGTAACGACCGTGAAGCCGCCCATATAACGAGCTGCGCCTTCGGATACGCCAAGAATTACCGGCGATTTCTCTTCTTCGGCAGCACCAAGGATTGCTTGCGTCCACTCCAGGTTGTTGATGTTGAATTGACCAACAGCGTAACCTTCGTTCAAACCTTTAATCAACATTTCTTTCATCGAAACCAATGCCATTTGTTAAATCCTCCTTCAAAATAATTGCAACGTAAGAACTCGACTTTTCAATCATACCCCATTTGGCCGCCGTTTAAAAATGATCGTTCTAAGCCGGCGTACATACGAGTATGAACGGAATAATGTATCCCCGTCCACGCAGTTCCTTTAAGTCAATATGTTATCACAATTTTCACGATAAAACTACAAAATAGGAGCGGTTGATTCGTCGAATTGGAATGATAGCGCTATCTTGTCGTATGGTGCAATGAAGAGAGCATCAATAGGAATTCATGTACATGGAAATAATGAATAAGTGATTGTTAACGTGTTAGCCGAAGGGGAAGTGTTGATGATTTCGTTTATGCTGACATTGGGGCGGTTGTTGAAGGGACTGTGGAAGTCCTTGAAAATGAGAAACTTTCAAGCGCTGCTCATCCTAGTGCTTATTATGCTGCTGTCCGGTACGATTTTCTACGTGACAGAGGAAGGGCTGTCGATTATCGATGCCTTATACTTCTGCGTGACGACATTAAGCACGGTAGGTCATCCCAGCTTCGAGCCCCGGACGATTCTAGGGAAGCTGTTTACGATGGTGTATATAATTGTCGGCACGGGGTTGTTCCTCGGTCTGATTGGCTTTGTCGCTTATTCGCTTATTAAGCAGCCGGAGAAACCCGATGAACCCTCTCCATCCTAAAGTCTGTTTATTATAAAAAAGCCCAGGCATGAATCGCGCTGGGCTTTAGCTGTAATCAATTACTTTTTCGTACGCAGCACATGATTGAACTTATGAAGCATCTCGCCAAGCAATTGGCGCTCTTCTTCTGGCCATTCATCCAGCAGTCTAGCAATGCTGGCTTGCCGCGATTGCTTATATTCGCTAATCGCTTGCGCTCCCAGCTCGGTTATTTGGTAAAAGTAGGCCCGGCCGTCCTGCTCGTCAGGCACTTTGACGGCGTAGCCCTTCTGCTCCAGCGCGGCTGCTTGCCGGCTTGCGGTCGATATATCGAGCAGAAGCGCGTCCCCCAGCGCTTTGACGCCGGCCGAGCCTTCGACCGATATTTCATGCAGCAGCAAATAAGCGGAGCGGTCGAGATTGCCGACACCTTTATTCGAAGTACGGGAAGTAATAAGTCGGACTAGAAAGGCCAGTTCTAGCTCTATAGTCGCTAGTGAATCGTCATTCATGAATGGAACACCTCATTGGCAATTCATTTGATTGTTCATAGCACGCAGCGCGCTGCATTACTACTATAATGATAGACTTCGGCGTTGAATTAATCAAATAAACGCGTTGTAAATAGCCATTGACACCCCTCTAGT
Source organism: Paenibacillus sp. 05T425 (assembly GCF_056396205.1). Classification (NCBI taxonomy): domain Bacteria; kingdom Bacillati; phylum Bacillota; class Bacilli; order Caryophanales; family Paenibacillaceae; genus Paenibacillus; species Paenibacillus sp. 05T425. The sequence continues at coordinate 253,065 of NZ_JBFTLA010000002.1, forward strand.
TGTATAATACAATCAAATGGTTGTATGATACAACATTAAGCGTAACCACTCCATCAAATGATCATAAAGGGGATAATTTCGTGGCTTCTACGGCAGTTTTAAAAAGTGGACCGGAGTTGTTGAAACAAAAGAACGGCATTCTGAATCAACCTATCGCCGTTTGGGCGGTATTTTTCGCGAGTGTCATTGCTTTCATGGGCATGGGACTTGTTAATCCGATTCTGCGTGAGTTGTCCGCCAGCTTGCACGCTTCTCCAAGTGAGGTCAGCTTGCTCTATACGAGCTATAATGCGATTATGGCCGTTGCCATGCTGATAACCGGTACGGTATCGACTCGTCTAGGAGCAAAGTGGACGCTGCTGTCGGGTATCGTAATCATTGCGATCGTATCTTTCTTCGGCGGATTCGCGGACAGTATTTGGACGTTGGTCGGCTTGCGCGCATTCTGGGGACTTGGCAACGCCTTGTTCGTTGCTACGGCTTTAACGGCTCTTGTATCGTTATCCAAGAACGGAACGGCGAAAGCAATCATCCTCTATGAAGCGGCTGCTGGCATCGGGATGTCGATCGGGCCGCTGCTTGGCGGAACGTTAGGCTCGATCTCGTGGAGAGGCCCGTTCTTCGGTGTCTCAAGCTTCATGGTCATCGGCTTCCTCGTTCTTATTCTGACGATGCCGAAACCGGCTGCGAAGACTGCTCCGCAGAACAAAACATCGCTGCTTGCACCGTTTAAGGCGATGAAGCATCGTTCGCTGTTGACGCTCGGTATTGTCGCAGCACTTTACAATGTAGGGTTCTTCACGATTATGGCTTATGCGCCATTCGTTATGGGATTGAAGCCGCGCGGGATGGGTTATGTGTTCCTTGGCTGGGGCGTGCTGCTGGCGATTACTTCCGTCTTTATGGCCCCTAAGCTTCAAAGACGATTCGGCACGCTGAAGGCGATGTGCTTCATGTTGATCTTGTTCGCTGCTGATCTGGCGCTAATGGGTATTTTCACATCGACCAAATGGGTTGTTATTTCGGCGGTCATCTTTGCCGGGGCGATACTAGGCAACAGCAATACGCTTATTACGACTGCCGTAATGGACGCTGCTCCTGTAGAGCGTTCGACATCCTCGGCGACATACAGCTTCTTGCGCTTCATCGGTGCGGCGATTGCGCCGTATATGGCCAACAAGCTGGCGGAGATATACAATGCTCATGTGCCGTTCTATGTAGGCGCAGGGTTCGTGCTTCTGTCAATCGTGTTCATTGCGATCAGCTACAAGCATATCCGCCACATCGATCGGGCGAAGCCATCACACTAATCGTTAGTTTGAGCTAAGACGCAAAAGTCCATTCCACGAGGAATGGACTTTTTTATCGATCGATTAAGCAGTCGCTTGGGCGCTTGCAGAGCTATGCTTGCGAATCCGCACGGCCATTAAAGCCGCTGCGAAGCATACGAAGCCGGCGATGACGAACGCTTGCGAATAGCTGCCGAACCAGTCGCGCATAACGCCTGCTCCGTAAGCAGCGGTAGAGGCGCCGATCTGATGCGCAACGACGATCCAACCGAAGACCATGCCGGACTTTTCCTTGCCGAATGTCTGCCCAGCCAGCTTGGCGGTCGGAGGAACGGTTGCGATCCAGTCAAGACCATAGAAGACCGCGAATACGACGAGCATTGCCGGCGAACCGCCGAGCGCATAGGGCAGGAACAATAGCGACAGTCCGCGCAGCCCATAATACCAGAACAGAAGCCAGCGGCTATCGAACCGATCAGAGAGCCATCCCGATATCGTCGTGCCAAACAAGTCGAACAAACCCATCATGGCGAGCAGTCCTGCAGCAGTTACTTCCAGCATGCCATGATCGCCGCAAGCAGCAATGAGATGAGTGCCGATAAGGCCATTGGTCGAGAAGCCGCAGAAGAAGAACGTTCCGGCAAGCAGCCAAAAGGTAAGGTTCTTCATCGCCAGTCGCAGACTGCGCAGCGGGGCAAGAAAGAGATTTTCGCTGAAAACAGGCGGCTTTACGATCTGATCGGAGCCGTATGGCGCAGCTCCTACATCGTACGGATGGTTTTTCATCCAGAAGATGACGGCGACAAGCACGATGAGGATGCCCGCAATTGCGGTATAAATCGCATATCGCCAGCCGAAATCAGCAGTCATCTTCGCGAATAGAGGAAGGAATAGCAGTTGGCCCGTTGCAGCGCTTGCCGTCAGCAAGCCGATAATAAGTCCCTTGCGCTCCACGAACCAAAGATTGCTTACTGTGACGCCAAGCACGTTGGCCATCATCCCGGTAGCAAGCCCTGAGACAAGTCCCCATAGCAGCTCGAATTGCCATAGCGATTGAATGTAAGGCGTCGCTGCGAGGCTTGCCGCCAATACGGCAAGCGAGCTAATAACGACTTTGCGAATGCCGAAGCGCAGCAGCAAAGCAGCCGAGAAAGGACCTACTAGTCCGTATAGGAAAATGCCAATGGAGATGACGCTTGAGATGCCTCCTCTGCTCCAGCCGAATTCCTCTTGGAACGGAACGAGCAGAATACTCGGAAGGGAGCGGATGCCGGCGGATACGAGCAAGGTGGCAAAGGTAAGGAAAACGATGATCCATCCATAATAAAATCGCGGGCGTTTGACAGCATCTTGCCCAGCAGACTCATTCATGAGTAAACAACCTCCATTTATTATTCATCTATATTTTGTTTGTACATACAACTTAAAAGGCGCGGAAGAGAGTTAACTCTCCAGCTTCTGACTCGATTCTTCTTGATAGCCGGTCAATAATACAGCGGCTTCTTTGCCGAGAAGGGCTTCGTAGGTTTCCTTCAGCCGTTTGGAAGCTTCGCGAAGGGACGGTCCAAGCTGCTTGCCCTGTTCGGTTGGATAGACGAGCACGGTTTTCCCTTGAACCTTGCGCTCTACGAGTCTTTTCCCTTCCAGCTTATCGATGAAGCGAGTTAGCGTCGATGGCGTAATATACAGCTTCTCGGACAGCTCTTTCTGCGTAATGCCGGGTTGGCCGATGACGAGGCGGATGAGATAGCCGTAGGCCGGGGTAAGTCCGGTCGTAGCGAACGCTTCATCGGCCATGCGCGTAATCGCTCTGTTTAAGCGATTCGTCGTGAAATATAAACAGGTGTGAAGAAACGAATCGTCATGGTCGGAAGATTGCTCCGGAGCGTTATGAGTCTGTTGTTCATCGGGCATTATGTCGTCCTCCTTTTTTTATTTTGTATGTACAACGAAAATACATCATATGAACGAGGCTGTCAAATGGCAAAATGAAAGGTCGCTTATAGTCATGCTATAAGCGACCTTCTCTCTTTAGTTCGTTCCTTCCATGCGCGCGATTTCCTTGCGAACGATAGGGGCAACCTTCGTACCCAGCAGCTCAATAGCGTGCAGCACTTCCTTATGCGGCATCGTGCCGACGTTGACATGGAGGAAGAAGCGGGTGATGCCGAGATTTTTGCGCAGGAGAACGATCTTCTCTGCAACGTACTCGGGATCGCCGACATATAATGCGCCTCTTAAGCTTCGTGCGGCGTCGTATGCAGCACGGTCATAAGAGCCGCGCCAGCCGCGCTCGCGTCCGATAACGTTCATTTGTCTCGCTGTCGGCAGGAAGAAGGAGTCGGCCGCTTGCTCATTCGTGTCGGCGACGAAGCCGTGGGAATGCGTTGCGATCGACAGCTTGCTTGGATCGTGACCGGCACGTTCGGCTGCCTGCTTGTACAAGGCAACGAGTTGTGCGAAGCTTTCGGGCATGCCTCCGATTATCGCGAATGCGACCGGAAGCCCAAGTGTTCCGGCGCGAACGGCCGATTCCGGATTGCCGCCTGTGGCGATCCATACCGGCAGCGGTTCTTGAACGGATCGCGGATATACCCCGAGATTGTCGATAGCGGGACGAAGTCCGCCGCCGGGCCATGATACTTTCTCGGACTGGCGAATTTTAAGCAGCAGCTCGAGCTTCTCATCGAATAGCGCGTCATAGTCATCAAGGCTGTAACCGAATAACGGGAACGATTCGATGAACGAGCCGCGGCCTGCCATAATCTCGGCCCGTCCGTTCGAGAGCGCGTCGAGCGTAGAGAAGGATTGATATACGCGCACGGGATCATCCGACGACAGAACGGTGACGGCACTTGACAGCCGTATCCGCTTCGTTACCGAAGCTGCAGCGGCCAATATGATGGCCGGAGCGCTGCCCGCGTAATCGGGGCGATGATGCTCGCCAATTCCATAGACGTCAAGGCCTGCTTGATCGGCCACGACGATTTCTTCCACCGCATTGCGGATTCTTTCCGCATGGCTGATGACGATTCCGGTTGACGGATCCGGTGTCGTCTCTAGAAACGTACTAATTCCTATTTCCATATTAACTGTCTCATTGGACATTGATAATCGCCTCCTCAATAGCTTTAGTTTACCATTTTCCACATCAAAATGTTAAGTACCTTACAAGAATATAGCGAAATAGTTAACTTTACGAGTGCCCCGCCAAAGACGGCACAGAAACGATCTGCGCAAAGAAGCAGCTAACGGTTCGTGCAAAGCGACAGCCGTTTACGCTTGTATATCGTATAATGCTCTATTTTCCAATTTATAGTACAAAAGTCGAGGCGAATTGAAGGGGGAATGAGGATGTCGATTCAGGACGGGATGAAAGCTACTAGTATACTTCTTGCGAGATTGAACCCTGGCCCATTCTACATCAACACGGAAAATATTGCGGGAGCAAAGGAAGCGGAGCTAGTCTTGGCGCGCATCACGTGCATATTGAAGGAGGTGCAGCCGAGAGAACGTCTGCAATCTATTTCTGTAAGGCTAGGCCTATGCAGTTCCTAATCACTCTCTCTTCCATAAAATGATAGATAACAATAGTCTCGGCATAACGCTGCTAGAGTGGCGTACAAGCCAATGACTTAGGAGGAGAGGGTTCACATGACAAAGGATTTGCGTCAAAAAGTCCGTATCTCGTTGTCTCCKCCAGAAGCGACATTCTGGAGCGAGATCAAGTATTCCGTGGGCAAGGACCGGCTAGTAACGGTCGAGCCCATKGTGCAGCTTCCTGACGGGAGTTTTCAGATTACGCTGAAGGTATGCGGTTTAAGTAAAGCGAAGGCGCTTGCAACACTTTTATTGTCCACGAAGTCGTTCGGCAATACGAGAGTTGCGGTAAGAGTGAAGTCGGGGGGCAAGATCGTCAGCCCAATCACGACAGGACTGACGCCGGCTAAGATCGTTGCGCTGTATCGAATTGCCTTCCGCACGAACGAACTGTTCAGCTTTGTTGTGGCGAGGACACCTTTCGGCAATACGTTCGTGTATCCCGTGTTCAAGGTGAGAGTCGTGCAGTTCTTCAATGACGACTTATCGGATTTCTACAGCAACTACAACAATGTAGCGGCCTTTGTCTTCCGTAATGTACTTCGCAATGTGATTAACGGAACGGCTATTCAGTTCTCTACGGCACAGAAGAAAGCTAAATAAAAGGTTTGTTTGGCCCAAAAGAAGAGCGCCCGGAGCAGGCGTTCTTCTTTTGTTGGGAGGGTTTGCCGCAGTAACGTCGAATAAGTCTATGAACGCCTGTTCATAAGCATCGATATGCAGGAGAGGCGCTAGACCCGACTACACTTCGGAGGTGTGCGAATAAATGAAAGCGTTATTTATTGGAGGCACGGGCATCATTAGCTCTGCCATTACGAGCCAGCTGCTGGAGCAAGGCCATGAGCTGTACCTTCTCAACAGAGGTTCAAGAAACGAAGGGCTGCCGGCCGGAATTAAGGTGCTGCAAGCCGATATTAACGATGAAGCGCGGGTAGCTGCGCTGATCGAGGATTTAAGCTTCGATGTCGTTGCAGATTTCATTGCTTTCGTACCATCGCAGCTAGAGCGGGATTATCGCTTGTTCAGCGGCAAGACGAAGCAGTTCATGTTCATTAGCTCGGCTTCTGCTTATCAGACGCCTTTATCCGATTATAGAATTACGGAAGGAACTCCGCTGTCTAATCCGTATTGGGAATATTCCCGTAATAAAATTGCCTGCGAGGAGTACTTGATTAAGCAATACCGAGAGCAGGGCTTCCCGATTACAATTGTTAGACCAAGCCATACTTACGATGAACGTTCGATTCCGCTTGGTGTGCACGGAAGCAAAGGTTCATGGCAGGTGGCGAAGCGGATGCTGGAAGGCAAACCGGTCATTATTCATGGAGACGGGACATCGCTTTGGACGATGACGCATAATAGCGATTTTGCCAAAGGATTCATCGGATTGATGGGCAACATCCATGCGATTGGCGAGTCCGTCCATATTACGTCCGATGAGTCGGTGACTTGGAATCAGATATACGAGATTATCGCCGATGCTCTAGGCGTGAAGTTGAATGCGGTTCACGTATCGTCGGCCTTCCTTGATGCTTGCAGCAACGAAGATTTCAGAGGCGGCTTGCTGGGTGATAAAGCGAATACCGTTGTATTCGATAATGCCAAGTTAAAGCGGCTCGTGCCGGAATTCGTTGCGACAACGCGGCTTGACCAAGGCATTAAGAGGACGATTGAGTACATTTTGGAGCATCCAGAGTATCAGAAGGAAGATCCAGAGTTCGATGTTTGGTGTGATAAAGTAATCGGCGCTCTTGATGCGGCGATTGCAAGCATAAAGGAATAACAACGGACGACAAAGGACGCCCCTCGCGAGGGGCGTCCTTTGTCGTTCGTTCAAACCTCTTCGAGCAGCGGCTTCAATTGATGCTGCCAAATCCATTCGGGATTATAGCGCTGACGGGCTGTTGTTTTGGCATGGAGAACAGGGTTCTGTTCCATCTGGCCCACTATGGCCGCGGCATGCTCCAGCATATAGTGACGCTCGGAAGGGTGATAGTGCTCCTGCGTATCATAGCCGATGTTCCGGGCATTCCAACGCATGAAGTAGGCATGGAGCTGCTTGCCCAGCTCCTCCAAAGCGGGAACGGCTTCGTTCAGCACGATGAAATTGCCGCGGCTGGCTGCTTCCAGCACGATCAAACCGAACGATTCGGAATAGGAGGGGCAAATAAATAAATTGCTGATCGTGAACAGCTCCATGACGCTGCGATGGGGGAATCCGTCAGGCCAGCCTGCATCGGAGGTGAACACGATGTCTTCCTTATGAAGTCCGTTGTGTATACCGGCTTCTACAATCATTCGCTTGAACGCAGCTGCCTCAATATCGAGCGAGGGAAAGTCGCAGAAGACGAGCTTTACGCGCTTGCCTGAGGCAGCGGCGATTGCCCCCGCTAAGGCAGCAGCCTTGTTCTGCTGCTTGCCGGGAGTAAGCCGCCCGGGATAGACGGCCACAATATCCGGCGACAGCAGGTCGGTCTTCGCGGCTAGCTGCTGCAGCTCTTGGCTGAATTCAGCGTACGGGTTACAGCAATTGGAGATGGCACGGCAGCGCTCTAAAGGGACGTTGTACTGCCGGGCAAGCGCCGCTAGTCCGGATTGTGTCGGGTAGAGGTAGGTCGTATTAGGCAAAGGGGTATACCGCGCCGAGAGCGGCCAGTCCATACGAGCCGGCCTTGGGATCGGCATGGAATGGCTCATGGCGAGGAATCGAAGATTGGGCAGCCGACGCTGCATGATCCGAACCGCTACATTATGAACGAGATGCCATCCTTGATACAAAATATCGTGCATGATACATACGTCCTCATGCTTTAACGCTTTATATAAGCTCTCGGCAATCGTCGCCGCTTCATCGTAGAAGGCTTCATGAACTCTGCCTGTCGGCTGCGAATAATCCATCCAATGTATCTGCTGTCCTTGCAGCCGATTCGTAATTTTCACCCATTCCAGCCGATCATCGGCGAAGATGCCGAAGCGCTCGGAATCCGGGCAATCTTGGCTGACGAGCAGCTTCACTTTTACGCCTGCATCGAGCAGCATATGCAGATGCTCTTCGACGACGCTGACGAGAGAATAGGTTTTGGCAAGTCCGTTGAACATCGTTAGGACCGCAACCTTCATCGAAAACTCCCTCTTTGCGAATTTTTTTAAAGTCCATACTCATGTATGTTTGAGACTAGCTCATTATGCATACACATSATGGAATGACATTTAGGAATTGACCTCAAGATGGAGGAGGGGCGCAGAGGATGGCTTGTGTGAATTTAGGCATCGCCAACGACTTTAATGTTTTTGTTTTCGGAGATCATACCCAGTCTTTCGTCGATTCGGAAGGACGCGTTGCCGTTGGAGGGACGGCTACCTACACCAGCTATGGCATCGGCGATACGCTGCCCGTGTCAACGACACGGCCGGATCTGATCGTTCAAGGAAACATTAACGTTTCGATGGGTACGAACTTTGCGGGCAATACGGTCATCTATCCCGATAGCGAAATCATTAATTACACGATGACCAACAACAACGGCGTTCCGAATCAGCCWTTAGTCGGCACACCTATCGACTTTGACTTAGCGGAGCAAGAGCTCGCGGCGCTTTCACTCAATCTCTCGGCTGTAACGCCAACCGGGACGGTAGCGAACAATTTTGGCCAGATTGTGCTAACCGGAACCGATCCTGCGTTCAACGTGTTCACGTTTAACGGAAATAATGTCGACGGCAACGGGCTTCGCCTCGATACCGCCAACGGGATCGACATTGTTGCTCCGGCAGGGTCGACGATCATTATTAATGTCGGCGGAACGGATGTAGGCTTCGGCAGCTATACAATCTTCCGCAATGGCGTTACGTCCACGCGTGAAGACGGAGCAACGATTCTATGGAACTTTTATCAAGCGACAAGGGCATTTAACCAAAACTTATCCATTACGGGCTCCGTGCTTGCGCCTTATGCGGACTGGGAAGCGATCGGCTTTGGCAACATTAACGGAACGATTATTGCGGCTTCGCTGACGAATGTGTCGGGTACACTTGAGGCGCATAATATTCCTTTCGTGGGCTGCTTGCCTGGGCCGATGGTCGTTCCTCCAACATCAACGACGACAACAACATCGTCCACGACATCTACAACATCCACTACATCGACTACATCGACTACCTCAACCACCACTACATCATCCACAACCTCTTCGAGTACGACGACAACAACCCCAGCAGTCATAACGGGGCCGAACATTGTCGGAACGAAGACGCCAAGCGTGTTAACCGCTCAGTTGGGCGATACGATCACGTATACGATCACGATTACGAATACGGGAACAGCGCCGGGCGAAGCGATCTTAACCGATGTATTCCCAGACGGAATCATCGTCATCCCGTCAAGCCTGTTCATTGACGGCGGTCGATTCAGCGGCGTGGACATCGGCTCGGAGCTTGTGCTCGGGACGATTGCTGTCGGGCAGACGGTCACGATTGAATTCCAGGTGTTCGTTGCGGGTTTTCCGCCGCAGGGACTAATTACGAACAACGGTGTTGTTGTGACTGTTCCTCCAGGAACGCTCGTTCCGACTTGCAGCCCGATGGAGATCGCCATTCCCGGCACGCCGGGCGTAACGCCGGTGAACGGCATGCTTCTGCCCGTTCTTCCCGTGTTCAAACCGGGAGTAACGCCGGCGCCGGGAGACAATGCGGGCCAGCCCCCGCTAACGATAGCAGGAGGCGTCGTTGTATTGGATCAGCCGGTAACGATTCCTGGCATCACCTTGCCGCCGCTGCCGGGCGTAACGATTCCGTTCATGGGCGGCACGGTTCAGCCTATTGTCAATACGGCACTCGTAACGGTGATTCGAGCGTTCCAGCCGACATCGCCAAATCTGCTGCTGTCGAAAACCTTTCTCGACGTATCTTTATTCATCGGTCAACGCATTACGTTAAGTCTGTTCGCCGTCAATAACGGCAATGCGATATCGGTCCGAACGACGCTGCAAGATGTCCTACAGCCGAATCTGCTCTTCATACCGGGCACTGTTATTGTTGATGATGTGTTGGAGCTGGAGGCGAATCCGAATACGGGCATTAATCTCGGTCCTATTCCGCCGAATGAGGCGGTATTCGTTCGGTTCGATGCTTTGGTAACGGGCGGCAGTTCATTCACGAACACGGCGCAGGCGACGGCGAATTTCCTTCTCGCGAACGGAACGATCTCGACGCAGACGTTCCAGTCGAATACGATCGTGAATCCGATCCTGCAGATTAGCGCATCCGATTTCTCGAATTTCATTAAGACGGCAAACGTTCAGACGGTTAGAGTGGGAGAAAGCTATCAATATCATGTAACCATTAGCAATACATCGACCGATATCGTAGCGGGCAACGTTATCTTCTATGATAAGCTGGCCAATCAGCTGCAATTCGTATCGGGCAGTCTGGTCGTCGACGGCGTCAGCCAAATGGATCCGAAGGTAGGCGTCGGCTTAGGCGCGATCGGACCGGGCGTCACGCGCACGCTGTCGTTCCGGGTTAGGGTTCTGTTCGAGCCGGCAGGCGATTTCATCGAGAACCAAGCGGTCGTCTTCTTCGAATTCCGCTTCGGCTCCTCGTGTTTCAGAGCGGCACTGCTGTCCAATACGACACGCATTATCGTAACGGAGGAGGAAGAGGAGTAGCAGGAGAAGGCTGTATGCATGCATGAATTGAACAAGGGATGCTCCGCTGCTTGCGGGGCATCCTTTGTTTGCTTCGATTAAACGATGAAATAACATAAGCGTAGTTGAACATTTTCCTATTCATGGATATGATGATGCTAGATGTTAGGCTCGAACAAAGGAGACGCTTCTCTTGCGCAAAATGGTCATGGTTCTACTCGGCATTGTATGTCTTACGTTATGTTTTTTTACCTTCGTGTCAGCGGGCAAAGCCTTCCGTTCTGATTGGCGACTGCCGCAGACGGAGATCCCAAAGCAGACCGAATATCGTCTGGTGCTCATCACGCAGGAGCTGGAGACGACGTTCTGGGACAAGGTTGGCCACGGCGCGGTCGAGCAGGCGCGGAAGGACGGAGCGAGTCTTGAGGTATGGGGCAGCTACGGGAAAAACAAAGAGGAATTTTTGGAAAAAATAGAAATCGCGATCGACTCCAAAGTGGATGGCATTATCGTGCAGGGGCTTGATGCAGAGGAGTTCAAGAGCCTGACCAAGATTAAGGCGGCCTTCTACGGCATTCCCATTATAACGGTCGCTAACGACGTGCCGATGGCGGAGAGCTTGAGAAGAACCTACGTCGGCTCCGATCAGTACGCGGCGGGGCAGATGATCGCCAAGCAGCTGCTTGCGGATATGGGGCAATCGGGCAACGTCATTTTGCTGGGAGACACGTATCAGGAGTATTATCAGAAGCAACGGCTGGCCGGTATTCAAGACGTCTTGAAGGATTATAAGGATGTTCGGACGGCTTACGCCGAAACAGAGGCGACAAGGGAGCAGGTCATTGCCACGACGAAGGATCTGATGAACCGGGTACCGGACGCCGATGCTTTCATTGCGGTGAACGCCGGCATGGCCAGCGCGATGCTGCATGAGATCGGCAGGCGCTCGCAGATCGGACCGTATCATATTTATTCATTCGATGACGGGCGCGAGTCGGAAGAGCTGTTCGAGCAGGGCAAGCTGGACGGGATGATCGAGCAATCTCCGGAGAAAATGGGCGAGCTGAGCGTGAAGCTGATGATGGAGTGGTTGAGCGGCGAGACGGTTCCTCTTGAAATGGACGGTTATCTCACCGATATTCGGATGGCGAAGGCGATGGAAGCGCGATGAACATCAGCATTCAGAAAAAAATATGGACACTGGCGGCGATCGTGCTGTTTTTTATGGCGACGATATGGATAGCGCTTACTTATTACAACCAGAAGACGCAAGATCGGTACAATGACATTTTGCAGCGCTACCTTCGCATGAATGAGGTGACGACGGCAAGCCAGCAGATCATTACGTCGCTGAACAACTACCTGATGACGCCGAGCGAAGCCAACCTGACCCAGCTGGACGAGAGCCGTGAGAGTATTCTAGGGGCGAAGAACGAGGTGAATATGCTTCGCAATGCGGAGAATGCGTTTGTCTTAACCAGCTACATGAACCTAATCGACAGTCTCGTCGAGACGACCGACCGATCGCTTATTTTCCAATCTGAGAAGGAGACGGAGGCCTCGTCCCAGGCGTTCACGGAAGCGACGCGCATCTCCAAATACATCTCCGAGATGACGCTGACGCTGATCGATACCGAGCTGAGGACTTATGACCGCTTCTACCGCGGCATTATTGAGCAATCCAAGGAGCTGAGGGAGCTGGGCGTCTGGCTTCTCATGCTTATCACGTTCCTCCTGCTCGTCTTCACGTACTGGTTCTCCTTGAGTATTACGCGTCCGGTTCTGAAGCTGACCCAAGCGGCCAAGGAGCTGTCCAGAGGGCGGTTCGACTTAGTAGTGGAAGTGGAGTCCAACGACGAAATATCTTTCCTTGCGAAGATGTTCGACCGGATGAGGATCAACATTAATAACTTGATCTCGGAAATCCAACAGAAGGCGCAGCTCGAGAACGAGCTGCAGCAAAACAAGCTGCTGCTTCAAGAGAGCCAGCTTCGCAGCCTGCAGAGTCAGATTAACCCGCATTTTCTGTTCAACACGCTCGATACGCTGTCGAAGAAAGCTTATTTGGAAGGCTCGGAGGAGACAAGCGATCTGCTTGTCAGCGTGGCGGGCTTGCTGCGCTATAATCTGAAGCGACTGGATCGCTCCGTCACGCTGTACGATGAAGTGAAAGTGATGCGCCAGTATATCGATATTCAGAAAGCGCGGTTCACGGAGCGGCTAAGGCTGCACATAGAGCTCGACGAGTCATGCCTGTACGTGCAAATTCCAGGTCTTACGCTGCAGCCGATCGTCGAGAATGCCGTCATATACGCGGTCGAGCCCGAAGAGGAAGGCGGCAACATTTGGTTCCGCGTCATCGACGGGGAAGAGCGAGTTACGATCGAGATCGAAGACGACGGCCCGGGCATGACCGAGGAAAAAATCCAAAGCATATTAGCGGAGCATGCCGTTGAGGCGGAAGGTCACTCGACGGGTATCGGCATGAGCAACGTCGTCAAACGGCTTCATCTGTTCTACGGCCTTGAGGACGTGATCGATATTAAGAGCGGAAGCGGGCGCGGCACGAAGGTCATTATGAAAATACCGAAAACAAGGGGAATCGAAACCTATGATAAAGCTCCTGATCGTAGATGACGAGCAAATAGAACGCGAAGGTCTGCAGGCGATATTGCGCAAGGGCTACCCGGACCTAGTCATTGCGCAAGCCCAGAACGGGAAGATCGCGGTGCAGATGGCGGGCGAGTTCGAGCCGGACTTGATTCTAATGGATATCAAAATGCCGGGCATGACGGGTCTGGAAGCGGTGGAAGTGATCAAGGAGCAGTATCCTCGGATCAAATATGTCATGGTAACGGCGTATGACGCGTTCGATTACGCTCGGCAGGCGATCAAGCTTGGCGTGAAAGACTACCTGCTCAAGCCAAGCAAGGCGAGCGAAATTATAGCCACGGTCGGGAAGGTGCTCCGGGAGATTGAAGAAGATCGCATGAAGCAGAATTCGCTGCAGAAGGCGCTGCCGCTCATTGAGACGGACGTCGTGACGCAGCTGCTGTTCGACCATGTGCACGATGTGCATGTCGACGAGCTGGTCGGCCTCCTTGATATTCGGACGGCAAATGAAATGTTCGTCATGCTCGTGCTGCTGCCCGCAGGCGCGGAACAATTCTATACAGCGGTGAAGGAGAAGGTTAGGCAGGCAGGAGGCGGTCTGGTCGGAGCACTCTACGGCCGCCAGCTGCCCATTATCGTTGTTAGGGATCCAGAGCGCTCGTACCGAACCCAAGCGATTTCCCTCGCCCGAGATATTCTATCCGTTGCGAAGCAGGACGCCATTTCGGGCTGGTTCGTTGGCATCGGCAACATGTCGGGATCGCTCGAGCACATTCGCCAGTCTTACCAAGAATCGCTAATAGCTTCAATGGATACGTCGCTACCGGTCAAATACAGGTTTTATGAGGACACGCCCGTATTGGGCGCCGTGCTTGACGGCCAGCTGGCCAAGCAGCGGGAGAGGCAGTTCTTCGACCAAATCAGGTTGGGACAATGGGACCAGGTGAGGGCTGGCGTCATGGACTTTATCCAGCAGTATGAGAACGAAGGCGCCGAATTGATGCAGACGCAGCAACGCGTGCTCGAGCTGCTGTGGGTGGCTTCCCGCGTGCTCAGCGAGATGGGCATCGAGGCGGAGACGCCGCTGTTCTCCTTCCAGTCTCAGGACGGCCGCCAGCTGAGGGCCGAAACCGGACGTTTGCTGGATCGCATGAAGCAGTCCTACGCGGAACACTACGAACAGGTGGAGCCGGACACGATCCAGCAGATCAAGTTGTATATCGCGGAGCATTCTCAAGAGGATATTTCGCTAGATGCGATCGGGAAACGCGTGGGACTTAGTCCGTTCTACATTAGCAAAATGTTCAAGGACCAGCTTGGCATCAACTACATAGACTTCCTAACGGAATGCCGCATCGAAAAAGCGAAGAAGCTGATGGCGGACCCGGAGAAGAGCCTCAAGGAAATTACGTTCGAGGTCGGGTATCACGATCCGAACTACTTCAGCAAGGTGTTCAAGAAGATGTGCTCTGTCTCGCCCAAGGAATATCGCAAGACGCTGCTCGGCGGCAGAAAGCTGACCGACGATGAGAGCTGACGGCAGAGAAGGAGCGATTAGCGTGAAGCGTATATGGATGCGAGTCAGGACGGCTCTGCTTGCAATCGTTATCGTCTTAGCCGTTGCCGCTTGCGACAATAACGGCGACGACGGCGCACTTGGCGCGGATGCGGATAGAGGTGGTGGCGCGTCGAATTCGGTTGTTTCGCCCTCGCCGGTATCAACCAAAGATGGAACAGGCGGAAGCTCTGAGACCGTGGAGCAACCGATCAAGATCGGATTCTCCATGGATACGCTGCTGGAGGAACGCTGGCTGAAGGACCGGGATTTGTTCCGGGAGTCTGTGGAAGCTCTCGGAGTTGAGGTCGAGATCAGTGCGTCGAACGGAGACGACGCGCTTCAGATCGTACAAGCGGAGACGATGATCAGCCATGGCATCGATCTTCTCGTCATCGTACCCCATAATGCGGAGGCCACGGCAGCGATTGTGAAGAAAGCCCATTCCTCTGGGGTGAAGGTTATCGCTTACGACAGGCTGGTCAAAAATGCAGAGATCGATCTGTACGTTTCCTTCGACAACGAGCTGGTCGGCGAACTGCAGGCCAATTCGATCACGAAGCTTGTGCCGAAAGGCAAATATGTGTATATCGGAGGAGCGGAGACGGACAACAACGCCCACTTGTTCAAGGAAGGCGTGTTCAACGTGCTGCAGCCGTTCATTGACAGCGGAGATATTACGGTCGTCTACGACCAGTGGACCAAGGATTGGACGCCGGCTAACGCCAAAGCCAATATGGAAGAGGCGCTGAAGGCCAATAACAATCAGATCGATGCGGTTATTGCCGCCAACGACGCGACGGCAGGCGGCGTCATAGCAGCATTGGAAGCACAAGGACTGGCCGGCAAAATTCCGGTCGCCGGACAGGATGCGGATCTCGCTGCCGCGCAGCGTATCGTAACCGGCACTCAGGAGATGACGGTGTATAAGCCGATCCATGCGCTGACGCTTAAGGCGGCCGAGCTTGCCGTCATGATGGCCAAGGGCGAGACTCCGCACGCCGACCGGAAGGTGAATAACGGCAAGATCGAGGTGCCGTCCGTACTGCTGTCGCCGATCGCGGTAGATCGGCTGAACCTGGACGCGACCATTATTGCCGACGGCTTCCACGCCAAGGAGGATGTGTACAGGTTCGCGCAGCCGGAATAACGTTTATTTATTAGAGAAAGAGGATCTCAGCCTTCACCTTGCCGTGAATGGGTTGAGATCCTTTTCTGTATAAATCGGAGACTCGCATACTGAGGTTTATTTTGCCTGTATTTCATACAGTCTAATAGGTCAAAATCGCCCGCTGAACTGACTTTTGAATGGAATTGATACAGCCAGAATCGGCCTTTTCGCCCCCAGTGACCTTTCTCCGTTCATTTGACTGCATAAAATCCAATCAAACATCGAAATCTTCTCGTTCCTAGCCTTTTGACTGTACGAAATCCATCCAAAATGCGAGCACACCTCTATTGAGCCGAATGATTCGACAGGCAGCACAAAAAAATACTAGGTAACACAAATTTATCATCTTAATTGTTAAGCGGGTATCCAAGCAAGTCGAGTAATATTTGGGTAGAACGAACAACAACCCAAATATTAGGCGGGGGATAGACAGATGAGGAAGACGCGAGGGTGGAATTTTAATTTCCGTAAAATCGTTCGGTTTCGCATGAACGGGCGATCGCTGCGGGTCAAGTGGATGGGTCTGATCTCGGCGGCGATACTGTTGTCCTTGATAGGCTCGAGCGCGATGAACTTCGGCACCATGCAGGCTTCGCTTGCAGAGACGTTCGCAAAGGCAAACGCGACACAAGTTGAAAGCGCTACCAGAGAGCTTCGGATGTTCGCCGAGCAATACGAGAAGGCGGTCGAGGGGATGGCGGGAGAAATCGGACGAATGAGCCGCCGCTCCGGGAATTCGAATCAGGATATCGCAAGCATGCTGCAGGATGTGAAGGCTCAGGATCATTCGCTGCTCGGGGCGTACTTCATCCCAGCGTCGACAGGACAACAGTTGACGACTCACGAGAAGGGCCATTCGGGTGATGCGAGAGAGATGCCTCACTATAAGCTTGCTCTTCAAAACAAGGATACATCTTGGACGGACGTCCGGTTGGATGAATTATCGGGCAAGATGACGGTTTCGATCGTGACGCCGGTGTTGACCGGAGAAGATTTGTACGGTGTCGCGGGCTTCGATATCGACTTGAACGGGATTGGATTGCTGCGGGAATCCAACGAGAAATTCGGGGATAACAAGCTGGTCATCTACGATAACCAGGGCTTGATCATTTCCTCGTTCATGCAAGGCTTGGACGGAACGAACATTGATCCGAACGCGAGCGGCAGCATACCCGGCGTGCTGGACGCGCTCTCCGAGCCAGCCGATATGAAGCGGAATTTTGGCTGGGTGGCGGACGTGGCGGCAGGCCAAAGAAGCGGTATCGACATGGAATGGGAGGATGTCCGGTATAAAGGAGAGGTCTCGTTCGTTTATTCGATGAATTGGAGCGTCGTTTCTTTTGTGGACAAACAAGCGTTGACCGACAGTCTTTTCGAGTTCGTGGCCACGAGCCTGATCTCCCTCGCAATCGGTCTTATCATCGGGGCGCTGGCTGCTTATACAATCGCGACGGGACTGCTGAAGACAATCAATTCGCTTCGAATGACTATTGCTAAAACCGCGGAAGGCGACTTGATGTCGGAGTTCAGCTATGCGAAACAAGATGAGATTGGCGAGCTGGCGACCAGCTACAATACGATGCTTGGCAGCATGCGCGCATTGATAAGGAAAGTCGACCTCAGCGTGCAGGCGGTGGAAGAGACGGCTGGCTTCGTTACGACCATTGCAAGCGAGAATGCGACCTCGGGCGTCGAGATTGCCCGTTCGGCGGACGAAATCGCGCGCGGCGCTTCCCACACCTCGACCGAAATCGAGAAAAGCTCCGAGGCTGTTCAAGTGCTAAGCCGGGAAATCGAGACGCTCATCGGTCAGTCCGGCGACATCAAGCTTGTGCTTGCTGAATCCAGCCGTGATCTCAAGAGCGGCAACAGCCAAGTAGAGCAGCTCGAGCTGTCGTATACCCGCTTGGAGCAGGCTTTCGGAAAGGTATCGGATATCGTGAATCACTTAAGCCGCCAGTCGCAATCGATTGCTTCCGTGGCGAAAGCGATCTTCGCCATTACGGATCAGACCAATATTTTGTCTATCAACGCTTCGATCGAGGCCGCTAGGGCCGGCGAGCACGGCAGAGGCTTCGCTGTCGTGGCGGGCGAGGTGCGCAGCTTGGCGGTTCAGGCGAAGCAATCGGCGAAGAGCATTCATGCGACCATCTCCGAGATGCTGTCGCAAACGGAAAATCTCGTCTCCGTCGTCGGCGATACGAACGCGATGAACGAAACGCAGCGGATAGCCGTGTCCGAGGTGAGCCGAGCCATGAGCGGCATGAACGATTCGCTCGGCCGAATGCAGTCTCGCCTGCAAGGAGAACGGGGTACAATCGCAAGCATCGAAGCACAAAAGGAAACAGTAGTCGCGTCGATACAGACGATACTTGCCGTATCCGAGCAGACGACGGCTTCCACGCAGCAGATCGCATCAACCATGGACATGCAGACGGAATCCATCGGGGAAGTGTCCGAGCATGCCAGCAGGCTCGTGGAGCTGGTAGCCGAGCTGAAGCTCACGGTTTCCAAGTTCAGGACCTAAGAACGGACAAGACTCACCTTAAAAAAGTATAGGATTTTATAAAAGAGTGCTATTGTATAGCGCTTTCATGAATCGAGTTAGGTGATATATTTGACCTGTAAACAGCAGAAACACATTTGAGAGGGGTAAAAAAATGAATAAAAAGTTTAAAGCGATTTCTCTCCTGCTAGTTGTGATGGTGTTCGCTACAATCATGGCGGCATGCGGCAAAGACGGAAGCGGTGGCGGAAGCGACGTAAGCGTCGGTATCGTATTGCCGACCAAAGATGAGCCAAGATGGGTACAAGACGAGCAACGTTTTAAGGATGCGCTATCCGGCACGAAATATACGACGGAAATTTTGTTCAGCCAAGGTTCCTCCGCTAAGGAGAAAGAAAACGTGGAAACGTTGATTAACAAAGGCATTGACGTCCTCATTATTTGTCCTCAAGACGGCGCAGCCGCTGGCGCAGCCGTAGAAGCAGCGAAAAAAGAAGGCATCAAAGTTATCGCATACGATCGTCTGATCACGGATACGGATGCGGTTGACTACTACGTCACGTTCGACAGCGAAGCGGTAGGCGCGGCGCAAGCGAAATACCTAGTAGACAATGCAAAAGGCGCAGGCCAACCGCTGTACCTGTATGCAGGCGCAGCTACCGACAATAATGCATTCCTATTCTTCGCCGGCGCATGGAAAGTACTGCAACCAAAAATCGCTGACGGCACATTCGTTATCGCCAACTCCAGCGAAGCGGTTGCTTTGAAAGACAAAGCTGAACTGTCCCGCGATGAGCTAAGCAAAATCATCGGTCAAGTTACAACGAACTGGGATCCGAACGAAGCTAAAAACAAAGCGCAAACTCACCTGACATCCGCTGCCGCTAACGCAAAAGGCGATGTTCTGATTCTTGCTCCAAACGACGGCACGGCTCGCGCCATCGCGGACGTATTCGGTTCCGACAGCGCGGTATCGAGCTTCGTCGTAACCGGCCAAGACGCGGAGAAAGCATCCGTTCAATACATCATTGACAGCAAACAGTCCATGACGGTATTCAAAGACGTTCGTACGCTGGTTAAAGACGCAATGGGCATGGCGGTAACGCTGCTCGACGGCGGAACGCCTGAAACGACAGGTTCGTACAACAACGGCAAAATTGACGTCGCAGCTAAACAAACAGACGTTATCGTTGTTAACAAAGCGAACGTAAAAGCAAAGCTTGTTGATTCGGCTTACTACAAAGCGGAAGACTTCACAGGTCTGGAATAAGACAAAAGCATAGCCCAGGCGGGATAGTGGTAGTCCATGGCTATCACTATTCCGCAATATTAACGGCTGCTAGGTTAAGGGGGCATAACAATGAGCGAATATATATTGGAGATGAAGAACATCTCCAAGGAATTTACGGGAGTCAAAGCGCTCACTGATGTCAGCTTCAAGGTGGAAGAAGGCGAAATCCACTGCTTGATCGGTGAGAACGGCGCCGGAAAGTCCACGTTGATGAAGGTGTTAAGCGGTGTATATCCTCACGGCACGTATTCAGGCGATATCGTGTACGAGGGCAACGTACAACAGTTTGGCCGGATCAGCGACAGCGTGAAGGCGGGCATCGCCATTATTTATCAAGAGCTGGCGTTATTCCCGGATTTGACCGTATACGAAAATATTAGTGCGGGCAACGAAGTGAAACGCGGCGGAGTCATCGATTGGAACCAAACGATCGTTCATTCGAAGCAAATGCTCCAGAAGGTTGGATTGGACGTCAATCCGGAGGTGCTGATCAAGGACCTCGGCGTCGGCAAACAGCAATTGATTGAAATCGCCAAAGCGTTAAGCAAACACGTCAAGCTGCTTATTCTAGATGAGCCGACCGCGGCGCTGAACGAAAACGACAGCGAGAACCTGCTTGTGCTGCTGCGAGAGCTGAAGAAACAAGGCATCACCTGCATCATGATTTCTCACAAGCTGAAAGAAGTCATCTCCATAGCGGACCGGGCAACCATCCTTCGCGATGGACGCACCATCTGCACGCTCGATGCATCGAAGGGCGAAATAACCGAAAGCGCGATTATCAAAAACATGGTCGGTCGCGAGATCGACGACATTTATCCGAAGAGAACGAACAAGAAATTCGGCGATAAAATTTTGGAGCTTAATAATTGGTCCGCTTACGATCCAAAGTTAGGACGAAACGTTGTTAAAAAGGTTGATCTTCATGTTAAACAAGGCGAAATCGTCGGCATAGCCGGCTTAATGGGCTCGGGGCGTACGGAGCTCGCTCTTAGCATCTTCGGCAATCCCAAGTCCTATAAACTGCAGGGCGACTTATTCGTGGATGGCATGCCCTCGAAATTCCAGCATACAAGCGATGCGATCAAAGCGGGTATCGCATACGTAACCGAGGACCGGAAGGGCGATGGGTTGTTCTTGGCCCAAGACATCAAAAGCAATGTCGTTGCGGCTAACCTAAGCGGAATTGCCAAGAACGGCGTCATTAACGAGAACGAAGAAGTGAAAATTTCGAACGAGTATAAGAGCTCCATGCACGTCAAAGCTCCATCCGTGGAGCAAATCGTCGGCAAGTTGAGC
The DNA here is from genome assembly GCF_056396205.1 of Paenibacillus sp. 05T425. Classification (NCBI taxonomy): domain Bacteria; kingdom Bacillati; phylum Bacillota; class Bacilli; order Caryophanales; family Paenibacillaceae; genus Paenibacillus; species Paenibacillus sp. 05T425. Next base: position 274,031 of record NZ_JBFTLA010000002.1, read on the forward strand.
GGCGGCAACCAGCAGAAGGTGTCTCTCGGCAAATGGCTGTTCGTCGGACCGAAGCTGCTGATCCTGGATGAGCCGACGCGCGGCATCGATGTAGGCGCCAAGTTCGAAATCTATACGATTATGAACAAGCTGATCAGCGAAGGAATGAGCATTATCATGATCTCGTCCGAGCTCGGAGAAGTGCTTGGCATGAGCGACCGTATATACGTCATGGCTGAAGGAAAGATGAAGGGCGAGTTGCCGATCGCAGAGGCTACCCAAGAAAACATTATGCAGCTTGCAACGCAATAGGAGGAAGACCAATGAACCTTTTTAACGAAGCGAAGTCGCTTGTCAAAGTGAATATCCGTGACTACGGCATGTACATTGCGCTGTTTGTCATTATGCTTACCTTTACGATTATGACGGACGGATTGTTTATGTCATCGCGTAATATTAGTAACCTGCTCGACGCTACGGGCTACATCGCCGTGCTCGCTGTCGGCATGACGCTTGTCATCGTTATTCGCGAGATCGACTTGTCCGTCGGCTTTGCAGCCGGATTCATGGGTGCGATCGCAGCGATCCTAATGACGCAAATGGGAGTACCGGTGTACTTGACCATTCCGATCATTTTGGTTCTTGGCGTTGTAGCCGGGTTATTCAACGGCGTGCTTGTAGCTAAGATCGGTATCCCATCGTTCGTCGCTTCCTTGGCTTTTATGCTTATTTTCCGAGGCGCGTTGCTGCAAGTCACCGAAAAGACGGGAACGATCAACGTAGATAACGATTTCTTTAATGCGCTCGGCAATGGCTTCATTCCATCGCTTGCTCAAGTAGGCGGCCTGCATGTGCTATCACTGCTCCTGGGCTTGCTATGCATCGTATTCTACATCTATAGCGAAATCACCCAGCGCAGGAACAAGATGAAGTACCAATTCGAAGTTATGTCTGTAGGCTTGTTCACAGTCAAGTTGATCTTCATCTCTTTCATTATTGGTTATATTACTTGGATTCTTGCAGGTTACAATGGATTCTCCTGGACGGTTATCATTATGCTCGGCGTAGTTGCTATTTATCACTTCCTGACGACGAAGACGGTGCTCGGCAGACATATCTACGCCGTAGGCAGCAATCCGGAAGCGGCTCACCTTACAGGTATTAACGTTAAAAAAATTACCTACATCGTATTTGGATCCATGGGCATGTTGTCTGCTCTATCTGGAATTCTGTTCACCGCGCGCATGCAATCGGCTTCGACAACGGCGGGTACGCTGTTCGAGCTTGACGCCATTGCTGCGGCTTATGTCGGCGGCGTATCCTCGGCGGGCGGTGTCGGCAAAGTAACAGGAGCGATTATTGGCGCAATTGTTATGGCGTCTCTCTCGAGCGGCATGAACCTGCTCGGCGTTGGCGTCTCCTATCAGTACATGATTCGTGGCGGCGTGCTTGCCGCAGCCGTTATCTTCGACGTTATGACGCGCAAGAAAAGAGGCTAGGTTAGACAACAAGAAGGCGGACCTCAAGCGAGAGCAATCGTTTTGGGTCTGTTTTTTGCATTGAATATTCCTTGACAGGAATATTCAAATTGAAGTATATTAATGGTGCAGGATATGTTAACGACTGAACAACAAAGGAACGTAAGGTGAATGGATACAACAACATTTAGCGCTCTTTCTGAGCCGAACCGCTTGCGAATTGTAGAACTGCTCCAGGCCGGACCTCTGACGGTAGGGGAAATTGCTGAACGCTTAAGCCTTCGGCAGCCCCAGGCGTCCAAACATTTGCGCGTCTTGCTGGAGGCTGGATTGGTTGAAGTGCAGGCGGATGCGAATCGGCGTCATTACAAGCTGCGGGAGCAGCCTTTTCGAGAAATGGATAAGTGGCTGGACGACTACCGCAGATTGTGGGAAGAACGCTTTGACAACTTAGAACTTTATTTGCAGAAGCTGCAAGCGAAGAACGAGAACGACACGACAAATTAACTTTGGGAGGAATTGTAAAATGACGAATGAAATGCTGACAAAGGTAGAAGGTCAAGAGTTTGTGATGGAGCGTGTCTTCAACGCGCCAAAGGGTCTTGTGTTCAGCGCATTCACCGAGTCTGAGCACTTGAAGCATTGGTGGGGTCCTCGCGGATGGACGCTGACGGTTTGCAATGTTGATTTTCGTCCGGGCGGTGTATGGCATTACTGCATGAAGTGTATCGATGAGGCGCAAGGTGACTTCTTCGGCTTCGAATCATGGGGCAAAGCTGTCTATGAGGAGATCGTGGATCAAGAGAAGATTGTATATGTAGATTACTTCTCGGATGCCGAGGGCAACGAGGCAGAGGGTATGCCGCCATCGCATGTGACGTTGGTGTTCGAAGAGTTGGAAGGCAAGACGAAGGTTATCAGCCGTTCGCGTTTCGATTCGGAAGAAGCAGTTAAAACCGTTATCGAGATGGGTATGGAGCAAGGTATCAGAGAAACATKGGATCGTCTGGAAGAGCATCTGCAAGCTTCGAAAAAATAGGGAAGGAAGAAGAGCTGCGCCGCGCGAGAAACGGCTGGCTCTTCTTTTTTTAATGCTTGTTAAGGCTGTTATTTTGCTATAATGAAGAAGTTTCATAGCGTATTCGTGTATTACACAGCGTGAAAAGAGGAGGTTGACTTATTTTGCTAAACAGATTCCAAAAATTATTATCCAGCGTGCTTGTGTTAGTTGTATTTATTAGTATATTTCCGCAAATGATGTTCGCGGCGGGGAGTTCGGAGAACAAGTTTCTTAGCTTCTCGGTGGAAGGCAATCCGGGAGTGATCGATAACGATAGCCATACGATCAGCGTTATCGTTCCTTTCCGCTCGGCCACGTACAACATGCTTGAGCATTTCGAAGTTTCGCCGGGCGCCTCCGTTATAAGTCATACGAGCGGGGAGACAAGATCGGACTATTCGTCGTCTCCGGTAGTATTGACGGTAGTTGCCGAGGACGGCAGCCAGCAGCCGTATGCCGTTACGGTAACGGAAGGACCGAGCAACTTAAAGGCGATAACTTCCTTTAGCCTATCCAACCCGGCCATAACCGGCTTTATTGACGAAGAAGCCTTCTTGATCTACCTGACTGTTCCGGAAGGAACGGATGTAACGCAATTGACGCCTTCCTTCGCAACCGAAGGGGTGCGAGTAGAAGTGAGTGGCGACATTCAAACAAGCGATGTGACGGCGCAGGATTTTACTTTGCCCGTTACCTACACCGTTGTGGCCGCCGATGGCAGCACGAGGAACTACACGGTGACCGTGAATACGCAGCAGGAGCTGAGCACGGCAAAAGACATAACTTACTTTGCTTTCCCGGCAACGAGTTCTATTGGTTATATCGATAGCGAAGTCTATACTGTCCAGATTAAAGTGCCATTCGGAACGGATCTTCACAGTCTGGTGCCTGCGTTTACGACGACGGGCAGCATCGTGAGAGTGGATGACTTACAGCAGATTAGCGGGGAAGTAGCCTACGATTATATTGATTTCTCGAGCCCCGTTGTTTACCGGGTGTATGATGAAGCAGGTGATTACAGAGACTATACTATTAATGTTCAAACAGCTAATGCTGAAGAAAGTTCGAGCAAAGAGCTGCTGACCTTTGCCGTGAACGGCGTTGTCGGCACGGTGAACGAGTCTGCTCATACGGTATCCGTCGTATTGCCATACGGCAGCGCATTGGCGAATCAAGTCGCAACGTTCACGTCGTCGGCCGAATCGACGGTATGGATCGGGAACCGCATACAGACCTCCGATGCGAGCCTTAACGATTTCACTGGGCCTCTTACGTATACGGTATATGCTGAAAATGGAACAACGCAGGCTTATACGGTCACCGTAACGGTTGCGCCGCGCAGGCCTACGCAGCCGCCGGTAGAGCCTGATCCGGAGCCTGAGGTCGAGCCTGAACCGCCGGTAACGCCGGCTGCGCCTTACAACTCGGTTGTAGACGCGGAGAAGCTGAAAGCCTATGTGAAAGCAAGGATTGAAATGAATCAGAACAATCCGGCTAGCGGAGCGTTCTCGGATGCCGGTGGACATTGGGCCGCATCGGATATAGCGTTATTCGCAAAGTTAGGCGTTATAAGCGGCTATGATGACGGAACGTTCCGTCCGAACGGCAGCATTACGCGTGCGGAATTCGCCGCGATTGCAGCCAGGCTGTTCCAACTGAACGCTGTTGCCGGCGGAAGCGCTCCAGCCTTGAATGACGTGCAGGCTCATTGGGCCAAAGACGCCATTGTCGCGTTAGCCTCCAAAGGGATTCTGACCGGCTATACAGATGGCTCGTTCAAGCCGAATCAATTCATTACCCGAGCCGAGATGGTTTCCATCATCGTGCGCATCGTTAACCTTGATGCTATCGAAAAGCAACAGGACGTTGCCTTTAACGACATTGCAGGCTCGTGGAATGAGAATGCGATTAAAGCTGCAGCAGCCGCGGGCTTGTTCGAAGGACGAGACGCTAATACCTTCGCCCCTGGAGCTTTCTCTACGCGTGCGGAAGCGTTGACGATCATTTTGCGAGTATTGAATTTGGATGCGGATATGACGAGTCTGCTTGATGAATTGAGAAACTAAGCAATCATAATGAAATAAGGCTCGCACCGGCATGTTTACTCTCAAGCCGAGGCGAGCCTTATTTGTTGATGCATAGGACATTAGAAATCGAAGTTGTCCGGGTCCGGGCCGACGCGGCGATTCTCGTTCAAGGCTTCGATTTGTTCCATATCGCCGCTCGTAAGCTCGAAGTCGAACACATTCGCATTCTCGATTATGCGCTGTTCCTTCGTCGATTTCGGTATCGTGATGATGCCGCGCTGCAGATCCCAGCGGAGAATGACTTGGGCGACGGACTTGCCATGCTTAGCGGCGACCTCTTGCAGAACGGGATGCTCGAACAGCTGACCTTGCATGAGCGGTGACCAGGCCTCTAGCTGAATGCTCTGCTCCTTGGCGAAGCTGTGAAGTTCCTGTTGGGTCAGTAATGGGTGCAGCTCGACTTGATTAATCATCGGTTTGATCTCGGCTGTTTCCATTAAGTCCTTCAGATGATGAATCTGGAAGTTGCTGACGCCGATTGCTTTTACTCTTCCTTGCTTGTAAAGCGTCTCAAGCGCTCGCCAAGCTTCTTTGTATTTGCCCGCGACAGGCCAGTGGATGAGGTAGAGGTCCAGATAGTCGAGGCCGAGCTTGGTGAGGCTCGTCTCGAACGCGGCGAGTGTCTGCTCATAGCCCAGATCGGCATTCCATACTTTGGATGTTACGAAGAGTTGGTCACGAGATAAGCCGCTTTCGCTTAACGCTTCGCGTATGCCTTGTCCGACTCCGCTTTCGTTCTCGTAGATGGCAGCCGTATCGATGCTGCGGTAGCCATGATTGACCGCTGCTTTGATAGCTTCGATGAGCTCGGAGCCTTCCTCTACCTTGAATACGCCAAGGCCGAACCAAGGCATGCGAACACCGTTGCTTAATGTTGTCGTGGATTGCAGATTTGTGATTGGGTTAGTTGTTGTAGTCATAATAATACATCCTCTCAAATTTTATGATTTATGCGGAAGCGCGCAGCTTCTCTCCTTGCTTCGTGTCGTTTGCCTCGAGCTTGCGAACCCAGCCGGTTAGGACGACTGCGCCGGCGACCATAACGGACCCGATCCATGCGGTATGGATGATGCCGATGCCCCCGGCAATGACGCCGCCGAGATAGGAGCCGATCGCAATGCCTGCATTGAATGCGGCAATATTGAAGGCAGAGGCGACATCGACCGACTTCGGCGTATAGCGCTCAGCCAGCATCACAACATAGAGCTGTAGCCCCGGCACGTTCATGAACGCCAGCAAGCCCATGGCGATAATCGTCAGGAGGCCGGCAATCTTGAATGGCGCGGTGAAGGTTAGGATAAGCAATATAACGGCTTGCATAGCGAACATATAGAACAGAGCTTTTACAGGATTACGGTTGGCGGCCTTTCCTCCAATAACGTTACCTATGGCAATCGCGATGCCGTATACGAGCAGAAGAAAGACTATCGTTTTCTCGCTGAATCCGGTTATGTCGTGCAGCAAAGGGGATAAATAAGTGAAGACGACAAACGTTCCGCCGTAGCCAAGCGCCGTAATGGCGAAGGCCAGCAGCAGTCTTCCGTTCGTGATTACTTTAATCTGATCGCGCATCGTAGTGGATGCTCCTTTGCGCAAGCCCGAAGGGACGAGAATCAGATTAGCAATGAACGACAGGATGCCAATGGCGACAATCGCGACGAATGCCATGCGCCAGCCAAGCTGCTGGCCAATCCAAGTGCCGAGCGGCACGCCGGTAACGGTAGCAACCGTAAGCCCGGAGAACATAAGGGCAATGGCACTCGCTCTGCGGTTCTCCGGCACGAGATCAGCCGCGATCGTCGAGCCGATCGACATGAATATGCCGTGGGCGAGAGCGGATACGAGCCGTCCGATCAGCAGGACGGCAATGCCGCTCGCCAGCGAGGCCAGCGTATTGCCGATGATGAAGACGATCATAATCGCCAGCAGCAGCGTCTTGCGAGATACTTTGGAGGTGAGCGACGTAAGAATCGGAGCGCCAAACGTAACGCCTAGCGCGTATAGCGATACGGTTAATCCCGCAGTTGTTATCGATATGTGCAAGTCGTCGGCGATGAGAGGCAGCAGCCCCACGCTGATGAACTCTGTCGTTCCGATGGCGAAGGCGCTTATCGCTAACGCAAGCAGCGCAAAGGTACTTCTTCGTTGATTTGTTGTCATACGTTTTTTCCTCCACAGTAGTAATGACCGGCCGGTAAATGCTATTATGGATGAATCGCGCGGCGATGGATAGTACGTACTTTCAAGTGCTATAGATACCGTGAAGTGCTATAGGTACTGAAAAGTACCTATGGAAATAGAGGCAAGGAGGAATACGATATGGCTCCAAAAAGGTACAATATATCGGTAGAAGCAACGCTTGAGGTGATTGGCGGGAAATGGAAATGCGTCATTCTATGCCATCTGACCCATGGGACGAAGCGTACGAGCGATCTTAAACGATTAATGCCGGCCATTACGCAGAAAATGCTGACCCAGCAATTGCGGGAGCTGGAGCAGGACGGCATCGTCAACCGGATCAGCTATAATCAGGTTCCGCCCAAGGTGGAATATGAGCTTAGCGAATACGGCTGGAGCTTGAAGCCGATTCTGGATTCGCTATGCAATTGGGGCGAGCTGCATATTATTAAGGAGTACGGCGATATTAACGAGATGCTGGAGGACAGCATATTGAATTATAAGGATAAGGAAGAGCAGACGGTTATTCGTTAACTGCGGCTATTTTAGGAGATACGTGATGAAGAAAAGGCTGCTAGATATACTCATTATTGTGGGTGGAGCGTTCCTGTTTGCCCTAGGCGTCAATCTGTTCGTGATTCCGAACGAGCTTGGAGAGGGCGGCGTAACGGGCATTACGATTATTTTGTACTACTTGTTCGAATGGTCGCCGGGTATTGTCAACTTGGTTATCAACGGTCTGCTGTTGATCGTCGGTTATCGGTTTCTTGACCGTACGGCCGTTCTGTATACGATCATTGCCGTCGCGAGCAACTCGCTGTTCCTCGTCCTGACGGACCATTGGCGCATCGAATCGGATGAGATCGTCGTTAACGCTATTTTCGGTGGCATGTTTGTCGGGATCGGCATCGGCATGATCATCAGGGTCGGGGGCACGACGGCAGGTACGACTATTTTGGCCCGAATCGCTAATAAATATTTGGACTGGAACATCAGCTACGCGCTGTTGTTCTTCGATCTGATCGTCGCATTCTCTTCCTTCTTCATCATTGGCGCGAAGGCGCTCATGCTGACGATTATCATGCTGTATATTGGAACGAAGGTAATGGACTTCATCATTGAAGGCGTCAATCCGAAGAAGGCTGTTACGATTATTTCCAAGGAGCATCAGAAGATCGCCGACCAAGTCATAACGGTCATGGACCGCGGCGTCACGATCATGCACGGACAGGGCTATTACACGAAGAACAAGCAGGAGATTCTGTATATTGTGATTAGCAAGCAGGAGCTCAGCACGCTCAAGAAAATCGTCAAAAGCGCCGACAAAAATGCTTTCATCACCATTCATGATGTGCGCGACGTGTTCGGCGAAGGGTTTATCGATATATCGAAGTGACGGGACGATCGGACCGCAGCTTATGGCTGCGGTTTTTTCATTGTTGCTCAAGCTCAAGCTTAAGCTCCAGCGGAGTTAGGTAGTGGAGTGAATCGCGTTCCGAGCGGCGGAAGCTGCCCGGCGTCATGCCTGTCCATTTGCTGAATTGGCGAATGAAGCTTTGCACATTTTCGAACCCGATGCGATATGCGATTTGTTCTAAGGAGTCGTCGCTGTTCACAAGCGAATGCATTGCTTCCTGCTGTCTGAGTACGGCCAAGTAATCGCGCGGGGACATACGGTAAGCTTGCTGGAATACACGGTAACAATGGCGGCGGCTGATTAGCAGCTTCTCTGCGATCTGAGCGAGCCAATTGTGCAGCGGTTCACGGGTTTCGAACCGGTCCTCGCTATCAGAAGGGCGGAATGTAATCAGCATCTCAATCTCACGAGCAATAAGTGAGGGCAATGTTTCTTCAGAATAGTGAGGGCTGTCTGACTGCTGCGTCTTCATATGACGCTCGAGCAGGCTCATCATCATGAGAGCGTTGGCGAACAATGCGATTTGCGAGTGCGAGTCATCCTCTTGGAGCTGCTCGATAAGCTGCATGATGATCGGTCGAAGCTTCTCGTTAAGCGGATCTCCCTTCGGATAATGGAGCTGCTCGCAGTTGTTCATAAGCTGCATGAATGCCGTATCGGATACTTGAACATGCATAACAAAATAATGCAGCGGCTCCTGTCGATCCGACTTGTAACGATGGGGCTTCATAGGCGGTATGATGAGAAGATCGCCAGCCTGCTGCTCATAGACGGCATGATCCATAATGGCAGTCTGAGTCCCGCTCAGCACGAGATTGACCTCCACCATCATGTGGTGAAGATGCCGCTGGCATAACCAGCCTTTGCCGGTTACGCCTGTATGCATGCCATACAGATAAACCTCCGATTTTAAGTTGGGAAAAGTACGGCTCTTCAGCGCAGCAGCCCTGTTCGTCATTGTTGGCAACTCCTTTCTTGCTGTATCTCTCTATCATGTCCCATTTGGTTCATTATTTCTAGCAGCAAGACCTCATATGTGATAACGAATGCAGCGATAGTCCTTTATACTCTCATTATCGAGTTTTCTATTAAGGCATACAAGGATGAGCAGAGAGGGGATTGTAATATATGTCACTATCTATTTTGCAGCAGCCAATCGATATTCGGGTAGAGACGGATCATGGCTGGAAACAGCTGACCCTGCAGGAAACGGGAAAGTGGAGTAAAGACCGGGTTGTAGTGGAGCTTGCGGGGGCGCAAGCGTCTGATGGGGCGCCGGTGCATCTGTGGTTGGAGTCGGCGGTCGAACCAGTTCTTACAGTGAAGATCCGCTGGGCGAAGCGGGCAGAAGGCAAGCTGCTCGTATTGGGCGATCACTGGGAGCGGGCTTATGGGGATTTGGAATGGCGGGGCATAGTGCCTGAGCGAGTGATGCCATGGTACTTCTTGACGAATAACGGCAATGTCACGAGCGGGTATGGCGTGCGGACAGGACCAAGCGCATTTTGCAGTTGGAAACTCGATCAGGAGGGAATAACCTTCACCGCGGATGTGCGTAATGGTGCAGTCGGCGTAGTGCTCGGAGATAGAAGGCTGGAAGTAGCTGTATTATTGGCGTTCGAAGGAAAAAAGGGGGAATCAGCCTTTGCTGCCGCACGGCGCTTCTGCCAGTTGATGTGCTTGCAGCCCGTATTGCCGTCTCAGCCGGTATATGGGGGCAATAACTGGTATTATGCTTACGGCAATAGCTCGCATGAGCAGATCCTGGCGGACTCGGCGTTCATATCCTCGCTCGCTTCATCGGAAGCTAACCGTCCATTCATGGTAATTGACGATGGCTGGCAGCTTGCAAGCGGAGGCGGAGGCTGTAAGGGTGCGCCGTGGACGGGCAGCGACAAGTTCCCTGATATGGCGGGGCTTGCGCGAGCGATGAAGGAGACCGGCGTTCGTCCAGGCATTTGGTGCAGGCCGTTGATGTCGTCTGATCCGAATGTGCCGAAGGAATGGGTACGATATTCGGCAAGCGAGACGGACAGCGTGCTTGATCCAACCGTACCGGCAGTACTCGAGTTCATTGCGAAATCGATCAAGGATATGTCGGATTGGGGCTTCGAGCTCATTAAGCATGATTTCTCTACCTATGATCTGCTTGGCGAATGGGGGTTCCGAATGAAGTCGGACGTGAACTCGCTTGCGAATACGTTCAGCGACCGATCGAGAACAACAGCCGAAATCGTGCTTGACCTCTATCGGACTATCGCTGAAGCTTCTGGCAGCAGTTTGTTGATCGGCTGCAACACGATCAGTCATCTTGCTGCGGGCCTATTCGAAATCCAGCGTACTGGCGATGATACGAGCGGCAAGTCATGGGAGCGGACGCGTTATATGGGCGTCAATACGATGGCATTCCGCATGGCCCAACATAATACCTTCTATAGCCATGATGCCGATTGTATCGGCATTACGAACGATGTTCCATGGGAGCTGAACAAGCAGTGGCTCGACTTGCTAGCAGGCAGCGGCACGCCGCTCTTCGTCTCCGTTGATCCAGCCATCGCGACCGAGGAGCAGGAGGCTGCTCTGCGGGCCGCATTCGACCTAGCATCCCAAGAGCTGCCGCCCGGCGAGCCGCTCGATTGGATGGAGACGACCTGTCCGAGCCGATGGCTGCTGAACGGTGAGGAGACGGCATTCCAATGGAGCCGCAACCCGCTTGAGAACGTGGACGAGTATGATAACGAGTGGTGGCTGTAAGGCTGTGTGCCTTGACCGGGGGGGTGGAATAGCGTAACGAATTTTCGCTATTTCACCTGGGGCACACGTACTAGCTTCAATAACGTAACGATTTTACGTTATTGCGCTAGCAATTCGTCTCCATCCGCCTAACTCGCACACTTTGAGAATAAATAGAGTAAAAAAGTTTCGCTATTTGCTCACGAGCCAACCTGGCGTAGAGCAATAGCGAAACTTTTTTTCGTTATGATAGCAAGCAGCTTCCGAGCCTGTAAATGATTATTCAACGCAATACATAAAGCCAATAGCGCCAGGTCCTGTATGTGTCGTTATGACCGGCGTTGCGGGCTGAATACGGATGGGTGCTGCCGTAAAGCGACTAATCTCGTCGCGCAGCCGTTCGGCTAAGGTAAGGTTGTCCGCATGGGAAATGCCGATCTCCTTCACTTCTTTTCCTTCGGTATCGGCTTTGAAACGTTCGATTAGGTTTTTAATAATTTGTGTGGTGGTCCGAACTTTGGCAACAGGCGTATAGACGCCTTTATCAAGCATGGCAATCGGTTTGATACTGAGAACGGTGCTGATCCAGCCTTTGGCTTTGCCGATGCGCCCGCCTTTAACCAGGTTTTCGACCGTATCGACTACGACATATAAAGATGTTCCTTCAAGTATGCCGCGCAGTTTGGCTGTAATTTGGTCGATTGTGCTTCCTGTGTGCGCCATCTTCGCTGCTTCAATGACTTGGAATCCAAGCGCTTGCGATATCATTTGCGAATCAACAACGACGACGTTGCTTTCCGTCATCGTTGCAGCTGCGCATGCAGTCGAATACGTTCCGCTCATGCCGCTGGTCATATGAATAGAGAGGATCGTATGGCCGTCGGCCCCGAGCCGGTCATATAAGTCTACAAATGCTCCTACAGCAGGCTGCGAGGTCTTTGGCAACTCGACAGCTTGTTTCATTTTGTGAATAAAATCTATCGGAAAAATCGTAACGTTATCTTCGTAACTTTCCCCATCTATATAAACTGACAGCGGAATGACCTCCACCCTGTGCTGTTGAAGTAATTCCTTAGGCAAGTCTGTCGTGGAATCGGTAACAATTCTGATGCCAGTCATAATGCGGCCTCCTTCGATGTATAAGACCAGAGTATGTACGGTTTTATTTGTTGAAAGTTTCAAGGTTCGCTCTTCTACAGGTAGTAGTTGAAAGATTAACCAAAAGTAATAGACGGATAGTCCTCAAGGGCTATCCGTTTTGTTTTGAAGTTATATACTTTTGAAGGAATTTGTTGAAAAATGGCGAATAAAGGAAGTCGGTGATTGTAACCTACAAACTGGAGGAACAGACGAATGAAGAAAGGTTTTATAGCAGCCGTTATACTTGCAATGCTTGTATCGATGAGTACGGTAGGCTTTGCACAGGAGGCTGCGAAGACGTATGGACAAGTATTGAGCGAGATAGGCTTGATTCAAGGCTCGAACGGTGACTTGAATGAGAGCGGTGAACTGACACGCACTCAAATGGTCGTCATTCTGAACCGATTAGGCGCGAAGTCGGATGAGGCTTTCACGCCGCCGGCGAAGGCGACATTCACGGATGTGCCAACAACGCACTGGGCTTACAAAGATGTGGAGAAAGCATATAGCGATAAAGTTACTACCGGCATTGGAAATGGCAAATTCGGCGTTAACAATAAGATTACTTACCAGCAAGCAGCAGCTTTCCTGCTGCGCGTGCTCGGTTACGAGGTTAGCTATGACAAGGCATTGACTGAGGCGGCTGCCAAAGGAATCAAGTTGGCTGGCGAGAAAAGCGCGAATGCGAATTTGCTGCGTGCGGATATTTTCGAGCTTATGACCAAGACGTTGGTTGCGAACGTTAACGGAAGCAATGAACAACTGGTTGCTTCGATTGCTGCGGTTGATGAGTCGCATCGCACAACGTTCCTTAACGAGTACGCACAAGCGATTAATCCGGAGCTAAGAGCATTCAGCTATACGCCAGTGGCCGATGTGTACAAAGGCAGCGACGAGTTTTTGAAGAAAAGCTCGGCCGACGGCAGGAAATACGGGCTTCAAGTAGAGAAGGTAGTGAATGTGTTTACGGGCACGGGTACGGCGGTATCGTATGCAGATTTCTTCAAATTGATTAACCCGGAAGAGACGATTGATTTCCAGTTCGCTTGGTCCGAATATTCGAATGACCCGGAGTATGGCGAGTACGGGATTTATGGATGGTCTTACGTATCAATTGATGAGAGCGGATATTTGTTCGCCCACGTAACAGCAACAGAAGGCGAGTCTGGTTATGAAGCGTCCAACCCGACCGTGACGAAGTACAAACCGGTTACCGTGGACGGCAAGCAAGTGACGCCTTATCATGTCGAAATGGATTTGGAGGGTTTCACGGGCGAGATTGAGCCGTATGACCTCTTCTTCCTTCTGGATGCCAAAGGTGTCTATACCGTTGCTAGCGTTGGGGCTTTCGGTGACGGCGTGCATACGCGTCAATAGCTGATTGGTCATCTAGTTAAATGAAGTGCCGCAGACGGGAAGGCGTTAAGCCTACAGCCGTCTGCGGCTTTTTTTGCAGGCCGGTTGCTGTGATATATCCCTCCTTGTGTTCCGTTCGAAATTTTGGGACAATATGATATAGCGAAAATGTGACGTACGAGGAAACAGCGTTGAAAAGAGGGCAACCAATGAGCAAACCATCCATTTACGGATTAACGCTTGCGCAGCTGACGGAGTGGCTGCAAGAGCGTGGACATAAGAAGGGCAGAGCGGCGCAAGTATGGGATTATTTATATCGCAGACGGGTAACACAATTTACGGAGATGACGGATCTGAACCCGCTATGTGCGGAGCTTCTTGCCGAGCACTTCACGATTCAGACGTTAACCGAGCATGTGAAGCAGCAGTCGGCTGACGGAACGGTCAAGTTCTTGTTCCGGTTGACGGACGGCAACTTGATTGAGACGGTTATGATGCGTCATAAGTTCGGTCTGTCCGTCTGCGTGACAACGCAGGTCGGCTGCAATATCGGCTGCAGCTTCTGCGCGAGCGGTCTGCTTGCGAAGAGCCGCGACCTGTCGAGCGGAGAAATCGTGGAGCAGATCATGAAGGTGCAGCTTCATCTAGATAGCGCAGGCGCTGGGGAGCGTGTAAGCAATATTGTCGTTATGGGTATCGGCGAGCCATTCGATAATTACACGAACATGTCGGACTTTATCCGTGTTGTGACCGACCATAAGGGTCTTGCTATTGGACCTAGACATATTACGGTATCGACAAGCGGGCTAGCGAAGAAGATTATCGAGTTCGCGGATGATACTGAGATCCCGGTTAATCTCGCCGTGTCGCTGCATGCGCCTAACGACGAGCTGCGCACGAGAATTATGAAGATCAACAAGGCGATACCGATCGAGAAGCTGATGCAGGCGATCGATTATTACTTGGAGAAGACGAAGCGGAGAATCACGCTGGAATATATATTGCTGAAGGACGTCAACGACAAGAAGGAGCATGCGCTTGAGCTGGCTGAGCTAGTAGCCAATCGCAAGCAACTGGCGACGGTGAATCTGATTCCGTATAATCCGGTTGATGAGCATAGTCAGTATCAGCGGAGCGAGCAGGAATCTATCCGAATCTTCTATGATACGCTGAAGAAGCAGGGTATCAACTGCAGCGTTCGTCTAGAGCATGGCGCGGATATCGATGCAGCCTGCGGCCAACTGAGAAGCAAACAGCTTCGCAGCAACGATAATGAGGCGGTTTTTGCCTAATACTCAACAAGCGAGAGCGTATCCGAAGGGTCGGGTACGCTTCTTTCTATCATTACCAAGAATGAAAATTTCTGTTTTGGACCAATATCGGTTAAACTATATAAATATTACTAGTGGGAGTTGTCTAAATGTCGAATGACGAAATAATATTGACCCAAGAAGGGCTTGAGAAAATAGAAGCTGAATTGGATGAATTGAAATACGTGAAGCGCAAGGAGTTGGCTGCCCGTATTAAGCTGGCGATCAGCTACGGCGATTTGAAGGAGAACAGCGAATACCATTCGGCTAAGGAAGATCAGGCGTTCATGGAGACGCGTATTACGATCCTGACGAAAATGCTGAAGAAGGTACGCGTTGTAGACGCTGCCACCCTCGATACGTCGAAGGTGAATATCGGCCTTACTGCTGTGCTTAACGATATTGAGTTCGCTGAACGGATAGAATACAAAATCGTCGGCAGTGAGGAAGCGGATGTCGAAGATAACAAAATTTCGTACGAAAGCCCGCTTGGCAAGGAGCTTATTGGCAAGAAAGTCGGAGATATCATTGAGGTAACAGCGCCGATGGGCATCATTAAATACGAGTTGCTCGAAATACGAGCAGATTGATCGATTGACAGCTTAATTTAACAGCAACTGCCTATGAGCCGTGCACTTGTCCGCCTGGACGAATGTCACGGTTTGTTTGCGTTCGAAAAATAGGCCTTTAGTTCGATTTGGTAAAGTTAGGTACAAAGTCTCGCTTATGGCGTCTGTAATTATTTTATAATAGATCCAATAAAGTTCGACAGATAATGACAAATTTAATAGATAAATTAGACAAGGTGATGATGAGAGAATGATTTCACCCTTCTTCAAAAAAAAGGATGCAAAAGATCAACAACAGGAGCTTGGATCTGAACCATTGGTCCCAAAGTCTGCGCCTGACAGCGGCTTAGCCGATTCCGAGCTGGCCTCGGCAGCAGAGGAGTCGTTATCGTCCATGCCATTCGCAGCCAGCAAGTCTAATCTAGACAAAAAGTCGCTCGATCTCGTATTTGCCGTTGAGCAGATGATTCAAGCCCGCCAGCATGCGGAAATCAACATTTACGAGCTGCAGGATCGGTTGACGCATTCGAACGGCAACATTGAACGATTAACCCGCGATCTGAAGAACTTGAACAAAGTGATTGAAGAGCGCGAGAAGAGCATTCTGGATCTGGAGCAGAAGCTGATTGAGAAGAACTTGAAGGTCGATCAAGTCATCGAGGATTACCGGGAGCTCCAATCCACCTTGTCGACAGAAATCGATGACCTTAAGAGTGTCATTGACCTCGAACAGCAGAAGTATACGAGTCTTGCTCAGACCCATAACGAGGCTAATGCCGAGAAGATGAAAAAAATCAATGAGATGGAAGAGCGGATCGGCAGACTGGAAGTAGAGAACGCGCATGTGAAACAGAAGTATGATACGGTACGCCAAGAGAAGGCTTACTTGTCCAACATGATTAGCGACTTTACGAGCCGGATGTCTGTACCGCTAAGCCAGAACAAAAACGATCGCAACGACTAATAGAATAACGTATCGCATTCATACATAAATGATCGGTTATGAGAGTCGGGAGCAGCTATGGAAACTAAAACAGTCCAAATGATTGAGCTATCGTCCATTGAGCAGACACGGACCGGCTTTCAGATGGAGGTCATCATCACTCGCAATCAGGAGCCGGCTCGGTACGTCATCGCCATCGATGAGTTTACCTACAATGAAATAATCGCACTCCATCCTCTTGCTGCGAACAGAGTGAGGATGTCTTTATATGCCAAGTGGGATCCGTTCCGCAATCGGCATTATAGCTCGCTGATCAAGATGGATGAACGTTTCGGGGAAACGCTGTATTTCGCTTGCTCGGAGTCCTATGCCGTACAGTTGGAACAAATGCGGCTGAGTGATTCGGTTCCGGAGAAGGCTGCTTCTGCAACAGCAGAAATACAGCCGCCTCAACCAAAGCCTCGCAAGCGTAAATGGGCGCCGTTCGTCGGCAAGGCAGCGCTGCGTCTCGCCATGGTGGTTTGCTTATTTTTCTTGTTCGCTTCTCGTACGGAGAATGGTTTGTTCTCTAATCATGCTGATGCACTAAGCCCGGACAGCGGCGATACGGTAAGCGCCAATGCGGCACAATCGTTCCCGTTTGTCGATGAGCTCTTAATAAGAACTACACCGAGGCCGATTCTGCCGACAGTGAAACTTGTAGCCCAAGAAACGCCGCCTGCAGAAACGGTCGAGCCAAAGACGGAAGCTGCTGCCCTCGGCTACGAAGTGTTGGAAGCTGACGCTGAGGAGTATACCTATTCCGTTCCGAAAGGGTACGTTGCCTTGACGTTCGACGACGGCCCTTCCGAGTATACGGAGCAGATCGTCGATATATTGAAGGAGCATGACATCGCGGCTACGTTCTTGTTCGTAGGTGTTAATGTGAAGCATGATCCCGAAGCTGCGGCGTATGCCGTTGATAATGGTATGGCTGTAGGCAATCACTCTTGGGCGCATAACGACTTCACGGCGAGTACCGCTGAAGAGAACGCCGATAGCATTGCAAGAGTGAACGAGCTGATTGAATCGAAGGCGGAGGGCGAGAACACAGTCGTTAACCTGTTCCGTCCGCCATACGGAGCGATTGATGATGAAGTAAAGGCGGTTGCGAAGCAGGAGCAGATGAAGGTGCTTATGTGGAATCGCGATCCTGTTGATTGGAAGGCGAAGACGGAGAAACAAATATTAAGCTACTTCAAGCAAAAATCGCCGTCCGGCGGCATCTACGTCATGCACGAGAAGAAATTAACGGTCGAAGCGCTTCCTGAAATCATACAATATCTAAAGAGCAAGCAATTGAAATTCGCTATATTCAAATAAAAAAGAAGGTCGGGAGCTTCCTATGAAGCCCTCGACCTTCTTCTATTTCCTAGCTTAGTAAGCCAATGCGAATAGACCGTGGATATGCGACAGGTAGCGGATGTTGCTCGCTTCCTTCATCAGCGATGCAGGCAAGCCTTTCAGCTGCGTTGCGTTGCCGCCGATAGTACCTACGCCGTCTTTGCGACCCAAGCTGCCGAGCGTTCCGGAGAATACAGGCTCGAACTTGCTCATAGCGCCGCCTTTGAACAGAACGCCAAGGTTATGGCCGACTGTTTCACCCATTTGCCATGCAAGCTGAGCAGTTGGCGGGTATGGACGCTCGCTGCCCTCTGGGAACACAACCGCGCAGTCGCCTGCAAGGAATACGTCCGAGTGGGAAGTCGATTGAAGCGTTGGCGTAACCGTCGAACGACCGCGATCTTCTGCAAGGCCGCTGCTGCCGACAACAGGGTTGCCTTTAACGCCGCCAGTCCAGATGATTGTGTTGGATTCGATTGTATTGCCGTCCTTCAAGGATACAGCTGTTTTCGTTGCTTCCGTGATCGCTACGCCAGTGATGAACGTAACGCCGCGTTTCTCAAGGCTGGATACCGCGCGCTCGATCAACACTTTAGGGAAGATTGGCAATACGGCAGGGCCGGCTTCTACGCAGTACAACGAAATATCGTTGAAGTCGATGCCTTTGCTTTTGCATACTTCAGGCAGTTTGTCAGCGAATTCGCCAACGAGCTCAACGCCAGTCAGACCGCCGCCGCCGACTACGATTGTAGCGTCAGCTTTGTTGCCGGATGCTTTGTAAGCGTCCAGACGAGCTTCAACATGCTTGCGGATACGGTTAGCATCAGCAACCGACTTCAGCACCATGCTGTTCTCTTCCAGTCCAGGAATTCCGAAGTAGTTCGTTTCGCTTCCGAGTGCAACAACAAGCGCATCGTAACCGATTACTTTGCCGCTCTCGAACTCAACGATTTTGTCGTCAGGTCTGATTTGCTTAACGGTGTCAACAACGATGTCGACGTTTTTGTCGCCAAGCAGTTTGTTAAGAGGGAGGGATACAGCATTCTCCTCAATAGTGCCGCCGGCAAGACGGTGAAGCTCCGTAATGATCTGATGAGTCGGGAAACGGTTGACAACCGTAATTGTTGCTTCCGATGCAGACAGATGTTGGCGTGCTGTTAGAGCGGAAAGAAGACCACCGTAACCGCCGCCCAAAATAAGAATATGTTTAGACATGTCCATCCTCCATTCTTTGCTTATTTGTAATTAGTTTTTGCGCTCTGCCAATACGTTCAAGAAAGCTTGAGCGAAGCGAAGCGTTTTTTGAACTTCTGGATCTTTCAGCATTTTAAGCATAGCGAATAGACCGACTGTCGAAGAAGTGTCGGCTTGCGAGCGCTCGCCAGCTTCGATAGCGGCTTGAGCGATGCCTTTGGCTTTCTCTTGCACGGGTTTCACGAATTCGCCGATACCTTGAGCGAAATCGTTGATCAATACTTTGTCAGTCGCGATGCCTTTAGCGAAGTCATAGGCAGTTGTCATTGCAGTGACCATTTCAGCTAGCTTAGGCAGGTTATCCACCAATACAGTCAGAGAGTTCTGTACCTCTGGCTGCATAAGCTGATCGAGCACGTCTAACGATTTTTTTTCTTCCGCGAGGCTTGCAGAAACCTCTTGTTGGGCAGATGGTTGTGACATTGGGGAACGTCCTCCTTTACATAGGAATGTAGGTGAGTCATGGGCTCGATGATGTCAAACGCCTTAGGCAAGGTGAGTAAGGCATGAGATTGTAACATTTTTCACATAGTAAAAGAGAAAAACTCCTTACAGGTATGTTACAAAGTAAGTCTTACTTTGCCGACGGCAAGCATCGGTGAGTTTGACGAGATCGGGCATTAACTCTTTACTTCTATTCTACATCCTTTATCGGAAAAATAAAAAGCAAATTTATTGAAAGTCGAAAAAAATGTCGAAATCGTAAATAAAAACAGCAAAAAGGTGGAAAAACGATCAAAAGTTTGTAGTCGCATGGAAAAGATCGATTGGGTCACACTAATCTCAGGCGTGTCGTACAACCACTTGGAGGAGATGTGTGCATGTTAAGAAAATCAGTTGTGATGACCCTATTATGTGCAGCGCTTATATTCGGAGCCGGTATACCCGGTATGAAAGCTCAAGCCGCGGAGAATAATCCAACTAAATGTCTGAGTCAGTCCGCTGCTACGCTGAAGCAAGAACTGAGAAAGCTGTGGATTGATCATGTCGTATGGACACGGTTGTATCTCGTTAGCACACTAGCTGGGGTTGGAGACCAGGAACAAGTGCTGGCAAGATTGCTTCGCAATCAGAAGGATATCGGCGACGCATTCAAGCCTTATTATGGCGAAGCTGCCGGTACGAAGTTAACGGAGCTGCTGACCGAGCATATCGTATTGGCAGGCAAGCTGCTGGATGCGCTGAAGAGCGGCAAGTCGGAGGAGGCGGCAGCGTACAACAAGCAGTGGTATAAGAATGCGGACGATATCGCGAAGTTTCTAAGCGCCGCCAATCCGAATTGGTCGTACAAGGAATTAAAAGACGATATGGAAACCCATCTGAAGCTGATCACCGAAGATGTGTCGGCAAGAATGAACAAGGATTGGAATGCAAGCGTAGCGGCATTCGATAATGGCGAGAATCATATGGCGATGTTCGGCGATAAGCTGGCGGCGGGAGTCGTGAAGCAATTCCCGGCGAAGTTCAAATAACGCGTAGTTGACGCTGCACGGTGCAATCGAGTATCCTCTGCTTACAAATATAGCGCTGCCTTCAGGCAGGCAAAGAAGGCAGAGGAGCGTCATAAAGTTATGCAGCCTTTCACGCAAAGGGTTATATCGATTATTCAACAAATTCCGGAAGGGCGCGTCATGACGTATGGTCAGGTAGCCGAGCTGGCGGGCAGCAGCCGGGGCGCGCGTCAAGTCGTTCGTATTCTTCACTCGATGAGCCGTGCGCATAACCTGCCATGGCATCGGGTCGTTAACGCCAAGGGCGAAGTGGCGATTCCGGATGACGAAGGACGTTTCCTGCAAATGATGAATTTACAGGAAGAGGGCGTTGAGGTGAGCGATGCAGGCAGGATCGACCTCGCTCGTTACCGCCATTCGCCGCTTGCTTGGGAGGAAGAAGAACGAATCTAGCTAAGTAAAGGGCTGACTGCCGAAGGGATTCGGACGGTCAGCCCTTTTTGTTTTGCATGAGGTACCGATCAGGGTTGACATCAGCTTTTTGATTGTATACAATTTAATTATACAAAATCGAGAAAATCGAAGGAGCGGATGAACATGTCTATTTATAATATCGATGTAAAGACGATCAAGGGGGAGGAGCAAACGCTCGCGCCTTATAAAGGTCAAGTGCTGCTGATCGTGAACACGGCAACGAAGTGCGGTTTTGCTCCGCAATTCAAAGGGCTTCAGAAGCTCCATGACGATCACAAGGGGGAAGGCTTCGCCGTCCTTGGCTTCCCATGCTCGCAATTCAATAATCAAGAGCTGGCTAACGACGATGAGATCGCGCAGTCTTGCGAGATTAACTTCGGCGTGTCGTTCCCGCTGTACGCGAAGATTGATGTCAATGGCAGCAATGCGCATCCGCTGTTCCAGCATCTGACGAACGAGGCGCGCGGCGTGCTCGGATCGAAGCTGATCAAGTGGAATTTCACGAAGTTTCTCGTTGACCGTGACGGCAATGTCGTCAAGCGGTTCAGCCCGACCGATGACCCGGCTAAGATCGAGAGCCACATCCAGAAGCTGCTCGGCACGGCAACAAAAGTATAATCCGGATTTATTATGATGTTTTTCTCATAAAGTACCGATTTGAATCCTCGGTTTCGAACCTTTATGATGGTATAGACCATCTGGAAGGGAGAATTCATTATGACTAACGAAATGAAGCAAATTGACGTACGCAATTTTACCGTATCAACAGAAATTTTCTTTAAGCCGAACCTCGATATTTACTCGCAAATGATATATATCGTCTTAAGCTCCCGGACATCGGAGGCGTCTACATTGACGTTGTCCGAAGTATCCAGGAAAGGGCGTATGACGGTTAAGCAAGCGATTAAAGCGATGCAGTCGCTCGTCGATCAGCAGTTGATTCCACACAAGCTATTCCGTAAAATGATCGGCGAGTTCCAGGATGACCGTCTATCCTGGGCGGCCAAGGGCTTGCTCACTTACTGCAAGCAGCAACCGGATATTTCAATGCAGGAGCTGCTTGCGCTATCCGACCAATCCGGCGAGGACGAGAACAGCATCCGCAAGGCGCTGCTTGAGCTGGAGCTGAACGGCTACTTAGAGGAATTTCCGGAGCTTAGAAAAATAGCAACTTAAATAAACGTGCAAGTCGAAGGCACCCGTATGCAACGGGTGCTTTTTTGCATGTTAAGTGATTTACGGTTGGACCAATTATGCTATAATACGGCATTATTGCTCGGACAGATTGGAATACTATCATCAGAGCGGGGTGCTGTGCCATGAGAGAGGTTCTCCGATTGATCGTCATGCGGGTGATGAACCTTAAATTTTTCACGAAAATTTTCATCTCGATTTCTATCGTTTCGGTAATAGGCGTGTTCAGCATCGTCTATATTTATCAGCAATATTTTCAGAAAATCGTCACGGAGAACGAGATGGAGCGCGTGCAGCGCTCGATCAATCAGGCCGGCCTCAACCTGGACAACCAGTTGAACCGAGTCGTGCAGAACGTATACTACTTCTTTTACTACTCCGACAACGGTACTGAGCTAATAGGAGCAACGGATCGGAACAAGGTCGAGAATGCGCTGGAAGCGTTCCGGACGCAATATTCGAGCGAGCTGGAATCGGTGCTGCTCA
Source organism: Paenibacillus sp. 05T425 (assembly GCF_056396205.1). Classification (NCBI taxonomy): domain Bacteria; kingdom Bacillati; phylum Bacillota; class Bacilli; order Caryophanales; family Paenibacillaceae; genus Paenibacillus; species Paenibacillus sp. 05T425. The sequence goes on from NZ_JBFTLA010000002.1 coordinate 296,523, forward strand.
TGATCAAGGATAATCGAACCGGCGGCGAGGAAACGATGATTTACGACGAGAACCTGGATCGCGTCCGCGATATCGATTATAAGGGACAGGCATGGTACCGCCATTTCTTGAACAAGGATACGGAGCTGTGGTCAAGACCGACGAAGGAGCATCTGTTCTATCAGGACCGCTCCTATAAGACGATTTATTTGACGCTGGCCAGATACGACGACAACGGCAGGGACGGCATGCTGGTCGTGCGCCTGAACGGCAAGCTGTTCAGCGATGCCTTCCGCTTGCTGGCTGCCTCCGACCTGCTTATCGAGCTCAAGGATGCGCAAGGGCATATCGTCTACTCATCGTTTCCTGAAGACGCCGGTTCGAACAAGGCGGTGTATTTGAAAATGGATTCGAAGCTCAGCTATAGCGGCTTCGAGGTGCAGGCGTATATCAACCAGCAGGCGATTACGGGCAAAGTGCGGAAGATCCAGAACGTGCAGCCGTTCGTTATCGTCGTTATTTTGCTCATTACGCTGGTCATTTCGATCGTGCTTTCACTGACGCTCGTTCAACCGATCAGGAAGCTGCTGCAGCTCATGAAGAAAGTGGAAATCGGCGATCTGGACGTGCGCTTCGCGACCAAATATACCGACGAGATCGGGCTGCTGGGACGGAATTTCAATAAGATGTTAGCCAACCTATCGGAGATGATCGACAAGATGTACGTCGTCGAGATGGAGAAAATAAACGCGGAAATGAAGCAAAAGGACGCCACGCTGCTCGCGATGCAAAATCAGATCAACCCGCATTTTCTGTACAATACGCTTGAGGTTATTAATTGCCAGGCCATCATTAACGAAGTGCCCGCGATCAGCCGCATGAGCAAAGCGATGGCCGATTTCTTCCGCTATACGATCGACAATCCGAAGGCCGAGGTGGAACTGCGCGTGGAGATCGATCATGTGAAAACGTATTTGGAAATCCAGCATGAGCGATATCCCGATATCGAGATCGATCTGGACGAGCTGGAGCCGTTCAACCGTTATCCGATCGTGAAGCTGACGCTGCAGCCCATCGTGGAGAACGCGTTCCATTACGCCTTCATCGGAGAAAGGGATTATTACTTGAAAATCTATGCCGAGGATATTCCGCAGAGCGAAGCTTATGCGCTCTACATCGAGGATAACGGGCAAGGCATGGATGAAAACGCGATGGCGGCGTTAAACCTGTTGTTCGAGCGGAACGATACGGACGTGCCCGAAACGGACGCCAGCCGCAAACGGGGCATCGGCCTGCTGAACGTCCACAACCGGATTCGCCTGCGGTACGGGGAGCCGTTCGGATTGTCGATCGAGGAGTCGATGACGGGCGGCGTGACGGTTCGCATAGTGCTGCCGAAGGAGGGGAAAAGCTATGAGAGTGCTGATCGTTGACGACGAGGTCGTCATACGGAAAGGGATCGTGAAGCTGCTGGAGAACTTCGGCAGAACGATAACCGAAACGGACGAAGCAAGGAATGGCGAAGAGGCGCTTCAGCGGTTAATCGATAAGCGTCCCGATATGATCATAACGGACATTCAGATGCCGGTGATGAACGGATTGGAGCTTATCGCCCGCGTGCGGGAATCGAACCCGGAGCTCGAAATTATCGTCCTTAGCGGTTACGCCGAGTTCGAGTACGTGCAGCAGGCGCTGCGGTATCAGGTAACCGATTATTTGCTCAAGCCGGTAACGCAGGAGAGGCTCGACGAGGTCATCTCCAAAGTGCTGCTTAAGGATCCGTCCAAATGGACGGCGCAGATGAACGCGGACAGTATACGCTTCATGAAGGAAACGGCAGCCGCCCTGATCAAGAATGTATTGGCCGAGCATAAGGCGGAGGCGAATCGCCTCATCGACGATTGGGGCGCCTACTGCAAGTCGCAAGGCTACACGCTGCTCGAATTGAAGCGGATCATGGGACATTTCCAGCTGTTCTTCCGCTCGGAGCTGCTGCTCTCGCTGAAGCAGGATGCAGGCGGGCAAATGATGGCGACGCCGCAGCCGGCCTCTACGGCCGAAGAGTTGTTCGAAGGCTGGAAGAGCTACGTAGCCGATGTGATTGCCCGCGTATCCGAGAGAAGGGCGCCTCGCAACAAGCGCGTCGTCGAAGAGGTGATGTCCCAAATCGACAGCCGCTACGGCGATGCCGCTCTGAACCTGCAGGCGCTTGCCGATCACAGCGGCGTCAGCTCCCCCTACTTAAGCAAAATATTCCGCGAAGTGATGAAGAAGCCGATCACCCAATATATAAGCGAATACCGGCTGGAGAAGGCGCGCGAACGGCTGATGGGCGAGGATTCGGCCAAGATCAACCTCATCGCCGAGCAGTGCGGATTCAACGATTATCCGTATTTTTCGAAAATATTCAAAAAGTATTTCGGCGTCTCTCCGCTCGAATACAAGGAAAAAAATAGCTAATCTATGTGACGAACCTTCACACGAAGGTTTGTTTTTGTTTATTTTTCGCATTTCAGTTTTGAAAAGACAAGAGTCGGCGTCACAATACATTGTTGAAAACGCTTTACAGTTCTATTATTTGTTATATCAACACCGCAAGTGTCGGATGAATCCAAAACAATGTGATGTTATCTGACACAAAACTCAGACAGGGGAGTGTCTATCAATGACAAAGAAGTGGTCTCAGTTAATCGTTGTCATGCTGCTCGTAGCCGTCCTATCGGCATGCGGAAGCAACAACGGCAATAACGCAGGCAAAGGCAATGCAGGCGGGGGAAATGCGGGCGGCGCCTCCGGCGGCGCAACGGATACGCTTGAAGCGTGGGGGGAAACGATCAAATCGCAATACGGAGGGCAGGAGCTGAATCTAGCATTCGCGAGCCATCCGTCCACGGAATCTTTCCAGAAGCTTACGGGCGACTTCGAGAAGCTTACCGGCATCAAGGTGAAATGGGAAGTGATGGAGGAAACGTATCTCAAAAACAAGCAGCTGCTTGATTACACGGGCAAAACCGGTACGTACGACGTGCTTATGGTCGACGGATTCTGGATGAGCGAATACGGCGCGAAGAAAGTGGTCGAGCCGATCGATTCCTATATCACGGACAAAACGCTGACGCCGGACTGGTTCGACTACGAAGATATCGTACCGGCTTACCGCAACGGCATCAGCAAATACGACGGCAAGACGTACGGCATTCCGACGGCGGGCGAAACGCGATTCATCGCTTACCGCAAAGATCTGTTCGAGAAATATGCCAAGCAGCCGCCGGTTACGATGGACGAATTCCTGGAGCTCGCGAAGTTCTTCAACGGCAAGGAAGACGGCTTATACGGCGTGACGATGCGCGCGCAGCGCGGTACGCATGCGGCATCGGGTCTTATGACCGTCATGTACAACTTCGGCGGCGGATTCTTGAACCAACAGACGGGCGACGTTACGATGACCGATCCGAAGACGGTTCAAGCGATGCAATTTTACGTAGATTTGCTGAAGAACGCACCGAAGGACGTAGCATCCTATACGCATGAAGAAGCGTTGTCCGCCTTCACGACGGGTAAAGCAGCTATGTGGCTGGATGCGACGGCGCTGGCGAAGCGGATTCTCGATCCGGCAAGCTCGCAAGTGTATGACAAAGTAGGTTTCGTGCCGACGCCGGAAGGTCCGGAAGGCAAAGCGAGCGCGCTCGCGGGCTGGAACATGTCGATCTCGGCGCTGTCCAAAAACAAGGAAGCAGCTTGGGCATTCATCGTGTACATGAACAGCAAGCAAAATGCGAAAGCATACGTGGAAGGCGGCGGCGTGCCGGTTCGCACATCCATCTACGAGGACGCCGAGCTCGTAGCGGCGGATCCTTCGTACCCGGTACAGCTTGCAGCGCTTAGCGATGCGAACGTACTGGTCGAGAAGGGCATTGCTTGGATTCCTCCGCACGAGAAGCTTGGTCAAATTCTTGACCGTGTCGGTTACTATGTGAGCGCGGCGATGTTCGGCGAAATTACCGTGCAGGAAGCGGCGGAGAAATCGCAAGCGGAGCTAGAGGATATTGTCGGCAAGTAAACGTTAAGGATCCGGGCCGCGCGGGAAGCGCGGCTTGGATAAGCTAAAGCAAAGAAGGTGACAACAGCTATGATTCGCTCCTATTTTGAGAAGAGGCCTCATCTCGTATATATTATGCCGGCTATGGTTATCCTCGGCGCGCTAACGTTTCTGCCTACGATCTTCCTGTATGTGCTGAGCGTTACGGATTACGAGCTGGGCTATTCCTCCTTCAACTTCGTCGGCTTGGATAACTTCATCCGGTTGTTCTCGGGACAAGACGCCGAGTTCTGGTATTCGGTGTCCATTAGTATCKGGTTCATGATCATTACGACGGTTATCGAGCTGCTGCTCGGATTCTGGCTGGCCGTGCTGCTCGACCGAGAGTTCAAGCTCAAATTTCTAGTCTTCGCCTGCATGATCGTGCCGATCGCGATGACGCCCAGCATTACGGGGCAAGTATGGAAGCTGATGATGAATGCGGAGTACGGCGTTCTGAACTACTTCCTGCAGTTTGTCGGGGGCAAGGTGATCTGGCTGTCCGGCGAAAATGCATTCTGGTCGACGGTGCTCGTCGACGTTTGGCAGAACACGCCGTTCGTGGCGCTTATTATTTACGCAGGTATTCGTTCGCTGCCTTCCGATCCGTACGAAGCGGCTGCGATCGACGGCGCCAACAACCTGCAAATTTTCCGTAACATTACGATGCCGCTGTTGTGGCCAATGATTTTGCTCGCGGTTATTTTCCGCGCGATCGATTCGCTTAAGACGTTCGACATCCCGTACTCCCTCACGCAGGGCGGACCGGGCAGCTCGACAGAGTTCTTAAGCCTTCATGTCTACAGGCTTGGATTTGCCGGAACGGGCTGGATCGGGCGATCGGCCGCCGTATCCGTCGTGCTTCTCATTCTGACTACGGTCATCAGCATGGTGCTCATCAAGATGTACCGGAAAGGGGTTGAAAACAAGGGATGAATCCGCTTGGAAACAAAAAACTCGGCCTCTCTACCGCCGCCATATTGGCAATCGTCTGTATCGTCTGTGTGTTTCCGCTCTTTTGGATGCTTATTATCAGCTTGAAAACAAAAACGCAAACGTACGACCCTAGTATTTGGTTTTTCTCACCGACCTTCGAAAATTACAAGCAAATCTTTGAAAATAGGCATGCGCTCGATTATTTGAAAAACAGTGCGATCGTAGTCGTTCTTACGACCTTGTTCTCGATCTTCATCGGCGGGATGGCCGCATACGGCTTCGCCAGGTTCGAATTCAAGAAAAAGGAGAACCGCGCGTTCTGGGTGCTCAGCCTGCGGATGCTGCCTCCGATGGCATCGGTTATTCCGATCTTCGTTATGGCGAGCATGCTGCGCATTCTGGACACGCATTTCGTGCTTATCATCTGTTATATGCTCTTCAATATTCCGTTTACGATCTGGATGATGCGGAGCTTCTTCGAGGAAATTCCCGTCGCGCTCGAGGAGGCGGCATTCGTGGACGGCGCATCGCGGTTCCAGGTTTTCATGAAGGTTATTCTGCCACTCGCCACGCCGGGACTGATCGCCACCGCGATCTTCTGCATCATCAATTCGTGGAATGAATTCGTATTCGCGTTATTCCTGACGAGCTCGGATGCAAGCACGCTGCCGACGACCGTCACGCTGTTCCTGTCCGTAAGCGGCGTCGTGTGGGGCGAAATGTCGGCGATCGGCATTGTGACGATCTTACCGGTGCTCCTGTTCGCCATGGTTGTCCAGAAGTACATGATTCGCGGCTTAACCTTCGGCGGTGTGAAGTAAATGAACGAGATCGTTTTATTAATTTCTATTACTAACTAGAAAAGGCGATGACAATGATGACAACGATCAAAATGGGTATTGTAGGCGCAGGTACTTGGGGCGAGACGCATGCCTTTATTTATAACGATCATCCGCAAGCGGAAGTGACTGCTATATGCGATATGAACGCAGAGCGCGCCAAAGCGCTTGCCGCGAAGTTCAACATCCCGGAGTCGAACGTCTTTACGAGCCATAACGACATGCTGGGCAGCGGCCTTGTCGACGCAGTCGCAATCGTGACGCCTGACTTCGCCCATACGCGGATCGCGGTGGACTGCGCGAACGCGGGCAAACATTTCATTATCGAGAAGCCGCTTACGACAAGCCGCGAAGAAGCGCTTGAGATCATGGAAGCCGTGGAGAAAAACAATGTGCGCATGATGGTGGACCTGCACAGCAGGTGGAGTCCGCTGTTCGCGATTCCGAAGCAATCGATATTGGACGGCGATATCGGCGATCCATACAGCGCGTATTACCGTTTGAACGATATTAAATGGGTAGCGACCGATCTATTGCCATGGGCGGCGAAATCATCGATCCTCTGGTTCCTTGGCTATCATAGCGTAGATGTGCTGCGTTGGTTATTCGATGACGAAGTGGAGCGTGTATACTCGGTATCCCGCGAAGGCGTCCTGAAGGACGAAGGCGTTGATACGGTTGACGTATACCAGACGATACTTGAATTCCGCGGAGGCGGCATCGCCACGATGGAGAATGGCTGGATTACGCCGAACTCGAACCCGAACGTGAACGATATGAAGCTGAACATTACCGGCACGAAGGGCATGTTCAATATCGATCCGACGCACAGTCAAATGCTGGAGCGCTTCACGGAGACGAAGGCCGACCGTCCGGATCTGCTCGTCCGCCACTTTATCCACGGCAAGCCGAAGGGCTTCGCCTACGAAAGCATTCGCCATTTCGTCGATCAGTTGATTACGGGGGAGCCGTTCCTCGTAACGAAGGAAGATGCTTATAACACGACGATGGTCATTCTTGCGATTATGGAATCCGCGAAAACAAGAACGCCGGTTAAGGTTGTTTATTAGAAGGAATAGAAGGAGCTCTGTCTCTCGCTTATTGCGGGCGGCAGAGCTTTTTTTTGTTGAGGTGTGCTGCCCTTCTTTCGTTTAAATTGCGTTTAAATGGGTACGGTACAGTACGAAGAGAGATAGAGAAACAAGGAATAGAGGAGTGGTATGATGAATACTCAAAAAGGAAGTCTTAAGCGATTCATTCGCCTGTTAATGGATACGAACCCGCCCAAAGCGCTATTGTCTATCGCAGTCGTGCTTAGCGTGATGAATACGCTCGTCAGCTTGACGATCCCGTTGTTTACGAAAAACCTGGTGAACGGGTTCTCGTTCGGCTCCTTGAGTACGGGACAAATGCTGGCGCTGGCGGCGGCATTCATCGGGCAAGTCGTATTCGGCGGTATATCGGTGTACTTGCTGCATTATGGAGGCAACAAAATCGTTGCTGCTATCCGCGAACGGTTATGGGGCAAGCTGCTGCGGCTGCCTGTTCCGTATTACGACAGCAAGTCTTCTGGCGATACGGTCAGCCGTCTGACGAATGACACAGGCATCCTCAAAGGGCTTATTACGGAGCATGTGACCGGATTTTTTACCGGCATATTATCGATTATCGGGTCACTTGCTATATTGTTCTATATGAATTGGCAGATGACGCTCGTCATGTTAGTTGTATTTCCGGTAGCAGCACTCATTATCATGCCGATCGGACGTCAAATGTATAAGGTGTCGAAGGAAACGCAGGCGGAGAACGCGAGCTTCACCTCGGTGGTGAACCGCGTCGTCTCGGAGATCCGTCTCGTGAAGGCTTCGGGATCCGAGCCGGCTGAATACGAGCATGGACGCAAAGGCATTCACAATCTGTTTGGTTTGGGGCTTAAGGAAGCAAAAATGCAGGCGCTTATTTCGCCTATCATTACGTTTATTATCTTAATGCTGCTGGTCGGCCTGATCGGCTTCGGAGGCGTGCAAGTATCATCGGGCAAAATGACGGCAGGAGAGCTTGTCGCGTTCATTATGTATTTGTTCCAGATCATGCTGCCGATCACGCAGATTTCACAATTTTTCACGCAATTCCAGAAGGCGATGGGGGCGACGGAGAGCATTATCGGCATTCTCGAATCCGAGGAGGAAGAACAGAACAAAGGGCAGATGCTGTCCGCTATGGATAAGTCGCTGCAAGTGGAGGGCGTCTCGTTCGCCTACAAGCCCGAAGAGCCGATTCTGCGCGATATCAGCATGACCATTGAGGCGGGCAAGGTGACGGCGATCGTCGGTCCGAGCGGCAGCGGCAAGACGACGCTGTTCTCGCTGCTGGAGCGGTTCTACAAGCCGTCGTCGGGCACCATTCGGCTCGGAGGCCAAGATATCTCTGGCGCATCGCTCCGCTTCTGGCGTCAGCAAATCGGTTATGTATCGCAGGAGAGCCCGATTATCGCGGGAACGATCAAGGATAATTTGTGCTACGGTCTCGAGCGTGAGGTTGATCAGCAGGAATTGGAACATGCCGCGAGAATGGCTTATGCGGATGGATTCATAAGCGATTTGCCAGACGGTTACGCGACGGAGGTTGGAGAGCGGGGCATTAAGCTCTCGGGCGGTCAACGCCAGCGCATTGCGATCGCCCGCGCCTTGCTGCGGGATCCGCAAATCTTAATGCTGGACGAGGCGACGTCGAATCTCGACAGCAAGTCGGAGGAGGTCGTGCAGCAAGCGCTGAAAAACCTGATGGCCGGCCGGACGACCGTTGTCATTGCGCACCGGCTGTCTACGGTCGTTGATGCCGACTCCATCGTTTTTCTGGAGAAAGGCGAGATTACGGGTGTCGGTTCTCATGAGCAATTGTACCGCACTCATCGTCTGTACAAGGAATTCGCGGACGGTCAGTTGCGAATGAACAAATCCGCTTAAGCACTCTTGGGGAAGAAGCGGCAGAGGAGAGAAGGACGAATGAGCTATATATTGGTCGTGGATGATGACCCTCATATTAGAGAGCTTGTCAGCGTTATTTTGCGGAAGGAAGGCTATAGCGTACAGGAAGCGTCGGATGGCCGGGAGGCGCTCGCAACGATGGAGAAAGCTGCCGCCGATATGGTTGTGCTCGACGTCATGATGCCGAACATGGACGGCTGGGAATTGTGTAAGGAGCTGCGTGACGCTTATGATATACCGTTGCTTATGCTGACGGCCAAGGGAGAAATGGGCGACAAGGTGCGAGGATTCAACATTGGAACGGACGACTACCTTGTGAAGCCGTTCGATCCGGCGGAGCTCGCCGTTCGCGTCCGGGCGCTGCTCAAGCGCTATCGGATTGCGCTGTCCCAGCAGGTGACGGCCGGCGAGCTTCAATTGGATCGACATAGCTTCGCGGCTGCGGTGAACGGCGAGCCGGTGACGCTGCCGCCGAAGGAATTCGAGCTGTTGTTCATGCTGATCAGCAATATGGGGCGGACGCTGCCGCGGGGGCAGCTCATCGAAGCGATCTGGGGTTACGACTTCGAAGGCAATGAACGCACGCTCGATGTGCATGTGAACCGGCTTCGCGAACGATTCGCGGGTTGGGAAGTATCGGTGAAGATCAGCACGATTCGCGGGCTCGGCTACCGGCTGGAGGTGCAACGATGAAGCGCAAGCTGTCGAAGCTGCAGATCACGTTGCGAAGGACGGGTGCGGTCTCCGTTCTGCTCGTATTTTGCGGCAGCATGTTCTCGCTCGCGTATATGCTCTCTCGATGGTTTTATCGAACACATCATGTATCATGGTCCGACTACATCCTCCAACTAATCAATTGGGGGCTTGGTCTTCTATTTATTGTCGTCATGTGGATGATTATCGGAATACTGGTGCTTCCGAAGCAACGCAAAGTGTGGAACGAGATGTTGGATGCGCTGCGCCGAATCGCTAAAGGCGACTTCAATGTCGTTGTCGACGAGGAAGGGAGATATGACGGGCAGATCGGCCACATTGCTCAATCCATTAACGAGATGACGCAGGAGCTAAAGCAGGTGGATCGGCTTAGGCAGGAGTTCATCTCCAACGTGTCGCATGAAATTCAGTCGCCGTTAACGTCGATCAGAGGGTTCGCGAGCACGCTGCAACGCGCGGATTTGACGGTAGAGGAGAGAATGCACTATTCGGCGATTATCGAGAAGGAGACGACGAGGCTGTCTAAGCTTAGCGACAACCTACTCAAGCTTACCTCCCTGGAAGCCGACGAACAGCATCTTGAGCTCCGGTCGTTCAGGCTGGATACCCAGCTGGAGACGATCGTGCTCGCGTGCGAGCCGCAATGGTTGGAGAAAGAGTTAGAGCTCGACTTGGCGCTTGCCGAGGCTGAGATCGTAGCTAATGAGGAGCTGTTAAGCCAGGTGTGGGTGAATCTCATTCATAACGCAATCAAGTTTACTCCCGTCCGCGGCAGCATCAAGCTGACGCTTGCGCAGACACAAGAGCACACAATCGTATGCATTGCGGATACAGGAATAGGCATGACGGATGAAGATCGGAAGCGGGTGTTCGAGAGGTTCTACAAGGGTGACAAGCAGCGGACGAGAACGACTGAAGGCAGCGGGCTTGGGTTATCCATCGTGCAGAAGATTGTCGACCTGCATCAAGGCAGCATAACAGTGGAGAGCCGCTTGAACGAGGGCTCGATCTTCGAAGTCAGACTGCCGCGCAAAGCGGAGTAGGGCCAATATAGGAATCGCTGGAGCTTCATCCGCGCGGATGAAGCTTCTTTGTCGTGAGAGTATCCTTGAAAAATTAAAAAAATGAATAAAAATTTGTCGAATGATGCCTGTGATCTTACTCGTCATCCGATATAAAAGGTATGGTATAAGTGTGACAAGCATGCGGGTACAAGCCCGGTACAGGAGCGATGACGAGATGGAAGAGAAAAAGAGGGTCAATTTTTGGAAACGAAACGTATCACTGAAATGGAAGCTGCCGATTTACATTTCATTGCTGGTGGCGGTAGTTTTCGCTGGCACAGCGACGATGATTTATCAGAGCAATTCGGAACTGCTGTTCAAAGAAAGCAAAGAGTCTTTGTTAACCAGTGGAACGCTGATCGGCGAGAACCTATGGTCTTCTGTATTGTCGGAGAGACAGAGCGTTGCATTGGCTGCAGATCACAATACATTCAAGTCGTTGTTGACGCTCAGAAACGCTGGACAGATGACGGACGATCAATTTTTCTCACCGAGCAACGAGTTGTTGACGCAATCCAACGGTATATTAAAATCGGGTCTCGAAAAAACGAAGGGCTTTCAATCTTTTCAACTTATAGATGCGAATGGGATTATAGTGGCGTCGTCTTCCGAGAGCGATGTCGGAGGCGATCGGACGGATCGGGAATATTTTCAGGAGACGATAAAAGGCAAACCTTTTATTAGCGATGCAATCATTTCCAAAAGCACGGGCAAACTGATCATTCCTTTTACGGAACCAATCATAAGCCAAGAAGGATTTGTAATAGGCGTGTTCAACGGAACGATTGACGCATCGTTTTTTGTTGAAAAGCTGGAGCGCGTGCAGACGGAGGGAAGCCTATCTATATTAAGCCGCTCGGGCATCGTGATATACGACAATGTGAATCCGGATAGCGTGGGTCAGAAATTGAACTCGCCGGGTCTTGACGAATGGTTGAAAGAAAGAGCCGCGGGATCCCCCATTCAAGGCAACGCAGAAAGCGGGAACGGTATCGTTAGCTTCACGAAAATTCCTGATGCGGACTTCGTTATCACATTGACAGAATCCTATGAACATATTAACGAGCCTGTCAGAGAAATGATGACAGAGTTGATTGTCGTGACCTTGGCGGCCATTCTTCTCGCTATTGCGGTGGGCATCTTTATTTCTCGCAGCATGACGAGACCGCTTATTAATCTGTCTAAGTTGTTCAAGCAAATGGCAGCCGGCGATTTGACGGTAAGGGATGACGCGAAATATAAGAGCGAATTCAAGGATCTTGCGGACAGCTTTAATATGATGGTTCTTAACAGCAAGGAATTGATAGGCAGCATGAACCAGTCCATCGGGATTATGAAGGTAAGCACCAATGAGCTGGATACTTCTGCGAAGCAAACGTCCGTTTCGATTACGGAAACAACAACAACGAGCGTAGAGATCGCAAGGGCAATGGAAACGCAATCGAAAGACACCGAGCAGATCGTAGACAAATTCCACGGCTTCGGAGAAAGTTTCGTTTCGTTGCGAGAGAAAACGGATTTGATTAAAGGGGAAGCCGAGAAAATCGTAGGCATTTTCCATCAAAGCCGCGAAGTTATTGAGAACCTGATTCGAGTAAAAGAGCAAAACGAGCATGAGGTTCAAAAAATTTCGGAAATCACAGCTAAGCTGCAGCACAGCTCCACCAACATTAGCCAAATTACGGGGGCGATCAAGGATATTGCGGGCCAAACGAACTTGCTTGCTTTGAACGCCTCTATTGAAGCGGCCAGAGCGGGCGAGCATGGGCGGGGCTTCTCCGTGGTCGCGTCGGAAATTCGTAAGCTAGCCGAGCAAAGCACGAAGCAGTCTCAGGAAATCAACGAGATTATCGGGCAGAACCTTGGCTTCGTTCAAGAAAACAATGCCAGCGTATTGGAAATTCGAAATGTTTCCGCTCTGCAAGAGCAATATGTAGAAGAAACGAAGGACGCTTTCCAAGCCATCTTCGAAAACGTGTCGCATATCGCGGATGAAATCCATGAAATGTCCAGCCGCGTCGTGGAAATGGAACGCGACAAGGACGACGTCATGGAGTCAGCTCAGAGCTTGTCGGCAACGGGAGAAGAAGTATCGGCTTCTGTAGAAGAGGTCACGGCAACGATGCAGGAGCAATCCGCAATGGCCCAGCAGCTTGCCGGCATGGTTGAAACGATCGACTCCCTTACCAAAGATCTGGCGGAGGCTGCATCGAAATTCAAGGTTAATTAGGCAGGAGTGAGGCGGGGTGAGCTCTACGTTCTATAGTACGTTCATGACTATTGTTGCGGGAGTTGTACTGATTGGACTCGTCTCGATCGTCTACAGAAGCTGGCGCAACGGCATATCGCCGATGCCCTCTTCGGCGCAGGCCCGCAGAGCCGTGTCTACGGTGATCGGCCGAATGAACGGACCGGTGAGAGTCATTGAAGCGGGATCCGGATGGGGACATCTTGCTCTGCATATCGCAGAGAGGTGCAAGGAGTGCACGGTGGAAGGGGTCGAGAATGCTTCCCTTCCGTTATGGACTTCGAAGCTGGCCAGATTTGCATTATGGCGGAGCAACGTCATCTTCCGCAGAGGAGATATCTACAAGGAAGCGTACGAGCAAGCTGATGTCATCGTCTGCTACCTCTACCCCGGTGCTATGAAGCGGTTAAGCGGAATTTTCAAAGAGAAGGCTAAGCCGGGAGCGCGTATTATTAGCGTATGTTTTGCTTTGCCGGATTGGCAACCTAACGGGGTTATCGTATGCAGCGATGTTTACCGCACACCCGTATACCTTTACGATGTACCTAATCGAATACCCGAGTAGAGTGGAATAGAGGCTGTCCCACAAGTCATTGTATATGGCTAGGGCGGCCTCTTTGCGTTTTCTGAGTTTGTTATTTATGTGATATTTTGATGACGAGCAACATGTCGGAAGGCCGTTATCGGACATAAACCTAACATAAAAATGCCGTTTTGGGTACACTGAACAAACAAATTTCACAAATTTGGCTACTTTGAATATTGTTTCAGGCAAATTCCGATGCTAATATGTTACTTAACTTAACACATAATCATTAATCGATCTGATTAAATAGATGCCGATAACGATTAGCGCAAAGGAGAGGGACGTATGGCGGGAACAGCGGAGAAGCAACTGGTAGCCTTCGAGCATGTGAGCAAAATGTTTAGTACCGGAACGTTAGCGCTCAACGACATTCATTTTACGATTCAAGAGGGAGAGTTCGTCAGCTTTCTAGGGCCATCAGGCTGCGGCAAGTCGACGGCACTCCGGATGGTAGCGGGTCTGGTGGAGCCAACGACGGGCCAGGTGACGGTGAATGGCAAATCGCCTAAGCAGCTCGTTCGCGAATCGAATGACATCGCCTTCGTATTCCAGGATGCTAATCTGCTCCCATGGCGCACTGTGCTGGACAATGTTGTACTGCCGATGGAGCTTCGGGGCGGTAGCCGCAAGGAGCACAAGGAAACGGCGCTTCATGTGCTGGAGATGGTCGGCTTGAAGGATCATATCAAGGCTCACCCGAGGCAGTTGTCGGGCGGCATGAAGATGCGCGTGTCGATTGCCAGGGCACTGGCTGCAAAGCCGAAGCTTCTGCTGATGGACGAACCGTTCGCTGCGCTCGACGAGATAACGCGTCAGTCGCTCCAAATGGAGCTGCTCGATATTTGGCAGAAAGAGAAGATGACCGTGCTGTTCGTTACGCACAATGTCTATGAAGCGGTATTCCTATCCTCCAAGATCGTCGTCATGTCGGCCCGTCCGGGAAGAGTGTCGTCCATCATCGATGTAGACCTTCCTTATCCGCGCGAGCTTGGAATGAGAACGACACCGAAGTTTTCCGAATATGTGGACTTGGCATCGAGCCATCTGGAGCATGGGGCAGACCGAAGGGAGCTGGGATAATGTCGATCTCAAGTGTCGAAACGGCTGGCAAGGCCATTGTTCCTGTGGGGGAGATGGTAAAGAAGAATCAGGGCTGGCACCGCTTCAAGCACTATTATCTCGGCCCGATTATCGCATTCATCGTGTTCATTACGTTATGGGAGATTATCCCGTCGATGCTGGGGCTGAAGCATTTCATCTTCCCTAAGCCATCGGATGTGTATAAAGCTGCTATAGAGGACTGGAGTATTCTGACTGCGGCTATTCAAATTACGGTTGTCGAATCTCTAATCGGATTTGCGGTTAGCGCGGTCATAGGCATCCTATTATCCGTACTGCTCGCCAGCTCCAAGATTATGGAACGAAGCATTTACCCGTATGCGATTATTTTGCAGACGATTCCCGTTGTCGCGGTCGCGCCGATTGTCGTCATCTGGTTCGGAGCGGGGTACAAATCCATTGTCGTCATTTCGTTCTTGATCGGCTTCTTCCCTATCATCTCTAACACGCTTATGGGTCTGAACTCGGTAGACAAGAACATGGATGAGCTATTCACGCTATACAACGCTTCCAAGTGGAAGAAAATGCTGAAGCTGCGCATTCCGGCTGCAATGCCTTACATTATGGCTGGTCTAAAAATCTCCTGTACGCTGTCGATCGTAGGCGCCATTGTTGGTGAATACGTCGCGGGTATTGGCGGAGGGAAGGGCGGTCTCGGTTATGCGATCACGGTCGCTGCCATTCAAGTGAAGACGCCATTTCTATTCGCATGCGGTATTGCTGCCGCCATTCTAGGTATTGGGTTTTATCTAATAGTCAGCATTTTTGCCAAGTGGGTATTGGGATCATGGCATGAGTCGGCTATGAAGGTTGAAAAATAAATAGATATAGGCGGAGGAGAGAGAACATGCAACATTTCAAAAAGGGTAAAGTACTTATTTTGTGTCTATTGGTGGCGGTATTCGTAGCGGCTTGCGGCGGCGGAGGCAACAACAACGAACCGACGAACGCTCCTGCGGCAACGGACGGAGCAACAAACGGAGCAGCTACGGATGCACCGGCTGCAACAGATGTACCTGTGGAGAAAGTGAAGCTTGTCCTCAACTGGTTCCCGAAAGCACAGCATGGCGGCGTATATGCGGCGCAAGAGAAAGGTATCTTCAAGGACAACGCGCTTGACGTTACGATCGAACCGGGCGGCCCGCAAGTATCGGCGATTCAGATCGTCGCTTCCGGAGCAGCGGAGTTCGGTCTTGTGCATGCCGACCAAATGGTTATCGCTAGAAACCAAGGCATCGAGCTGGTAGGCGTAGCAGCGGCGCTGCAAGGCAGCCCGCAAGCGCTTATGTTCCATGAGAATGCGGACATCCAGTCGTTCGATGACCTCGCAGGCCGCTCGGTCTACATTCAGCCTGGTATTACATACTGGGATTTCCTCAAGAGCAAGTTTGACTTGAGCAAAGCGAAGGAAGTTGCTTATAACGGCCAGCATGTGAACTTCATCGCCGATAAAGAATCGGTAAGCCAAGCGTTCGTCACTTCCGAGCCGTATTTCCTTGAGAAGGAAGGCGTGAAGACGAAGACGATTCTTATCTCCGAAGCGGGTTATGACCCGTACAACATCGTATTGTTCGTAACGAAAGACTATTTGGAGAAAAACAAAGAGACGGTTGCGCGTTTCGTCAAAGCGTTCTCCGAGGGCTGGATGTCCTATAAGGATTCCGCTACGGAAATCAACGAAGTCATTCATGCGGCGAACCCGAACATCGAGCTTGACGCGCTGAACTTCGAAGGCGAAGCGCAAACGAGCTTCGTATACGGCGGCGACGCTGCCGAGCACGGCTTCGGCTATATGTCCGAAGAGCGTTGGACGACACTGATCACGCAGCTCGCGGATCTCGGCTTGCTGAAAGAGAAGTTCGATGCGAAAGAAATCTTTACGACAGAGTTCTTGCCAGCGAAGTAAGAGGCAGAGCTATAGAAGACCGGTTCGCGTATGCGACCGGTCTTCTTGTTGTTTCTATGAGGAAATTACAAAATAATAGATGAAATTGTGGAAAGCTCCTGTATAATTAACAAAAAATACTAGAATAGAATAGGTGGATGTAGATTGCAGAACTATATAAAGCGAAGCTCGTATTTGCTGTTGCTGCTCGTAACCATGGTATTGTTATCGAGCTGTGTATCCAATGCTAGTCTGATTACGATACATATGATCGAGGACGATATGGAGGATGGTCTGTCCTTGTACGGTCGATTCGAGGATGGTACCGTCACTAAGGCGGTATACAGCGAGGATGGAATAAAACCGGGTTATGACGATTACATTATCAACAACCCTAACGAAAAATGGGTTGTTGGGGGTTATGTAACGGATGGAGTGATGAGCTGGGTTCCAGGGAATACCAATGATATCAGCATTAATGATTTCATCACTCAGACCAACAGCATTGGTGAGTCGAAGCCCGATCAAGCTGCCGCATACGCAGTCATTGAAACTTATTCGCAAGTAGGAGACATTCCCGCTATAGATCTAAATTTGGGAGTGTCCGTTCATTCCGAAGACGGACAGTTGCTAACGCAAGGAAGTACAGAAGTGTTTGCAACATCGACTAATTCTGATATTAATCTTTATGGTCAAGCGACAATATCGGTTGGTAATGTGCCGGTTCGAGGAGTTTCATTGGGAACTTCCGAAGGCTACGTCAATTTTACAGGCATATCAACTGATGTCATTAACGGTCCTCCTACATCATTCTTAAAGTTGAAAAACGGCAACAAAAACCTTCCTTTCTCCTTCGAGGCAAAAGCAGTTAAGAAACAGACACTGAGAAAAGGGGGAGCGAGCAAAGTATTCTCGCCTGCCGATCTAGCAACGGAGCGTGAAGGGAACGCGCTGACGCTTCTTGCCGCACCGGTGTCCAGTAACACAGACGCAGCTACCGCAGATATAGTGGACGGCAACCTGGTAATCCAACCTGGCACGCGAACAGGCAACGCTGTTATAACTGTCCAAGTAGATAATGGAGGTCCCTACACGCTCCCGGTCGACATTACGGTACAGGTTGTGAATCCTTCCGTGCCGGATAGCCCTAATACGGTGAATGGCCTTGTAGGCGGTACGCAGTCAGCGGATAGCGTGACGCTTAGCTTCCCTGCCGGCGTTGCTGATGGAAAGTTCAAGGTAGACATTGTGAAAATTACGGATCATTCAAGTTTGCCGGTAGAAGGAAGAACTGTTCTTGTAGGCTCAGCTTACTCAATTACGAAAGATACAACAGGCGGCTTCGATAAGGCGGTTACGATCACGATGAGTATCGATCCGGTATTGCTGGATACCGATTCGTACAGCTATGCAATCTATTGGTTTGACGAGGTGACTCAGAAATGGGTAAAGCTAGACCGTGTAACGGTTGATCGGGCAAACGGGCAAGTGACGGGTCAAACTGACCATTTTACGACATTCGCCGTATTAGGGACAGAGCTGGATAAGCCGGAGGTGATTGTTCCGGTGACATTGACTGATATTGCTGGCCACTGGGCAGAGAAGAGCATCGTCCAGTTAGTGGGCTTGGGCGTGCTTTCCGGTTATCCAGACGGCAGCTTCCAGCCTGAGGAAGAGATTACGCGAGCGGAATTTACCACAGCTCTTGTTAATGCGCTGAAGCTTCCTGTGACAGGCGACAGAGTGTTTGCTGACACGAGCGGACATTGGGCGCAGAAGCAGATCGCTATTGCGGCAGAGAATGGCATTGTTGGCGGCTACGAAGGTAATCTGTTCAAGCCGGATGCGTCGGTTACTCGTGAGGAAATAGCAGTAATGGTTGCTCGCGCAGTAGATCTGAAGCGCGGAGATAATGCTTTGCTTCCTAAGGATGCTGCTGCTATTTCTCCTTGGGCTGTAGACAGTGTTGCAGCGCTGATGGAGAAAGGTGTCATCAGCGGCTACCTGGATGGCAACTTCGATCCGAAAAGATTAGCGACGCGTGCAGAAGCGGCTGCAATTATTGTGAATACGTTAAATAAATTATTGTAATTATAGAACAAGGTTTAGGCCCTAACATCGCTATACAGCAGCGGTATTAGGGCCTTTTTTTCTACAAATAAAATTCACTTGTATCAATATTGGTCGTACAAATTAACTGGAATTTCTCCCGTTATTGCGGCGCTCCACGTTCATTTTGATCAAATTGATGGAATTACTCCCGCTAATGTACCCTATTCTCGGTTTGATGTGTATTACTGGTGAAATGAACTGGAGGAATTCCTGTTATTCTATATTCTTAGGGTCATGCTCAATAATTAACAGGAGAAAATCCCTTTATTTCATAAGCGAACTTGGACGTCCCGCGGGTTGAACACCGGCAATGACGTTCAAGTTATCAAGCTCGCGGTTGCTGCGCCCGGCGTAACAATAGAACCCTTCGGATTGACAGAGAA
The DNA here is from genome assembly GCF_056396205.1 of Paenibacillus sp. 05T425. Classification (NCBI taxonomy): domain Bacteria; kingdom Bacillati; phylum Bacillota; class Bacilli; order Caryophanales; family Paenibacillaceae; genus Paenibacillus; species Paenibacillus sp. 05T425. Next base: position 315,453 of record NZ_JBFTLA010000002.1, read on the forward strand.
TCGCATAACGCAGAATACGGATTTTGTTCATAAAAGGGAAGCCCCCAGGCTGATCTACATAATCAACAGATAATACGCGCTTGCCTGCGTCTGCTATTTGGCGGATATAAGCTAAGCGGTAATCAGTCTCGTCCTGTTCTTGCCGCTTCGTCTCGTTGAACCATAGGTCTTCGATGCCGATGCCGTCGATTGCGGACATATATTGACCGTCCTCATCGTACTTAATGATTCCCTCCCCGTTCTGGGGGAAAATCTGAAACGATTCGTTTTTGCCTCTAGCATACTCGGCAATTCGTTGTACGAAGGCGATCATGCGACTCGCTGATTCTTCTTCATCGATAGGATCGCCTTCCCTCTTCTCTTCGAGCCCTTCGCCATAGCTCTCAGCATCGCCCCAATAATAATAGGCGTCAACAATGTCCATATATAAGCCGTCGAATCCGGCTTCGATAATAGCGTCAAGACGGGGGCGGATGATGTTGTTCCACCAAGCCTCATCCCAATAGCGAACTTTGACGCTCTCCGGCCAATTCGGATTGGCTACTGTGCCCATCCACGCCGGGGCTTCCTTCTCGATGCGGAGTGCGCCGTCACGGAATTGTCCCCACTCGTTCTGCCAATAGGTACGGAAGTAGGACGCCTCGCCGATGCTTAAGTAAGCGAGCGGTGAGACGCCGGCCGTCTTAAGCGCCTCAATACGTTCTTTGCTGTAGCTCGTCTCATCTGTCCCGTCCTCGGTCGGGTCGATGACAGCAAGGGAATAGTCGCTGTCGGCCGCTTGCTCCGGCACAAAATTTTGCAACTGATACAGCCACGTCTGGCGCTCTTCAGCTCGTTCTTCGTAACGCCCCTCCAATGACTTGGAGTTAAGGAGTAAATATAGGAATACGGATGCTGTGCCCAGGACGACCACGGTGAGACCAATTAGCCAATAGCGCATAGTCGTATTAACCCGCCGCGATGAGCTTCTGCTGCAAGCTCTCTTCGTCGATCTGAATGTCTAGCCGCCTCAGTGCAAGCAGTACGGCGCCTGCGACAGGGGGGAGAGACGGCTCAGTAACGGAATAGCTCCGATTTCGCCCTAATGTGAGCTTCGCCGCAAGCGTACGGAGGAAGTACGGGCTGTTGGCAACGCTGCCTATGAAGGAGACCGGAATGGTTTCCGACTCGAAGGAGCGGGCGAGCAGCTCGATGCCGACAATCATTTGCTCGATTGCGCGATCGCACACACGAACAGCAAGAGGTACGCCTTCTTCCGCCGCGGAAGTTATGCAGGGAGCGAATTGACCGAATCTGCGATTTCTCTCTCTGGCGTCTTCTTCGAAGCCGCTGCGGGCAAGCGATGCGAGTTCATCCAGCGTAGAGCAATTCCAATGGTTAAGCATGGCGGTTATAAGCTCGCCGTCTGAAGCGTCCGTACGTCCTGCCAGTGCTTCATACACGGCGTCATAAGCGATGAAGCGTGCTGCACTTGCCGCATAATGATGAAAGTTATAATTGCTAATGGCTTGTCCGCTCTCGGTAATCGCCAATATGTTCGAGCCTGTGCCTGCAATTGCGACAATGCCCGGCCGCGCCATAAGAGCCCCGTAGTGAGCAGCTACCGTATCATTGACATGCCACTTAGGGCAATCTAGACCGGGCACGTCGGTCAACTGCTCCACCCATTCCAAATCAGCAGGGGAATCATAGCCCGCAATGCCCGCGGCAACACCGCGAACCTGATGCAGCTCGGCGCCTGCTTCTGCAAGGGCTGAGACAATCGCTTGCCGGACATTCGTTGCTGCAGACAGATCTTTGTGGAACGAGGCCGCGCCATCGACAACAATTGATGCTCTTACATTTCCTGATAGATCAGCCACTGCTACGCGAGTGTAAGTCCCGCCGCCGTCAATGCCAATGACTACTTCCTTCATTGCCGTCATTCCATCAGCTCCATTCTTTCTGTTCATTTCGTTATGACTAGTTTAGCAGATTGCGGAATGATTTGTCCTTCTACCCGATGACATCGCGCAGCCCGTCCCAAAACACTTTAATAGCGAAATAGAGGAACAGCATAGCGGAGACAAAGGACAGCACTCTCACGATCTTTTCCTTGAAAAAAGCGCCGGACAAGCTGCTCGCGAGTGCTACGCCAAGCGACCAAAGGAGTCCAGCTGTAAAAAATCCAGCTATGAATACGAGCAATGCGCTGCGGTCCGACAGATCGAATGTGGCGAGCAGCGTTCCTGCCGCGAATGCGAACCAAGCAATGACGGTAGGCGAGGAGACGGCAAGACCCGCACCAGCAAGCCAGTCACGAAACAGCGGCCGTTCGGCTGCTATAACTGCGTCTATAGGAAGATCGCGCGGCCGCCATGTCTCGCGGAACATTTTGTAAGTAAAGTAGAACAGCACGCCGGATCCGATAATCCAAAACAGCCATTTGATGACTGCAATCTCAAATATGACGCTCACACCGAGCAGTGCTAGTGACAAGTAGAATAAATCCCCGAAGCAGGAGCTGAACCCAATCATGAACGATGGTTTGAAGCCGCGCTCCATCCCCGTCTTAATAATTGCGACATTTACGATACCTAAATCGCAGCAAAGCGATAACGAGAACAAAAAACCTTGAACAAACGGAAGCCATAATTCCACCCTTACATCTATCCTCTCTCTCTCTCTTTATTTTACACGCCTGCATTTCCCGCTGCATAGCATGACAATCTATCAATCTATGATTGGCAATAAGCCTCTTTCATCTACTCTCTTTCCTTTGCCCATTCAATCTCTTTCAGGGTCGCATATGATAAGCAAATAATTGCGAAATGGAGTTGAGAGCGATGCCGCTTGTTCAAACTGGACAGTCGCGGAATGAACGTAACCCCCGGATCGATGTGCTTATTCCCGCGATCGAGAAAGATTTGGAGACACTGCCCTTCGTCATCGATGCTGTTCGCAAGCAGTCGGTTAATGCGATTAGCAATATCTATATCGTTTCTCCGCGCAAGGCGTCGATCATGGAGCTGTGCCGTAAGAAGGGCTGCAAATTCGTCGACGAGAAGACAGTGCTTCCTATTACAAAAAACGATATTCAATACCATTCTGCTAAGTGGGAACGCGCAGGCTGGCTCTATCAGCAGTTACTGAAGCTAAGCGGCGATCGCATTTGCAAGGAAGATTTTTTCCTCGTCATAGATGCAGATACGGTTCTTATTCGTCGCCATAACTTCCGGACCGGCGGGAAAACCGTGCTGTATTGCCGGAATTGGAGCCAAGACGAATATTTCAATTCGTATCGCAGGTTAATGAAGCAGCCGGTAACGGCCAAGCGATCCTTCGTGACGCATTATATGCTGTTCGAACGGACTAAGCTGGCCGAGATGAAGCGATACATGGAGAAGCTGCACGGCAAGAAGTGGTATCAGGCTATTCTAGACAGCGTCGATAAGAAGAGGCAGTTCGGTTTCTCAGAGTACGAGACGTACGGCAATTATTTGTACACCCGCTATCGGGATCGGCTTGTTCTGACAACGAACCGTAATAAGGGGCTTCAGATGAGCGTTCGGCGCATGTCGCAACAAAAATGGACCGAGATGAGCGGCAAATACCGTTCATTATCATTCCACAAGCGCGAAGTTTACAAACGAAAATGAAAGGCGGCCGCATCGTGTCGAAACTTACGGTTGTATGGGAAGGGCCGATAGGCAGGAAGAGCGGAACGGGCATAGCAAGCAGGGAATACGTACATGCGCTTAGAAGGCAGGGAGTTAACGTCAAGGTCGGAGCTGCCAAACATCGCAAAGTTTTGCCAGATGGCACTCACAGACCATTGATCTATCACCATACCGCAGACACGATCCAATTCGGCAAGCTTAGGCCTTATTATAAACCGATTATATTGAACACCGTATGGGAGACGACCAGAATTCCGAAGCGATGGCGTACTAACATCAACAAATTTGACGCGGTGTTTATCCCTTCGCTGCAGAATAAGAGAGCGCTGCGGGCAAGCGGAGTGAAGGTTCCGATCTATGTTGTGCCGCATGGCGTGCATTCGAAGAAGTATCGTCCGGGAACTAAGAAGTTTTCTCTTAGCGAGGCCAAGGGTCGATTCGTATTCGTATCGGTATTCGGCTTCCAACATCGCAAAAACCCCGAGGCTTTGCTCAGAGCTTACTGGGAGCAATTCTCGGCCAAAGATAAAGTGCTGCTCGTTATTAAAACAAGCGGATATAGCAGCAGCGAAACCGAGCAGTGGATCAAGAATAAGATTTCCAGCTATAAGAAGAAGCTTGGCATAGTTAAGCAAACAGCGCCGATTGTGGTTATTGCACGTCATATAAGCGAGCGGCAGGTTGCTGGCATCTATACGCTCGGGGATGCCTTCGTGCTGCCGACTCGCGGGGAAGGCGTCGGACTGCCGTTTCTTGAAGCGTTGGCAAGCGGTACGCCGGTTATCGCCACGGGATGGGGCGGTCATATGGATTTTCTTTCGAAGCGCAATTCCTTCTTGGTCAATTATAAACTCGTTAACCCTTCCTCTAGGATGAACGGCAAACATGCCATTTCGCGCTCGTTCCGCCATTTGTTCGCAGAGAGCGGGCAGCAATGGGCGGAGGCGGACATCGGAAGCTTGAAGCGGCAGATGAAATACGCTTACGATCATCCATGGCTATGCAAGAAGAAGGGACGGCAAGGATTGCGTGATGTACGGAAGATGACTTGGGGAAGCTCGGGTGCGGCGATGAAGCGGGCAGTCAATCAAATAGTAGGCAGAGGATCGGGAATGGAATCGGGAATAAAGCTGCAATAAGGAGGAATGAAAGATGCGAGTGGTGCTTTTATCGGGAGGTTCAGGAAAGCGGCTATGGCCGATGTCCAACGATGTACGGTCCAAAATCTATTTACGGCTTCTGCCTGACGGAGCCGGCGGCATGGAGTCCATGATCCAGCGTATAAGCAAGCAGTTGGAAGCGGCGGGACTGCTGCAATCGGCTTATATTATGACCCATAAGAGCCAAGCGGAAATAACAAAAAACCATATCGGCAACCGTATTCCGCTGCTGACCGAATCCTATAAGCGCGGTACGTTCACGGCAATCGCGCTGGCCGCCAGCTACTTTCATTCCGAATTAGGCGTACCGCTGGACGAGACGATCTGTGTCATTCCTGCCGACGCCTATGTAGAAGCGGACTTCTTCGCCACCTTGCGCCAGATGCCGGCCGCTCTAGCTGCGTCGGGCGCCGATCTGGCGCTGATCGGCACGCCGCCAACCTATCCAAGCCAGCAATATGGCTACATTGTACCGAAGAAGGGGGGCGACGAGAGCGGATATATTCCAATTGAGCAGTTCGTCGAGAAGCCGGATGAGCGGCTGGCGAAGCGGCTAATCCGCAAGCGGGCGATGTGGAATTGCGGTGTATTCGCGTTCTCGCTGCAGTTCATGCTGGACGCCTTGCGAGAGAGGAACTTTCCTACGCAATATAAGGATTGGAATGCCCTCTATGAAGGACTGCCGGAAATCAGCTTCGACCATGAAATTGTCGAGAAGACTGCTCGCGCGATCGTATTGCCTTATGCCGGAATTTGGGACGACCTAGGGAATTGGAATACGCTAACCGGCCATATGGGAAGCGCCATAGTCGGACTCGGCGATATAACGGACAGCAGCGAGCACACCCATTTGATCAACGAGCTATCGAGTCCAATCCATATTATCGACGTACCGAATATTATAGTAGCCGCCAGCGCAGACGGTATTCTAGTCGCCCGCAAAGACAAGTCGAGCCTGATCAAGGAGAAGCTCGGAACGGCTCTTCCCTGTCCGATGTATGAAGAGAAGACGTGGGGGAAAATGAGCGTTCTGCATCATGCGAGAGGCGAGCGGGGAGAAGTCGTCACGAGGAAGCTGGAGATCGAAGCAGATCGGCATACCGCGTATATGATGCATATAAAGCGGACGAAGGTATGGACCGTGGCGTCGGGTGAAGGCTCGTTCCTGTGCAACGGCGAGCTGCGCCGAATCGAAGCGGGGGATGTGCTTCATATAGCAAGCGGCACCAGATATGGGGCGAAGGCTTTAAGGACGCTTGTCATTATAGAGAACGACATCGGAGGAAGCTTGCTTAAAGAAGATGAAGTAAGCTTAGCTGAGACCTGGGAAAGCGCGCTGAGCTATGAGGGCTTGGGGCGGTCAGAGGCATAATTTGGACTTATGGCTGTCATTTATTATATGATTGATAATAGACTCGCTGCCTGGCGTCAGCCCGGCAGATTTCTCTATAAGAGGTGAGCTGTTATCTTTATCTTTATTATCGAAATAATCGTTGTTATAACCGTATTCACATACCTGCTGCTTAACTTCTATCCGGCCTTCGGCGGCAAGCTGACGAAGGAACGGAAGGAAGCGTTAAGCGCATCCAATCAGTATGAGAACGGCAAATTCATTAATGCAATTGCTACTTCTATGAATATGAGTTTCAAAGAGCAGGTGAAGGTAGCCTTTCAATTTATGAGGGGTAATCCGAAGAGCCGTCCAAGCAAGCCTGTTAAGGTAGAGACGTTGAACGCCGCTCGGCTGCAGAAGGCGAAGCGCCCGGCGATTACTTGGCTTGGCCATTCCGCGCTTCTGCTGGAGATGGATGGAAAGACCGTTCTAATCGATCCGATGCTCGGCAATGCGCCTTCGCCTTTTCCGATAATCGGAGGGAAACGCTTCAGCAAGCAGCTACCGATCGATATTGAGCAGCTTCCGACCATTGATGCGGTGCTTATTTCCCATGACCACTACGATCATCTTGATTATGGCTCTATCATGAAGCTGAAAGACAAGGTTAAAAAGTTTTTCGTGCCGCTGGGCGTTGGTCCGCATCTGCTGCGCTGGGGCGTTGACAGCCAGAAGATTGCAGAGGGTGATTGGTGGGATGAGTTCGATTACGAAGGAATGACGCTGGCCTGCACGCCAGCCAGACATTTCTCGGGCAGAAGCTTGACGGACCGCAACGCTACGCTGTGGTGCTCTTGGGTGATTCAAGGCCATGACATGAGCGTGTTCTTCAGCGGCGACAGCGGCTACGGGCCGCACTTTAGCGAGATCGGGGGCAAGTACGGCCCGTTCGATCTGACTTTAATGGAGTGCGGACAGTATGACGATCGCTGGGAGGCCATACATATGATGCCGGAGCAGACGGTACGGGCGCATCTTGACGTCCGTGGCAAAACGATGATTCCGATTCACTGGGGGGCTTTCACGCTCGCGCTTCATAGCTGGACCGACCCCGTCGAGCGGGCGGTGAAGGAAGCGGCGCGCCTCGGTGCGTCGATTGCAACGCCGAGGATTGGAGAGACGGTCTATCTGGATGCGGAGGATTATCCAGTGTCGGCATGGTGGACAAGGGATGGGTAGTCGAATTCCGTCTTCACTAAATATCAACTAACGCTTCCATGATCTAAAATGGTATAATAGTAAAATATTCGGAAGTTGAATGAATCGGCAAAAGACTGTTTTGGCACAATAATGACGGCATGTCTTGTCATGGACAAGCTTTCGTGCTCGCGCCAGCTTGTTAAGTGAGGCTAATGACCCGTATTTGCGGCATCGAGCCCAAAAAAAGTTGAAACCTTTCCTGAAGATACAACGTTATAGTACGACATATCCAAGCGTAAACTGCTGTCGCCGTCTTTGGCGGCATAGGCTTTCGTTTCGCGGTGAAATATAGGCAGAAGAATAAGAGTGAAACTTATACTTTCCTATATTTTGAAAATTTGCGAAAGTTGCCGAGCGACTCTGCAAGGAAAGGAGGTGAACATATAAAATGGCTTCGATTAATCTAGTAAAGGGTCAAAAGATTGATCTGACGAAAGGCAATACCGGACTTACGAAGGTTATCGTCGGTCTTGGCTGGGACCCTGTCCAAACGAAAGGTTTCTTCGGAATGAAGAAAGCTCCGAACATCGACTGCGATGCGTCCGCCCTTCTTCTGAACGATTTTGATAAATTGGCGAAAGACAATCAACTTGTATGTTTTCACAATAAGACGAGTCCGTGCGGCTCTGTCATTCACTCCGGCGATAACTTGACGGGTGATGGCGACGGAGACGACGAACAAATTTATGTAGATCTAGCGAAGGTGCCTTCGGATGTTCATAAGGTGCTTGTCGTCGTTAATATCTACGATTGCGAGAACCGCAAGCAGGATTTCGGAATGATTCAGTCCGCGTATATTCGGATCATGGACGGAAATAGCAGCAATGAGTTGATTAAGTTCAACTTGAGCGACAATTATTCCGGTCTGACCGCGCTTGTATGCGGTGAATTGTACCGTCACGGCTCCGAGTGGAAATTTGCCGCGATTGGTGAAGGAACGCATGCTCCCCATATCAATCTGCTCGCAAACCGCTATAAATAATAATATCTATTTAAACTAATGAGAAGAGGCGAATGAACCATGGCTATTAACTTGTCCAAAGGTCAGAAGGTAGACCTGACGAAATCGAATCCAGGTCTGAGCAAAATCACAGTAGGTTTAGGTTGGGACACGAATAAATACGACGGCGGCAAAGACTTCGACCTTGACGTATCGGTTTTCTTGACGAACGCTGCTGGCAAAGTTGAATCCGAGAAAAACTTCATCTACTTCAACAACAAGCAGAACGAGAACGGTTCCGTCGTACACACGGGCGACAACCGTACGGGCGAAGGCGATGGAGACGACGAGCAAATCCAAATCGATCTAAATTCCGTTCCAGCTAACGTAGAGAAAATCGCATTCACGATTACAATCTACGAAGCTAATGAGCGCAACCAAAACTTCGGTCAAGTATCCCGCGCTTATGCGCGTATTCTTAACGAAGCTTCGAGCCAAGAGCTGATCCGCTTCGACCTAGGCGAAGACTTCTCCGTTGAGACTGGCGTAGTTGTAGGCGAGCTTTACCGCCACAGCGGCGAATGGAAGTTCAACGCAATCGGCAGCGGCTACAGAGACGGTCTTGCGGGTCTGACTCGCGACTACGGCTTAGCATAAGCAACAACCACACACAAGCTCAAGGCTTTCCATCCGGAAGGTCTTGAGTTTGCCTAATCTTATAGGGGTTTCTAGAAGACCCGTCTGGCCGGACATTCATGAAGAAAGAAGGAGATTCGTATGACAATCAGTCTTTCCAAAGGACAGAGAATCGATCTAACCAAAACAAATCCGGGGCTCACGAAAGTTGTAGTTGGACTTGGCTGGGACACGAACAAATACAACGGCGGCAACGATTTCGACTTGGACGCATCGGCTTTCCTTCTCTATGAGGATGGCAAGGCGAAGGGCGCTGACGATTTCGTATTCTATAATAATAAGAGCGGCGGAGCAGGCTCGGTTCTCCACACGGGAGATAACCGTACAGGTGAAGGCGATGGAGACGATGAACAAGTCCAGGTCGACTTTAGCAAGATCCCTGCATCGATTCATCGAATCGGCATCACCGTAACGATTTATGACTATGAATCACGCGGGCAGAACTTCGGTCAAGTATCGAATGCCTTTGTTCGTGTCGTAGATGCCGCAACGGATCGCGAAATTATGCGTTATGATCTGGGAGAGGATTTCTCGACCGAGACAGCAGTCGTATTTTGCGAATTTTACCGTCACGGAACGGATTGGAAATTCCAAGCAATCGGCAGCGGCTTCCAAGGCGGCTTGAGCGCGCTTTGCAAGAACTACGGATTGGATGCGTCATAGGAAAAGGTGGCTTGGTGATGAAGCGATAAGCTGAATCACCTTTCTTCAATAAGAAGTGAAGTACCGATTATGCCTGACACAGCAAAGTGCCAAAGGGTGGAGAGAAGGATGACCGTACAAATTATTAAAGGCCAGAAGGCCGATCTGACGAAGACGAATCCAGGTTTAACCGAGGTAGTTGTCAGCCTAGGCTGGCGCGCGCCAAGCTCGATGGAGCTTGATACTTCGGCATTTCTGCTCCGGGGAAACGGCAAGGTATCCGGAGACGACGATCTTATTTTTTATAATAATCCAACGACTAGCTTTATATCGTATCAAGATGGACAAGCTGGCGGGGACAACAAGCAGTTCGTTATTAAGCTGCAGCAGGTTCCGACTGCCATAGAGAAGGTCGCATTCTCCTTGACGATCTATGACAGTGATAACCGCAAACAAAATTTTGGACAAGTGGGGAACGCCTTCATCCGGTTCGTCAATAAGCAGACCGGCGCTGAAGTTCTTCGTTATGACCTTGGAAACGACTTCTCCGTTGAAACAGCTATTGTTGTTGGAGAATTATATAGATACAATGGTGAATGGAAATTTAATGCGATCGGTGCAGGATTTGCCGGTGGACTTGGAGCGTTGTGCGGCAACTTCGGCATTGAAGTGAACGATGAGCCGGCAGTGCCGCCGCCGTCGCCCGTACCGCCGTCGCCAGCCCCGAGGCCGGCGCCGCCTGCTCAGCCACCAGCGCCTAAGCAAGAATCGCCGCCCGTACCGCTTAATCTCAACTTGAGCAAAATCGAGTTGAAGAAAAAAGGCGATACGATTAACTTGAAGAAAACGGCAGGCGGTTTGGGTGAAATTCTGATCAACCTGAACTGGAATCAGCAGACGAAGAGCGGCGGGTTCTTCGGACGCGGCAGTAAAGGCGTTGATCTCGATCTTGCCTGCTTATACGAGCTGAATAACGGTGAGAAGGGCGTCATTCAAGCGCTCGGAGAAAGGTTCGGACAGCTGAACCGTTCGCCGTTCATTGCGCTTGACGGCGACGATCGGACAGGCTCAGTCAAGACGGGCGAGAACTTGCGTATTAACGGTGCGCGAATTGCCGATATTAAGCGGATTCTCGTGTTTACTTTCATCTACGAGGGTGTGACAAGCTGGTCGCAAGCCGATGGCGTCGTAACCGTGAAGCAAGAAGGCGGTCCGGAAATCGTAGTCCATATGAACGAGCATGATAATAGCAAAGGAATGTGTGCGATTGCTATGATTCGTAATGTGAACAATGAGACGTTCAGTATCGAACGACTCGTTCAGTTCTATAATGGACATCGAGAGATTGACCAGGCTTATGGCTGGGGACTGCGTTGGGTCGCAGGCAGCAAGTAGCTTTTTGCAGTAGTCATCGCACTATGAGGAGATGGACAGGGTGGTAGATTTTTTTAACAGTGTCGTAGAAAACTACGGTCATTTTTTCTCGTGGCAAGAGGTTGTCAATACGTTGACAAGTCCGCAAAGCTGGACCATTATCGCCACATTAGTTCTGCTTGAAGGTTTATTGTCGGCAGATAACGCGCTCGTGCTTGCGGTTATGGTCAAGCACTTGCCGAAGGAACAGCAGAAGCGCGCGCTCTTCTACGGTATTATTGGCGCCTATGTCTTCCGATTCATCGCGATCGGTTTAGGTACGGTTCTTGTTCAGATTACCTGGATAAAAGTGTTAGGCGCGCTGTACCTGCTTTATATCGCTTATTCAGGTATATTTAAGAAGAAAGAAGAGGAAAGCGAGACGAAGAATAAAGGCTTCGGATTCTGGCGCACGGTACTTATGGTCGAGTTAATGGACATTGCGTTCAGTATCGACAGCGTAATCGCCGCTTTCGGCGTCAGCGAAGAAGTATGGGTATTGTTCGTCGGCGGACTTCTCGGCGTTCTGATGATGCGCGGCGTCGCGCAAGTATTCTTGAAGCTGATCGACAAGTTCCCTGAGCTTGAGATAACGGCGTTCATCATGATTGCGCTTATTTCAGCGAAGATGCTAGCAGCTGCCTTGTTCCATTACGAGCTGAACCATTTCATTTTCTTCGGGCTTCTAATCGTCGTATTTGGCGGTACAATCCTGTTAAGTTCGATGAAGAGGAAGCGGGAAGAGAAGCAAGGCGCTTAATGACCTAATGAAACGACAATGATTAATCAATTCCCGCCACAAAAAAGAAAGTTATAGTCTGTTGCGAACGGCTCCGTCCTTTGGTAGTAACGCACATACCGCAGGTTGCATGGAAATGCACCCGCGGCGTGTACTTAGGCGGAGTCGTTTCTGTATCATGAACCATGGTATCCATCGACAGCATTAACGATTGCCGAGTAACCATGCATTCGAAATAAGGAGGAGACGGCTCTGAGATATTTTAACTATTTAACACGCGAAGAAGAGACTGCATTGTTCGTCAGTCCGCCCATACCTTTCAACCAATCCTCCGACAAAGACCTGCTCGCATACGCAGTAGGCGCGGCTTTATATATGCCGGCTACTCGGCAAACGATTGCAGAAGACCTGCTTAACGCCAAGCATGAAGGACTTGCTTCCATTGTCATTGATCTGGAGGATGCGGTCGGTGACCAGCAAGTCGAGCTTGCTGAAGAGATGCTGATGCAGCAGCTTTTTCTCATTGCCTCCTATGTGAAGATCGGCGTGCTGCCCGATTCGCAGCTTCCGCTTATTTTCGTAAGAATTCGATCCGTGGATCAGCTCAAGAGATTGATAGGGACATTCGAGCAGTTAATTACGCATATAACCGGCTTCGTGCTGCCCAAGTTTACGCCGGAGAACGGCGAAGCTTATTTCTATGAAATTGCTTCGTACAACAAGACCAGGGGAGAATCGAGTCCTATGCTGTACGGGATGCCGATCTTGGAGACGGCATCGGTTATTTACCGCGAAAGCAGGGTGGAAACGCTGCTGGGCATTAAACGCATACTGGATAAGTATCAGACATACGTACTCAATGTAAGGATCGGGGCTACTGATTTCTCGAGCTTATTCGGGCTTCGCCGAAGTCCGGATATGACGATCTACGAGATTGCGCCGATTCGCGATACAATCGCTGATATTATTAATATTTTTGGTAGAGTCGATTCCGGGTACGTCATTTCCGGTCCGGTGTGGGAATATTTCTCCAACCGGGAGCGCGTGCTCAAACCTCAGCTTCGCATAACACCGTTCGAGGAGGCGCTCGGCCATGTTGGCCGCGATCTTCGTTCGCTTTATATATCCAACTCTATGGACGGACTCATTCGGGAAGTCATCATGGATAAGGAAAACGGCATTACAGGCAAGACGATTATTCACCCGACGCATATTAAGCCGGTTCAAGCGCTGTATGCCGTCACGCATGAGGAATATATCGACGCGACAAGCATTATTTCGAACAATAACGGCTATCTTGGCGTCATGAAGAGCCAATACGCCAACAAGATGAATGAAATTAAGCCGCATCTGAACTGGGCAAGGCGCATACTGGCGAGATCACAAATTTACGGGGTGTTACATGAGCAGCAGCATTTTATCGGATTATTGCCCGGACATGAGCAAGTATACAGTTAATATATTGGATCGCATCGACGTTCAGATCGAAGTGACGCATAACCCGTTCGAGCTTCCGGTCGATCTGTTCTTTGCTATGGCGGCGAGAATCAACAAGAAGCGTTCCTTTCTATTCGTCAGCAAAATGCTCGGCAAGCATATTCCGGTCAATCCGTATACGTCGCTTCTAAGCGGCGCAGCGCTTGCGCTGCTGCTTCTGACGGAGCAGGACGATGATACAGCGCTTCGCGTCAAACCGCTGCTGCAACGGGCGCTTGAAGGTCTGCGTGACGAGAGCCGGGCGCAGGCTGCCTACGAAGCGCTGGTGGCGGCTAAGCTGTCGCCATCGGCGCCGCTTGCCTTTATCGGCTTCGCTGAGACGGCTACCGCGCTTGGTCATGCGATGTACAATGTGCTTGCGGAGCGAGCGACTTATATTCATACGACGCGCGAGGATATTCCGGAGCTCGTCTCCGTTATTAACTTCGAGGAAGAGCACTCCCACGCGGTTGCCCATCGTTGTTACGCATTGAAGCCGGAAGCGCTGTCCGGCACGGAGCCGATTGTGCTGGTCGATGACGAGATTACGACGGGCAAGACGGCGCTTAATATTATTCGCGATATTCAGTCGAAGTTTCCGCGCAAGCGGTATATCATCGCTTCGTTGCTCGATTGGCGATCAGAAAGCGATGAGCGCGCCTGCGAGGAGCTGCAAGCTGAGCTTGGCATTGCGATTGAATCGGTATGCTTGCTGAAGGGGCGAATTACGGCAGTAGGCAGCCCGCCTGACGAGATAGCTGTGCCTCGCGATCTGTCGGGCTTCCCGGAAGCAGAGCTTTCTATTGTTCACTTAGGCGATAGCTTAGAGCAGGTAAAGCTTGCGGTAGGCTCCGTAGATTCGAGCGGCCATCCTAACGGGTCGCCGTACACGATCGCAACGGGCCGATTCGGTATCGAGGCGGCGCAGCGTTCGGCGATTGACGGAGAGATTAGCCGTGTTGCGGAGGAGCTGCGGCAGCAGCGCAGCAGTGAGCGGACGCTCATTATGGGCACGAGTGAATTCATGTATGTGCCGATGCGCATCGCGGCAGAGATGGGAACGGGCGTCCGCTACCAATCGACGACGCGCAGCCCGATTCATACATCGGACGAGCCGGGGTATGCGGTGACGAGCGGACAGCCGTATCCGTCGCCCGAGGACCTTGATGTGAGGCACTTCATCTACAATGTGGCGCCGGGGCAGTATGACGACATATTCGTCTTGTTCGAGCGGGATATGCCGCAGGAGCGCGTTGCGCCAATGCTTCAGATATTGCGGAGGCTGGCAGGCAGTAAAGTGCATGCGGTGTTCCTGACCGCGAATACGCACGGCTGGGAGAGTTTCGACCAATGAAGACGGAGAACAACGAAGCTGATGTACGATTGTCAGAGAAGATGATTGCACCTCCATCGCCTATTGGCAGCTATGATCCTTCTGACGTGACGTTTCTTCTGAAGGATATAAGCTTGGTTCAGCTTGAACGGACGACCGAGGAACGGGAAGCGGCAATTCAATCCGGTGTACATTATTCCGAGATGCTGCCTACGGAATATGAGCCTTCTGCGGCGTATATCGAGCTATTCCACCGGACGCTGGATCAATCCGCTCGGGATGTCGCCCTTGCGGCGGCCATTGTCGCAGAGCGGATTGCGGCGAAGCGAGGCAGGGACGTAGTGCTTGTCTCGCTCGCGAGAGGCGGAACGCCTGCGGGTATTCTGATTAAGCGGTATTTGGCTTATCGCTACGGCTGGAACGTAAAGCATTACAGCATCTCTATTATTCGCGGCAAAGGTATTGACGAGAACGCTATTCTTTATATTTTGCAGCAGCATGGGTCTCATACAGAGCTTCAGTTCGTGGACGGCTGGACGGGCAAGGGCGCGATTCGCGGCGTATTGGCCGAAGCGGCCGAACAATTCGAATCCAAATATGGCTATCGCATGAATGATGACCTAGCAGTGCTTGCCGATCCCGGCCATTGCTGTACGCTGTTCGGCACGCGCGACGATTATTTGATCCCGAGCGCTTGCCTCAATGCGACGGTCTCTGGCTTAATCAGCCGTACCGTACAACGCGACGATCTGATCGGTCCTGGCGACTTCCATGGCGCGAAGTATTATGAGGAATGGAAAGAAGCGGATTTGTCGCATACGTTCGTGGATACCGTATCGGCCAGCTTCCCGGATATTGCAGACGAGGCGGCTGCGCAAGCGGAAAAAATGGAGCGACATCCCGCCGCGGCGACGTGGCAAGGGCTTGCCGACATTCGTATGCTGCAGCAGCAATACGGCATCGACAACGTTAATCTGGTGAAGCCGGGCGTAGGCGAGACAACAAGGGTACTGCTGCGGCGCATGCCGTGGAAGATAATCGTGAACCGATTGGACAACCCGGGCTTGAAGCATATATTGCTGCTGGCCGAGGATCGGGGCGTGGCGGTGGAGGTTCTCCCCGAGCTGACATATTCTTGCTGCGGTATTATTAAACCGCTGAAAGGCGATACGGAATGATCTATGCAAGCGACCTGGACCAAACATTAATTTATTCGGCAAGATCGATCGGCGTGCCGACTGATTCGTATGGCATCGTGCCTGCGGAGAGGTATCAGGACAAGACGATTGCCCATATTTCGCAGGAAGTACTACGGCTGCTCGCCTATTTACCGCGTGACGTGCAGTTCGTTCCGGTAACGACAAGAACGGAAGCGCAATATCGACGCATTCATATTTTCCAAGACGTGATCGTTCCGCAATACGCGGTGACGAGCAATGGCGGCAATATTATGAAAAATGGCGTACCTGATCGTGAATGGCGCTCGCATATCGAGCGGAAGCTGGCTGCCGGCGCGGCGTCTTCCTTGGAAGTGAGAACACATTTTGCAGAGCTTCTAAGCAGCGATTGGGTACTGCGCGAGGACTTATGCGACGAGCTGTTCTACTCGATTCTGATCGATCGTGATCGGGTGGATCTGGAAGCCGTTATGGAGAAGGCAGAGACGGTGAAGCCGCTGGGTTGGGAAGTATCCATTCAAGGGCGCAAAATCTACCTCGTGCCTTCCGTCATTAACAAATGGGATGCAATCGCCCATATCAAGAAACGCCTCGGGGAGCATGAGGTGATTGCCTCCGGCGATTCGCTGCTTGACCGCTGCCTGCTGGATCAGGCGGATTACGCGATCGCGCCCGCCCACGGCGAGCTATTCCGCGAGAAGCAGCGTGATCCAGCGTCGGTGACGATAAGATTCACAGAGCGCTCCGGTATCTTCGCGGCTAATGAGATCGTAAATTATGTCCATCATATCTCACAACAATTGAAAGCGGTGAACAACCCGGCATGAAGAAGAAGGTTAATCTGTATTTCAATCGATGGTTCTCGGTTTCCTATTTATATATGAATCATTTGCGCAGTAATCCGGACGGCGTGGAGTTCAACATTTTCGGAACGCATCCCGATCCGATGCATATGTCGCTGCAGGGCTGCGATTATGCTGAGGTTGAGCCGGTGCTGGAAGGTGTGGAATATGTTCAATACCTGGTCGATTTTTGCCGCAAGCATGAGATTGATGTATTTATTCCGCGCCTTAAGATGCTAGACATCGCTAAGCATGTGCATCTATTCGATGCAATCGGCACGAAGGTGCTCGTCTGCCGCGATACGGTGCTGCTGGAATCGCTTGTCGAGAAGGATCAATTCTATAAGTCGCTCGCTGGCAAAGGCATTATGGAAATTCCCGCTTACGAGATCGTGAACAATGCCGACGATTTCAAGGCTGCTTACGAGCGCCTTGTTGCCGCCGGACATCGCGTATGCTTCAAGCCGAACAATTCGGAGGGCGGCCTTGGCTTCCGAATTATCGATAATGAGCGTGATCGGCTGCAGGAGCTGTTCGGTTATGTCACGCAGCTTACGTCTTTCGAAGACGCATATCGCACGCTGTCGAGCGTAGAAACCTTCGAAGATCTGATGGTGATGGAGCTGTTGCCGGGCCATGAATACAGCATTGACTGTCTCGCAGACGGTAACGGTCGCTTATTGGCGGCGGTGCCAAGGCGGAAGGAGAGCGGTCGCCTGCGCGTATTGGACAACAATGCGGAGCTGATCGAAATCGCTCACCGTGTTGCAGATACGTTCCATATTCCATTCAACTTCAACATACAAATGAAATATAACGGAGATACGCCGAAGCTGCTGGAGATTAATCCGAGAATGTCCGGCGGCCTTCATGTCACTTGTCTGTCGGGCGTCAACTTCCCATATCTTGCGGTGAAGTCGGCTCTAGGCGGAGAGGTTGGACCGATTACCCCGGAATTCGGCATCTGGGCAAGCCATATTGAGCAGCCGATGCGCATGCACGATTGGTCCAAATAAGATGATTTGCCAGCTGAATCCGACCTCTGAAGCGCGTGCGTGAGTTGACATGACCCTTATGTTATTTCTACAATATAAGGAATTATAAGTTGCACCTCTATAACTTGGCTTATAAAGACACGGCTTTAGGAGGTCGGGATTCATGGGATCGAAAAAAAATATGCTGGTAGGAGCCGGCGTCGGCTACGCAGGCGCAATCATTTCGAGCTTCTTCCTGCCTGAGTTCGCGTCGCTTGTCATACCTGCTGTAGGAGCAATGGTTGGCGGTCTACTTCCAAGTCGAAGCAGAACGCGGAATTCAATCGACGCCACGCCGTCTTCGCAGCAGCTGCCAAACGGCGGATATAATGGCGGCCAGCCTGTACAAGGTCAAATACAAGGTCAACCGGCACAAGGACAGCAATACAGTCCTCATCTCTTCAACCCGCAGCAGGGCGCACCCTTCCAGCAACAGCCGGAACCATCTCGCGCCGCTCCCGTAGTAGAGGAGACGAAGCAGAAGCCGGAGGTTAGCGCGGAGTTTGCTCCTGTCATTGAATATTTGGAAGTATTGGAAGACATGATTATATCCGAGGGCCGGAAGAATACGCTCGACAGCGAGATCGTCGACAAGTCGTTATCGTTGTTCGCCCGCGTGCAACGGGTCATTCCGCTGATTGACCAATTGGGCGACGGCAATATTAATCATACGATCCGCAGACTGGTCCTCAAAGATTTGAATGGCTTTATTAATCCGTTCCTACGCCTCAGCGGAGAAGCGAAGAGCAAGAACCGCCGCACGCTGTTGAATGGCCTTAAGGATGTCGATACGAAAATTTCCGATATCGCATCTACGATCGAGCATAAGGACTTGCTGGAGCTGCAGACCAAGGCGGAGCTTATTCACCAACGCTACAGAGGCTCCGATTTATAGAATCGCCAAAGTGATCATTCGCACCGCGACTGAAGCTTAAGACTAATAAATCGTTGTAGGAGGGGTTTAGATGGCAGTTCAAATGATGAATTTGAAGAAGGAAGACGAGCAGAAGGTTGAGCAGGAAGCATCTCAGCTTATACAGAAGGTGGCGCAGACTGATACGCTGTCGCTTGATCTCTTAATGGACGAGATCGGCAAGCTTGGCACGAAGACGCAAGAGAAAGCAGGACAGACGCTGAAGATGCTCGACCGTCCTGTCAACGACTTGATGTCCGGCAACCGAGCTGATGTATCCAACATGATTCTGAAGCTGCGCAGCGAGTGCGAGAGCTTGCAGCAAAGCAAGAACGTTGGATTCGTAGGCAAGCTGCTTCGCAAGAGCCCGCTTAAGAACTATGTGTACAAGTATCAGACGGTGAAGACAAACGTCGATGCGATTGTTACGGGTCTTCGCGATGGCAAGGACTCCCTTGAAGAGAACATCGTCAATATGCGTCAGCTGAAGCGTTCGTCGATCGACGAGATTTATAACTTGAATACGAAAATTGCTTTCGGCGATAAGCTGAAAGATTTGTTCGAGGTAGAAATCGCGAAGCCGGAGAACGAATCCCGCAAGACGCATCTGGAACGGGGTCTTCGCAAGGTCGTTACGCGAATCCAATCGATGACCGAGATGATCATGCTCTATAATCAAGCGATTGCCGCTACCGATATTATTAACGACAACAATGATAAGCTGATTGATTCCGTGAGCAATGCGATCGACAAGACGACGAACTTGATTACGGTGTCGGCGATGATCGCCCTTGCGCTGAACGATCAAGAAAAGGTTATCGCAGCCGTTGACGCGACGAACCGGACGATCGAGGAGCAGTTCAAGGAAAATGCTCGCTTGCTTCGGACGACGACCGAGAAAACGAATGAACTATTGTCTAAGCCGTCGATGTCGATGGAGGCTGTCAACCAAGCGATCGGCGATCTGATGGCTGCGCTTGATTCGTCCGAACAGTCKAATCGCCGCATCATTGACAGCTGCAAAGACTATACGGTCAAGATGACGGCCATCAACGGCCAGATGAATCAACGCCTTGGTCTTAACGCTGCAGCTACGCCGCAAGCGATTAAGGATGCCGCGTCAAGCGATGAGCTGAGCAGCTTTTTGAAATAAGAGTTGAAAGAAGAGGGGGACGCCTAGGCGTTCCTCTTTTTTTGTTGTCGAATAAATTAATTCCGATTGAAACGATTGGAATTTGCTAGTATGGACTAGCATTGAAGATTGAAAGCGGTTATTATAGAAGGAATTATATTGTTTGCAGGAAACATCCTATAGCGGAATCGCGGCTGCATACCTTGCAACTTGCAGCGGCATCGAAAAGGAAGTGTGCGATACATGTTGAAGCAGAAGATTTTGAACCGATCCACGGGGATATTGACATATGGCATTACGCCGCCGAAGAAGAGCCATACGCCGGAGAAGATGAACGAAATTGCGCAGAAGCAGCGCGAACGGCTGAGCAGTCTGGAACTGGACGGGCTTATTCTTTACGATGTGCAGGAAGAGGATGCAAGAACCGGTGAGGAGCGGCCTTTCCCGTATCTCGAGACAATGGACCCGAATACGTTTTGCAAGGAATACTTAAGCGAGCTCGATGTGCCGAAGATCATTTATCGCTGCGTCGGCAACAATACCGAAGAGGAAATGTCCAATTGGGTGCTTGGAGAAAGGGAGCAGGATCGCTACTCCGTATTCGTTGGCGCGTCCTCCAGTCAGCAGCAAGTCAAGCTGGACTTGCTGGACGCCTACGAGCTGAGCAAGAAGCTCAATGACCGCATCGTGCTCGGCGGCGTCGTCATTCCGGAGAGACATATGAAGAAGAAAGACGAACATATTCGGGTTGCGACGAAGACGGCCAAGGGCTGTCACTTCTTCATTTCACAGGCGACGTACAATCTGGAAGCGTCTAAGAACTTCCTATCCGATTACTACTACCATTGCAAGAACAATGATCTTGAGATGGTGCCGATACTGTTCAACCTTGCGCCATGCGGCTCGCAGAAGACGCTTGAGTTCATGAAGTGGCTTGGAATCAGCATTCCGAGATGGCTGGAGAACGATCTTGTTAATTCCAACGATATACTGGACAAGTCTATTAATCTATCGCGGAAGATTTTTGAAGAGTTGTTCGAATTCGGCTTGGAGAAAGGCGTTCCGATCGGCTGCAGCGTAGAGAGCGTGTCGACGAGAAAGGTCGAGATTGAAGCCTCTATCCAGCTTGCTAAAGATATTAGAGAAATTATGGATAAGAAGTTGCTCAGCGCTGTGATTCGTTAACATAGTGTCAAGCCCTCCCACATACAGTAATGGTAACTGGATGAAGAGGAGAGGAGGCTCTATGGTACCCTCGATCCTGCTGGGCGTTATCATCGTTGTGTTGATTGTCGTAGCAAGCAGTGAGAAAGCGGAAGCTATAGCCGAATTGAACGATGGATAGCCATACAATTGAAGCCCCAGCGATGGGGCTTTTTTTTGAAAGATCGGGCTGCAAAAGTTGAGAATCGACGAGATTGAACCTGCTATCCTTACGTAAGCGAATTTGATAGAATAGAGACAGAGAAGGTTAATGCTGGAATGGCGGAATGGAGGGAGTGCGCTTGGAGTTTTCATTCGAGTTAATGGATGATTCACAGATCAACATTTATTATCAGTACGGCAGTACGACGTTCATGTTCAATTTGTTCACCCAATACGGCGAGTGGACTCTGCATCCTTTTGACGGCATCCTGCTGCAGAACAAGGAAATGTGCGCGCTGGTTGTTGCGGAGCTGCTGAAGAACAAAGATTTTCATGTACTGTTGGCACGCKAGAACATTACACTCACCTCGCTGCGGACGACGATTGAGCTGAATCCGCGCACCGTACCTGCTGAGAGGCAGCAGCGTCGCGGTACAGATTCGAATTATGACGACAAGACGGACTTTATTGAGTCCAATACGTTCGAAGATATATTGGAGATGGAGAAGGAGCAGCTTCAAGAGCGAATTGCCTTTTTTCAAGACATTATCAGTCGGATGTATATGGACGGCTACGGGCCGGAGGATGAAGATTTCAACAAGGTGCAGACGCTGATCCGCATTTATAAGGAGACGCTGCAGCGCCTCTCGGATATAAACGGCTTTGATATGAAGCGCAGAAACGACAGAAGATGGTGACGGTGAGACGATGAATGAATTAATCCAGCTATCGCGTAGCGGCGACCCGAATGCGTTCAGGGAGCTGCTGTCGATCCATAAGGACAAGGTATACCATTTTGCCTTTCGGATATTGCGCAATAAACAGGAGTGCGAAGATGTCGTACAGGAGACGTTCATTCGCATTTATTTGAACCTGCATCGGTTCGATGAGAAGAAGAGCTTCACAACCTGGATGTTTGAAATTTGCAAAAATGTTTGCTACGACATCCTGCGCCGGGAGAAGGTGCGCAAGAAGCTGTCGCTTGATGCGGTCAATCCGGAATTGACGGACCATAATTCCTTCTTGGATATACTGCCGGATCTTGATAAGCTGCCGATCGATCAAGTGATTGAGAAGGAACTGAACAATCAAGTACATACCATAATTAATCATCTGCCTGAGCAGTATAAGGAACTTGTCTATCAGCGCTACATACTGGAGATGTCGCTAGAGGAGATGAGCGTACAGGACAGCTTGCCGATTAACACGGTGAAGACGAGGTTGTTCCGCGCGCGCCAGTTCATTAAGAAAAGATGGGGCGGCGTATTTTTGCGGGCGAACTTGTTGATGCTATCGATGATCTAATCGGCTGGGAAAAGGAAGGGGCATTCAAGGTTATGAAAAGCTTAGACGCAGCGCAGCTTAATGAGCGGGATGGTTACAAGCTGCTGATTGGCAGCATACTGCCGCGGCCGATCGCTCTGGTGACTACGCTGACAGAAGGCGGTACGGTCAATGCCGCCCCGTTCAGCTACTTCAATATCGTGACGGCTAATCCGCCGCTTATATCGATTTCGGTGCAGCGCAAGCAAGGCGGAATGAAGGATACGGCTAGAAATGCGGTTGCGAGCGGCGAATTCGTTGTTCATATCTCTGATGAGACGTATGTCGATCGGATGAATATGACGGCAGCAAGTCTTGAGCCTGAGGAGAGCGAGGTTGAACTTGCGGGCTTGACGACGGTTGCGAGCAGCAAGGTGGCCGTTCCCGGTATCGCTGAGGCGAGAATTCGGATGGAATGCGTGCTGGAGCAGGTGATTCCACTGGGCGAGAAGGACGGGGCGACTGCATGCGATCTGTTGATCGGTCGTGTCGTTTACTTCCACGTGGACGACGAGCTGTACGATAATGGCCGCATTAAGGTGCAGGAGCTGAAGCCGGTAAGCAGGCTTGCAGGCAGCGACTATGCAAAGCTCGGTGAAACATTCTCGTTGGAGCGGCCGAATTAAATAGTAGGAGAATCGTGCGATGGAGGCGCGGTTCTCCTTTTTTGTTGTACATGCCTTAGAACGCCAATCAGGCGCTGCATCAGCTTCTGCAAAAGCTGGTGTAGCGCCCGTGGGAGGAGATCTGACTTAGCTTATTAAAGCTACTGCCTGTTGCTCAGCTTGCAGCAGGCGTTCGCGTACACGAACGACTTCTCCGATGATGATCAGCGCGGGATTGCTTAGGTGCATGGAAGCGGCAAGCTTGTGAATATCAGCCAGTGTGCCAATAATGGTACGCTGGCTTGCCGTCGTTCCGCGTTCGATCAGAGCGACAGGGGTGGATGATAGCTTGCCGTGCTTCAGTAATTCCTCGCGAATCGCGCCCAACTGGCTGACGCCCATATAGATTGCAAGAGTATCGACGCTATGGGCTAGCAAGTCCCAGCGCACGGGCGATTGGTCGCCGTGGCAACGGTTGCCGGTCACGCAGGCGAAGGAAGAAGCGTATTCGCGGTGCGTAACTGGAATGCCGGCAGCAGCGGCAGCTCCGATCGCGGACGTAATACCCGGCACAATCTCGTACGGGATGCTGCAAGAAGCAAGCTCAAGCGCTTCCTCGCCGCCGCGGCCGAAGACGAACGGGTCTCCGCCTTTCAGTCGAACGACGGTTTTCCCTTGCGAAGCATAGCTGACAAGCGCTTCATTAATTTGCTGCTGCGGCATGGCATGCGCGCCGGGCGCTTTGCCGCAATACACAAGCTCGGCATCCTGCCTGGCATATTGAAGAAGCTCTTCGCTTGCCAGCCGATCATAGAGGATGACATCGGCGATTTGGATACGGCGCATTGCCTTGACCGTAATGAGTTCGGGATCGCCGGGACCTGCTCCGACAATGTACACAGTGCCATACGCCGTATTTTTCATAGATGCCGCTCCTTATCTTATCGATTGATTATGCGTATACATATATGGAGCCGCTCTCGTGGTCGACTTCCGTTTTGTAGGTCGTAATGCAACCGTCATCGGGCTCATGCGCGCGGCCGCTGTGAAGGTCGATCTTCCAATCATGGAGCGGGCAGTGTACGGCCGTGCCGCACACCATCCCTTCCGAAAGTTGGCCGCCTTTGTGCGGACACTTATTATCAACGGCTAGAATACTGTTATCGCTTAGGCGGAACAAGGCAATTTCCTTATCTTCGATCTTAAGCTTGCGGGAGCTCTTCACATCAATATCGGATAAATTGGCAATCAAAAATTTTGTTGTCATATGAAGGCGCCTCCTAGCTTTGTACCGGTTGCGGTGTAGTAATCTGTTCAAAGTTTTTGCGCAGTTCTTTATTTTCGATGATTTGTTTCCAAGGATCTTCTTGCAGGCTAATCGTTTTGTCCAGGCGATCTTTCAGCGCCATACGTACTTCATGGTCCTCCAGCGCCTTCTTCACATAGTCGAGACCGACGCGCTCGACCCAGTGCATCGTTCTTTCGCCCCATGTCGCTTCCTCGCGGTACAGCTGCAGGAACGCCGCCGACCATTCCATAACCTCATCCTCGGTCTTTACAACCGTGAGTAGATCGGTTGCTCTTACGTGCACGCCGCCGTTGCCGGCGATATGAATTTCCCAGCCGCCGTCAATCGCAACGAGGCCGACATCCTTGATTGTCGCTTCCGCGCAGTTGCGCGGGCAGCCGGACACGGCTAATTTGACTTTTGCCGGCGCATTCATGCGTTCGAACGCTTTTTCCAACTTGATACCCATGCCCATTGCGTCTTGTGTGCCGAAGCGGCAGAACGTATTGCCGACACAAGTCTTGACGGTACGAAGCGTCTTGCCGTACGCGTGTCCGGAAGGCATGTCGAGATCTTCCCACATGCTAGGCAGGTCTTCTTTCTTGACGCCTAGCAAGTCTAGGCGCTGACCGCCCGTGAACTTGACGAGCGGCACATCGTATTTCACGGCCACGTCGGCAATGCGCTTCAATTCTTCCGGCGATGTGACGCCGCCGTATATACGCGGAACGACCGAATACGTGCCGTCCTTTTGAATGTTCGCGTGATAACGCTCGTTCGTAAAGCGGGATTCCTTCTCGTCCACGTATTCCTCCGGGAACAGCATGCCGAGGTAGTAGTTGAGGGAAGGGCGGCATTTCGAGCAGCCTTCGGCGTTTTTCCATTCGAGAACGTTCATTACTTCTTTGATTGTTTTGAGGCCCATACGCTTAATTTCAGCTACAATTTCGTCTCTTGAATGCGTGGTGCAGCCGCAAATGCCTTCTTTGATCGGCTCGCCGACAGCGTCGCCTGCGTACAGATGCAGCAAACCTTCAACATCGATTTTGCAGCCGCCGCACGATGCAGCAGCCTTCGTGCACGCTTTAATGGCGCCGACGGTATTGCAGCCTTTGTTCAGGATCGCATTGCCGATATCGCCTTTGGATACACCGTTACAGCCGCAAATAATTTCGTCCTCGGCTAACGTCGCAAGGTGAGCGGTAGGATCCTTCTTAGCACCGCCTCCGTCTGGAGCGAAGCCGAGTAAAATTTCTTTCTCGCGGCCTTCGATGGACTCGCCTTTCTTAATCTTGGCGAACAGCTCGGCTCCGTCGGAGATGTCGCCGAATAGGACGGCTCCGATTAATTTACCGTCTTTGATTACGATTTTCTTATATGTGCTGGCAAGATCATCTTGTATACGCATGGAACGCGTGCCAGGCGTATCTCTGAATTGGCCGGCGGAGAATACGTCTACACCCGATACTTTCAGTTTCGTCGACGTAACCGAACCGTGATAACCGTCGGTAGCAACTCCTGCTAAATGTTTCGCCAGTACCGCGCCTTGCTCATAAAGCGGTGCGACAAGTCCGTAAGCGACACCGCGGTGCTCGGCGCATTCGCCGACTGCATAAACGTCTGGGATGCTGGTCTGCATGTAGTCATTGACGATAATGCCGCGGTTTACTTCCAAGCCCGTTGCTCGCGCTAGCTCAACATTCGGTACGATACCGGCGGCCATGACGACCAGGTCGGCGCTGGTTTCGGTACCGTCTGAGAATGTAAGACCCCTTACGCGCTCATTGCCGCTAACGCTCGCCGTTTGTTTGCTCATAAGGAAATTCATGCCTTGTTCTTCCAGCTCGCGTCTCAGCATCTCGGAAGCTGGCTCGTCAAGCTCTCTATTCATTAGGTAAGCATTTCTGTGAATAACGTCAACTTCCATGCCGAGATGGAGCAGGCCGCGCGCGGCTTCGAGCCCTAACAGGCCGCCGCCGATAACCGCCGCCTTCTTATATGCCTTGGCCGTATCGATCATAATCTCGCAGTCGCGAATATCGCGGAAGCCGATGACGCCTTCCTTATCTGAGCCTGGTATCGGCAACATGAACGGATTCGAGCCGGTGGCGATAACAAGGGTATCGTATTCTGCCACAAGGCCGAGGTGAGTGAATACTTTTTTCTTGTTCGTGTCAACTTTCATGACCGTATGGCCTGTATGCAGCTCAATGTTGTTTTCTTTGTACCAGTTCCAATCATTGATGACGATTTCGTTAATGTCGGCTCCGCCTTCGAGAACGGACGACAGCATAATTCGGTTATAGTTAGGATGTGGCTCCGATCCAAAAATCGTAATCTCGTAAGCGTCCGTCGTCAGCTTCAACAAATGCTCAACGGCGCGCACCCCCGCCATGCCGTTGCCGATAAGCACTAGTTTTTTAGGTTGTGTCATGATATTCTCTCCTCCCGCTAACTCTCTGTATATTTGGCTGTAAAATGAGTAAAGCCCGCTTTCGAAACACGGGATGGCATACATCTCCCATGAGAACGAAAGCAGGCGTCATTGCCGCTTCAATCGAATACATCGTTGTATTCGAGAATCATATTTGTTATTGGTAACGTAAATATACAACGTCAACCATCGTCATGTCAACATAGTTAACATGGAATTTTAGTTCAATGACGTATCGACATTTTCCCGTGTTCTATGTTATATATATTCACAAAGACTATAACGGCCATTGTTGAAGGGACTTATCATTCACCGCGAATCGTGAACTTGCGCCCTTATAGGGCGGAGACAATCGTATGCGTTTGTAAAGTCTAATGAAGGAGGCGCTCCTGCATGCGTTCTATGTTAGTGGTTGACAATCTGCGTGATCCGGCATTTAAGGTGTCCGGGAAGCTGCCAAGTCGTGGTCCCGCGGGACACACGCCGCAATATTTGCTAGAAGAGTACGGTTACCAGGTTACGCTGCTCGATCGGGATGATCAGACGGCGAAATATATAGACGGCGCGGATGCGGTCATCCTTCACGTCCCGCTGAACGAGGTGAAAGCATGGGGAACGAAGCTGCTTAAGCGGAAGCGCGTGCCGATCCTTTGGTGGTGCAGCACGACGGCAGCTTCCTTATCCGCTGCTTTCTGTGAGGACGATGCTCCGGTGGACGGCATATTAACGCCCAGCATGAGCGGGCCGGAGCTCCACTGGGCTCTTCAGTTCGGTTCTAAGCAGTGTATGGAGCGTCAGCAGTGGTACAATGAACGGAAGCAGCTGGAGTCGCGTATGGAGGAGCGTAAGTGGATCGATGCGGCGAAGGGGATACTGTGCAAAATAAAAAACGTATCCGAGGCTGAGGCTTACGATCTGCTGCGCAAGCAGGCGATGAATGAACGCAAACGTATGGTTGACGTGGCGACGTCTATCGTGAAGGTATATCAAATATTGCAGGATCAGAAATAAGGGGGCCGTATGATGATCGATCTATTAAAGGAAGTTGCCCGAGGCAAACGCGGCGCTCGTGACTTGACCTACGAGGAAGCGCATCAAGCAGCAGAGGCGATATTGAATATGAAAGCAACACCGGCGCAGATTGGCGCCTTCTTCATTGCCGAGCGGATCAAAATGGAGACGGTAGAGGAGCTGGAGGCGTTCACGGCTGTATGCCGCAGCCAAGCGTTCCGCTCGCCGATTCAAGAGGGACTGGATTGTGCAGGGCCGTATGATGGACGCAAAAAATCGTTTATCGCCACGTTCCCGACTGCGTTCCTGCTTGCATCTGCAGGGCTGCCGGTAACGCTGCACGGCACAGCGTCACTGCCTCCGAAGTGGGGCATTACGCTGCAGGACTTGCTGCTGCAGCTCGGCATCGATGCGGAGCGTGTGCCGCGGAATCAAATCATTCAAGCAGCGGAAAGCACGGGTGTTCTGTATGTTCCGGCCGAGCAATGGTGTCCGCCGCTTAAAGCGATCCGCTCGATTCGCGAGGAGCTGGGCATGCGGACCGTGCTGAATACGGCGGAGAAGCTGATCGACTACTCGCAGTCTCCTTACCTCGTGTTCGGCGTTTATCACAACACCGTATTCGACCGCATGTCCAAGTTGGTAACGAACCTCAAATATAAGAAGGCGCTAATCGTGCAAGGGGCCGAAGGCTCGGAGGACCTGTTCATCGAGCGTCCTACGCGCACCTATCTTGTCGAGAACGGGGAGCCGCAGCTTCATGTTATCAATCCTGAGACCTACGGGCTGGATACGCCGCTGCCGGAGATAGAGTGGACACCTCAGCTTCAGATCAGCGTAGCCGAGGACGTGCTGCAGGGACGCGGAGACATGGCTTTCACTAATCAAGTGCTGCTGAATGGCGCCGTTCGACTGCGACTTGCGGGTAAGGTGGAGTCGGTTGAAGAAGGGTTGTATACGTGCAAGCATTTGCTTGATAACGGCGCTCCACTCGAGCTGTACCGGAACTGGCAAGCGGTGATGAGAAGCGGCATCGCGCAAGCGGGACGCAACTAGTAGCAGCAGAGGAATTGATATTCATCGTTAGGTGAAAATATATAAAAAATAGGGTCATACTGCCTTGAGGCGGTATGACCTTATTTGCGTGCGATTAATCTTTCATAGGGGGCTAAGCTATCGAAAGCTCGTACAGCCCTGCTTCCTCGCTGCCCAATACAATGCAGCCATCCTTTAGTTGAATGTCTGATTGATCGTAGTAGGTCGTTACAACATCTAATCCAGGTGCATCAAATACGCCGGAGAGCGCAGTCCTTGTTCGGAGGAGCTTGACTCTAAATTTAATTTTCTCTCTAAACTGCCGAAAAATCTCTAGATTATCGGTAGGGTTAGCGATTGCGCTCTCTTTAGAGACTGAGGCAATTATGGATGGGGGAGTCGAAACGGCCGAGTATAGCTGACTAAACGTCTGATTGCAGCTTTTGGCGATGCGATCCAATACTTCTAACGGCATGGGATCGGCTCCAATGAAGCCAGGCTTGCTGGCTCTTTCATTTATCCTGTGGAGTAAAATTTCTGGATCCTGGGCTGCCAAAAGTATAAATTCCATTTCGAACCCGGCTCTAAGCAAAACTTCAATACAGTGTTTGACACCGCTTAACTTAACAGCTTGCAGTATAACAACTAGCGGTTTGTTGGATCCCGAATGATTCGTAAGGCGATCCTTCATCTCTCCGGCCGCTAACTCAACTAATCGGTTAACGGTTAATTTTAAGATGTCAGTAGGAGAGTTGGACTCTAGCTTCTTAAGCTTTGGTTCAAAGAATGTGCTATTCAATACATCTTTGTCTACCATAACAAACTGTGATCCTTTATATTTAACCTTCTCTATTTTGAGACTGCTGCTCTTGCCTATAGCGGGAGGGCCGAAAAGGACTACCACTCTTGCCAATCGGAATCCCTCCTAATCCATTCTTCCACTTCTTTGAATGTGACGCCTAGAGGTTCGAATATGGCATTTAACATTTTGGGCGTATAATCATCGAGATCTCTCTTAAGCAATACTTGTCCGGCATTATAGGCGATGTCGATTTTGGCCTCTGCCAATCCGTCTTCTCCCCTGGCTACTGCGTTAGTTAGCTCGGAATGAATGTATAATACGATATCCTCCAGGTGCTTGTAATGATTAGTAGACATGGCKACAGCGGATGGAGGTGCATCGGCAGATATCAGCTTGATTCCTTCATAAGCAGCGAGATTAGGATAGGGGTTTGCAGCTCCGATAGACTTGAAGTTGATGTCATAATAGGCTAGAGGCGAGACGGGTTCTGATAAAGTCGGTTCTAGAGAGTTCCGTTGGACCGTCATCTCAATTGTTTTTCCGTCTACAACCATAATCACGCGGCCCTCCGTATTTTTATATATCTCAGGCACACCCAGTCTAGTCCAATCTGCGTTCACGGCTTTATCTCCCATATGAATCACCTCTTCCATTCATTCGTATAGCCTTATTTTACCATAACTTCTTGGCCAATGCAGTCTTGTCTGCGAAAAAAAGCTTAAAGAGCTGTCCGAGGATGGGACGGCTCTTTAAGCTTTTGATTTGATTAACTATGAAGCTTCTTGGCGATCAAGTCCGGCTTCGGTGTCCGCTTCGTATGATCCGGGTTCAGGCCGATATTGCGGAGCAGCTCCTCGTATTGCGCGTCCTTGCCGACAACGCCTTTCTCGTAGATCGTATGCGCCAGGTCCGTCACGATCTTCGCATAACACTGGGCTACGCTGTTGAAGCCGTTCTTCTGCAGAAGCATCTCGCGGACCTTCGACTTGTCCTGCTTCTGGTCTTTGTTAGCTGCTTCCAGCTCGGCCGTCTTCTTGTCCACATCGAGGAAGCGGTCGACGACCTCTTCCTTGCGCGTGCGCTTCTTGTAAAATTTGTAGATCGCCGCGATGCCGCCGATTGCTCCTGCGACTCCAAGCAGCAGCCAGCCGACCGGGGTTGCCGCGCCGGCAGCGAGCAGAATGCCGCCGCCGATAATCATCGCCGCGCCCTTCAATGCCGTAGCTCCGCTCTTCGTCCGGTTAATCTTCTGCGTGCTTGCGGCAAGGCCGGCAGCTCGGTTCAAGTCCGTATCCTTGCCAGCCGTTTCTTTCTCAAGCGCATTCAGCTTGTTCATGCGCTTGCCGTGCGTGTACACGCCTGCTACGCCGCTGGCCAAATAAGCCGCGCCGCCAACAACGCCTGCCGCGCCCGCGGCTGCCGTTGCCGCGCCGCTGACGGCTGCACCCATGTATTTCTGCGTATTAACAACGCCCGTAGCGCCGAAGCGTGCGAGATCAGCCGCGCCGCTGACACCTTCGCCAACGGCATTCTCGAACTTGTCGAAGCTGCCTTGCGATTCGTCGTGATTCTGCACGGCATTATAGATTTGCATGCCCGCGGTTACGCCGCTAAGCGCTGCGGAAGCGGGACCCATGTCGATAACCGCGCCCATGGCGCCTTCCTTGGCGGCGCCCGCCAAGCCTTGCACTTCGCCGACGGTAGAGGCTGCTGCGCTCGATGCGCCTACGGAGGCGGCTGCGCCCGTTGTGGCATAGGTCACATAGTCTCGATCGGTGTCCTCGTTATAGTTCTGCGTCTTCTGGCTGTTGACTGCCCGTACGATCTTCGAGAACTTGTCCCAATCAATGCTCCTGCCGAAGAAGCCGGTCAAATTTTTCTTCGCCTTGGCTAAGGACGGGGCGCCGGTTCCGCCGGCGAATAAGTTAATGGCGATCTTCCGTTGCATCGGGCTAAGTCCCGTGTAATAGCCGTACAAGTCCGTCTTCTTATCTTTGGTCGCCTCGGCTTGAACCCAGCTCTCGATAGCTGCGGATCCGCCTGCTGCAGGGGGTGTCGCTCCGCCTGCCGCTTGGGCAACCTTATTGCCCGCCGATCTTTGCAGAGCGAGCGCGCCTTCGGGCGAGGCGCTTAATTGCAGCGGCGACGCCGCTGCCTTGGCAGACGACTCTGGGGATGATTTGCTCTGCGCTGGTGTTGGCTGCTTCGTTTGCGCTGATTCTTTCGACAAAATAGACCCCTCCATTGGCTTGTTGCTGCCTGTCCGTGCGTAATTCGTAGTGGTTCAATAGTAGCATGGATTTCCAGTTTTCACTATAGGGGTAACGGGCTCGCTGCCGGATTATTTATACATAATTGAACGTATATTGTCGAAAAAAGTTCATCCCGCACTAAATAACCCGCAAGCCAGTCTAGCGGCCTGCGGGTTAGGGGGTGCGATATCTATAAGGAGGATGTGCCTAAGTCTGTTTAGAGGGGCAACTTATCGAGCGCGCTTGCTGCCGAAGATCCGTCCAAGGCAACCTCCAGCAATCCATCGTAATAAAGCTGATGCAAATGAAGGATAAGACCGCTTTGAACGTCGATTGCTTTCACGTTCGCAGCCTCGCCGTTACTCGCCTGAAGCATGCAGTTGTACTTGAAGTACGCAACACCGGTTTCTTCGAACAGGCCGAATGCGCCAAGCGGGAGCGTCGTATTCAGCTTGGCGGCAAGACTGAGCAGCTCGCGGTAATGAGCAGCAGGCACTTCTTCGGCGATCGTGACGAATGTCTGCAGGAAGTATAGTCCTGCCTCGTCCGCCTCGGCCAAACCCGGCAGGAAGGAAAGCTCCATATGAATATCGCGCTGCTCTTGGCCAATGTCGTCGAACACAATGACGAGCGTGGCTGGTCCTTCTTCCGAGGCCTCTACAATGGCGGAAGGAATTTCGAGTTCATCATATTGCGCCTTTAATTGAACAAGCAAAGCATAAGGCAATTGAGCGGTCATCCGGTTACCATCCTTCCAGTCTATCGATTAATTGTGCAGCTTCTTGGCGATTTGATCCGGCTTCGGGGTCAGCTTCTTATGATCCACCTTCAAGCCGATGTTGGAAAGAAGCTCGACATATTGTTGATCCTTGCCCTTAACGCCTTTGTTGAAGATCGTCTGCGCCAGGTCGGCCGTAATCTGGTTGTAGCATTGAGCCATGCTGTTGAAGCTGCTCTTCTGCAGCAGCTTCTGACGAACCTCATCGCGGCTCACTTTCTCGTCAGGGTTGCCGGCTTGAAGCTTCTCGATCTTCTTGTCGACGTCTAAGAAGCGATCAACGACTTCATTCTGGCGAACGCGCTTCTTGTAAAATTTGTACACGGCCGCGATGCCGCCGATCGCGCCGGCTACGCCTAATAATATCCAGCCGACAGGCGTCGTGGCGCTGGCTAGCAGCAAGCCTCCGCCAATGATCATGGCGGCGCCTTTCAGCGCTGTCATGCCGCTTGTTGCGCGGTTGATGCTTTGCGACTTGGCTCCGAAGCTTGCGGCCTCGCGCAAGACATCGTCCTTGCCGGCGTTCTTCTCGAGCTCATTCAGCTTGTTCACGCGTTTGTGATGATTGATTACGCCGGCAGTACCGCTTACCATGTAGGCAGCGCCTCCGACAATGCTGGCCGCGCCAACCGCCGTCGTTGCCGTGACGCCTGCAACGGTGCCGAGCGCCTTATGCATATTGATCGCGCTGTTGGCGCCGGCGCTTGCCATATCGGCCAGGCCGCCGCCTCC
Source organism: Paenibacillus sp. 05T425 (assembly GCF_056396205.1). Lineage (NCBI taxonomy): Bacteria > Bacillati > Bacillota > Bacilli > Caryophanales > Paenibacillaceae > Paenibacillus > Paenibacillus sp. 05T425. The sequence goes on from NZ_JBFTLA010000002.1 coordinate 348,828, forward strand.
TTGGCCGACGGCGTTATCGAACCGTTCGTAGCTTTCCATGGAGTCGTTATCGTTATGAAGCGCATTGGCCACCTGCAAGCCGGAAGAAAGACCGCCAAGCATTGACGTCGCAGGGCCAAGGCTGTTAGAGGCTTTCGCCGTATTCTCAGCTGTGCCTCCGATCGCCTTGCCGACGGCAGACGCGCCGGCGGAAGCACCCTGCGAAGCGCCCTTAACGCCTGCCAATCCATAGCCGGTAAAGTCGCGGTTCGTGTCCGCATTATGATTCTGCGTATTTTCTTTGTTGATGTCGCGAATAATCGTCGAGAACTTGTCCCAATCTACGCTGCGGCCGAAGAAGCCGGTCATGAACTTCTTCGCCTTGGCGAGCGAAGGCGTGCCGCCGCCTGAGAAGCGAAAGTGCGCAAGCTGCTTGCTCAGCGGCGCAAGTCCCTCGTAATGCGCGAATAGATCGGATTTCTTGTCCTTGGCGGCTTCGCCTTTCAGCCAGCCGATGATTGCCGCCGATCCGCCTTCGGTATGGGCCAATTCCGCTTTGGCCGCTTTCGTCGCTTTATTGCCCGCCGTGCTCTGGAGAGCTAGCGTCCCGCCGATCGCCGATCCGGTCTCCGACGTCGTCCCAACGGTAATGGAGGGTTGTCCCGGCGTTGACTTGATGTGCTTGGGCATAAGTGACGGTTTCTTAAGTAAAGCTTCCTTAGGCAATGAATTACCTCCAATAATAAGACAGAATAGTTCAATCCTATATGCGTTATAACGCGTATCCGTACCTATAAAACTGTAATTATATACTAGCATGATATTCCAGTTGTGACTACTGATGGCGCTTTCTATGAAGTGTTATATCATGCCAAATAAAGGTTATCGAATGGCGTGCAACGGGGCATCCTTCCTACTATAGTGAACGGATAAGAATAAACCGGTCTGAATGAGCATTGTTAGAGATATAAGAAGTTATACGTTTTTCGACTTATAACATAGATGAATGGAGGTGCGGCATGCACATCGATTGCGTCATTATCGGCGGAGGGCCGGCAGGGCTCAGTGCTGCGCTTGTGCTTGGACGCTCGCGGAGACATGTGCTGCTGTTCGACGATAATCGGGCAAGAAATGCGGTTACGCGGGAGTCGCATGGATTTATAACGAGGGATGGCGTTAAGCCGAGTGAGTTCAGGGCGTTCGCGCATCAAGACATTGCCCGGTATCCGAACGTAACGGTGAAGAGGGAACGCGTAACTGAGGTGAGGCATAGTGGCCGGGGGAGCTTCCTAGTGAAGACGGGCGACGGCATCGTTTATCATGCGCGAACGATCCTATTGGCAGCAGGTCTGAAGGAGTCATTGCCTTCTGTCCCTCAAATCCAAGACTATTACGGCAAAAGCTTATTTAGTTGCCCGTACTGCGACGGTTGGGAGCTGCGCGATAAGCCGCTTGTTGTGATTGGAGAGAGCGGAACGAATGCGGTATCGTTAGCTAAGTTCGTGTACAACTGGAGCAAAGACCTCGTCGTATGCACGAATGGCAGGCAAGTGCTGACGCAGGAGCAGATCGCGAATTTCGCCCGCAAGGGAATTAGGGTGCAGGAGCGGCGGATCAGGGCGCTTAAGGGGAGCGGGGGACAACTGCAGAGTATTCAGTTCGAGGACGGTTCGGAAATAAAGCGATCGGGCGGCTTCCTATCGCCGAAATGGCGGCATGCGGTCGACTTCGGCGAGAAGCTGGGCTGTGCGATGAACGAGCATGGCGGGCTCGTAAAGGACGATTACGGCCGAACGACGGTGCGAGGCGTGTACGCGGCGGGCGACGGCGCGCTCATAACGCCGGCTCAGCTCATCATTGCAGCAGGTGACGGCAGCCGCGCCGCGCTTGGCGTGAACGGGGATATTATTAACGAAGACTTTGATTTGTAATCGATCGACCTATTGGAATGCGTTAGCTTGGCAGAGCGAGCAGTCGGTCGCGCTCCTCCACGTAAGCGTGAGTCCAGCCTTGGTGGGCGTAGAAGCGCAGGGCATCTAGTCCCTTATAGTAACGGGCGCCGGTATAGCGTTCATGAAATTGCGGAATCGGTTTGCCGAGCTCCTCGTAATGAAGCCGGAACGCTTCTGGTATATCATGGCCGGGGACGGCGTCCGCAATCGATGCAATATCGATGACAAAATCGCCATACATCGCGTTGGCGTCAATAATGCCCGTAACCTTCGATCCGTCCGATAGGATGTTCCATTGGTGACAGTCGTTATGAACGAAATAACGATGTGGTTCATTATAGGCGCTATACACGAGCAGTCGGTTATAGATCTCTTCGAAAACATCCCGTTCTAAGCAGCTGGTGCGGAACAGCTCATGCCAATTTTCCCAGAACGATCCTCTCTGATCTTCGGCATAAAATCGGCGAATATAGTCATGCCATGAGCGGGATTCTCCATTGCCGGTACGGTTAATGAACCCATAACCGGTGGTGTTGCCGTTCAGCGGCACTTGATTCATCTCGCTAATCGCGCGCACGAGATCAGGAAGCACGGCAACCTTCTGCTCATCCGGCAGGTCGGCTACGACCTGACCTGGAATGTACTCGCGTATGATGAAATTATATGTGCCGTTCGTGCCGCGGCCGAACAGTTGCTGATAGCGGGCGCCGCCGGCGACGAGCAGGTTGGAGATGAATTTGCTGCGCGCATAGTCGGCTTCGTCGCTGGGCTCGGCTCTGCCGATACCGACGACAAAGGACTTTCCTTCCTTCTTGAACGAGAAGACGGAGCTGAAGTGGCCGTTGCCGATCGGCGACACTTCCTCTGCCGGTTCGCCCCAGTGGCTCAGCAGCAGCTCCTCGGCCTCCTTGACGGTTAACTTTGGGCTTTCTTGTGACATGGCGTTCATGCACCTCCTCTTTTTTCGATCAGTATAGGTGAACGAACGAGGCGGTTACAAGGGCGAAAACGAATTATAGATAAACTGTACCGTCGCCATTTCGCCGTATGTTGTTGCTTTAATTTATATTCCTGATTATGGTGGAAGAAAGAGGCTGTTCTAAAGGACATAGAGTTCAAAGGAGAGGTTGTCGCGTGTCTGAAAAGGATAGAGGGGAAACTGTATTGCCCCGGCCATTGCTGTCAATGACGGGCGATTGCCAGTGGCAGCGCATTACGCTTGGCATGTCGGCTTCGCGCACTTACCGATTAAGCGGCGAAAGGGAGACAAGCTATTTGAAGGTCCAATCCCTGGTGCCTTACGACTGCCTCTCGGACGAGAGAGATCGGATTGTGTGGCTGCAGGGAAAGCTGCCCGTGCCGGAGGTGCTATTTTACGATCGCGATGAAAGCCATGAATATTTGCTGTTGTCGGAGGTTGCCGGCGTGAACGCATCGGACAAGATTTACGAGACGATGCTGCCGCAGCTTATGGAGCAATTGGCAGTTGGCCTAAGGGCTGTACATGACGTGGACATCACGGGCTGTCCGTTCGATCGTACGCTTAACATCGTGTTGGAGGAGGCGAGGCGTAGAACGGAGCGGGGATTGGTGGATGAGGATGGTTTTGACGAGGAGCGGCAAGGGTTGAAGGCTGCGGCCTTATATAATGAGCTGTTAAAGCGCAAGCCTCAGACGGAAGAGCTCGTGTTCACGCACGGTGATTATTGCTTGCCGAACATTATTTTGCATCAGGGCGCTTTCAGCGGATTGATCGATTGGGGCAGAGGGGGAATCGCGGACAAGTATCAGGATTTGGCGCTGGCGGTTAGAAGCATCACTCATAATTTTGGCGAAAGCTGGGTCCCGCTATTTCTTGAGGCATACGGATTGCAGGGGGCAGACAAAGCGAAGTTGGAATTTTACAGGGTGCTGGATGAGTTTTTCTGACAAAAACAATAGCTTGACGGCGCACAAAAAAGCTATCCCTTGGTCGTGACGACCTTGCGGGATAGCTTTCATTTGCGTGCAGCATTTATTCTTCGCGGTAATCCTCGACGATCACTCTCAGCGCGCCGGTCTCGGGATGGATGACGAAGCCGTGAACGGGAATGTCCTTCGGAAAGAGCGGATGCTTGCGGATGATGCGAACGCTGTGCATAACGCCTTCCTCGGGTGTCGAGAAGCTCTTTAGGAACTTATCCATGCGAATGCCGGCATTCTCAAGCGTTTCAACAGCTTTCGGATCGATGCCGTGGTCGGCGAATTTGCGTACCAAGCCTTCGGCGTCCAGATTCGTCATGCCGCAGTTGTCGTGCCCGATAACGAGCACTTCGCGGGCGCCAAGCTCATAGACGGCAACCAGGATGCTTCGCATCGCGCTTCCGAACGGCTGCGTCAGAATAGCGCCGGCATTCTTGATGAACTTGGCATCGCCGTTGCGCAGGTTAAGAGCCTTTGGGAGCAGCTCGACAAGACGCGTATCCATACAGGTAAGAATGGCTATTTTTTTCTCGGGATATTTATCCGTCAAGTAAGCTTCATACTGCTTCTCTTCAACGAACTTCTTATTGAAGGCTAATAAATTCGGAATGATGGACATGGTAGGCCTCCTTGCAAAATAACGTGTATATTCTATTATTCATATAATGCTCGCCACAGTCAAATTACGAAAGCGCCTACATCTAGTATTTATTTTTCCTGATATTACCACATAAGGTGTCTAATGCAGCAAACGGCTTTCTTTCGCCTTATCGACCATTCGCTTGACGTAACGGTTAATCGGCTTTTTGAGAGCGAGTCCGAGCAGCAGGGTCAGCCCGGCATAGGCAGCTAGCACGAGGACGTCTCGGAGGACGACATCCCATAATAGGCCTCCGACCGCTTCCCGCATCAGACTAATCGCATAGGTGAAGGGGAGGAACGGGTGGATCGCCTGGAAAAAGGGAGGCGTCACTTGAACCGGGAATGTGCCGCCAGAGCCGCCAAGCTGCAGCACGAGCAGGACGATCGCCATCGCCTTGCCGACGTTGCCGAAGATCGAGACGAGCGTGTAGACGATCAGCATGAACACGGAGCTGAGCAGAACACCGAACGCAATGAACCAGCCTTTGTCGGCTGCGTAGGCACTCAGCAACCATATATCGCCGCTTGTGACGAGCAGTGCCTGCACAATCGCTATCGTTAGGAAGGTGAGGTAGCGCCCGATGTAAACCTCATAGCTGCGATAGGATTCGGCTTCATTCGTTGCCGGCATATCGACGGTAAGCAGGGAAACGAGCAGCAGCGCCCCAACCCAAAGCGATAACGTTGTATAAAAAGGCGACATCGCCGAGCCATAGTTAGGTATCGGGAACAGCCTTTGTTCGTTAAGTACGACCGGTTCGGCGAAAAACGCGCTCTCGCGCTGCGCGTTGTTCCGTAGCAATCCGATCAGCTCGTTCAGATTGCCTTCCTTCTCCAGCTCGCGGATACGCGCTGCTAATGCTTGCACTTTCGCTTCGGCGGCAGGAAGGCTTCTTCTGGCTTCCTCAAACTTTTCCCCGCCTAGCGCAAGCCCTTTCGCCGCATCACTCACGATATCTTCTATAGCCGGGATGGCGTTGCCTGCCTCGACGAGCAGTCGATGTGCCTGATCGGCTTTACCGGCAGCGCTCTTCGCCGCTTGTTTGATATTTGGTAAAATCTCGCTGTCATAGCGGCCGAGTATATCCTTTAGCAAGCCTACGGCGGCGCTCGATTGCTCCTGCAATTGCGTGATTAAATCTTCGGCGGGCTGCTCGCCCTTATTCACCGCTTCTTGAATTTGCTTAAGCAGCGCCGACTGCTGATTCAACCGGGAGGAAACCTGCTGCAGCCGCTGAATCGTTCCGTCCAGCCGTTCACTCCCGGCCGTCTGGCTTAGCCTCTCAAGCGTGGAAATCAGGCTGTCCGCGAGCGAAGACGCCGTAGACAGCCGGTCGGCTGCCGAGGATAGGGAAGCCTTGAGCGCCTCGGGATCCGCGTCCTGGCTGCCGAGTACAGATGTCAGCTGTTCCACCGCGCCAGCCGTCTGTGCCAAAAGCTGCAGGTCCTGCTTGACGGACGGGCCTATAGTGTCCAGCGCTTCTGTGGTTGCGCCGATGAAGTCCGTAAGCTTAGCGGTGAAAGCCTCGCCATCCTTCGCAAGCTGTGCCGCCTTTGGCAGCTCGGTCTGCAGGGTAGAGACGACTTTCTTCGATTTGTCGATGTCGTCAGCCGCGACCTGAACGGCTTGGTTGATTTCGGGAATAAGCGTCTCCAGCTTGAATACCGTATCGCGCACCTTCTCGATTGCCGGCAAGTTCGTTTCAAGCTCGACGCCGATTTCGTTGAACAGGCGGAATATCGTTTCATTCGCCGTTTGTACGAAGGCGCGGCTCACCTGCTCGATGATGCCGCTGGCACCTTTTTGGGTAATTTTTGGGGAAACGGCGTTGATTTTTTCGTTTACGACATAGTTGATTTCCGCCTGCTGCGGATTTTCATCGAGCACGGTAGCGAGCTTGGCAGAGAAGTCCTCTGGAATCGTAATGCTCGCATAATAGTCGCCATGCTGGACGCCTTTAAGCGCGTCCTTATCATCAGTGAACACCCAGCCGATGCTGCGGTTCTCCTTCAGCGAATCGATGATGTCGCGGCCTGCATGGATCGCCGTGTCGCGAAGCGTCGCGCCTTTGTCGTTGTCGACGACTGCGATGGATAGTCCGCCCGTTTGCCCATAGGGATCCCATGACGCTTTGATGTTGAACCACGCATATAGGCAGGGCAGGCAGGCCAAGCCCAGAACGAGAATCGCGGCGGAGATATTGGTTGCGATACTGCGAAGGTCGCCGGCGTATATCGATACGATTTTCCTCAATGGTCCACGGACTCCTTTTGCTGGAATGATTGGTTCTCTTAGTATTGCTGAACGTCCCGCGCGCTACTCAGGCGAATTGACTGATGAAGCAAGGAGCCGCTGTAAAATGGTATGATAACGATTAAGATGCGAAAGGGAGAAGATAGGCAATGGGAGACGCGCGTTTTAAACAATCGGTGGAGTTGACGCTTAAGGTGATCGGCGGGAAGTGGAAGCCGGTCATTCTATGCCATCTGACCGATGGCACGATGCGGTTCGGGGAACTGAAGCGGGAAATGCCTGAAATTACGCAAAAAATGCTGACGCAGCAGCTGCGGGAGCTGGAGCAGGACGCGATTATCGAGCGCAAGGTGTATGTTCAGGTGCCGCCTAAAGTGGAGTACTCGTTAACAAATTACGGCATGACAGTTAAGGAGCTGCTGAACGTCATGTCCGAGTGGGGCGAGAAGCATCAAGAGCGTATAGAAGGATGACGAAGTACGCTCCTCTTAGTTACCAAATGGGTACTACGTCACTTCAAAGTGCGTACTATTCATTTTGATTGTATCGATCTAGAATAGGTCGTGTTAGTCAAATAGATGGGATGAGGAGCGATAACATATGAAGTTGCAGCTGGCTTTGGACTTAGTGGATATTCCGCAAGCGAAACAATTGGTGAGCGAAGTGGAATCCTATATCGATATTGTGGAGATCGGCACGCCGGTCGTTATTAACGAAGGTTTGCACGCGGTGAAGGCAATCAAGGAGGCGTTCCCTAACTTGACGGTATTGGCCGATCTGAAAATTATGGATGCGGGCGGCTACGAGGTCATGAAGGCTTCCGAAGCGGGCGCGGACATCGTAACGGTGCTGGGCGTTGCCGAGGATGAGTCGATCAAGGGAGCGGTCGAAGAAGCGAAGAAGCAAGGCAAAGAAATCCTCGTCGATATGATCAGCGTCAAAAACTTGGCGGAACGCGCGGCAGAGGTTGACGCAATGGGCGTCGATTACATCTGCGTGCATACGGGCTACGACCTGCAGGCCGTCGGACAAAACTCCTTCGAGGATCTCCGCACGATCAAGAGCGTCGTGAAGCGCGCCAAAACGGCGATCGCCGGCGGAATCAAGCTGGCCACGCTGCCGGAAGTCATCGAGGCGAGCCCCGATCTCGTTATCGTAGGCGGAGGCATCACGGGTCAAGCGGACAAGCAAGCGGCTGCCGCGCAAATGCAGCAGTTGATCCGTCAAGGTTAAGGGCGGGCGCTTATATGCCGATAGCAATAAATGATTATTCAGCGGCAATCGCTGCGGAGCTTAAGCAGGCGTTAGCCGGTGTCTCCGAAGCAGAGGTCGAGCGGTTAGTCGATGCGATTGCGCAGGCAGGTCGTGTATTCGTGGCCGGCGCGGGGCGATCCGGATTGATGATGCGCGCATTCGCGATGCGCCTCATGCATCTTGGTCTCGATGCGTATGTCGTCGGCGAGACGGTGACGCGCAGTCTGGCCGAGGGCGATCTGCTTATTATCGGTACGGGGTCTGGCGAGACGAAGTCGCTTGTGCCGATGGTAGAGAAGGCGCGAAGCTTGGGAGCGGTCGTTGCCGCCTTCACGATATCGCCTGCATCAACGATCGGAAGATTGGCGGACGTCACCGTCCTTCTGCCCGGCGCGCCTAAGGATCGTTCGGACGGCGGCGGCGTGACGGCGCAGCCGATGGGCTCGCTATTCGAGCAGACGCTGTTAGTGCTGGGAGACGCCGTTATTTTACGGTTGATGGAGAAGCTGGGCTTGGACGGCAAGGCGATGTACGGCAATCATGCGAATTTGGAATAGAATTACTTTCTGACAAAAGGACCTCGGCTTTCACTTTACGGTGGAATGCTCGAGGTCCTTCGTTTTTTCGATTTTGAGTGGAAATCGTCCAAGTAAATAGTCAACTACAGGCGGAATAAATTCCTTTGATTGGAAACCATACAGTCTAATTCGGCAATTTTCTTCGTTTCCACCAAAATCGTCTTATTTACCTGTAGGAAATCCAATCAAACCGCTTTTTTGATTTCATTTAGCCCATTAGCCTGTATAAAATCCATTCACCTTTGACTAGTGATGACTCACGTTGTGCGAGCGCTTTTGGGACAACTCCTTTTTTGCATGCTTTTATTGACGCAGTTCGCTAGGTCCCGTCGTATGCTCTTCCTTCGACTTCAAGAGCGGCTCTATGGCGAAGGCGATGCGGAAGCGAAGGCTTTCCATCGGATCCTTCAGCTTAATGCCGGACAGCTTCTCGCATTTCTCCAGCCGATAGACGACCGTATTGCGATGCACGAACAGCTGCTTCGACGTTTCGACGAGCTGGCACTGCGTGTCGTAAAACACGCTTAACGTGCGCAGCAGTTCGCTTCGCTCATTGTCCTCGATTTGTCCAAAACATTGGAACGTTTCCTCGTAGAACTGCTTCAGCTCGTCATAAGGAATCATTCGGAACAGGTAGCCGATATCCTTCGATTGATAGGACTGTACGAATCTCGTTTTTTTCATCTGATAGCCGATTTGCAGCGCCTTGGCCGCTTCGGCGTACGACGTGCCAATATCGAGCACGCCTGTGACGGGATTGCCGATGCCGAGCGACAGACTCAGGCCCGTTTGCAGATACAACTGGTCGGTCATGAGTCCGAGCTGCTTGAGGAAGTCGTTTTCCTCCCAATTTGACTCTTGGATGAATAGCAGCAAGCCGAACAGATCGTTTTTGGTGAACATGACAAAGGAATGGCTGAGCTGTGCGAATTGGCGTTTGATAAGCTCGTATTGCATGTCTCTCTCCGAGATGAGGCGCTCATCTGACGGATGACTGGCCGGCATCGTCGTCATTCCGCCGCCAGGCGGACTTGCTGGATCATCCTTGCGTCCTGTCATAACGAGCCATGTTCCTTGCTGCTTCAGGCCGTATTTCTTGCCTCGGTGGAGCGCTTCTTGTTCCGATCCAATGAATCCGTCAATCAAGTCGGAGAAAAACTCGTTTTTGTACCTTCGGGATCTTTCCTTAACGGCTTGCCGCTTCGTCATTTCCATTCCGATAACGTTTGACGCCTGCTCGATGGTGAGGCCATACAGGCTGGAGGGAGCGTGATCTCGCTGGAAGGAAATGAGGCAGCCCTCGTGCCTGTAGGTATGAACAGGGTAAAAGGTCATATTGCGGTATTCCGCATGTGCAGGGTCCAACAGGCAGAGTGAAGCGGTTTCCGCCAGCGAGGGTACGGAGGCGAGTGCTGCGGTTACCGCGTCTTGAAGCGGCCGTAAGGCTCCATCACGGAAGTGGTCGGATTGCGAGACGATCTGCAGCTTGCTGCTAAGAAGCAATACCGGTGAGGACAGCAGAAGGGCAAGCGCCGAGACGATGTCGTCGATGCCTTTGCCTTTCATGATCATTTCGGAAAATTGTTTGTGAATGTGGAGCGCATATTGCAGCTCATGGTTTTTGTTGTCCAGTATGACGCTCGTCGACCGCTGCAAAATTTCGCCAAGCGAGAGCTCCACCGCTGATATTTCGATGACGGGAAATTGCAGCCGTTCGGCTTCGTCCAGCACTTCCTGCGGAATGTCGAGAGCGAAACGTTTCGTCTTGACCGCAATTCCGGAGCATTTCAGCCGATTCATATCCCGCATAAGCTCCAATAGCGTCGACGGCCCCTCCTTCATGAAATAGCCGTTCGTGAGCAGCAGCTCGCCCGGTCGCAGGAAATGAATAATATCGGGCGCATCCATAATATTGACCGTGTTCACGTTGCGAGACAAACCTCCGTGTCCGGCAAGTACATGCGACTTGGCAAAAATATTAACCTCCAACAGCTCTTCTAGCAGCATCGGAATCACCTCTTAATCGTTCTCTTATGATATAAAAACTAACATCTATGGATGAGTGTGTAAAGCTCTTATTGGATCAATCGTATAATGATCGAACATTATTTTGGATTATACGAACAATGACAAGAGGGGCGGCAGCCGTTATGCTCTTTTTATAGAAGTACACGTTAGATAATATGACATTAAAAATGATATCAATCGTCCGGGGGCGAGTGAATTGCTGGATGTGCTGATTAACGGGGCCAGGCTGCCGAGTGAAGATCGGTTAATGGACGTTGGCGTGAGGAATGGCTTAATCGTGTACGTGGAGCCTAGCGGGAGTGATATCGCTCCTGCGGCTAAGACGGTGGAGAATGGCCATGGCGGCGTCCTGCTGCCGGGTTTGGTCGAGCCGCATATTCATCTGGAGAAAGCGTATTTGCTATCGCGGATGGAAAGAGAGGCGGCTTCGCTGCAGGAAGCGATCGCGATGACGGCGGATATGAAGCATAGCTTCACCCGGTCAGATATGAAGGAGCGTTCGCTCGCTGTTATACGTGAGGCGGTTCGGAACGGCGTGACGCATATGCGCTGCCATGCCGAGGTAGACCCCATTCTCGGATTAACCGCGTTCGAAGCCGCACTTGAGCTGAAGGAGCAGGTTCGGCATGCGCTTGATCTGCAGATCGTCGTGTTCCCGCAGGAGGGGATCTCCAAGAGCCCGGGAACAACGGAGCTGATGGAGGAAGCGCTTCGGCTGGGCGGAGACGTTGTGGGCGGCATTACGTATCAAGATGCCGATCTTGACGGGCATTTGGATTGCGTATTCGGGTTAGCGGAGAAATACGGCAAGCCGCTCGATTTTCACGCTGACTTCTCCGATAATCCGGAGCAGGTCGCCATCGTAGGCATCGCGGAGCGGACAATCGCATCAGGGATGCAAGGACTAGTGTCGGCAGGACATGTGACCTCGCTTGGATCAATGCCCTATGAACAAGCGGCTGCGGTAGCGGAGCTGATCGGAAAAGCGGGCGTTCATATTATGAGCCTACCCGCCACTGATTTGTTCATTAACGGCAGGGGCGATCGCGAGAAGCCGCGAAGAGGGCTTACTCCGGTTCGCATGCTGATGGAGAAGGGCGTGAACGTCGTCATCGGCGTCAACAACGTGCGCAATCCGTTCACGCCGTTCGGCAAGGCGGATCCGTTGGAAACGGCGTGGCTGCTGGCGGTAACCGCTTATATGGGCGGCGAGTCCGATACGAAGCGATTGATACGCATGTTGACGTATGGCGCGGCAGGTGCGTTGGGTCTCACCGATTATGGTTTGCGTCTTGGTAAAGCGGCAGATATKGTGCTATTCGGGGAATCGTCGGAGCGGGATATTTTGCTGAACAAGCCGGAGAGCCGCACAGTGTGGAAGCGCGGTGTAAAGGTAGCCGACTCGCGAACAGTAAGCACTTTGATAGGGGTTTAAGGATTGGCCAAATAAACATTACATATAAGGGAGTGGATGAGAGATGAGAAAGACGGTTGGAACGAAGGTTATGCTTGTGATGTTGGTTGCAATGATGATGTGGGTGCTGGCTGCTTGCGGGGGCGGCGGGAACACGAAAGAAACGACAGAAACAACAGCGGGTACCGAGAGCAACAAACCGGCAGAGACGAGCGCGAGCAAGGAACCGATTCTGATCGGCGTATCGACGGAAGCGACAGGCGATAACGCGATGAATTCGATTAACCTGTATCAAGGCGTACAGGTAGCGGTCGATCAAGTCAATGCCAAAGGCGGCATTAACGGTCGGCTTGTTGAGCTCGTCGTGCGCGATACGGAGCAAAATCCGACGCGCGGCATCAGCATCATCCGCGATTTCGGCCAGAAGGAGAAGGTGCATGCGGCAATCGGAGGTTTCTACAGCACGGTTATGCTAGCCCAGTCGCCGATCATTATGGAAGAGAAATTCCCGTTCATGGTTGCTACTTCTAATGTTCCGGCTTCAGTTGAAAGCGGCATGCCTTGGACGTTCGGCGTCCGCATGAACGCCAACATTACCGCGAAATACGCGCTTAAGTTTATCGAGGAGCATTTCGGCACGAACAAGATCGCGATTTTGCACGAAAACGGCGGTTACGGTAAAGGCGCGGCGGCGGCAATGACGAAGGCGCTTGAGGAAGCGGGCTTGAAGCCGGCAGCAGTGGAGTCGTTCGACAACGCGAAGGATAAAGATATGACCGCTCAAGTGAACCATGCCAAGGAAGCGGGCGCGGAAGTCATTTACTTGTTCGGCCAAGGCGCGGGCAACGGTTATGTCATGCAGGCGATGGATAAGCTCGGCTGGAAAGTGCCGATCGTCGGCGAGAACGGCATGGCGAATAAAGGCGCTCAAGAGGTCGGCAAAGAGCTTGCCGAAGGAACGTATGCGATTCAGACAGCCAACTTCAACGTAGAGCAGACGCGCGAGCCGGCTAAAGTGTTTTTGGAGGATTTCACAACTAAATTCGGACATATCCCAACGACGTTCGCTTCTGCGGCGCAAGGCTATGACGGTGCGATGATGCTCTTCCAAGCGATTGGCGCTGCCGAGCTGACCGGCGATTTGAAGAAGGACCGCGAAGCGATCAAGAACAAGCTCGAGACGGGCTTCGGCGCATACAGCGGCGTTATTAAGGATTGGGAGCAGCCGTTCACAACAGACAATCACGACGCCATCGATATCAACTCCTATCTCATGTGCGTATGGAAAGACGGCAAGCTGATTATCTCCGATAAGCAATAAAAAACGACTTCACTTCAACTTTACAGATCTTTGGAAATGAGGGATAGACATGTCGCTGATCCTGCAGCTTGTTATTAGCGGGTTATCGGTAGGCTGCTTGTACGCCCTGATCGCGCTCGGCTACAGCTTGACGTACGTCGTCAATGGAACGCTGAACATGTCCCAGGGACAGCTGGTTATGCTTGGAGGAGTGCTCATGTTCGGCTTTGCCGGAACGGGGCAACTCCCCTTCTTCTTAGCGTTCGTGCTCGCTGCGCTGTTGGTCGGGCTGCTTAATCTCGGTATCGAGAGGTTGGCCATCCGCAAGTTCGACAAAGGCGCCAATTCGATCGAATGGGTGCTGAGCACAATCGCGGTCGGCATTATTATTCAAGATGTGGCTTTATATTTCAACGGCCCGGATGAAGGCGTTACGCCTTCCCTGGTCGGCGATCAGATGCTTCGGCTGTTCGGCGCGGGTATCTACTGGAAAGAGTTTGTGTTTCTGCCCGTCGTCGGCATCCTGCTCGTCCTGCTTGTTTTGTTTTACAAAAAATCGCATTGGGGCTTGTGGTTGCGCGCAACGGCGGACAATCGGACGGCCGTGGAAATCATGGGCATCAGCAGCAACCGGATCGTTGCCGTCGCTTACGTATTAAGCGGCTTGCTTGCCGGAATCGGCGGTGCTTTGATGTCCACCAACTACGCGGTATCGGTCGATGTTGGATTGCCGCTCGGGCTTAAAGCGATCTCGGTGGCGATATTGGCGGGCGTCAATAATCCGAAGGGCATCGTGGCGGCGGGACTGCTACTCGGCATTGGCGAGGTGTTCATCGGTCAATATATTTCGACGGCCTTCCGTGAGATGTTCGTATACGGCCTTGTCATTCTTGTCCTTTATTGGAGGCCKATGGGGCTGTTCAATGCCCGCAAAAGCATCGTGAAAGTGTAAGCGTAAGTGTAATGACGGACAATCAGGGGGGAGCGCAGATGAACACAGTGTTGCGCAAAAGCATGAACTACCGGGGAGCCGCCGGTTGGGCTGCCGCGCTGGCGGCGTTGGCGCTGTTAACCGCCGGCCCATGGCTGGTAGATACGTATTATTTGAATTTGATGTTCATGATCGGCATCTTCGTCATCACCTGCGCGGGGATGAATATCATCATTGGTTATTGCGGCATCGTCTCGATCGGCCATGCAGGCTTAATGGCGATTGGTGCGTATACGTCTTCGTATCTAAGCACCAAATACGGCTTGTCGTTCTGGCTTGTTGCGTTGATCGGCATTGTTGCTTCATTAATTATAGGCAGCTTAATTGCGATTCCGACCATTAGGGCGGGCGGCGTATACTTATCAATGATTACGATTGCGTTCGGAGTCGTCATTCACGAGGTGCTGATCCGCTGGGACGGCGTCACGGGCGGGCCTCTCGGCATCTCAGGCATACCGAAGCCGCAGATAGGAAGCTACACATTTGATCTAAAGGGGATGTACTTGCTCGTTCTTGTCATTGCGCTGGCCGCGCTGCTGCTTGTTCGCAATCTGCGTCGCTCCTCCTGGGGAAGAGCGATGATCGCAACGAAAGAGAACGAAATTGCCGCCGCTTCGCTCGGCATTCGCAAGTTCAAGGCGCAATACGTCGGCTTTGCAATTAGCTCAGTGCTTGCGGGTCTAGCGGGGGCGATCTACGCGCATACGAATAGCTTTATTAGCCCAGATACGTACCATTTTCCGACTTCGGTCCAGCTCGTGCTGATCGTTATTCTCGGCGGAGCGGGGCGAATGCTCGGACCGGTCATTGGAGCGGCAATCATCGTTTTCTTGCCGGAGCTGCTCGATATGGAGAAGCTGCGCATGGCGTTATACGGCGGCATTATGTTCGCGGTGCTGTATTTCTTGCCCAAAGGGATTGCCGGCACGATAGCCGGTTGGGTCGGCGCTAGGCTGGAAGCTTACCTGGGCCCGGCGGAAACGGAAGCTAGGGATAGTTCGCTTGCCGATTCGAAGCTGTTCCCGAACGCTGCCGCCCCGAAGGCTGTAGGTGAAGCGATGCTTGTGTTGGAGGGCGTCAACAAACATTTTGGCGGGCTGCATGCGCTTAAGGATATCGACATAACGATAAAAGCAGGCGAGGTGCATTCGTTGGTAGGGCCGAACGGCGCGGGTAAGACGACGCTGCTGAACGTGATTTCGGGTTTGTACAGCGCGGAGGAGGGGCGATTTCTTCTAAAGGGGCAGCCGCTTGTGCCGCGTTCGTTGTCTTCCGTCTCGGAGCTCGGCATTGCTAGAACGTTCCAGCATTCACGGCTATTCAAGGAATTATCGGTGGTCGAAAATGTGATGACGGGCGTAGCGCGAAGCCAGCGCAGCGGAATCGCGGAGGCGCTTCTGCGCACGCCGGGGCAGCTCCGCAAGGAGAAGGCGATGCGTGCCAGAGCGCATGCGCTGCTGGACTTGATCGGCTTCGAGGGAAGCAGGGATTTGCCGGCCAGTCAATTGCCTTACGGGCATCAACGCATGGTTGAAATCGCTCGCGCCTTAGCTACGGAGCCTAGTCTACTGCTGCTTGACGAGCCGGCTGCGGGTATGACCGCGGCGGAGATCGAACACTTGGAGCGGCTGCTGCAGAAGCTGGTCAAGGGCGGCATCACCGTTATTTTGATCGAGCATCATATGGACTTCGTGCAGCGTGTATCGGATACGGTGACGGTGCTCGACTTCGGCCGTGTTATTGGCACGGGCAGTCCGGACCAGATGCTGAACGATCCGCGCGTCATCCGCGCTTATCTGGGCGAAGAGGAGGAGGTGGCGGCCGGTGCTGAGCATTAAAGGACTGCATGTGCGATACGGCGCGATTCACGCGCTGAAGGGAATCGATCTTGAAGTAGGCGAAGGCGAGATCGTCGCTGTTATCGGCTCGAATGGCGCGGGCAAGACGACGCTGCTTCAATCCGTGTTAGGACTTGTGAAGCCTAGCGGAGGGACGGTCACATTCGAGGGCAAAGATATTACGGGGTTGTCCGCCAGCCGGACCTCTAATCTTGGCGTCTCGCTCGTTCCTGAGGGGCGCGAGGTGTTCGGGACGTTGTCCGTACTCGAAAACTTGCGGATGGGACTGAAGCAGAAGATCGGTTCCGTCTCGCGCGCCCAGTTCGACAAGGAGCTGGAGCTTGTGTTCGAGCGTTTTCCGCGCTTGCATGAGCGGCGCCACCAGCTTGCCTTCACGTTAAGCGGCGGCGAGCAGCAGATGCTTGTGCTGTCGCGGGCGATGATCAGCAAGCCGAAGCTGCTGCTTCTCGATGAACCATCGCTTGGCTTAGCGCCGATTATCGTGAACGAAATATTCGCGACTATCGCCGAGCTTAGCCGGGAAGGCGTATCGATCCTGCTCGTGGAGCAAATGGCGCACAAAGCGCTGTCGATAGCGGGAAGAGGGTATGTTATAGATAACGGAACGGTGGCCATGCACGGCCCGGCGGCAGCTTTGCTAGGTGACGAACGCATGATCAAGGTTTATTTGGGCGTACATTAAAGGAACTTATTATAGTCGCGAAAGGTGATGCAGCATGAAACGAACAACAATTAACCGCATTCGCATTGGCGAAGACCTATATAATATGACGATTGATCGAGAGCTGGGCGTTATCACAAGCTTGGAGAAAAATATCGGCGGGAAGATGACTGGCGGAACTGGCGAAGCCGGAGGGGAAGAAGCGCTGGATGCGGGTGGGTTGCTATACTTGCCTGCCATGAGCGATATGCACATCCATCTCGATAAGCATTTTCTCGGCGAACCGTGGAAGCCGCTGCAGCCGTTCGTGACGCTGCCTGGACAGCTTGCTTTCGAGAAAGCGATGATCAAGACGATGCCGACGACTGCCGCGGATCGGGCAAGGCGACTCATCGACCTGCTGCTGAGTCATGGCACGACGAAGATTCGGACGCATGTCGATGTCGATCCGGTGATCGGCATCTCCCATCTGGAGCATGTGCTGGCGGTGAGGGAGGAGTACCGGGGCGTGATGGAGATCGAGATCGTCGCATTTCCGCAGCAGGGGCTGCTGCGCTCCGATTCCGTTAAGGTCATGAAGGCAGCGCTGCGCGCCGGAGCCGAATATGTCGGCGGTGTCGACCCGGCAGGGCTGGACCGTCAAGTCGACTTCAGCCTCGAGACGATGTTCGAGCTGAGCTCGGAATTTGGCGCCGGCGTCGATCTTCATCTTCACGACCCCGGGCATCTCGGCTTGTACACGATCAGCCGCTTCGGCGACTTGACGGTTCAAGCGGGCAAAGGCGGACGTACGGCTGTTAGCCATGCGTATTGCCTAGGCCAAGTGACCGAGGCAGAATCGCGGGATCTGGCACAGAAGCTTGCGGCGGACGACGTCGCCATTATTACGAGCGTGCCGATTGATCGGCCGATGCCGCGCGTCGATCAGTTAATCGCCGAAGGTGTGCGCGTTCACGTCGGCTGCGACAATATTCTAGATGCATGGAGCCCGTTCGGCAATGGCGATCTGCTTGCAAGGGGCTCGAGGCTGGCCGAGAAGCTCGGCTGGATCGTCGACGAGGATCTGCTGCGGACGTATCCGCTCATCTCGTCGGGCTCGCTCGTGCCGAAGGCGGGGGATCCTGCCAGCTTTATGCTCGTGGACGCCATGAATCCGAAGCATGCGATTGCTCTTGCACCGCCTCGCGAAGCGGTGTTCTCCGCCGGCAAGCTGGTTGGCGGCAGGTGGAAGGAAGCGGCTGAACGTTTCGTTGCACCGGCTGCTTTGACCAGCTTATAATGTTACTCTTCAGAAGCACGGCCAGACATCAGTCAAGTTAGGTGTTTGGCAAGTGCTTTTTTTGTTTGCCTTCTTGGACATAATAGAAGCGCAGAACAAGGGATTATTTTCTATGTTGACATGAAACCAAATGGTTTCATATAATGAGAAGGCATCAGATTAGAAACCATTTGGTTTCATATCAATTGATTCCAGAGTGGACAAGCTCATTAAACATTGAACATTGGAGGTTATACTTATGGGAGACAACATTCATACACAGGACAAGCTGCCGGATATTCGCCAGACGGTCTTGTTGAAAGCGCCAATCGAGAAAGTATGGAAGGCCGTATCTACGGCAGAAGGCATAGCGGCATGGTTCATGCCGCCGAGTGATTTTCAGACGGAGGTCGGCTTCGAGTTTCATTTGAACGCAGGTCCATACGGTCAATCGCCTTGCAAGGTGACGGAGGTGGATCCGCCGAACCGTTTATCGTTTAATTGGGGCAAGGATTGGACGTTGACGTTCGAGTTGGCCGAGCTGCAGGGCGAGACGGAATTCACGCTCATTCACGGTGGGTGGACAGCTGGCATGGCGACCGAGTTCGGCGAACCGCATGACATCGTGCGAGGCAGAATGGAGCAAGGCTGGTCTGGCATTGGGCAGAAGCTCCGCGGCTATGTAGAGGAATAAGATGGCTGAACCGCTGCCGAAGCATGATGTGTTTCAAGCGATAGCCGATCCGACGCGGCGCAAGGTGCTTGAGCTGCTAGGCGATGAGGAACTGCCGCTAAACGCTATCAGCGGCCACTTCGCGATGAGCCGTACGGCCGTGTCGAAGCATCTCCGCGTCTTATCGGACGCCGGACTCGTGAAGGACCGGAAGGTCGGGCGCGAGACGCGCTACCGTCTAGACCCCGATCCGCTTAGAGAGCTGAAGCGCTGGCTGGCGTTTTACGAGCGCTTCTGGGATAACAAGCTCGCCGCGCTCAAGCGTTATGTGGAATTGGATGAATGATCATTGAAACTCGAATTGCCGAATGAACGTAAAGAAACGTTATTGAAGCCAAATGGCAAGAAACACCAACCGACTTCTTATAAGACGGTTGGTGTTTCTTGCAAATTCCGTATCTTATTGACGATCAAAAGGTTGAAAGGTATCATGGTAATAAATGTATCTTATACAATTCAATATAGGAGAAGAGGTAGCTACCACAAATGGACGATCAGCAATTTCTGAACGGTTGGGCCGAATTCAACCGTAAGAAATGGAACTGTGATGCAATAGTTAAAACCTTTAAAGCATCAAATTCAGATGCGTATTGTGATAGTTTAATGTTTCTTAATCATAACAAAAAGCTGTTTTTGCCTCCGCTTAATCCGTATCACCCTACTATTTTTCGCCCAACTCCAACGAATAAAGTACAGAAAATCGGAAGCCAGTGGCATGAGGTCTCAAAAGCATTCATTGAAAGTTTATATGAATACGCAGGGTCAGCCAATTTTTATTTTCCGCCTGAAATTACGGATATTCGCCCTTTTCTATGGCAAGGGTTCATAGCTGATATAAAGTATACATATTATGTGGATTTGCCTTATTCGGTAGAGAACATCAGCCCCTCTCTGCGCAACAAAATGAAAAAGGCCAATTCGTTGGGTTACTATTCTATTCGGACGGACGATATGGAGGCCGTTCACTACTGTTTATCCGGAACCGAAACGAGGAAAGGCTTTACCCATCAATTATCGGTTAAGGATTTATTGCTCGCGCAGCAATTGCTTGGAAGCGACAGGTTTCGCGGCTATGTTTGTTACTCCAATGAAGGTGAGCCTGTTAGCGCAAGCATCACCTTAGTATCCGGTGAACAGAACGCGATTGGATGGATATCCGCTTCCAAGAGCGAACACCTCAGTGATGGCATCGTACAGCAGCTGCAAAACCTTGAGTTTGAGGATCTGGACCAAATCGGGATTAAAACATTCGATTTCTACGGGGCGAATATTGAATCGGTTTCGGCGGCAAAGTCTCATTGGGGTGGGGACTTGCGGGTTTTTTACGGTATCAGACTGCCGGGCTACAAAGAGATTGTTCGGGCTGGTCGCGATTGGCTTGCGTTGAGTACAAAAAAAAGAACGGCCAGATAAACGGAAACAGAGCCCTGCCTGCACCATTGCGAATGGATGCTGACGGGGCTCTTCCGTATTTCTACTATTTAATAAAGAGTGTTAATGCTGAATAAGCTCTAAGTTCGAATAATCTTCTTGGGAGACGACTTGCGCTTCAATATTATGCTTCTTAAGACGATTGACGACGATGATCGCATCTTCGGACGTCGAATTCGACAACAAGATATAGATATCGCCGTTAAACGCAAGGCCGATGAAATCCGACTCGCGAAGCGAATCGTTCACTTGTTTGAGGAGCGCGCTGTCCTGAATGATATCCCTTGAAAGCGAAACGAGGGCGAAGCTTGCATTGTAATTGCGTTTCGCTTGCTCCCTAGAGCGTATAACGGCAAGGAAGACGTCAGGCTTAAGCACAGGCATGCCTTCCAGGTAACGCTCATGCTGGCTGAGGTATAGGCTGCGGATATTCCGGGATAGCGACGAGGCGATCAGTTCGTTATTAATGTTAATGTCGTCGAGCGTCGCGCCCGTGTTATCCGATTTTTTGGTTAGCGGCTTTAAATCGGCGGTGGATTGCGCAAACCATTCATACGTGCGGCGAATCCCCGTTTCGAAGCTGAACTTGGGCGACCAATCCAAAACTTTTTTTAGTCGGTTATTGTCGAGTCTTGAACGATATATATCGCCTGTGCGAGCTTTTTGCTTCTTGATTTCGGGGATCGGCCGAATGCTGCTCAATATGTTGACTAGATCATTGACTGATTGCTCCGTATCGGTGGACAAATTCATGATGCCGCTTTGGTCAGAAAGGCTTGCTTGATAAATAACATCCGCGACATCCTCCACGTATATGAAATCGCGGGTTTGGCTGCCGTCCCCGTAAATCACAAGCTCCTTGCCATCACGGATCCGTTCCATGAAAATGGATACGACTCCGCCTTCTCCAATCGATCCTTGGCGCGGTCCGTATACGTTGCTGAATCGGAAACAAATCGTATCCAATTGGTAAATTTCGTTCCACTTTGTGCAATAGTATTCCCCGAGAAGCTTGTTGATCCCGTATGGCGAGACGGGCTGACAAGGCATATCCTCATTTAGCGGAATCTGATCGTTCATTCCATAGACGGCCGCAGAGGAAGCGAATATGAGCTTCTTGGTTTTATATTTTGCGGCCAACTGCAAAATGTTGGTTAGTCCTAGGATGTTCGATTTTGTATCTGCGTATGGATTTTCCATCGAAGTGACTACATTGATCTGGGCAGCCAAATGCACAACAATGTCAACGTTATGGTTTTCGAAGATGGATTCACAAACGGTGCTCTCCACATCCGCGATGTATGATATATGGCGGAATTTGCAATTCGATATATGACCGGAGGTCATATTATCTATAATAATGACTTCATGTCCTTCGTTGAAAAACCTCTCAGCAACAAAAGAGCCAATAAATCCGTAGCCGCCCGTAATTAATATTTTCACGCTACCACCCCATTTTCCCTTCTGATTTTAGTGAAGAAGTCCGATTGCGGCTCTTTGGAGACCGGCGTTTTGCTATTATGTACGCTGCTAGAGTATTGTTAAAGATTGAGTCTAATAGGTGATAGCAGGGTCTACTTGACTATGATAATTGTTTAGGAAGAGGTTGTAAACAAGTTCTAATTTATGGCTAAACCCCTGTTGAAAATAAGTGTCGAATCTTATTCAAAATTAGGCTATGAATCTATTAAAACCTATTGCTTTATACCTATTAGTCTGGTAATATTTATTTAAATATTAAGTAACTTCATATACTCGATGTGTCGAAAAGGCAAACTGCGTGAAAACGCAGGACGCAAAGCTATAGGGGCTAAATGGGAAACCACACGCCAGCCAGATTCCGAAAACTTTTCAGGTTCTATTTTAGAACTTATGACATGTCATAAGTTCTTTTTCTATTCATCACACCAACATTTTCACTAACTTAATATTTGGAAACAGCGATAACGGCAAACCGCGTGAAAGCGCGGGACGCAAAACTACAGGGGCTAAATGGGAAACCATATGCCAGCCAGTTCCCGAAATGTTTTCAGGATGAAATAGGACAATCCTGAAATCTGGGATTGTCCTATTTATTTCATTCAGGATATGGAGGTAGTGAAAATGGGCATTTTCAGTAAATTAACGAAAAGCATGACCGCGATGGTGCTTGTAACGATTTTGAGCGGCATCGGTTTTTATGGACTATTCATCGAAGAAGCGAACGCTGCTAATATGATAAATGTTAAGACCTACGGAGCAAAGGGAGATGGCAAGACGGACGATACGTCCTCGATCAAAAAAGCGCTGGCAGAAGGCGCTGCGAAGAAAACGACGGTTTACTTCCCGAAAGGAACGTACCTGGTAAACCCGAAAGATCCGCTCGCTGTAAGCAGCAACACGAAAGTGCTCGGTGATGGCGCAACTTCGATCATCAAAGCTAGCACAAAAGATTTCGGCTGGGAATTAATGCGTGTATCGGGTAAGGATATTGAGATCAGCAACATTTCGCTCGACGGCAACAAACTAGTTAACCGTGTACTCGTTGTAAGCGGAGGAAGCGAACGCGTTAATATCAACAATTCGATTGTAGCGAATGCTTCCCACAGCACGAAAACGAGTAGCGATTACTTCTCGGGCGTGCTTTCGGGAATCCTTGTATACGGCAATACGAAAGCAATCACGATCGATAGTAATGAAGTGAAGAATATTGTTGCGCTCAACCCTACTGGTGGAAGCATGATTGCTAGAGGTATTTACGTAACAACGACTTGGGGCAAAAGCGAAGCTGCAGCAGCTAATGTATCGATAACTAATAACTATATTCACCATATCGGTCCTGCTGATGACGGCGATGGCATCTATTATGAAGATCCTAACATGGATGCAGGAAAAGGCACGGACACAAACAGCTTGATCTCGAATAACAAATTCGACAACAATGCCAAACGTGCTATTAAAATTTATGCACAAGGCATTACGGTAACTGGCAACCAAATTACGAATTCGTACCTGCAAAATAATTATTACAGATCGGGCTCGGATAAAGGGCTACTTGCTCCAGACATGTATTCGGCAATTAGCGTATACGGCAGCAACAACACGGTTAAACAAAATACGATTACAGGCTTAGGAAGCTTCTATGCTGCAATCGAGGTTGGCGCAGCGGAAACGGTTAAAAACATCGTTATCAGCAACAACAAAATTACTATGGGTGCAAAAAGCGTTCAAAAAGGCAAAACAGCCATTCGTCTTGGAAATATCAATAACTTCACGATTGACGGAAATGTCATTGAAAATGGAGAAAAAGCAATTTGGACGTGGCAAAACGCGGACAACGGTACGATTACAAATAACAAAATCAAAATGATAACTGGCGGAGGCATTGATTTAACGACATATCTTTCGCAGTTTTCTCAAAAAAATATCGTATGCTCGAACAACACAATCCAAGCTGCACAATTCACGGTTAAGCTCGCAAGCAGCAACTTTAACGTACAAGTTCTATAATAGTTTTGTAAACAACGAGACTTCGACATCTATTGTCGAAGTTTTTTTATTAACTTCTTTCATTATATAGAAGGAGTTATCCGTGAAAGGCACGGAAAATGTCGTTTCATTTTTATTTACTTGACGAGTCTTGAAGATTATAATACGAATATGCTTCAGGTGCAGGCAAACAGTTCTGGACTATGTTGGAAATTTTGTGGAAATAGCAAGTGACCATTGCATAAAGGAATGAGTATTTTTGACTAGACATAAAGGACTATTTGTTATTTCGCTTGATTTTGAATTGTATTGGGGCATACGTGATCTTTATGAACTAGATTGGTATAATAGTACGTTTGCAAAAGAAAGAGAGTTAATTCCTACCGTATTATCGTTATTCGAAAAGTATGGTATTCATGCCACATGGGCGACTGTAGGGCTATTGTTTTTTGAGTCTAAGGAAGAAATGATTAATAGCTTGCCGATAATTAAGCCTAGTTATATAAATCAAAATTTATCTCCTTATTCTTACTTGAAGAGTGAGCAGATCGGCGCAAATGAGTCATTCGATCCCTATCACTTTGCACCTTCGCTTATTCAACGGATTCGAACAACGCCATTTCAGGCGATATCCACACATACCTTTTCACACTATTATTGCAAGGAATCTGGTCAGACCGAGAAGGAATTTGTTGCTGATATTCACGCAAGCATCCAAATCGCCGAAAAACAAGGTATGACATTGGAGAGCATCGTTTTTCCAAGAAACCAAATCAATGATTCCTATTTGCAAGCACTGAATCAATTAGGTATTAAGTCATATCGAGGTAATCCGAAACATTGGATATACAAACATGGCTATAGCACCAATGATTCCCTGCCGTTGAGAGCTCTTCGTTTGCTCGATACGTATATTAATTTGTCCGGCAATCATTGTTATCGAATCGATGAAATAATGACCGAACTTCCCATAAACCTACCAGCCAGCCACTTCTTCCGCTCCTACTCTTCCAAGCTCCGCTGGTTAGAACCGCTTCGTATTAAGAGAATACTTGATGGAATGACCTATGCGGCTAAACACGGCGAAGTGTATCACCTCTGGTGGCATCCCTATAATTTGGCAAGTGATGCCAATGAAAATATGGATGTGCTGAACAGAATACTCGAACATTATCAACATCTGCAACATAAGTACGGGATGACGAGTTTGAATATGGAGGAGCTTTGTAATCAAGTATTAGCTAGTGCAAAGAGAGAGAAACGTTCTTCCTATCAATCGCAGCATTAATCCAAAACATGAGGTGAACGAATGGACATCCAGTTCTTAAAAGAGGCGAGCAAACGGTATTTTATAGTTATTTTATTAGTAATTGCATTATCTGTCGGAGGCGCATTTGCATTAAATACTTTCGTAAAGCCTACCTATCAGGCGAGTGTGAGTGTAGTGGCGAGTATAGCATCTTCAGGAGATGCAGGTATTTATAATGAGTTTTTAGCAAGCCAGCTGTTAACGGGTACGTATAAGGATGCTTTGAAAAGCTACTACATAGCAGGCAAAGTGAAAGAGAAACTCGGCAGCAATCTTACTGCAACGGAACTGCTGGGCAAACTGGAAGTGGAAACGAACGTAGACACGCTTGTTATCAAAATTAAAATAAAAGACGATCACGTAAAAGATGCGGTTGCTATTGCGAATGCATATGGAGAAACGTTTCTATCGGAGTCTAAGTCCATTATCCAGTATGCAAATATAACGATGTTGGACTTGGCAAGTATCGAACAAGCATCTGATCCTGTCAGTCCCAAAAAAGCGTTCAATCTCGCCATCTCCTTGTTTATAGGCGTTTTTGTGGGGCTAAGCATTGCTCTTATGCTGGAAGGGAAACGTCAGGAACGGAGAAGAAAGCGTTCAGAGAACACAAGCATCTAATCGATGATTACAAACGGAATAGAATGAGCGGGCGGGGTGGATTGGAAAATGATTAATTATGCGATTGTTGGCTGCGGCCATATTGCCAATAAACATATAGAAGCAATCGAGAAAACCGAGCAAGCAAGCCTTGTTGCTATCTGCGACACGAATCCCAATAGATTGAACCAGTATATGAACCAGACAGGCGTGGAAGGTTACGTGAACATCGATGAAATGCTGGAGCGACAGTCCAATATCGACGTGGTTTGTATTTGTACGCCTAGCGGTCTACACGCTCCGTTAGCCGTGAAGGCTGCTAAAGCAGGCAAACATCTCATAATCGAAAAACCGTTGGCGCTAACGATCGAGGATGCCGATGCCATTGCCGAAGCCGTGACGGTTTCGGGTGTCAAAGCAGCGGTTGTCCATCCGAATCGCTATCGGCCAGCAATTCAATTACTTAAATCGGCGTTGGAGAAAAACGTATTCGGAAAAATAAGCCATGTAAATGCCACGGTACGCTGGAACAGGGGACAGGCTTACTACGATCAAGCGCCTTGGCGCGGAACGAAAGCAATGGATGGCGGAGTGTTAATGAACCAAGCCGTGCATAATCTGGACTTGCTGCAATGGCTGTTCGGCAGAGTGGTTCAAGTAAAATCTATGGTCGATACGCGAATACGAAACATTGAAGCCGAGGACGTTGCCGTCGCCACGTTGCGTTTCGATAGCGGGGCCCTTGGCGTAGTGGAAGCAGCCACTACGATCTATGACAAGAACCTCGAGGAATCGATCAGTATATTCGGCGAGAACGGTTATGCGGTCATCGGAGGCGTAACCGCCAACTGGATCAAGCAATGGAAGTGCGATTCCATGAGCGATAAAGAGGTAGACTTGCTTAAGCAAAAGGTTGAGGCCGATCCGTACGGCGTATCGGGACATCAGCAAATTATTGAAGATATGGCCGAGGCTATTCGGGATAACCGCGAGCCAGCCGTAACGGTCGAGGACGGAAAAGCCGCGGTGCAGCTAGTTATCGATATTGTTCTTGACGGCAGCACCAGTCTACAAACGAATTAATCAGGAGGCGTCTTATACAATGGAAGCTGTTAAGCTTAACGAGTTAAGCGATAAATTGATAGAAAAGTTGCTCAATAAGTCGGCCGTCATCGGGGTTATCGGTTTAGGATACGTCGGCTTGCCTCTTGCCGTTGAGAAAGCCAAAGCCGGGTACAAAGTCATTGGATTCGATGTACAGCAGAAAAAAATCGATATGGTGAATAGCGGATATAACTATATCGGCGACGTCATTGACGAGGATTTGCGGATTATGGTCAAAAACGGGTCGCTCCGGGCTACATCGGATTATTCCTTTATAAGCGATGTCGATGCCATAGCCATATGCGTGCCTACTCCGCTTGATATTTACCAACAGCCCGACACGAGTTATGTGGAGAACTCGACGAAAGCGATATCCGAATACTTGCATCCGGGGATGCTGGTTGTATTGGAGAGCACGACATATCCGGGTACGACGGAAGAGCTGGTTAAACCGATCTTGGAAGCAACGGGGTTAAAATGCGGCGAAGATTTTTTCCTTGCTTATTCGCCTGAAAGAGTCGATCCCGGCAACAAGTTTTTTAATACCAAAAACACGCCTAAGGTCGTTGGAGGAATTACTCCGGCATGCTCGCAAGTTGCACAGACGCTCTATCGGCAAGTGCTTGACGGCGATGTTCATGCCGTATCCAGCCCCTCTATCGCCGAGATGGAGAAAATATACGAAAACACGTTTAGACATATTAATATAGCGCTTGCCAACGAAATGGCGATTCTGTGCGATAGAATGGGTATAAACGTTTGGGAAGTCATTGACGCTGCCAAGTCGAAGCCGTACGGATTCATGGCCTTCTATCCCGGGCCGGGTCTCGGCGGACACTGCATTCCAGTCGATCCGTTCTATCTGACCTGGAAGGCGAGAGAGTACAACTATCATACCCGCCTTATTGAGCTTGCAGGCGAAATCAACAATTCAATGCCCGAATTCGTTGTGCAGAAGATCGGCGAAATACTCAACAAGCATAAAAAATCGGTCAACGGCTCAACGGTTTATTTGCTGGGCGTCGCTTATAAGAAGGACATTGACGATTATCGGGAGTCCCCGGTACTTAAAATTATCGAGCTGCTGGAAGAACGCGGAGCATCCGTCGTCATCAGCGATACGCATATCGATACGTTTAGATATAACGGCAACCAATATGAGTGCGTGGAACTAACGGAGCAGAGGCTTGCCGAAGCCGATATTACGGTTATTACGACAGATCACTCGGGATTTGATTACGACCTAATCGGCCGGGCAAGCCAAAGCCTATTTGATACAAGAAACGGCATGAAATCGTACCCAAAACCGGATAACTACCATTTGCTATAAGCTGGAGGTTTGAAAACATGAGTTATTTCGCGCATGCGTCTGCCATTATTGACGATGGTGCCACGATTGGAGAAGGAACAAAAATTTGGCACTTCTCGCATGTATGTCCTACATCGGTTATCGGAAGCAATTGCAGCTTGGGGCAGAACGTATTCATTGCCAATAGCGTATCAATCGGCAACGGGGTCAAAATTCAAAACAACGTTTCCGTTTATGAAGGAGTCATCCTTGAAGATTATGTCTTCTGCGGACCGAGCATGGTGTTTACGAATGTAAGAACGCCAAGGTCGGCATTTCCACGCAATAGAAGCAGCGATTATTATAAAACAACAGTTAAGCGCGGCGCATCTATCGGCGCTAACGCAACAATCGTCTGCGGCGTAACCGTCGGGGAGTGGGCATTCGTTGCAGCGGGAGCGGTAGTCAATAAAGACATAGCCCCATACGAATTGTATGCCGGCGTACCTGCAAAGCGTTTGGGGTGGGTATGCGAATGCGGGGCTACTTTGCGCTTCTCCAATCATGAGGCCGTCTGCGGCGAATGCGATCGCGAGTATGCGATAGAGCAGGACTTGGTACGAAAAACGAAAGGGAGTTCACTATGAAACGCATTCCGATTCTTGACCTCAGCTATGAGATTCACGAGCTCAAACCGCAATTAATGAACGCCTTTGAGAGCGTTATCGATAACGGCGTATTTATTATGGGTGCCAACGTAAAGCAGTTTGAAGCGGAGGCTGCTGCGTATTTGGGCGTTAAGCATGCCGTGGCGTTAAATTCGGGTACGGACGCCCTCGTTATAGCGCTGCTTGCTGCAGGCATTCAGGAAGGAGACGAGGTCATCACGACACCGTTCACCTTCTTCGCAACCGCGGAGGCGATAAGCCAAGTAAAAGCGACTCCCGTGTTTGTTGATGTTGAGCCTAGAACGTACAACCTGGATTTGAACCAGCTTGAAGCGGCAATAACGTCAAAAACGAAGGCTATCATACCGGTCCATCTCTTTGGCCATACCCTCGACATGGATCGTTTGATGTCAATAAGCGAGAAGTATGGACTTGTAGTTGTCGAGGATGTCGCGCAAGCATTCGGCGGTATGCATAAAAATAAAAAGGTCGGCACGATTGGAGATTTCGGCTGCTACTCCTTCTTCCCGTCCAAAAACTTGGGCGCCTATGGCGATGGAGGAATGCTTGTCACAAACAACGCCTCGTTTGCCGAGAAAGCGGCAATGTTACGGGTTCATGGCTCCAAGAAAAAGTACTATAACGAGGTTGTCGGATTTAACTCACGTCTGGATGAAATACAAGCAGCCATCCTGCGGATAAAGCTGCCGCATATCGATGAGTGGAATGAGGGGCGGAGAAGCGCGGCGGACCGCTATGCTAAGCTATTGGAAGGCGTCGATGGAATCATTGCGCCAAGCGAAGATGATTATGCGAAGCACGTGTTCCATCAATATACGGTTCGGGTGACGAATGGAAAACGTGACGAGCTGCAGAAGAAGCTGGAGGCTGAAGGGATAAGCACGATGGTCTATTACCCGGTTCCGGTCCACAAACTGCCGATTTACGAGTCAATGCGCGTTCAGATGCCCGTCTCCGAACAGCTGGCAGAAGAAGTACTTTCGCTTCCGATATGGCCGCAAATCGATGCAACCGTCCAGCAGTACGTGATCCAAAAAATAATTGAAGCTCTTCAATAAGGGGCCTTTTTATGCTCAAGAAGTTAAAAAACTTTTCACCTGATTTATTTTTCAAAAACGTTGTTGTACTGGCGAGCGGGACGATCATAAGCCAGATTATTATCTTTGCGACATTGCCGATTATTACGCGGATTTATAATCCGGCCGATTACGGCACTTACTCTTTGTACACGTCCATCATAGCGATTTTGCTAATGATGGTTTCTCTCTCTTACGAAAACGCGATAACGCTCCCGGAGGATGACAAGACGGCTTCGAGCGTACTGACGCTTTCACTGCGTATTTGCGTAGTCGTAAGCGTATTAAGCGGAATCGCGATCTATTTCGTGGCCAGTCCTCTGGCGCATTGGATGAATGAGCCCAGTATGAAAAACTATTTCTTGTTTGTCATAATCGGTTTGTTCGGGGCTGGATTCTATCAAATATTGAATTCGTGGTCGGTTCGCAAAAAATACTTTAAGCAGCTATCGCGAACAAAATATACGCAGAGCATCGGTCAGGTCGGGACCCAGCTGGGCTTCAGCTTGCTGCACATCGGTCCGTCGGGCCTTATAGCGGGAGAGATTATCGGGCGCTTTGGCGGCGTTATTTCGCAATGGGGATTATGGAAGAGGGACGTCAAGGATCAAAACATCGTCACTACCGGCAAGGATCTAAAGGAGGTTGCTTATCGCTACCGCAGATTTCCTATGCTATCGCTAGCGTCGAATGTATTGAACGGTATCGGTTTGTACCTGCCTATGATTATGATTGCAGCCTATTACGGACCGCATGTTGCAGGCTTGATGGCGCTTGGACAGCGAATCCTTGGTTCGCCGATGACGCTAATTATGACCTCTGTCCGCCATGTGTATTTATCGGAGTCGTCGGAGTATGTCAATATGTCGCCAGAGAAGCTGTATCCCCTTTTTCTTAAAACGGTTCGAAACGTTTTTCTGCTAGGCTTGCTTATTATCATTGTGATCGTGCTAATTGGCCCATCAACCTTTGCTTTCTTATTCGGGGAGGAGTGGGCGCAGTCAGGCGATTTTATTCGTATCTTGTCCATCATGTACCTGAGCCAATTTGTTGCCAACTCGGTAGGTACGACGATTGACGTCATGGAACGGCAGGATCTGCATCTTTACCGGGAGCTTATAAGAACAACGATCATAATAGGCGCATTATTATTTGGGGAACTGACGCATCAAACCGCGGAGACGGCTATTTTGTATTTTAGTCTGGCCTCTACCTTCGGGTATGTGTTGCATCTCGCTTTATCATGGTTTTCTATCAAGAAGTTTAGGGGACGATGAATTCACTTATAGGAACGAGGGTAAAGGAATTGTTTATATTACGATCTCCAATGTCGCGTAAACCTGAGAGGGAATATATCTACCGTGTCATCCTTGAACAATTTCTTGGCGTTGATTGCAGCATCCACTATGAGGATAGGAACGATGTTGAAATTTCGCTAATAGGAAGCCAGAAGGATAAGCTTAATCTGGCCGATGTTTTGCTGCAGGCACGGGATGCGGATTGGCTAAAGCCGGCCTCCATGCCCCAGCGTCCATTGAAGCGGATTGAGGTAGACATATTTAAGGATATGCCAGTCCTATATGGCAAGCCTTGGGAGAACGGAGCATATGTCCAGGAGAAAGAGGGGACGTATTACATCGGTATCGATGTATTCGGAAGCGCCTTTTTTATGCTGACTAGGTACGAAGAGCTCGTGTCTAAGGAAAGAGACAGCCATGAGCGATTTGCGGCACGGCAATCGCTTGCATGGCAAGAACGGTTTTTGAACAGGCCGATCATTAACGAATATATCCACTTCCTGCTTCAAATCATGAAGCGGCTCTGGCCTGGATTGGAAACAAAGAAGAGACAACCTAGGCTGCTTATAAGCCATGACGTAGATTTTCCGTATTATGTTTATAGAAGAGGTCTTTTGAGCATTGCGAAGGAAAGCTTAGGGGATATCGTCAGACGGCATAACTTGGAATCGGGAATGAAGAAAGCAAGCATGTTATGGAAGGGCAGCCGAAGTCTTCAGGCGGACCCCTATAATCGTTTTCATTATTTAATGGATCTTAGCGAGCGACACGGCATACAGAGCGCCTTTTACTTCATTACGGAAGAAACAAGGCGGGGTATGGATGGCAACTATTCGATAGACGATCCAAACGTGCAGTCCTTAATGACGGAGATCGATCGGCGGGGTCACGAGATAGGGCTTCACCCCAGTTATGATACATACACGAGCCCGGCAAGCATCCGGCGACAATTCGAAAAACTAAAACAAGTCGCCGAATCGCTCGGAATCAAACGGCAACGGTGGGGAGGCAGGCAGCATTACTTGCGATGGAGCGCTTCGGAAACATGGCAGTATTGGGAAGACGCCGGCCTGCAATACGACAGTACGGTCGGTTATGCGGACTTTGCCGGTTTCCGTTCGGGTATTTGTTACGAGTATCCCGTCTTTAATTTGTTGACGAGAAAGGCATTGAAGCTGACAGAGAGACCGCTAATCGTCATGGATCAGACTTTGCTGCATTACGAATATATGCATTTGGACTCAAAGCAGGCGCTGCAAGCGATAAGGGAGTATTACAAGTCGTGCATGCAATACGATGGCGATTTTACGCTGCTATGGCATAACAGCCAACTGGTGAAATCATCCGATCGGTCTGTTTATCAGACATTTATGGAACAGCTGGGCAGCCGGTAAAGCGGAAAGGTGAATGTGAATTGAAGATTGCATACCTGATACATTGGAACGAAGGTCCCGAGAGCGGCGTTTTTAAGAAGGTTATTCAACAAATGACGCAATGGCATCAGTTGGGAAACGAAGTCGCTTTGTTTCTGTTCACCCATAAGGGCGACATCGAGTGGGCCGGGGAATTGCCCGATATCCGTTGTTTTGTGCAGCCGTATACGGGTTGGGGGGATCGCTTTCCGCAATTCAAGAAGCTTGCGAAACAACTAGACGAGTGGCAGCCAACGGTGATTTACCATCGGTTCGATTTGTTCTATTTCTCGTTGCCTAAGCTGCTCAGGAAGCATGCATCGATATTGGAAATCAATACAAACGACTTGACGGAAATGCGCATGGATCGCGATCTCAGGTACTATTACCACCGGCTAACGCGCGGATTGGTTCTAAGGGCGACAGACGGTTTTGTGTTCGTAAGCGGCGAGCTGGCGGAAGAGGGTCATACCAAACGTTATGTACGCGATCATGTCGTTATAGGCAATGGTATACGGTTGGATGATTTCCACCCTTCGCCGCCTCCTGCTAACCCTTCGCCGCGATTCGTTTTTATAGGTTCGGCTGGTCAATCCTGGCACGGCATTGATTGTATTTCGATTTTGGCGAAAGCACGCCCGCAGTGGCATTTCGATATCATCGGCGTTGAGCACACGGAGCTGGAAGAGGCTGTTCCCGCCAATATGCATTTTCACGGCAAGATGAGCAGGCCGCAATACCAGCACTTGATGGATAAGGCGGATATTGCGATCGGAACGCTAGCGTTGTACAGGAAGCAGATGAGGGAGGCTTCTCCTCTTAAGGTAAGGGAATACCTGGCCAATGGCCTCCCTGTTATTATTGCATATGAGGAAACGGATTTTAACGAAGATGTCCCGTATATTCTCGTGCTGCGTAACGAGCCTGACAATATTCATAGCGGCTTGGATGCGATCGATGCGTTTGTAGAAACGTGGCAGGGAAAGCGCGTAGACAGGGAAAGCATCTCTCGTTTGGATACGTTAGTTAAAGAGGCGCAGCGCGTTGCATATATGAAGCATATTACGGGTAAGAAGGGAAGCCTACGTGAACGTTGAATCGCTACTCTTTCTGACGTTAGCGGCAAGTATGGCCGTTTTATTTGTTCAGTGCATGACCATGCTGAAACTAAATATCGATGCAGGCTATATTGTCGGTTTCGCCGTGTATTTCGATATGTTCGGCTATTTCTACAAACAGTACGTACCAACAAACTCCTTTGTGCTTTTGCTTGCAGCTCCATTGCTGCCCGTTTGTTTAGCGCTGCTCAAGAAGACGGCTCACTCCGAAAGTTTGCTGACCGAGCCCGGTTTGTGGGCATGGGGGCTGTTTCTATTGTATAGCGTCACCGCTCTTTCATGGGCTTCCCACGAATCGGACGGTCTGATGAAAGAGCAGATTCTGTTTATTCGAGGCGTMATACCAGGTATCTATGCGTATATTATATACAAAAAATACAAGACCTTCTCTTGGACGGTCGTTGCGTTATTCGGACTGGCTTATGCGGTCATGCATCTTCTTCTCGGCGGCTATACTTCAGAGTTCCCTGGGCGGCTGACTATGCCGGGCGGAAATCCCATCTATGATTCCAGGATTGCTTTCTTTACGATAGCCGTCTGCTTATGGGGGCGGAATATTCATCCGGTCATTCGGCTTGTTGTGATCGCTGTTGCATTAGTCTCGGGGCTACAAACCCAATCGAGAGGACCGCTTGTCGCTTTTGTCCTCGTTAACGTTCTTGTATTTGCTCTTGTCCTATTCCGGAAATACAGAAAAGGCGAACTGAAAGTACTTGCCCGGTATGCTGTTCCGCTGTGTTTCGCGATTTTATTGGTCTTGTTCGGCAGCTACCTCTATGTGGGTCATTCCCACGAGTGGCTGGATAGCAGCAGGTTTACGGTTCTGTTTGACAGGGATCAGTTGCAGGCGGACGACAATTACTTGGGAAGGCTTAACCTGCAGAAGGAAGCTTTGGCGAGATTCATGGAGCATCCGTTCTTCGGTGCAGGGCTTGGCGCAAGTTCTCCCGGGATTACGCACGATCATCCCCATAACGTCATCATAGAGATGGCAAGCGAATTAGGGGTAATCGGGTTAATTCTATGGTTCGGCGCCTTTCTGTTCTCCATATGGATGGCATCCAAAAACCATATTATGTTGGTGCTGCTGCTGCAAACATTTGGATACGCCCAAATGAGCGGGGACTTCGGCTATAATTACGAGTATATATTGATGGCGTTCGTAGCTATGGCTTTAGTGCCCAAGAAAGAGGGAACAGGGAGGGAATTGCATGCGGAACATACTGTTTCTCATTACCGGATTTGATTATGCGGGCGCGGAGAATCAAGTCGTCCAATTATGCCGGGGGCTTCGGGCTAAACATTATAACATCCTTATTGTCAGCATGATCAAACCGGTGGCTTACTTGGACGAGCTAAAGACGCTTGGCGTAGATATTCAATCGTTGCATATGAATAAAGGGGTGCCGGATCCGCGCGCACTCTTGAAACTGCGCCGTATCGTGAAGTCGTTCGAACCGGATATTGTTCATAGTCATCTTGTCCATGCTAATATCATGGCTCGCGTTGCTCGCCTATTGGTTAAGATGCCTGTTCTAATCTGTACTGCCCATAATATTAATGAAGGTGGAAGATTGCGGGAATGGATGTATCGGATTACCGATCCGCTTTGCGATCTGACTACGAATGTCAGCCAAGAGGCGGTAAACCGTTACATCGACATTAAAGCGGCACCCGAGAACAAAATTATTTACGTGCCAAATGGCATCGACATGAGCCAATTCGAAAAAAACGATCACGATTATTCGAATATCCGCAATGAGCTGGGACTAGACGGACAATTCGTGTGGCTGGCTATCGGACGCTTTGTGCCGGAGAAGGACTATGCGAACATGTTAAAGGCTTACTCCCTGATCATACGTACCTATCCGACTAGCGTGCTGTTGATTGCAGGCATTGGCGTAGAGCGCGAGGCCATGGAAAAGCTAAGCCGCGATCTGGGACTCGAGCAGAACGTTCGGTTTCTAGGGATACGGACTGACATTCCGAAGCTAATGAATGCCGTCGATGCGTACCTGATGTCGTCCAAATGGGAGGGGCTTCCCATTGTGCTGCTGGAGGCGGCCGCAAGCGGATTGCCTATCGTGGCTACGAAGGTAGGGGGCAACGCCGAAGTTGTTCATCACGAGTCGAACGGTTATCTTGTGCCTTCGGAGAATGAGCAGGAGCTGGCCGACAAAATGGCTCTTCTCATGGCTAAGTCCGAAAGCGAGCGGCGTCATATGGGTGAGCAAGGCAAAGCCTACATTGAGAGCCATTATAATATGCAAAAGATCATAGAACGGTGGGAGCAGCTATACGGCGAGGCCCGCCAAGGGATGAGCAACATTCCGAGATACGCAGGCGGTGAACAGTAAAATGAACAACAAGAAAGCTGCCTATGTAGCAACCGTATATGCGCATATTAGCTCTTTCCACCTTCCCTTTATCCGGGATCTGCAGGAGCAAGGTTATGAGGTGCATGTATACGCGAGTCCTGACCATTGTCTGGAAGACGTGAAGAAGACAGGGGTAGAATGTCGGGATATACCGTTCAGCCGCAACCCGCTGGCGGGCAGCAATATCGCCGCTTTGAAGGAGCTGACCAAGCGGTTTAGAGAAGAAAAGTATCATTTGGTCCATGTACATACGCCGAATGCAAGCGTCATTTGCCGAATTGCGGCATGGCGGGCAAAACTAAAAAATATAGTGTATACCGCTCATGGCTTTCATTTTTTCAAAGGCGCCTCTAAGGCTAACTGGCTCATTTATTTCCCGGTGGAGTGGATGATGTCATCGTTGACGGATACGCTCATTACAATAAACAAAGAAGACTATGAGCGGGCCAAACGATTCCCGGTTCGCGGGTCAGTCATCTACATGCCGGGTGTTGGTATTGATTTAAGCCGCTACCGCAGTCTGGAGTCGGGAAGCGTGAGCGATCTAAAGTCAGAACTGGGCATCAAAGAGGATTCCTACGTCATTCTGTGTATAGCCGAGCTGAATCACAATAAGAACCAAGAGCAGCTTATCCGAAGCATTGGCGAGTTGAAGCGGATGGGAGTGCCGGTCGTTGGCGTTATTGCGGGTACGGGCACCATGGAAAGCCACTACCAATCGCTTTCGCGGGAGCTTGGCCTTGAGGGCGATATTCGATTCCTCGGATTCCGCAGAGACGTTCCGGAGCTAATGAATATAGCCGACGTCGTTACGCTGATGTCTAGGCGCGAAGGATTGCCAAAGGTATTGCTCGAGGCGATGGGCGTCGGCAAACCGATGGTCGTAACGGCAGTTCGCGGCAATCGCGACCTTGTCGTAAGCGGACATAACGGTTACGTCGTTCCAGTGGGCGATGTACAGGAGACGGTTCGGGCCTTTTACAAATTGTACGATGATAGAGAGGCAAGGGTCGAAATGGGACGGAATAGCTATAAGGATGCTAGCCGCTATGATTTAAACGCCATTAGACAGCTTATGACTGAGGCTTATGCACGCCTTACGTAACCGCGACTTTCGATAAACAAGGGGAAAAAGGGGCGGTTTCATGACAAAACTGTTTCGCATGAACGGACTTAAAATCGTGTTGTTGCTGCTTGATTGTTTTTTCATATACGTAAGCTTTATCGTTGCTTATCAATTGGAGTACCAAAGCGCGATACCAAGTGTGGAATGGGAATCTTTCCGGCAATATGCGCCATGGTTGGGTCTGTTGACGTTATTGACTTATTATTTTTTCAATCTATACGATTTAGCAGGGCGACGGAAGCCGGCTAAATTTCTGTATAACCTCATTTTGGCTCATGTCGTCTTTATTGCGGAAATGATCGTTTTAAGCTATTGGCTCAAGACGTTCAGCCTGCCCAAAGCGATAGCGATTATTGCTTTTTTCATCCAGCTGGGACTTGCATTCGGATTAAGGCTGCTAATCTTTTTCATTCAATCCAAAGTGATAGGCAAGAAAAAGGCAATCATTTTCGCGCCGGAAGCCGATATCGACATTTCCATGGTAGAGAAAATGGTAGACAAAGGGAAAGCTTGGTTTGATGTGCAGCGTATCATTATTGCAACCGACGATATGTACATTGGCGACCATGTTTTTGATGACATTGAAGTTATATTATTGGGGCCGGGCTTAACGGCGCAGTTGAAAACGAAGCTGATGCGGGAAGCGGGCAAGCAAAGAATCGAAGTGCTTCTCATTCCGGAGTTTTATGAGCTGTATTTAATGGACGCGGAGTCTCAGCAAATTGATGATTTGTTAGTATATTCCGTCGTGCCTCCCCATCTGACGCACTTGGAGCGGATTGCCAAACGGACGATCGATGTTATGATCTCCGGCATTTTATTGCTGATCGCTTCACCGGTTATGGTGCTCATGTTCGTCGTTATTCCGATTTCATCCAAAGGGAAGGCGCTATTCGTACAAGATCGGGTTGGTCTTTACGAGAAGCCGTTCAAGCTTTACAAATTCAGAAGCATGGTCGATAACGCAGAGAAAAGCACGGGTCCAGTGCTGGCTAGCGATAGGGATCCCCGCATTACGAGACTAGGGCAATTCATAAGAGCTACCCGAATCGATGAACTGCCACAGCTCATCAACGTTCTTGCAGGCGATATGAGTTTAGTCGGACCAAGACCGGAAAGAGAATTTTTTATTACGCAGTTCAAAGAGGAGCTCCCTCATTATACGTATCGTCTTATGGTCAAGCCGGGGCTGACAGGACTGGCGCAAGTCATGGCCAATTATACGACGACGCCGTCGGATAAGCTTCGTTACGACATTCGGTATATACGGACATATTCGCCGCTGCTTGATCTGAAAATTTTGTTCCAGACGATTATTGTCGTACTGTCACGAGAGCAATCCAAAGGGGTCTCGGCTGCAGGCGATGATAGCAGAAAAACAAAGGCCCTTATACAGAAGGCTATGCATGAGGTAGCGATCGCGAAGGAGTAAACGGAGGGAACGGCATGAAGCAATATTCTAAAATCCAATATGCGATTGTCGTTTCCATTGTGCTTGGAATCATGGCGTTAGCGTATTTCTCATTGTTTTATGATGGCGGTAAAGTAGGAAGCGTACAGGAGATTAATCGATACGAGAATGCGATTAATGTGAAAGACGTTGGGGCGGTTGGGGATGGTATAACAGACGATACGGCTGCCATACAACAAGCGATTGATCAGGCTGCCAAACAAAATCTGATTGTCTACGTCCCCAACGGCACTTACATCATTGATCCGGAGAAACCGTTGAATATTCCAACCGGAACGAAACTGTACGGCGATGGCAAGGAATCGGTGCTCAAAGCCGATGCAGCTCGTTTTGGATGGGATATTGTTCGCATACACGGTCAGCGAATCGAAATTCGCCATTTATTCATGGATGGCAATCAAGCGGTTAACCGGGTCGTTGTCGTTCGCGCCGGCAGCTCCCAAGTATCTCTGACCAATACCTTTATCGCCAATGCTTCGCAAAGCGAAGACAAGAACAGTAAATATTATGACCAATTAGTTGCAGGCATCGTCGTATACGGGGAAACAAGCGATATTAAGATAAGCAACTCGGAGATCTCGAATGTATATGCTAAACATGCGACAAACGGCAGTCGCATTGCAAGAGGCATCTATATTACGAAGACGTGGGGGGCAACCGAGAAGGCGGCCATGAACGTGGAGATTTCGAATAGCTACATTCACGATGTCGGTCCTGAGGACCAAGCGGATTGCCTCTATTACGAGGACCCTAACATAGGGCATGGCGAAGCGGTTCAAACGGGCAGCGTGATCCGCAACAACCAGTTCGCAAGATGTGCTAAGCGTGCTATCAATATTCACGCGAACGGCGTTGTCGTAGAAGGCAATAAAATAATGAATACATACCTCGGCGACAATAGTTCCAGTGAAAGCGATCCGTCAAAAAAAGCGGGCGCGGACATGTACTCGGGCATAACGATCAATGCAGATAACGTCACGGTTCGCAACAATACATTAGAAGGAATCGGGAGTTTTTACGCGGGAATCGAGATCGGAGTTTACGATCCAATCAAGGGGATCACGGTAACGAACAATCGTGTGTTTATGGGCAAAGCAAGTAAAATCGAGGATACGACGGCAATACGTATTGGAAACGTGGATCAATATACGATAACTTCGAACAGGCTTGAAAACGGGTTAAGAGGAATATGGACGTGGCTAAGCTCTTCGAACGGGCGGATTGCAGATAATGTAATCATCATGCCGCAAGGCGGGGGCATTGATCTCTCTACCTATTTGACTCCGAACTATCAGCAGAAGATGACGGTTGAGAATAATAGAATCACAGCGTCCGGCTATATGATTTTATCCGATCCCAGAAATCAAAGCATGACCATTATAGAAGAACAAAAATAGAGGCGCCCCTAGTCGGGAAGCGCCTCTATTTTTAATTTGCGGGCCGTTATGAGGTTGTTGGCAACAACAACCTTGGAATTTTTGTATTCCGTATAAAGTGTGAAGCGGATGCCGAAATCGATCTTATCGATCGTATTCGTTTTGATCGTGCCGACTTGCGTATCTGTGACTGGCGAGAATATGCCGGTCTGCATGTTCGTGATTTTGTTGCCGTGCACTTTGAAGCTATTGATGGAGCCGAGCCGGATTCCGTTCGTGTTTTTGATATTCGCCTTGACGCCATTCGAGATGGTATTGTTGTAAATCGCGATATTGCGCAAATCGCCAAGATCGGCTTCGATTCCAGCATAGTAGCTTCCGACACCGTCAATGATATTGTCTCTTACGACGACATTGCTGGCATAGACGGAAATGCCGGCGAACATATCCTGAGGAACGGCGTCCCATTTCGGATACATATAGTTGTTGTTGTTCAGATATACGTTCGTAATATGGTTGTTCGAGACCGTCACGCCTTGCACGGAAATTTTGATTCCGCGCTTCGCCACGTGCGTAATCGTGTTATTGTCCACAATGGAACCCGAACTAACGGCGTCTTTCTCCGGCATATCGAAATAAATGCCATCGGCGTCATCCCGAGGTTTGATGTTGCTTATGTAGTTATTCGTAATTTTCACCCGCTGCGCATACGGGAGATCATCTTCTGCATAGACCATGATGCCGCGTGCGACGGGGTCGGCGTTGAAGGCATATATATTGCGAATGACGTTATTGTCGATTGTAATGTCCGATGTGCCGCCATATACGAGAATGCCGGATACGGTCGCCTCATAGGCGCTGCTATTCGGATTTTTGGACTGAGTGACGTTCTGAATCACGCTATTGATGACTTTAATGTTTTTGGCATTGGAATGGATGCCGATTCCGCGGATCAGCTTAAAGCCGGCATCTATCTTCAAGCCGTTGATCGTAATGTTCGAGCCTCTGACATCAAACCCCTCGTATCCGAACGAATCCGTAGCGGAGAAGTTTTTGAAAATAAGCACGGGCTTGGATTGTCCTACTATGCTTACGTTGCTCCTCACATAGAGAGGTTCGGCGATGTCGATTAAATATTCGCCTTTGGGGACGAGCACGACACCACCATTTTTGTTCTCCGACACTTTGCGAAGAGCGGTCGCGAATGCTTTCGAGTCATTGGATTTGCCGTCTCCTTTGGCACCGACATGAAGCACGTTCACGGTATAAGGAATCTCGGCATTGGCGGTATCCGAGTTATAGGGATATAAAAGAACGAAGGTAGCAATCGCGGCAAACGCGAAAGCCACAATCTGAATGCGTCTAATCATGCAAGCAAACTCCTAACAATTGATATGATTGGCCAAGTGGATATTGTTGGATAAAAAAAGAGGATTACCAAGATTATAGCATACCGTATTAGGGAGATAAACCAAAGGAGATAGAAAAGCAGACTATCCTACTATAG
Organism: Paenibacillus sp. 05T425; assembly: GCF_056396205.1. NCBI lineage: Bacteria > Bacillati > Bacillota > Bacilli > Caryophanales > Paenibacillaceae > Paenibacillus > Paenibacillus sp. 05T425. The sequence continues at coordinate 390,344 of NZ_JBFTLA010000002.1, forward strand.
GATAGTCTGCCAGCATTACTTGATTAACGAGAAATCGAACGAAGGAACTAATCCTTCCTTGGCAGCTCGTCCCAGCAGCGCTTCGACTGCGGCATAACCGTCTTCGCCAAGGTTAGCAGTGAACTCGTTCACGTACAGGTCGATATGCGACTGGGCGACGTCTTCCGAGAGCTCCTGCGCATGCTCCATCACATAGGCGCGCGACGCATCGGGATGCGCCCATGCATAGTCGACGGAAGAGCGAATCCAACCCGCAATAGCCTCGGCATCCAGCGAGCGCTTGGCGATGATAGCGCCCAGCGGGATAGGCAGGCCCGTATCCTCTTCCCACCAGTTGCCGAGATCGGCGAGCTTGCTGAGTCCATAGTTCGGATACGTGAAGCGGGCTTCGTGAATGACAAGACCCGCGTCGATTAGACCATCACGTACAGCAGGCATAATTTCGTGGAACGGCATGACGACGATTTCGCCGACGCCTTCTGGAACTTGTTGCGCAGCCCATAAGCGGAACAAGAGGTAGGCTGTTGAACGCTCGCTAGGAACGGCCACACGCTTGCCAGTCAATGCGGCTGGGGTGCCTTCGCCGTCCTTCGTCAGCACGAGCGGTCCGCAGCCTCGACCTAGAGCGCCGCCGCATGGTAGCAGTCGATAGTCTTCCAGCACCCATGGTAATGCAGCATAGGAAATCTTCATAACCTCAGGCCCTTCCGTGCGGGCAGCCCAGTTGTTTGTAATGTCGATATCCGCATACGTTACGTTAAGCTCCGGTGCACCTGGCACTAGGCCATGCGCCAATGCATGGAATACGAATGTGTCGTTCGGACACGGGGAATAAGCGATATTCATTCAAACACCTCCAGTATTGCGGCACTTGCCGCTTCAAGCGCAGCGAGCGCTTTACCTATCCGCCATGCGGCGCGGTCGCGCGGACCGACAGCGTTCGAGATTGAGCGCAGCTCCGTGAAAGGTATGGCTAGCCGCTGCGCGGCGACGGCAACGCCGTAGCCCTCCATCCCTTCCGCTGCGGCGCCGGGAATGCGGGCTGCATGCGCCGCAGCAGTCGCGGCGCTGCCTGTTGCCGTCGAGACGGTCAAGGCGGGAGCAAGTATCGCCGACAAGCCAGCCGCTTGGATCGCGTCATAGATGCGGCGACTCCAAGCGGGGTCAGCTTCAAGGCGAGCCGTGCCGAAGCCTAGCTCGTCCACGCTGATGAAGCCTTCCTGCGACTCGGCGCCGAGATCGGCGGCGATAATCTCGTCGGCTACGACGAGCGAACCGATGGCGGCAACGCCGTCGAAGCCGCCGCCGATGCCCGCGCTAATGACGAGTCCATACGGCTCGTCAGCGGCAGCAAGGGCGGCCGCAGTGCTCGCCGCCGCATAAGCAGGGCCGACGCCAGCAGCTATGACGTCGGCCTTTGTGTTGCCTCCAAGGCCGCGCAAGACGGCGTCCTTCTCGGCATCAACCGCCGTAACGATCAACACGCGCGTTCCGCGGCTCTGTTGTTTTTCGTTACTGCCATGATTAATGTTGGTCACGGGGTAACTGCCTCCTTTACAGAAACTGATACTATATATCTATCTTCTAATAGTATCACTCGCTAGAAAGGGTGTCCAAATCTCGCCTACCCAATCGTAATCTTTCCTTCCGGGAACCGGTATAGTTCCTTCTTGGAGCGCGAGTTGAGAGCGAAGGCGAGCGTTACCGGACCCAAACGGCCGACGAACATAAGCAGGATGATGATGACTTTGCCTGCTTCGGACAAATGCGACGATAAGCCGGAGGACATGCCGACCGTACAATAGGCCGACGTCGCCTCGAACAGGATTGCGAGGAATGAGCCGGTCTCCGTAATGGACAGCAGCATGGCGGCAGAGCAAATAATGGCGAAGGAAATCATCGTCAGCATAATAGCTTGATGGATCTGCTGCTTCGCAATACGGTAGCGGAACAGCACGATATCCTCTTTGCCCCGTATCATGGCAATCATGGCCCCGACTAATATCGCGAACGTCGTTACGCGAATACCGCCGCCCGTAGAGCCGGGCCCCGCCCCGATGAACATCAGAATAATGAGGAAAAACTGCGTAACCTCGCGCAGCATGCTTGGATCAACGGTACTTAATCCAGCCGAACGTGCAGTGATCGATTGGAATAGCGAACTTAACGTTTTGCCGGTTGCGGATAAAGGCTGCAGCGTTAAAGGATTAGAGAATTCCAGCAGAAAAATGACGACTGCGCCAACGATTGTAAGCAAGCCAGTTACGGATAAGACGACTTTACTGTGCAGGCTGAATTTTCTGTTCTTCGGATAGGTAAGCAACTCCGAGATGACAATGAACCCGATCCCGCCGAAAAAAATAAGCAGCATCGAGACGATATTGACGAACGGATCCTCGACGTAATGAATAAGGCTGCCAGCCCGCTCGGGGAATTGGCCGAACAGGTCGAAGCCGGCATTGTTGAAGAACGAGATGCTGTGGAATACCCCGAAGTATATCGCTTGTCCTACAGACATCTCCAGCATGAAGTAGCTGCTCAGCAGAATAGCGCCCGACAACTCGATGCATAGTGCATATAAGAGCACCTTACGGACCATCTTGACGATACCTTCCGTGGAGCCGTAGTTCATCGATTCTTGCAGAACAAGGCGCTCGCGGAACGAGATCTTCTTCTTGAAAAGCAGCGCGAACAAGGTCGCCATTGTCATAAATCCAAGTCCGCCGATCTGGACGAGAACAATGACGACAACCTGGCCGAAGGTAGAGAAGTGGGTGCCAGTATTCAATATCGTCAGGCCTGTTACGCAAGCAGCCGATGCCGAAGTGAACAGCGCGTCTAGAAACGATATGTGCTGATCTCCTGTATATGCGAACGGACGCGATAGCAATTGCGCGCCTATCATTATAATGACGACGAAGCCGAACAGCATGACCTGTGGGGGGCTCGGTCGAAAACGCAATCTTTTGCGTAGGGAAGCAGCGATGTGCATGGTGTCAACTCCACCTGACTCTTTCCGGTTAGTATGGGTAAAGGAATGTTATAACATGTGCTGATAAGATTAGCAATCGTTCAAAATGGCTTATAAATCCGTGTACGCGGCGGCGGCCTGCATATCGGCTAATCCAGCTTGTCCTTGCTCTACTCGATTCCTGCCCCCCCGCTTAGCAAGATACAAAGCAGCATCGGCCTTGCGCAGCAAGTCTTCAAGCTTGCGGCCAGGCTTGTTCAGCTCCACTTCGGAGACCCCAAAACTCGCGGTTATCCGGATGGCTTCGGTCGCAGGCGTGTTCAATAGGAGCGGAGCGGAAGCAAGCGCTTGTCTCATTCGTTGGGCTGCGTGCATGGCTTTATCGATAGAGGTTCTTGGCATGCAGACAACAAATTCCTCTCCGCCGTATCGGCCGAATATATCATCGGGCGAAATGATGCTTTGTATTTTGTTTACTACATGTCTAATTGCGAGATCACCTACATCGTGGCCGAACTGATCGTTGATCGCCTTGAAGAAGTCGATATCGAATAAAATGAAACACAAAGGCTCATGAGTCAATCGTGTGTGCTCCAACAATCTCTCGCTCTGCTCCAAAAAGAATGTCCGGTTGCAAATGCCTGTAAGCCCATCCGTCTCGGCCAAGCGTCGCAGCTTGTGCTGCAGCAGCATATGCTCGGTATTGTCGATCATGACTATCGTTCTACCCGCAAGCTCCCCTTTTGTGTTAAGCAGCTTGGAAGAACGCACGCGATAATAGCGGGTATCATTGCCTTTAATCCACTTCAATTCATGTTCGTACTCCTGGTCGGAACCACCAGCGTCCAGTTCTCCGTCGAATACGCCGGTATCTGCACCGCGCCTCCACACCTGCTCGATCGTTTTACCGATAGCCGATGGTGTTAACGAAGGTATAATCGTCGTCGCTGAGCTGTTGTAATCGACGATTTTGCCGGACAAGTCGAGCACGAGGACGCCGTCTCGCATACTCTCGAAAATATGATCGCGAGCGATCGGCGAGACGGTCAGCATGCCCATCGAAACGAAGGCACCCATATACAAGGCAGTGGTAACACACATAATAAGAGGTACGGGATCCATGCCAAGCGGAGTCATTCCGAGAACATAGAAGAACGCGCCTAGCATGGGCAGCGATTGTCCGATAATTAATGTAAGATGCTGTTTGCGATAGCCCTTGCTTGACTTGCGCATATGCATGATCAGCATACATACGGAGGCCAATAGACATCCGAACGTGTAAGCACCGTGAATGTAATACCACTTGCCAGGCACGATGTCGACCATAGGGGTGGGCGCGTTTTCGCGCAGATATAACAACTTGTAAAACAAATGATGATATTCGTTGGTTGTGTTCATGATTAGGGTGATTAGCGGAATAACAAAGTACACCCACCCTTTGCGGAAGGCGGCATAACGTTCCATGCCGATATAATGAAGCACGAGCAGCAAGCTGCAAGGTGCAATAAAGGGCATGCCGAGATATTCGATGTTCAGCCAGAATCGAATTTCCTGCAAGGAATCGCTTGAAAGCTCAAAGACGAAAGCGAAGGTGTATATTGCACTGAACGCGGAGGACCAGATGAACGCTTTGATGCCAGAGAAGTTGGTTTTCTTGAAGTAGGCGTATATGGCCAAAAGCACGTTGAGCACACCGGATATGATTACGAGTACGGCGTAATCATTAATGGAAAAGTTCATAGTTTGCTCCAATCAAGCATAAACGGCTGACGCCGTCATTAATTCTTAGAATTCAAGCGTAAACATTTATAACCGTCCTTTAGTCGGCATACAGCACTTTAGTTCATATGGAGATAGTGTAGCATACCAAGTTGAGTAGGTTCAAAGGAACTTTTGATATCAAGCCTAACAAAGAAGCGGCCCGTCTAGTGGCGGCCGCTTCCTGGTAGCGTAATCTCAGCGCAGGTGCCTACGCCGAGCGTGCTGCGGAATTCGATCTTGCCCTTATGGTTGGCCATAATCTGCTTGCAGACCATGATGCCTAGTCCGTTGCCGCTTCTCTTCTTCGTGAAGAACGGCTCGCCGAGACGCTGCAGATCCTCCTCCGACATGCCGTCCCCTTCATCGGTGAAACGGATGATGACGCCGTCGCCTGTAGAAGGCAATACGTCGATCGTCAGGTTGCCGCCGCTTGTCATCGCTTCGAAGCTATTCTTCAGCAGGTTGATGAATACTTGTTTAAGCTGATTGGACTCGCCCAGCACCATGGCTGTCTCTAGCTGCTTGTTGACCGTGAGCTGCACGTTGTGCAGATTGGCTTCGGCATCAAGTAGGGTGACGATCTGCTGCAGCGTATCGACGACATCGATCGGCTGCACATGGATCGCCTGCGGCTTCGCAAGCACTAGGAATTCGCTGACGATGAAGTTAATCCGATCAAGCTCTTCGAGCATAATGTCGAGATGGGAAGGGGACAGCTTGCCCGTCTGCTTCTGGAGCTGCACGAAGCCCCGAAGCGTCGTGAGCGGATTGCGCACCTCATGGGCGACGCCTGCAGCCAGCTGGCCGACGACGGACAGCTTCTCTGATTGCCGCAGCATCTCCTCCGTCTGTTTCCTCGCCGTTATATTCCGCGAGATCGCCGCAATGGCGACAATCTCTCCTTGCTCGTCCCGCACCGAGGACAGCGTAATGCTCAGGTCGATCGCCGCTCCCGACTTGTCGTAGCGAATCGTCTCATAATCGGTTACGGAGCCACCGGACAGCACCTTATCGGTAATCTCGCGATAATCGCGTTCATAGTCTTCTGGTACATGGTTAAGCTTCTTGCCGAGCACCTCGCTCTCGCTCCAGCCATACATCGCTTCGAACGCTTTGTTCACCTGCATGATGTTTCCGTTCAGATCCGTGACGTGGATCGCGTCGGCCGTATGGTTGACGAATGACTCCAAATACTGCTTCATGCTCTGCAGCTCGGCTGCGGAATTCTTCAATTGCGTCATGTAATGGAAAAGATTATTGCCCATCGTATTGACCCGCGAGGCGAGCGTCCCGAGCTCGTCCGTGTTCCGGATCGTAATCGTCTCGCCGAAGTTGCCGTCGGCAATGGCGTTGACCTTGAATAAGATTTGATTCAGCGAACGCATCATGAAGCCGGCTATAAAGTAGCTGGCGAACATCGTTATGACCACGAGGCACAACGAAATGACGGAATGGATGAAGAGCTGATGGTTCAGCGTATCCTGAATGCTGCTGAGATCGAATGTGATGCCGATGACATAGGTCTTATCAAGGGTTATTGACATGAAGCTGCGCATGATTTCCTTGCCGCCCACTATCTTCTTGACGCTATGCATCAAGTTGTCGTCGAGCGCCAGCTGAATATAGACGGAATCGACGTACGTATCCTTGTACTTGTACGTACCGAATGGAATGTCGCGCACGTCCAAATTGTAGACGGGCTTGCCTTGCTTCATCTTGATAATCGGTTTTTTGCCGAAAAATTGCGGGTCGAAGCCTGTTACCTCCAGCAGCTCGGGATGGTCGTCTGTCAGCTTGTTAATGACCGCGCCGCTGCCTATTTTATCGTTGAAATCTAGAAATACTTGGGCGTCTATATATGGATTGATAATGTAATTGGTCGTTCCGTCGTAATAATAGCCCCATTTGTTTGTAAAATCGGGGTCGGTGGAGGAGAAGTTGATCGGTCCAGACCAGAAGTTCGTCAGTTTCTGACCCTCCGGAATCGTAACAGCATGCTCGTCGAACAACTGGCTGAACGCGGTGTACCAATAATCCCACGTTTTCGAGCTGGCCCCGATTTCTTTCGGATAGGAAGATTTCTGAGCGACAATGTCGTCCGTTGTCCGTTTCCAAAGCGTAATATGATCGACGCCGATCTCTTTGCTCAGCGCGACTAGCTGTTCGTTGGTCACCTTGTCGATGTCCGGATCAAGCTGTTCCTTTGCGGCGATAGCCGCCATGCGCAGCTTCTCGCCGATCGTGTCCTCCATGAAGCGCTTCGCTTTCTCGGAGCTTTCCACAGATACGGCAACCTGTTTGGCGATATTTTTCATTTGCTGCTCGGCGTTCGCCTGCAGGTCTTGCTTAGAGGAGAAATGGTAAATTCCAATATTAAGAATAAKAATTATGGCGACTATGGCCGAAATGGCTACGGAGAGCTTAGCTTTGATGGACAACGGATTGTTCCTCCCAGGTGTCTTGGATGTCATCTTAACAATTAGACGCTGGGAGGCCAAAATCCTGTTTTTAACTTGCGGATATAAATTGGAGATTTCTAGGTGGCTAAAGTTACGCTCGAAATATAGGAAAGCATAAGTTTCACTCTTATCCATACGCCTATATTTCATCGCGAAACGAATGCTGCACGCCGCCAGAGGACGGCACAGAACCGAGCTGCGCAAAGAAGCAGCTAGCGGTTCGTGCGTAGCAATAGCCGTTTAAGCTCGAGTGAACTGTTCCTCGTCTAAATATTGCTCTGCTTCTTCATATGTTTCGAATGCCGATTCTAGATTTAGGCCGGCATATACATACCATAGATCGTCCTCGAACAGCAAAGTAAGCGTCGCATTGTCAGGACCGATCCACTTCTCTTCCTTCGGCGGCTTGCGCCCGGCAGACTTGCTCTTGGAGGGAGCTGCGGCCTGCAATCTTGGGGTTGTCGCGAGAGAAGTGATTGATTTCATAATCAACGCGCGAAGCTCGGCTTCGTTGTAATCGCGAATGTTGACCATGCCTTTGTCGTCGGTCGTCACGCCGTTCACTAGCCCGGCGAATACGAAGCCGTTGCCGTTCGGATGCAGGTGGTAGGCGACGGTCTTCTTTTCATGCGCGCTGTCTTCGAAGTGGAAGTTGACGCGTCCAAGCGAGACGTTATGCTGCGTGAGCTCCGCGAACGATTGGATGATGGATAGCTTTTGGTCAAAAGAAAGCATAGGCGTAGAGCCTCCTTGAAATGAGTATATCGATCATTGTACACGATATACCGGCTTCTATGCGACAACAGGCAAGGCCGCAGTCATCCGGGTAGGGACGGCTGCGGCCTTGGCGCCTCGCTTCGATGGCTTGTTAAATGTCTTTCTTCTTGGCGATCAACGTCAATGCCCCGATGATAATGAGGGCGATCGCGATAAGCGGCTGGCTGAACAAAATTTTGTTGTACAGCGTGCCTAGCGAGAAGACGGCGAAGAACAGCAGCGACAGAACGGTCAGAATGTTGATTGGGATAAGCAGCCACTTGTTTCGGTTGCCGAACCAGTAGAATTCGAACAAGCCGACCGCTGGAGCCAAAATGAATCCCGGCCACATATATCCCCAGCTGTCGAAGAGCATGCTGAATTGGCAGATGATACCGACCGTGAACAATACTCCGCCAGGAATCAATACGCCGATGCCTCTGCGTCCTAGCATCGAGAAATACATCCAGTGGAAGAATAGGCCTAGCGGGATTACGAAGAGGGATGGCCAGAAGTAAGCGAATATTTTGCCCGGACCGAACGATTCGCCTTGATTCAGGAACAGGACGACGCCGAGCAGGAGCAGCACCGCACCGCTAATGGTTCTTGCATTCATTCGAATGAACACTCCAATCTGATTTCAATTTGTTGTCATTAGCATATCATAGTTGTCAAAAACCTGTCCTCATGCTGCGGGTAGTTTGCAGTGCTGGACTTAAGTCCAGTTCTCTTTATAGAGAAGGCAATATTATTCGGGATGATTATGCGCCTCCGTGCCAACCTCGAACGGCGAGGTAACACCCTCGTACATAAGATGCATGGTCATGCCTGCAGCCGCATGCTGCAGATTGTGGCAATGATCCATCCACAAGCCGGGATTATCGGCGAGGAAAGCGACCTCGTACACGTCCCCCGGCGCAACGTCTAGCGTATCCGACCACCACGGACTGCCTGTAACGTCTTCGTTATTGCGCGACAGGACAAGCATATGATGGCCGTGCAGATGCATCGGATGGTCAACGGAGCTGCGGTTTATAATCGTCGTCTTGACGAGCTCATTCTCCTTCACGACGAACATCGGCGTATTAGGGAATACTTGGCCGTTAATCGTATCGTAAGCAGCGAAGCCGCCGTTATAGAAGGCAAAGCGATTGTCCAGAATCATCGTAAATTCACGGTCGAACTTACTGTCCGGGCCAAAAGGGGTCTCCGTCTCTGTGCCGTAGTGTGTCGGATCAAATACGGCCCTCGTCTCCGCAATGGCGGGCAGCTCGGCCTTTCCGTCGGGGCTCATAAGCAAGCCAAGTTTCTTGTTCTGGCCGATGCTTAACAGGACGGGATGATCAGGCATAATAAAGGTGACATCATAACGTGCTCCAGTTATGAGCTCTAGTCGCTCACCGAGAAGATCGCCGGGCTCATGCAGATCTGTGCCGTCAATCGCGACCACTTAGAACGACGTTCCGGTCAGGATGAACGATTGCCTTACCCAGTCTTGCGTATTAATGAGGCGCAGCTTAACGGGGGTTTCCGGTGCTATCGCTTTGCTCTGCAGCGTATCATTCGCTCCGATCGCCATGCCAGCACCATTCCACACATGCGTCATGATCGTAATATCTTCATAAGCTTCGGCGTGAGTATCCTTATCGGGCTCGACGATTAGCGCACCGAACAGGCCTTTCTGCACGGCTTCCTTCGAGTTCTGATGCGAGTGATACCAGAACGTTCCGACTTGCTCGGCGATGAATCGGTACGTATGCTTCCCGCCGGGCATGACGGCGTTCTGCGTCGCGCCTGCTACTCCGTCCTCGGCATTGGGAACATCAAGCCCATGCCAGTGAAGCGTCACGCCGCCTTCGATATCCTCGTTCAGCAGCGTCACCTCGACAAGCTCGCCCTGCTTCACCCGGATCTCGGGACCCGGAATTTGGCCGTTGTACGTCCATGCCTCGATGGTGCGGCCGGAGCTGAGCTGCACGCTCTTCTTCTGAGCGGTGAGCGTGTACTTGCGGTCGGCTTTGCCTGATTGCGGTCCGGTTAGCTCGGTGACGGGGACATCCGCGGCGGTGGCGCTAGCCAGCGCTGGAACGCTGTCCTGATGATTATGGTTATGCCCTGGCTCCACAGATGAGGCAATGCCGTAATCAGGCTTGCCGGTCATCATGTTCAGCCGGTCGGGCAGCTTGCTGCCTTGCATAGCGGTCAGTAGCGGGACGCTGCAGATAGCGGCAACGGCTGCTAACGTGCCTGTAAGACGCAGTCTCCGGCTCCAAGGGCGATAGGAGAACGCCTCCGGCGACTCGGATGCCTTGCGATTGCGGCTCGACTGCAGCATCCATAAGAAGCAGGCGAGCACCGTGAGCAGCGTTAATGGAATCGTAATATATGACCAGGCGAATGGAATCGGCGGCACGAATGCAAAATAAAACAAACCCGCGCCGGTCAACGCGGCAAAATGGTAAGGCGCTACAAGCAACGGCTCAGTCGATTGCCTGCGTCGCGACATGTCGGGTATAGCAGCTGTCTGCGGCCGTGTCCGCGCGAGCAGCATGCGTACCCGCGGGATCGCGCCTAACCACAGGAAGAGGACGGCTGCGGCGGCGAGCGGCGTGCGCAGCAGCAGACGGTCCAGCCAGAGGAGCGGATGCGCGTTCAAAGCGAGGAAGATGTCCGCCGCAGCCATAATAGAAGCGAGGACCGTGAGTGACACCGTCCAGAAATACAGCTTGCGCGTGCGCTTGTGAAGCTCCTTCTCCGTCTTGTAATAGATAAGCTTGGAAGCTTTGTTGGCCGCGATAAGGGAGAATAGGACGAACAGCATGAGCGCGCCAAGCTCAGTGTTAATAGAGATAGAAAACATAGACGAAAGCCTCCAATAATCATTCTTTTATTAAATGGTATCCGCTGCAGGCAACRCCCAAAACCGTCGATAGTCTTAGGCCTTCACTAGACTTGCGTCTAGTATTTTGACGAATGGACGGAGCCTCTACAAATAGCGGAAATAGTTCCTATTAAACGACAATATACACCTCTTGTGAACTTCTATGAAAGCGCTACAATTAAGGTAATAAGAAGCAGGAGGTGAATGGAATGAGCCAAGAACAAGAGATTGAATTGGTAGTTGCGGAAGAAGCCGCTGAGGTGGTATCGGAGGAGGCTGTAGCTGAAGAGGCTGCTGCTGCCGACGAGGAAGCCGTAGAGGGAGAAGCTGCAGCGGAAGAAGCGTCTGAGGAAGAAGCATCCGAGGAAGCGTCGGAAGAAGCAGTTGAAGAAGCTGCTGCTGAGGAAGAAGCGGCAGCGGAAGAGGAAGCAGAGGCCGCTGAAGAAGCGGATGAATCAGAAACGGACTAATGATGGCAATCATTTTAATAAAATAAGTGGGCTGTTTCCCGGACGTCATCGCACGGAGAAGCAGCCTTTTTGGCGTGTTTATCAACAGAGCCATATTTTGATTTACGGTAAATTACATATTGATTAGTGCATAAAGGGCGCAGGTGTGCTACGATACGGATTGCTTTTGTTTCACCGCGAAACGGATTGTAACGCGCATCGCCACCAAAGGATGGCGTTAGCCGTTTCGCTTTGAGCAACGTATTCGGAAGAAGGTGACATCTTGACTAACGCAGAGACGAAGAATGGACAAGGAAAGGCGAGGTCCAGCGAGCTGAATTTATTTATGCTCACATGGCCGATATTTTTGGAGATTTTCCTATTTATGCTGATGGGCATAGCCGATACGTTCATGCTGAGCGCGATATCCGACAATGCGGTATCTGGCGTCGGAGCTTCGAATCAGTATTTGCATATTGCGATTCTTATTTTGGAAGTCATCGGGAACGGGGCATCGATTGTCGTTGCCCAATATATCGGTTCGAAGAAGTTTATTGAGGCGGCCAAAATATCGGCGTTAGCGGTCACGCTAAACCTGATTGTCGGGCTGATCATAAGCGGATTGTTCTTGCTGTTCAATCATGCTCTCCTGGAGCGGCTTAATTTGCAAGGCGAGATTTTGGATTACGCAAGCAGCTATTTATCGATTGTCGGGGGCATGATCTTCTTACAGGCAATCATTAACTCGGTTTCGGCCATCATTCGAGTCCACGGCTATACGAAGGAAGCGATGTATGTTTCACTGGGCATGAATGTGATTCATATCATTGGCAACTACGCGCTCATATTCGGCAAGCTTGGCTTTCCGGAGATGGGTGTGCAGGGTGCGGCGATCTCTTCGGTTGTCAGCCGCTTTCTTGCGCTTCTAATTTTCTTCTGGCTGCTTTATCGTATTATGGAAGTCCGGGTGCAGATTCGGTATTACTTCTCGCTGTCGAAGACGTATATCGGCAACATTATGAAGATCGGCATTCCATCGGCTTTCGAGCAGGTCATGTACCAGACCTGCCAAATTATTTTTCTCTATTACGCGACGTTCCTCGGAGCGTCATCGCTGGCGGCAAGGCAGTACGCGTCGAACATCTCGATGTTCACGTATTTGTTCGCTTTTGCGATCGGCATGGGAACCTCGATCATCGTAGGCCGGCTCGTTGGAGCGGGCAGGCAGGACGATGCCTATAAGCGCGTATTCAGCAGCGTTCGTTATGCGAGCTTGTTCACCCTCATTACGGTTGTGCTTGTGATGCTGTTCCGCGAGCCGCTTATGAGCATGTTCACGAACGACGAGGAGATTATCCGGCTAGGGGCGAACGTGCTGCTGCTCAGCATCGTGCTGGAGACGGGGCGGACGATCAACATTATACTCGTCAACTCGCTTCGTGCCGCGGGGGACGCGAAGTTCCCGCTATGGATCGGTATGTTCACGATGGTCGGCATGAGCTTGCCGCTCGGCTACTTCTTCGTGTTCCAGCTCGACATGGGACTGGCGGGCATCTGGCTGGCGATTGCGTCGGATGAATGGCTTCGCGCCGTTATTATGTTCTTCCGCTGGCGGAGCCGGGCATGGGAGAGCCATGCGATCGTCAAGCCGACCGGAGCGTCTGCGAAGGAGACAACGGTATAAAAAAGACAAGGCTTAGGCCGTCGAAGCAAACTGCATGATGCAGGCTGCTTCGACGGTCTTTTTTTGCATGCTGCCCGTGGGTTTCAATCCGATTCCGAAAAAAGTTGAAAAAACGCCAAAAATACGTTTGACAAATTCAGGAGAACCAACTATTATGAAGTCATAAACATTATTTAAGTTAGTATATAGTTAAATGTAAGTAAATTATAAATGACGTTATGGAGGAATTTAAAATGGCAAAATCAAATTGGACAGTAGACGCTTCACACAGCGCGGTGGACTTTTCCGTAAAGCATATGATGATTGCAAAAGTAAAAGGCACCTTCCACACCTTCGAGGCTAACATCGTTGCTGATCCTCAGGATCTGACTTCGGCCGAGATCGACTTCAGCATCGACCTGACGAGCATAGATACGCGCAATAACGACCGTGACGCTCACCTTCGTTCCGGCGACTTTTTCGAGACTGAGAAGTACCCGGCTCTGACATTCAAAGCAACGAGCATTGTGAAAACAGATGACGGCGAATACAACATCACGGGCGACGTAAGCCTGCATGGTGTAACACGCTCGGAGTCGTTCGCAGCGAGCTTCGAAGGCGCAGGCAAAGATCCATGGGGCAATGAGAAAGTAGGCTTTAGCGCAACAGGCAGCTTGAAACGCAGCGACTACGGCTTAACGTACAATGCAGCGCTTGAAACGGGCGGCGTACTGATCGGCGACGAAGTTAAGATCTCGATCGAGATCGAAGCGAATATTGCAGCTTAATCGAATCGTTTATGAACGGCTTATCGGGCAAATGTCCGGTAGGCTGTTTTTTATTTTTATATTATGATAGGCGTATGATCAGGCAGACGAGGAGATATGGTTCATGGTGCATAATAGCGGGGAACGCGGCCGAATTCGGAATATTGGTATTTTCGCGCACGTGGATGCAGGGAAGACGACAACGACGGAGCAAATCCTTTTTCATAGCGGACGGATACGTGCCTTGGGCAGTGTGGACGACGGTACGTCGCAGACGGATTGGATGGAAGTGGAGCGAGCGAGGGGCATTTCGGTACGTGCAGCTGCAACGCGCTACACTTGGCGTGATGTGACGGTTAATGTGATCGATACGCCCGGCCATGTCGACTTTCTGTCGGAAGTAGAGCGTTCGCTTCGGGTAATGGATGGAGCGGTACTTATTGTATCGGCGGTGGAAGGCGTGCAGGCACAGACGGAAGTCATTTGGCACGCGCTGCGGGATCGCGGTATCCCGACGCTGCTGTACGTGAATAAAATGGATCGGGTAGGCGCGGACGCATGGCGAACAGTGATGCAGATCAGACGGCTGCTGTCGGGCATGGCAACGCCTGTGCAGCTTCCGATTGGAGCCGAGGATAGCTTCGCCGGCAGCAGGGATCTGATGGCGGTGCAAGCGTCAATGGCGGGAAGTGCGGATGCCGAACGATTCGAGCAATTGCTTGTGGAGACGGCAGCTGAGCATGATGAGGCGCTGCTGCTGCAGTATATGGAGAGCGGCGAATTGCCGAGGGAAGAGCTGCGCGCTGCTATAGGTGAGCGGGCTTGCCGCGGTGAGCTGTTTCCCGTGCTGTTCGGAGCCTCGAACAAAGGAATCGGCACCCAGCCGCTCATGGATGCGATGATTGAGCTGCTGCCTCCGCCTCCTGCTGATGGGGCTGCAGACGGGCCGGTATCCGGCGTCGTCTTCCGCATCGAGCGCGATCCGGCTATGGGGCGTGTCGCCTATGTCCGCATGTACAGCGGAACGGTACGCAATCGCGATTCGGTTCGCAACGTGACGCAGGAGATTGACGAGAAAGTAACGCAAATAAGGAAGATCGACGGACAGCGGTCAGAGGACGTCGGGATGCTGGCGGCAGGCGATATTGCCGCCGTATGCGGGTGGAATCAGGCGCGCATCGGCGATATTATCGGCAGCGCCGCTTATGTGCCCGGCGAGACGCGGATGGCTGTTCCGCTTCTGACGGTGCAGGTGCGGTGGCGGAACGAGGCGGAGTATACCGCCGTCGTCGCCGCCTTGCATGAGCTGGCGGACGAAGATCCGCTGCTCGATCTGCAATGGCTGCAGGAGCAGCGGGAGCTGCACCTGAAGGTGATGGGGCCGATTCAGGTTGAGGTGCTGACCCATGTGCTCAGTAGCCGCTTCGGCCTTGCCGTGGACTTCGGAGCGCCGTCTGTCATCTATAAGGAGACGCCGGCGCAGACAGGCGAAGGCTTCATCGCGTATACGATGCCGAAGCCGTGCTGGGCGATCCTTCGCTTCCGCATCGATCCTGGCGAGCTAGGCAGCGGGCTTGTCTACGCCTCGCTCGCCCGGCCGGAGCGGCTGCTGGAGAGCTATCAGAACGAGGTCGCAAGGCGAGTGCCTGAGGCCCTTCAGCAAGGGCTGTTCGGCTGGGAAGTGACCGATCTTAAGGTGACGCTGCTGGAAGGCGAGCATCA
The DNA here is from genome assembly GCF_056396205.1 of Paenibacillus sp. 05T425. Classification (NCBI taxonomy): domain Bacteria; kingdom Bacillati; phylum Bacillota; class Bacilli; order Caryophanales; family Paenibacillaceae; genus Paenibacillus; species Paenibacillus sp. 05T425. The sequence continues at coordinate 405,773 of NZ_JBFTLA010000002.1, forward strand.
TGTATGGCATACGCATCCGCTTGACTTCGCGGTAGCTACGCCAATGGGGATTATGGATGGCTTGGCGCGCACCGGCGTGAAGCTGCTGGAGCCGATGGTTCGTTTCCGGCTGTCAGTACCGGAGGAGACCGGCGGGAAGATCATGAACGAGCTCGTTCAAATGCGAGGACAATTCGATACGCCTGAGGTTCGGGGCGAGCGGATGGAGATTGAAGGCGTACTGCCCGTGGCGACGTCGCTCGAATTCCCGGCGAGGTTCGGGTCGCTTACGAAAGGACGCGGCGTTATGTCGACGTTCTTCGCAGGTTATCAGGAATCCCCGCCCGACGTGCAGGCTGAGCGAACGCGTACCGGCGTTAACCCGCTTGACCAGTCGAAATATATTTTGTATGTTCGCAAGGCTCTCGCACAGTCCTAATTAGTGGGATTGACTTAAGATGCGGCGTTCATAGCGGAGTGGGGAGCGCCTGTGATTGAGAATAGCGCAAAAACATTGCGCTATTCAGGTCGGGTTTGGGTGTTTAGGGGAAATAGCGAAAGTTTTTTTCGCTATTTCCGTGCATTTTCTATGCATGCGTGGCCAATAGCGGCAGTTTGGGCCACTAATTAGGTGGCTGCAGTGGGAGAGCTTCAGTTAGCTCATATTCAGGCCGTTAACAGCACCATTATCCGGTTCGCTTCTTGTCCCTGTACTGCCCCGGCGTGATGCCTTCCTGCTTGCGGAAGGAGCGTATGAAGTTCTGCGAGTTGTTGTACCGCAGCTTGGCGGCGATGTCCTTGATCGGCATCTCGGAGTCAGCCAGCCAACGCTTCGCCATATTGAACCGGTACATCGACAAGTATTCGCTGAAGGAATAACCGGTTTCCTTGCGGAAAACGCTGCTTAAGTAGTTGGCATTGTAATGCAGTCTCGACGCGCATTCCTCCAGCGTCAGATCGGAATCGTAATGATGCTGGACGAGATCAATGATTTTCTCCGAAATGTTATGATATTGCGCCTCTTGGCGATCCTTGAAAATATTGACCATCGGAAGAACCGCTCTCGTCCAGAACCAATCCTCAATTTCCGCAGCTGTCCGCAGCTCCAACAACTCCTCCAACAGCGAGCCCTTCATCGGGTGAATTTGTTTCAAACTAACCCCTGACTCCTGCATGACAATAAGCAGATTGTTCAGCAGCCGCGCGAGCGGAATCTGGTATTCCTGCGGCGAGGACTCCACGCTGAATACCGCTTGGAGGAACAGCTTCACCAGCTCCTTGGATTTGTCCTTCTCCGCCAGCTTGATCGTGTCCATCAGCTCGTTCTCGATATGCGACGGATAGTTTAACTTCAAATAAGGGTTGCCCGCGTTAATGTTCTCGTACTGGATGATGATGCCTTCTCCAAGCTTCATGCGATGCTTGAGCGCCTCCAATCCTTCGCGATAGGCGATCGGAAGCGAAGCGAAGGAGCTAAGCGGAAGGCTCATGCCGATGCTGGCTTGCACGCTCAAGTAGCTCGTTATTTGCTGCTGCAAATTTTCCGTGATCGCATACAACGAGTTATGGAACTCAGTGCGGTCGTCTTCGACGCTGCCGATCACGGTTACGACCGTATGGTCCATAATGACGGGAGAGAGCCGCTGGCCAAACGGAATAAGTTCCTCAATGATGTTGTGGACGGCGAACAGCAGCAGTTCTAAGTCCTGTTTCGAATAGCGGCTATTCTCGAAGAAATCGATCTGCAGCGTAATGACGGCCATCGACTTCCATTCTTCAAGCTGTACGCCGTAACCGAACTGGATCAGCTTCTCGTTCAGCTCGCTTTGCTTGACGCTTCCTTGCAGCGCCCTGATCAGGAAGAAGGTGCGCACCTGCGATATATGCTGGCTAACTTCCTTCTCGAGCTGCGATTTCGACTGGAACAGGCGATGGACCTGCTCGCCGATCGCCTGGAATTCGTTCGACTTCCGCTTCTGAATATCGCCGAGTCTTTCGCCGATCTGATTCAGCAACAGCTGAATCGGCGAGTACATGCGCCGTGAGCCGATCCATGCCAGAAACATGGACAGCAGGAGCATAAATAAGCAAATATAAAGCGTATAAAAGCCGATCTTTTTCGATTCCTTCGTCATGCTGGCGATGGATGTCACGGATAAGTAAGTCCATCCGTTCAAGTCGGAGCGGTAATACGTAATGGCATAGTCCTTCTGCTCCAAAACGGCGGTGAATTGGCCGGCGCTTTGCGACAGCTGCCCCATTGATAAACCGCTTACATCAATCGATTTGCCAATAAGCTGCTGGTCGGGATGAAGAAGAATGCGGTATTGATCGTCAACGATCATGATGCTGGAGGCGTTGTCTCCGTCGCTCTCGAGCAGATCCTGCAGGCTGCAGGTCGGAATATTGGCAAGCGCAAGCCCGTATTTCTCAAGGCCCGTCGTCGGAAACTTCTTGACGAGACTAATGCTGTAGCTGCATGATGCATTGTTTGCATTCTCTTCGCTGTAGAACCATTCGGACGGATTAAGCACCCAAGAGGTGCTCTCCGGCACCTGCATCAGGCTGGCCAGCTCTTCATATTGGGCATAGGACTTAAAAGCGTACAGCCCGGAGTTCTTCACCATCCAGTTGTGGCGGTCGTTGATGAGGATGACATCCTCCAGTTTCGTATCGAACGATTGCATATGGCGAATTTCGTTGCGAAGGTCGTCGTACAGCATGAAATCGTCGGCGGTTAGCGGGCGGTTCATCGCTTTTTTGAGCACAGTGGAGTTAATGACTTGATTCAGCGTGTGGTTGACAGTCGTCAGTTTCTGCTCTACATTTGAGTTAATTTGCATAATCAGTTGCATTTTTCCTTCGTTTACATTTTTCTGTATTTCCTTGGAAGAAGTGAAGTAGGAGAACGCGCCGATAAATATAACGGGAAGCGTGCTGAGCAGAACCCCGAACATCGTCATCTTGCTTAGAAAAGTTAAAGATCGCACGGTACCCATCACCCTATCTGAATATAGATATAGTCATTATTTTAGTGATCATCGGCGGACTGGACAATAATCATCTCATTGCTGGATAATCATTTGCTTAGATTATGACGTGCAAAGCCTGCCGGGGCAAGCAGGAAACAGCTATTGGCACATACTGCGCTCGATATTGTTAGGGGGATTACGATGATAGAAGAGAAGCCGAACAGGCAAGGCAATCTATTGAAACGGACGGCATTTTTTCTAATGATTGCAATTGTATGCGCTTCCTGCAGCGGCAAACCGAACGCCGACCCAGCCGCAGGCAAGGACGATCGGACGCCGATTTCGATTATGGCGCCGCTCCACTTTCCGCATCCGCCCAGCGACGAAATAATCGCCCAGATCGAGGCGTTGACGAATACGACGCTCGATATCAATTGGGTGCCGGACGGTATTTATACCGATAAGATGAATACGTCGCTTACGACGAACTCCTTGAAGAAGGCGACCTTCGTGAAGCACACCGATTATATTTTTATCAAAAACGCGATTCGTTCCGACTCCTTCTGGGAGATCGGACCTTACTTAGAACAGTTTCCGAATTTGCGGCATCTCGATGCCGATATATTAGCGCAGGCTGCGGTCGACGGCAACATATACGGTCTTTATACGGAGAGGCCGTCCTCCAGGCAGGGCGTCATCATACGCGAGGATTGGCTCGATCGGCTGGGAATGAACAAGCCTTCAACGCTTGACGAGCTGTATGAAGTGATCAAGCAGTTTACAGTGAACGATCCGGATGGCAACGGCAAGCAGGATACGGTGGGGCTAGCCGATCGCAACGACCTCGTATTCGGCGCGTTCAAGACGCTCAGCTCCTACTTTGGGACGCCGAACAACTGGGGGCTATCGGCTTCGGGCAACGAGCTCATTCCGGAATTCGAGACGAAGCCGTACAAGGATACGATGAACTTCATGAAGCGGCTGTATGAGGAAAAGCTGATTAACGCCGACTTTGCCGTAACGAGCAAGGAGGTGCAGCGCGATAAGCTGATCCGAGGCGCCGCGGGCGTCTACATTGGCAGTATGACGGACGTGCAGCGGCTATCGGACGAAGCGAAGCAGATCAATCCCGAAGCAAGGTTTGCGCTTGTGAACCGGATTCAAGGCCCAGCGGGTTACCGGGTATGGTCGATACCAAACTACAACGGATTGTATTTGTTCTCGAAGAAAGCGATTCGGACCGAGGAGGAGTTGCTGGACATTCTCGCCTTTTTCGACCGTTCGATGGATAAGGATGTCGCAAATCTGTTGCGGTACGGTATCTTGAACAAGCATTATACGCTGAGCGGGCAGTCGGTCGTACTGCCGGAGGAAACGTCGCAGCTGCGCGCTACGGATGTCGGAGCGCTTTATACGCTAATGATTGCAGATCTTAGCAATCCAAACGTGCTGGATGCGGCGGAGAAGGAGACGATGTGGGAGCTGGCGGAGCGTCTTAGCGCAGATAACGAGAAATTTCTCGTGAAAGACCCTACAATCGGACTGGAATCGAAGACGTACGACGAGAAGAGCATGGAGCTGTACAAAATCGTGTCCGATGCGACTTACAATTATATTTTGGGGCATCTGAGCGAAAGCGGCTTCGACGATGAAGTGAATCGTTGGCGTCGCGAAGGCGGCAATGAGATTGCCAAAGAATATATGGATGCTTATTTTATGGAATAACAATAGCACTAAAGCAAAGCCTGCTGCGTCTTAATTGACGCGGCGGGCTTTTTTGTACCGTTAATGCCAGCCAGCTATCATCTCTTACCGTAATAATCATTTCCTCAGATGCGCGCAAGGAATCCCCTAATATGAACAAATGATTGTTTCGGCACTTCTGCGGCGGGTGCTAGATTGGAAGCGTACCAACCAAACCATAACGATAATTGGAGGTCAAAGAAGGATGAACAAAAAATCGTATTCGATTCTGTTAAGCGTCGTGCTCGTATTCACCATGCTGCTCGCGGCTTGCTCGGGCAACAACAATAAAGGCGCGAACGAGGAACAGCCGGACCCTACCGCAGACAGCGGCGGAACGAAGGTAGAAGAGACCGCGAAGCCGGAAGAGCCGGAGGCGCCGACAGAGATTACGATCATGCTTCCTCTTAACACCGCAGAGACTCCGCCCGACACCATTAAGAATGAGATCGAGAAGCTGACGAACACGAAGCTGACTTATCAATTTTTCCCGGCAGATACGTACGAGGAGAAGCTGAACACTTCCTTCGCTACAGGTTCGCTGCCGCAGGTTACGTACCTGAAGAACCAAGCTACATTTATTCAAATGAAAGGTGCAATCCGCGACGGTCAGTTCTGGGAAATCGGACCTTACTTAAGCGAGTTCCCGAATCTAAGCAAGCTGAAGGAAGAGATTCTGAACAATACGAAGGTGGACGGCAAGCTGTACTCGCTTTACATCGGCCGCCCGCTGGCACGACAAGGATTGATCTACCGCAAGGACTGGGCAGATAAGCTCGGAATCGCCCCGCCGGCTAACACGGAAGAGCTGTTCGCGATGTTGGAAAAATTCACGACGGGCGATCCGGACGGCAACAACCAGCAGGACACGATTGGTCTCGCGGACCGTAATGATCTCGTTTACGGCGCATTCAAGACGGTCGCTTCCTGGTTCGGCACGCCGAACAACTGGGCAGACGTTGACGGCAAGCTGCAGCCGGAGTTCATGTCGCCGAAGTACGTAGAGACGATGGACTTCATCAAACGGGTTCGCGATGCGAAAGCGATGAACGTCGACTTCGCGGCGACGAGCAAGACCGATCAGGTCAACCTGTTCACGAGCGGCAAGGCCGGCGCATACATCGGTGCGATGAGCGACGTTAATACGCTCGTGAAGGATTTGGTCAAGAACGTGCCGACGGCTGTTGTCGATACGCACAGCATGGTTGCCGCTCCTGACGGAACGCTTGCGAGCTGGTCGATTCCCGGCTACAACAACGTCGTGCTGTTCCCGAAATCGGCGATCAAGGATGAGGCCGAGCTTAAGAAAATACTCGCTTTCTTCGACAAAATGCTGACGCCGGAAGTATCTAATATGATGTTCTGGGGCAAGGAAGGCGTGCATTACACCGTCGTTGAAGGCAAAGCCAAGGCTAGCGACGATCAAGAGCTGACGGAGCGCGAAGTGAAAGGGTTCAAAGACAGCCTGATCGGCGAGCCGGAGACGAACGGCAGTTACGAGGGCTTCCATGATCTAGAGGCGCGTATCAAAGCCGAGCAGTTGACGATCGAGAACGAGAAGATCGCGATCAAGGATCCAGCCGCAGCGCTTGACTCCGCAACGTATACGGAGAAGGGCACAGAACTGCAAGAGCTGATTAAGGACGCAACGTACAAATACATCTACGGCTCGATCGACAAAGCGGGCTTCGACAAAGCGGTCGAGGACTGGAAGAAACGCGGCGGCGATCAAATTATCGAGGAGTTTAACGCAGCCTATCAGAAATAACGGTTGCTTCGCAACTGTTCAAGCAGGGAGAGGCTGCCTTCGCAGGAGGCGGCCTCTCACTCCCCGTGGAAAGGAAGGAATGGCATGCAGGAAACGGTTGTCCAGGCGGTTAAGCCGAGCAGAATACCGCAGAAGAGCAGCAGCGAATTGAAGAAGCGTCTATGGAAAAACAAATGGCTCTACGTGATGCTATTGCCTGGCGTGTTTTACTTTATTATTTTCAAATACATTCCGATGTTCGGAATTGCAATTGCCTTTCAGGACTACAAGCCGTTCAAGGGTGTCGGAGGCAGCGATTGGGTGGGGCTGAAGCACTTCGAGCGGCTGTTCACCGAGCCGGATTTCCTTAATATTTTGACCAATACGCTGTTATTGTTCGGCATGAATCTATTGTTCTTCTTCCCGATTCCGATTGTGCTCGCCTTGATGTTGAATGAGGTGAGGATATCCTTCTTCAAAAAAACGTTCCAAACGCTTGTTTATTTGCCGCATTTCATGTCATGGGTCATCATCGTCTCGATCAGCTTTGTCATGCTCACGTCGGACGGCGGCATCGTGAATGAATTGCTAGCTTTCTTCGGCTTCGAAAAAATCGATTTCCTGCTCAGCCCCGAATGGTTCCGGCCGACCTATATCATTCAGGTCATCTGGCGCGAGGCGGGCTGGGGAACGATCATATATTTGGCGGCGATCGCCTCGGTTGATCCGCAGCTCTACGAAGCTGCGAGAATGGATGGCGCAGGGCGCCTGAGACAGGTGTGGCATATTACGCTGCCGGCGATCCGCAGCGTCATCGTCATCCTGCTCATTCTGAAGATTGGCGACGTGTTGGAGCTTGGCTTCGAGCATGTGTACCTGCTGCTCAACTCGATGAACCGCGAGGTCGCGGAAATTATCGATACCTACGTATATACGGCCGCGCTGAAACAGGGCAAGTTCAGCTATGCCACGGCAATCGGCTTCTTCAAATCGTTCATCGGGCTTGTCCTGGTCATGCTTGCCAACAAGCTGTCCAAGAAGATGGGCGAAGAGGGCGTTTACTAATGGAAGGGGGCAATCTCAAGTGGTAGAAGACAAAACGTTAAGCGGACGCCTCTTCCAGGCGGTCAACTTCACGCTGCTGGCTATCATCGCGCTAGTTACCGTGCTGCCGTTCCTCCATGTGGTGGCGGGCTCCTTCACGACGAGCGCGGAGATGGCGATGAAGAAGTTTATCCTCATCCCGACGATATGGAGCTGGGACGCATATAAGTTTATATTTTCGACCGATACGATCTTCCGAGCGATGGGCGTCTCGATAGGGGTGACGGCAGTCGGAACGGTATTCAGCATGCTTACGACTGCGTTAATGGCTTACGGACTGTCGCGCCGTGATCTGGACGGCCGCCGTGCCGTCATGTTCCTCGTCGTCTTCACGATGCTGTTCAGCGGCGGCTTGATTCCGACGTTTCTCGTTGTGAAGGAGCTTGGCATGATCGACAGCTACTTAGCCTTGATTATTCCATCGGCGATCAGCGCATTCAACCTCATTATTCTGAAAAATTTCTTTCAGAACATTCCCGAAGGGCTTGAGGAATCGGCGAAAATAGACGGCTGCAACGACTTCGGGATCCTGTTCCGTATTGTGCTGCCATTGTCGATGCCGGCCATCGCGACGATCTCTCTGTTCTATGCCGTTACCTATTGGAATACGTACTTGAGCGCCATCCTCTATCTCGATGACAGTGCCAAATGGCCGATTCAAGTGCTGCTGCGGCAGATCGTTGTATTGGCGAGCGGTCTTGACTATAGCTCGGAGCTAGACTCCTCGGTGCCGCCGCCGGACCAAGCGGTGAAGATGGCTGTTATCGTCGTGGCTACGCTGCCGATTCTGGCCGTGTATCCGTTCCTGCAGAAGCATTTTGCCAAGGGCGCATTGATCGGTTCGATCAAAGGATAGAGAGGAGAGCTTATTCATGTTACACCAGACGACAGCAACGCCAATTGAATGGGCAAGAGCGGCCTGCGATTCGTTAATGAGCGCGTACTTGCCGGAAGAGCTTCCTCCGGCAGGCCGCTGGCATTATCACCAGGGCGTATTCCTATGCGGCATGGAAATGCTGTGGGAGGCGGATCGCGATGAACGATACGACGCGTATATCAAGCGTTACGTCGATCAATTGGTCGACGATCATGGCAGCTTCTACTTTGCGCGCGATGAGCTGGATGCGATTCAAGCAGGTTTACTGCTGTTCCGCCTTGATGAGCGGAACGGCGGGAGCAAGTATCGTGCCGCGGCCGACAAGCTGCGCTCGTTATTCCATACGCTTAACCGCACCTCGGAGGGCGGCTTCTGGCATAAGGATAAGTACCCGTATAATATGTGGTTGGACGGTCTCTACATGGGCGGCGTCTTCGCTTTGAAATACGCACGGGCATACGGGGATAATGGATTGCGCGACATGGCGCTGCATCAAGAACGGCTCATGCACCGGCATATGTATGATGAGCGGATGGGCTTGTTGTACCATGCGTGGGACGAGAGCCGTCGGATGCCGTGGGCGGACAAGGAGACGGGTTGTTCGCCCGAGTTCTGGGGCCGTTCGCTTGGCTGGTACGGACTTGCGATCGCGCAGTTTATGGATGAATTGCCCGATGAGCACGCAAGTCGCGGGCTGATTGCCGCCACGCTATCCGACTTCGCCAAGGCGCTGATGCGATATCAGGACCCGGAAAGCGGGCTTTGGTATCAGGTCGTTGATAAGGGACATTTGGCCGACAATTGGCTGGAGACGTCCTGCACTTGCTTGTTCGTCTACACGCTGGCTAAAGCATACAAGCTCGGGCTTATAGGCGAAGATGGCTTGCATGCGGCGAAGCGGGGCTTTGAGGGGCTGGCGAGAGTATGCCGTGTTGACGAGCGGGGGCGATTTATTTTGCCGGACATCTGCATTGGAACGTCGGCTGGCGATTACGAGAATTACGTCACTCGTCCGACGAGCGAGAATGATCTGCATGGCGTTGGCGCTTTCGTCATGGCGTGCGTCGAGATGCAGGAGCTCTTAGGCGAATAGAATGGAATAGACAAAGAGCTGTCCAAGAGAGCTAGCTATTGGCTCTTCAAGGACAGCTCTTTTCTATTTAGAGTACCTGCTCTAGAAACTTTATCGCTCGTTCGCTTTGCGGCTTGTCGAAGAAACTTGCGGGTTCGGAGCGTTCAACTAATCGGCCGCCGTCAAGGAAGTAGACGGTGCTTGCCGCATCGCGCGCGAACCGCATCTCATGCGTCACGATGAGCATGGTCATGCCGCTGTCGGCTAAGCCGCGAATGACAGTCAGCACTTCCTTCACCATCTCGGGATCGAGAGCCGACGTTGGCTCGTCGAACAGCATAATATCGGGTTCCATCGCGAGGCTGCGGGCGATCGCGACGCGCTGCTTCTGACCGCCGGATAGTTTAGACGGGTAGCTGTCCGCTTTGTCGGCCAGTCCGACTCGCCTCAGCAGCTCCTTCGCTTTGAAGCGAGCCTCTTCGATCGGCATGTTCTTCACCTTGCAAGGCGCAAACGTAATGTTGTCGATGACGGTCATATGCGGGAACAGATGGAAATGCTGAAATACCATGCCGATGTGCTGTCTTGCCTTCGTTATATCCGTTCCTTTGTCGGTGATGACCGTGCCGTCAATGACGATGCTGCCCGAGGTCGGCGTCTCGAGCATGTTCAGGCAGCGGAGAAACGTCGATTTGCCTGAGCCGGAAGGTCCGATCAGCGCAACGACCTCGCCTCGTTCGACGGTAGTTGTGATGCCCTTTAGCACTTGGTTTTTGCCGAAGGTTTTGGTTAGATCCGTTACATTAATCACTGCGGCGAAGCCTCCTTTCAAGCAGATGGGCGAGTGATGTTAGAATGAGCACGAGTACGTAGTAGATCACGCCTACGAACAACAGCGCCTCCAGCGCCCGGAATTCAATCGATTGGACGACATTAGCCCGTCGCATTAAGTCTTGCACGCCGATTACGGATACGAGCGACGACTCCTTCAACAAGGCGACGCATTCGTTGACGAGTGCTGGCAATATGGAGCGCAGCGCCTGCGGCAAAATAATGCTGATCATCATCGTCCGGTATGGGATGCCAAGCGCCATGGCAGCTTCTCGCTGGCCGCGATCGACGGACATAATGCCGCCGCGGATCGTCTCCGACAAGTAAGCGGCGGAGTTGAGCCCGAATGCGAGACCTGCGGCAAGCAGCGGCGAAATATCGTAGTGGAACAACTGCGGCGTCGCATAATAGATCAGGAACAGCTGCAGCAGCAACGGCGTACCGCGGAACACCGACGTGTAGACGGTCGCGAACCATTGGAGCGGCTTAACGCCGGATATTTTGAACAGCGACAATATCGTACCCCAGACGAAACCGAACAGGGCTGAGACGAGTGTGAACAACAGCGTCACGTAGATGCCGCGAAGCACGTATGGGGCGTATGGAGCGAGCATGCCGAAATCCAAGTTCAGCTTCTTCAGGACACCGGATTCCTCATCCTCGTCCTCTGCCGCGAACCATTGCTTTATCATTTCGTCGAGCTTACCGTTCTGGCTTATTTCAGCGAGTACGCGATTGAATTCGCCGACGAGCGGCGATTGCTTCGGAAATGCTACGGCATATCCATCCTCCGTCTCGGTTGCCGGAACGAAGTGCTGGACAAGATCGGGATTGGCGCTCGTATATTCAACCGCTACGGCGTCTTCTACGATAAGAGCATCGACGCGTCCCGTCTTCAACTCCTGAACGAGATCGGGAATGCGGTTCAGCTTCTTGAGCTCTACATCCTGAAGGGATTCAGCGTATGTATCCTGCGTCGATCCGAGCTGAACGCCGACTCGCTTGCCCTTTAAGGCTTCAGGGGATGCGTAAGGCAAGTCGGACTTGGAGACGATGGTATTGCGCGCTATGTAGTACGTGTTGGAGAAATCTACGTTTTGCTTCCGTTCCTCCGTCACGGACATGCCGGACATGACGAAGTCAACGCGGCCCGTCTGCAAAGCGGCGATAAGCCCATTGAAATCCATGCTCGCGATTTCCAGTTCATATCCTAGGCGGCTGGTGATATACTTGGCTATATCGATATCAAGTCCGACGATTTCTCCGCCATGAAGAGCATCTACGCTCTCGTAAGGCGGGTAATCGGGCGATGTGCCCATAATAAGCTTAGGCTTGCTTTCGGACGGCACCGCGTAGGCGATGTCCCCATTCAGTCCGGGTAAGTTTTGCTGCCGAGGAATTGACTGTTGGATGAAACTTACGGTGAGTATTAAAATTGCGACGGCGGATAGCGCCGTATAGATGCGTTTAAGCTTATGTCTGGTCATGGCTGCCTCTCTCAGATGGATTATGAATTTATAACTATGTTACTATAGCTTATCGTTACTATTTCCATCAACCCAAATTACTATTTGGCAGGGTGTTATTTATTTGCAGGGAACGGCCGCGCATTTAAGCCGTATAACAACGAAACGGAAACGGAAGGGAGGTGAATCCATTGTTAGAACTGGAATGGCATGATATATTTCCGTACTTATTATCGATTAGTTTACTGTGCTCGTTCGCTTATGCGTATGCATCTCATGTGAACACGAACGCTTATGCGTTCACGGAGGGAAGCATAGTGGTCAGCTTGCTGCTGCCGCTATATCCGGAAGCGTTATGGCGGACTATTCCCATTCGCCACTGGCTTGTTAGGAGAGAGAAGCGGAAGGAATCGCCGGATGACGACATAACCGACTGTAATGCCTCGTTTGTACACGCTAGTTCAAACAAACGAGGAGGATTTACATGCAAACAAACAATAACAATGGATTCACTTCTTTTCTAAGGAACAATCGTTTCATCATGATCGGACTTATGCTGGCTGTGCTGCTGCTCGTTAGCGGCTGCAGTACGGCTAGCGGTACAATCGACGGCGACACGCCTGGTTTCTTCAACCATTATGTGATTTATCCGCTGTCGGCTTCGATCCAGTATATGGCTAAGCTGTTCGACGGCAATTACGGTATCGCGGTAATGGCGATTACGATTATTATCCGCTTGGTGCTATTGCCTCTTATGATGAGACAATACCGCTCGCAAGCGACAATGAAAGAGAAGATGGCTGCGCTCCAGCCGGAGATGAAGCAGCTGCAAGATAAGTACAAAGGCAAAAATGATGCCGAGTCGAAGCAGAAGATGCAGCAGGAGACGATGCAGCTGTATCAGAAGCATCAGGTGAACCCGCTTGCGATCGGCTGTCTGCCGATGCTGATTCAACTGCCGATTCTGACCGGATTGTATTCGGCTATTAAGCTGACCCCGGAGCTAGCGGAGCATTCCTTCTTATGGTTCCAACTGGGGTCGCCGGATTATATTCTTCCGATCCTTGCCGGACTCGTTTATTTGGTCCAGTTCAAGGTGTCGCAGATCGGCGTGGACATGACGGGCCAACAGAAGCAGATGCAATTCATCGGTTACCTGTCTCCGGTTATGATGACGGTATTCGCCTTTACCGCTCCTGCTGCTATCTCGCTCTACTGGGTAACCGGCGGTTTGTTCATGATCGCGCAATCGTATTTGGCCAAAAAAATATACGCGCCTAAACCTGGGGCCGAAGCCGAGAATGCGAAGGCGGCGGGACAGAAGGCGTAAATTCAAGGGAGTTGCAACGAATGTCCGTTGGTGTATTAGCCCATCTGTTCGGCAGTCTGCCGTATAAAGAGCTTGCCCCTAAAGTAGCAGAGAAGGGATTTACGCATGTTCAGCTGGCGTTATGGAAGGCGATCAGCGATATCGACTTCAGCAAGCCGGGCAACCTGAGTCCGGGCCTTGCGAGCGCGATTGGCGAGCAGTTCGATCGGAACGGCATTTCGATCTCCGTGTTAGGCTGCTATGTGCATTTGTTCGACCGCAACGAGGAAGTTCGCCGCGCCAACGTGAATCGGTTCAAGGAGCTGCTTCGTTATGCGAAGCAGTTCGGCGCGCCGATGGTTGCGGCCGAGACGGGCCGTAATGAGGGCGGTGACTATACGGATCGGGATTGGGCCGTTATTAAGTCGACGCTTGAGGAGCTAACGGAGGAAGCGGAGCGATGGGGCGTATACGTCGGGCTGGAAGCAGCGGGCGGACACTTGATCGGTACTGCGCCGGAGCTGGCGCGTATGCTGGAGGAAGTGCCGTCGTCCATGGTTGGCGTCGTGATCGATCCCGGAAATCTGCTGAACGAGTCCAACTTCGCGCGTCAGAACGAGGTGATCGAGGAGGCGTTCGAGCTGCTCGGCGATCGGATTATTGCCGCGCATGCGAAGGACCGTATTCTTCTGCCTGACGGCAGCCTGGGTACAACGCCTGCTGGCTTCGGCGAAATGAACTACGAGCTGTACATGAAGCTGTTGAACCGTTGCAAGCCGCACGTCCATATTGTTATGGAAGAGGCTAAGGAGCAACAAATGGCGCATTCCAAGTCGTACATTGAAGGCATCCGGGGGCGTGTGTAAGACTGGTAGGGTGCAGTTTGGACCCTCGCAGCATCGATCGTGTTGAGCTATATTGGATTTTAGCAGCAACTTTAGGCTAGTTTTGTTGGTTTGGAGTGCTATGTTGGTTTTTTGCAGTAACTTCGAAGTTTAGCCTACTTTTGCGAACAAAACAAGGGGCTATGTTGCGAATATCCAACATAGCCCTCAAGAAAACGCCAAACCACCTAAAGTTACTGCAATTATCCATCATAGCTATTTCATATGTGCCCCGGACGTTCCGGACATCCGACAAACTAGCCAATCTCTTATATTTACTCTATTAACCGGCCATGCCGCGAGGCGAGGGGATGTCCCTCTGAGCAGACTAAACGTCTGCTCGGGGAGACATCCCCTTCTTCGTATTGCTTAAAGCACGTTTAAGTGCGGGATAACCAATCCCCCGTAGACGAAGGCGGCCACAATGACGAAGGCTGGATGGATCTTGCGGAATTGCATCGCCCAGAAGGCGACCGCCGCGATAATCAGCGATTGAATGAGGCCGATCGATTCGACGGAGCTCTCGGCCATCTGCCAAGTGAGCAGCAGCATCATGATCGCGATGACGGGCTGAACGAGCAACGTCATCCCTTTCACGACAGGCGATTGGCGATGCTTCTGCAGCACTTTCAGCAGCAGAATGAGCGCAACTGCCGACGGAACGATGGTAGCCGCGAGGGCGAGCAACGAGCCGCCAAAGCCTGCGACGTCATAGCCCACGAAAGCGGCGATCTTCGTCGCGATGGGGCCGGGAAGCGCGTTGCCGAGGGCTAGAATGTTGGAAAATTCCGTTGGCGTCGTCCATTCATGGTTCGTAACGATTTCCCTATACATAAGCGGTATGGAGGCAGGTCCTCCTCCGTAGCCAAGCACGTTGGCGATAAAAAAGCCGATAATCAAATTAATCCAATCCACGCGTTACGCCCTCCTTCTGCTGCGGCTTATGCTGATCCAACTTGCGTTCTTTTCTCCGCTTAATAGCAGCAACCGTCTTCAGGTGAAACGCGCCGTAGCCTAGGAATAATACAATGACGATAGCAGGATGCAGGTGAATGCCCTGAAGCAGGCCGAACGAGAGGGCGAAGAAGCCGATGCCAACGTAAATGCCGAGACCCTTCACGGCACGCTCGCCGAATTCGTACGCCATCATGCCAAGCATGACCGCAATAACCGGCGTCACCGCGCCGATCATGCCTTGCACGAACGCTGCGCTGCTTAAGTATTGCACGAAGGAGAGCAAAGCGATCATCGCGATGCCGGAAGGCACGATATGAGCCAGCACCGCGACAATGGCGCCAAGCACGCCCTTCTGCCGATAGCMGAGATAAGCGGCTATCTTGGTCGCGATCGGACCGGGCAGCGCATTGGCAATCGCGAGAATTTCTCCGAACTCCTCGTCCTCCAGCCACTTATAGTGGTTCACGGCTTCGTACCGAATGAGCGGAATCACCGATGGGCCGCCGCCGTAGCCGATAATGCCTGTCTTCATAAGCGCCCAAGTCAATTGCGTATACATGTTATCACGGAATGCACTCGCCATCGTCTAAAGCCTCATTCCCATCCGGCTTTTATACCGATTAATAAGCACTTGGCAGTCTACGCCCATAATGCCGGGGAGCGTATACAGCTTTTCCTTCAGGAACTGCTCCATCTCCTGGTTGTTGCGGAACAAGCCGTGCATATGCAGTTTGCTAGGTCCGGTCATATGATAAAGACTCGTGACGAAAGGCTCCATGGCAAGCACATCGGCTGCGGCATGCAGATGCTTCGGCTCGACCTCCACATTAAAGAATGCCGACACATGAATGCCGATTTTCTCCGGATTAATGACCGCAGTGAAACGCTCGATCACGCCTGCATCCATCAGCGCATTAATTCTCGCTTGGACAGCTACGCGCGAAAGTCCGATTTCTTTTGCGAGGTCAGTGTAAGATATTCTACCATTCGTATTGAGAGCTGATATAATCTTACGGTCAATCTCGTCGATTTCGACGGAGGTATGCTCCTCGGATGGTTTGGATTGCATGTCACCAACTCCCCTTTCCTTATGAAATTTGATTTCAAGGTGTCGTGTAATATCTATTTATAATTACCATATGTATAAATATAAACAGGAATTCATTCGTTTTCAATACAATATTGCAAAAACGATTACATTTTAGTTGCCTATCAATGATAGGCGTGGTATTTTTTAATCATAGATTTGAGTTAGGTTATCTAACATATAGGAGTGATCGCGATGAAACAATCTGCAACCGGTACGAAGGCTATGGTTGTCAGTCCTCATTATTTGGCGACCGCCGCCGGCATTCGCATGTTGGAGCAAGGAGGCAATGCCTACGATGCCGCCGTTGCCGTCAGCGCTTGCCTCGCTGTTGTGTACCCGCATATGACGAGCCTTGGAGGGGATTCCTTTTGGCTGATGCACCATCATGAAGAGGAAGTCGTTCGGGGATATAACGCCAGCGGAAGGTCGGGGCGCCTGGCAACAAGAGCCGCCTACGAAGGCGAACAGTCGATTCCGACTCGCGGCATGAGGAGCATTGTTACCGTACCGGGGATGGTGGACGGCTGGTTCGCGGTGCATGAGAGGTATGGCGCGCTTGAATGGGCGCAGGTGCTTGCTCCGGCGATTGAATATGCGCAGAACGGGTTTCCGATGTCTAATGATCAATATGAAAATACTTTGAAATGCGAAGCCATCCTCGCGCAGACGCTGGAGACGGCGGATATTTATTTGCCTGATGGCTGCGCAGTGCAGCCGGGTGAGACGTTCAAGCAGACGAATATGGCCAAGACGCTTCAGCGACTTGCCAAGTTCGGGCGCGATGAGTTCTATAAAGGCGAGACGGCAATGGAAATTGCCGACTATATGCAGCGGAATGGCGGATTGCTGACGCGTGAGGATTTTGAAGGGCATCAGGGTGATTGGGTTGAGCCTGTGAAGGGTTCTTATAGAGGGTATGACCTCTATCAGATGCCTCCGAATTCACAAGGCATCACGGGAATTATGGCCCTTCATATTCTAGAGCAATTCGATCTGCAAGCGATCGAGCACGGCTCGCATGAGTACTATCAGCTTTGTATAGAAGCGCTCAAGCTAAGCTTCCAGGATCGCAATGCGTATTTGTCCGATCCAGCCTTCACGGAAGTGCCGCTGGATAGGCTGCTTAGCAAGGAGTACGCCGCGCAGCTGGCCGCATCTATCGACATGGAGCAAGCGTCCGGGTTGCAGACGAAGTCGATTGGCAGCGATACGGCATATGCCGCGGTCGTTGATGGAGACGGAAATGCCGTATCGTTCATTCAGAGTCTGTATTTCGAATTCGGATCGGCTGTCGTTGCGGGCGAAACAGGTGTGCTGCTCCAAAATCGCGGCTCGTTCTTCTCGCTCGACGCCAGTCATGTGAACCGGCTTGAGCCGGGCAAAAGAACTTTCCATACGCTTATGCCGGCTATGGCTTGCAAGGACGGAAAGCCCTCTATCCTGTACGGGACGCAAGGCGGAGAGGGGCAACCGCAGACGCAGACGGCGATTTTCACGCGAATGGTCGATTACGGGATGGATCCGCAGCAGGCGATTAACGAGCCGCGCTGGGTATGGGGACGGACTTGGGGTGAGCCGACGCAGGAGCTGAAGATGGAGGGCCGAGTAGCCGAAGCGGTGCTCTCTTCCTTATCCCAAGCAGGCCATATCGTGCGCAAAATGAAAGATTTCGACGGCATCATGGGTCATGCCCATGCGATTAAGCGCGATGAGAGCGGTATTCTGCAAGGCGGCACGGATCCGCGCTGCGATGGCGCTGCAATGGGCTTGGATCACTAGAAGACGAGAGGGAGGATACAGACAATGAGCCAGAACCAGCACGAACAGGAGGGTGAGCGTCTGCATTTCATAGAGCGCTGGAACGCCTATGCGAACGCGTCTATCGACGTCCCTCCTTCCGGGAGCGGCGTATTGATCGGGAAGACGTTCGCGGTTAAGGATGTTTTCGATATTAAGGGACATACGTCTGGCGCGGGCAATCCTGATTGGCTGCGGACGCATATGCCTGCAACGGGATACGCGTCGGCCGTAAGCAAGCTTCTTGCCGCAGGGGCACATTTGCAGGGGACAACGATAACGGATGAGCTGATGTACAGCATTAATGGTGAGAACTATCACTATGGCACGCCGATGAATCCAAAGGCGAAGGGACGTATTCCCGGCGGCTCATCAAGCGGTTCGGCCGTTGCGGTGTCGGCTGGGCTTGCCGACTTCGCGATCGGTACGGATACGGGCGGTTCGATTCGCGTTCCTTCCGCGTATTGCGGTATATATGGCATACGCCCTACACACGACGCAGTCGATGTGGCAGGGCTTATTCCGCTTGCGCCGAGCTTCGACACGATCGGCTGGATGACGCGCGATGCTCAGACGCTGCTGGATGTCGGGCGGGTGCTGCTTGATCGAAGGAGCGACAGCGGGAATGGAGAGGAAGTGCAGCATCACGCACCTTTCAAGCGGCTGCTAGTCGCAACCGATCTATGGGATATTCCTGAGCCCTCGCTGCAGGAAACGCTTCGGGCTTACATTAAAGGCTTGGCCGTAATAATGGGAAGCGAACATCAACTGATTGTTGCGGCCCCCGAGGGAATCGGGGAATGGACGAGTGCCTTCCGGACGCTGCAAGGCATGGAAATATGGCAGTCGCATCGCGAATGGATAACGAGCGAGAAGCCAACTTTCGGTCCGGGCATAGCCGAACGGTTCGCGTGGGCAAGCTCGCTCCGAGAGGAGCATGCGATTAAGGCGTCGCTCATTCAGCAGCGCGCGAGAGCGCGCATGGAGTCACTGCTTGGGGAGGACGGTATACTCGTCATGCCGACTGTTCCTGCAGCGGCTCCGCTGCTCGGCCAGTCCGGCGAAGAGGTCGAGCGGGTCCGCATGCGGACATTCGAGTTGTGCTGCGTTGCGGGCCTTAGCGGCCTTCCTCAAGTGACGATACCGATTGCCGGCAAGGACGGCTTGCCGATTGGACTGTCGTTCATGGCGGGGAGAAATCAGGATATCCGCTTGCTGGAATGGCTTGCGAATGCTGCTGACGACAGTATTCAATCACAAGAAGAGAGTGGGAGAACACGATGAGAATAACTACGTTGAAGCTTGGTGAAAAAGAGGTCGCGGCGCTGAATAGCGATGCGGGACTTGTTCTGATCGATACGATTAATAAAGCTGTAGGACGTTCCTGGCATACGGAGTTGTTCGATATTATTTCGTGCGGCGAGCTTGATGCGATAACGCAATGGTATGAAGCCGGCGGCAAGGAGAAGTTGGCAGGCTTGCCTGCGCTTCCTTATACCGAAGCGGAATACGCCCCACTCTACCGCAATCCTCGCAAAATATGGGGAATCGGCATGAACTATGTGAAGAATGAAGAGGAGCTTGCGGCTGCCGACCCTAATGATGAGCCGGTTAGCTTCATGAAGCCGGATACGACACTGATTGGTCCCTTTGACGCCATTCGCATCCCGCAGGGAGCAGGTGCGATTACCGCAGAAGCTGAGCTTGCCGTCGTGATCGGCAAAGCTTGCAAAAACATAACCGAGGAGGACTGCGACGACGTCATCGCGGGCTATGTTGCAACAATTGATGTGACGGCAGCCGATATTCATGCGCGTAACCAGCGTTTTCTCACCCGGGCAAAAAGCTTCGATACGTTCTTTGGTCTCGGCTCGACGCTCGTAACGAAGGAAGAGCTGCCCGAGCTGCTGCAAGTTCATGTCGAAACGGCTCTGAACGGCGAGGTTGTCCATCGCAACAAGCTGTTCCATATGAAATTCCGTCCAAACTTTGCCGTAGCCTTTCACTCGAAGGTCATGACATTGCTTCCGGGCGATATTATCATGACCGGGACGCCTGGCGCGGTCGTTATTCGTGACGGCGATATTGTTGAATGCCGCATAGACGGCTTTGAACCGCTGTGTAACTCAGTCCGCGAGTAAGACTGCTGCGGCTTGGCTTCCTTTTTTTCGCTTGATCGAGATCGCAAAACCTGCTATAAATAAGTAAGTTAATAAATTCAGTTTGGAGGAGAAACGATGATAAACCTATTTCCTGCATCTGAACGGCATATTGCGGATCTCGGCTGGCTGCGAAGCTATCCAGCTTATTCATTCGGAGGTTATCAAGACAAGAGTCGAGCAGGCTTTAGCGTAATGCGCGTATGCAACGACGATTATATAGCTCCAGGACGAGGCTTCGGCGCGCATCCCCACAGCGATATGGAGATTGTATCGATCGTACTGAACGGTCGTATCCGCCACGAGGACAACTTGGGCAATCGCGTCGTAAGCTCGTTCGGCGAAGTACAGCGCATGTCGGCCGGCAGCGGCGTTATTCATACCGAATTCAACGATAGCCCGGATGAGGAGCTCAGGTTGCTCCAGCTGTGGTTCATGCCGCAGAAACGCGGGGCAGCTCCGTCCTATGAGGCGAAGAGCTTCGACACGGCCAAGCTGCATAATGCGTTGCTGCCCGTTGTTTCGGATGAGCTGCCTGGGCAAGCGGCATTGATTGCACAACGCATGACGATCTACCTGAGCAAGCTGGATCGCAATCAATCGATTCATTATGAGGCTGGCGAAGGACGCAACCTGTTTATATATGTCATAGAGGGCAAGCTGGCCGCGCTAGGTCAATCTATGACGGCAATGGATACGGCGGAGATCGAGCGCGAGAGCGAACTGACGCTTACGGCTGAGGAAGATGTTTTCTTCATGCTGATCGATCTTCCATAACGTCCCCGAAGGGAGAGGAAATAGGTGAGACAAACGCTGCTAGTAAAGCATGCGGTTAGCGGTCGGATGCTTATCGATTCGGGCAAGCAGGATGTAGGCTTCTCGCTGAACCAAGATGGAGACGGATGGCAGATCGATATAGAGGTGTCTTGGAGCGAGACGATCGAAGAGATTTTGAAGCTTAAAGAAGAGCTTAACGTGTTTATTTTCTACGAGTATGACGACAAGCCGACATTGAAGACTTGGTATTACGTCGGCAGTGCACCAGTTGAATATGGCATTGAGCAAGGGCTGCTGACCATTAAGGCTCAATCCCGCATTGAGTATTATCCGCACGAATATTCCGTTTAACCGTGTTGAAAGCGAAAGAAGCCCGGACATGCGCAATGCATATCCGGGCTTTCATTTTTATATGCCGAGCTTATAATCGTTGTACCCACCATGTAATGATGGTGGATTACGTATCGGTTTTAATTTCGTCCCATGGCTGGTCCTTGTATCGAATGAGCCAATTCAGCGCGTAATGCCTCTCATACACGACGCCGTTATCCAAATCCCCGGGCGTTTGGCTATCGTTAATCCTGCTGTCCACGCACACCCAGTTATAACGGTAAATGAGGTCCGCTGCGTCCAATATTTCATTCACGCTTCGCAACCGGGCACTCGATTTGAATGCTTCAAAGCTGTCATATCGCTTCAAAATAGAAACGGCTGCTCCAACGTCGCATACGCCGGTCGGCTCGTCCAGCTTCTGGACAAAGCCTAGCGCCCATAGCATCACAAGATAGCCCTCGTAACGCCATGAGAAAGGAGCGGCTTCGTCTATCTTAGGGCTGCGGTTACGAATAAAAGCTTTTTCAAGGGGCGAGAAAAAATCAGATGCGCCATACAGAGCCGTAACCCGATCGACAACCTCGTCTGTATCCTCCTCGCTCTCGCCGCTGCCGACACACTCGCCCTTCAACGCCACGATGCACAAGGCAACGGCGCGTTTTGTAATATCATCTACGCTCTGAATACAGGCGCCTTCGTCCGGCAGCGCCGCAGGCAAGTTCTTGTTGAACGGAATGCCGCGTTCCGTCAAGATCCTCTCTGACCGCTTTTTGCGACTAAGCGCCGTTTCCGTCTCTTTCAGATCGCCGTGCAACAGACTGGTATGGGCTGTAACTTTGAAATCATTCACCTCCGAGTTGCCGTCCAGATCCATCAGAAGCTTTCCGTCCCAATGAAGCAGCTGTCGGCTTCCCCAAAATACGGGGCCGTCCAACCGCTCCGCAATCGAGAGCAATTCTTTATAGAACGCGTCGGAAATTTCCTCCTCCGTCTCGATGCCGATGACCATGTTGAGTGTCGATATTTTGATCAGCAGCTTTTCGTGGACGAGGCTGTTTTTAGCCTGCAGCTGCGCGAAGAAATTTCCCATTCCGTTAATCATTTTTGCAAACTCGTCAGGCTGGGTATGACTGGTCATGATCGTAAAGCGGTTAACGGTTTTAGCGAACCATTTTTTGCGGGTCACTTGAATGTTTGTGCCGTCTTCGGTCACTTGGATACTGTCTTTCGGATATAGCGCTTTGATAAGGTCCAAGACCTGATTAAGGTCGAAATTAGAGCTGTAGATTGCACAGTTTTTCATTGAACTCTCCACTCTTTTTCAAGTTAAAATAATAGGCATTCGTTAGTTGTTCGGATTTAGTCCGGACGGTAGTTCGTTCCCATCGAGAGGGAACCATCGCAGTACGCTTCTAGGCGGATTGCCCAGTCCTTCCTCGAGCGAAAAGGCTTGCCAGTCAATGCTGCCGGGACCGTTGATCGTATCGCCGTCTTGGATGACGGGACCGTTCTTGTACACGTAATCGGACACGTTCCGCAGAAAGTTGGCGACCTCGTTCGGATCATGGGAGCGGCGGTCAAACACCGCTTCGTGATCGTCCGCGTCCAGTTGGAGCATGCCTACCGTATCCATCAACAGCCAATTTTCTTCCTGCGGCAGGTTGAAGAGGCGAACGTTAGACCATAACTCAAGCGGAGGAAGTTGAGACTGCTCAAAGCGCTCGAATAGCTCTTGTATCCGTGCGCCGGAAGCGAGGCATTCTCCGTTCGGGTTGAAATAGCAGAGCGCTTCAGGCAAGCGAAGCAAAGCTTGCGCAATGGCGGTTACCTCCATTAGCTCCGCAAAAGCGTCGTAATCGGCGGGCAAGACAGGGGTTTCGTCGTTTGCTGCCCCATAGGTATAGGTGGATCGAATGCGTATAAATGCGGTATGTTCTTCGACGGCTTGTCTCCCTTCGGGGTAACCCCATGCTTGCTGAGCGGAACGCTCTAAATTTCCTGGATAGGTATAAGGGCCGAAGAAGCCCATCGTCCAAGCGCCGAACAATGTCGCATCTACTGCAGGGTCTCCCATATCATCGGGCCAACGGCGATCGACAATATCGACTGTAATGACGCCGTCTACTTCGGGACGATGCCGAATAAGCAGGCTTGGTCCGCTGAAGACCCATTGCTCGGCATTTTCTTTTATATGATCGGTACTAAATCTTTCATTCAGTGCAGCTTCAATGCTACGGATGGATACGGAGCGTGAAAGTAGGATAGCTACTCCCTGTGTGAAAAAACCTTTTGGCATAACTCTACCTCCTCATCGAATGGTTGAATGTTTACCTTCCATATATCGACAAAACATTTTATAGTTTGGAGAGGCCTAAAGTTTTGAACGTCGGATTATCGATGCACAAACAATTTACGTTGAAGTGAAAGGAGTGAGGGGATGAAGGAAAGATTCGCAACATGGGCGGAGCAGTGGGTAAATCTGCTGGAGAGGTTGGGGCGGAGAGGAGCCCGCGTCCGGCCGCTTGCCATCAAGCCTCCTGCCGAAGAAGAGGAGTTGTTGGAAGCGGAGCGACGAATCGGAATAGCGTTGCCGCAAGCGGTGCGCGAAATATTGCGGGAGGGTTCCCGCGAAGTAAACGTGACGTGGTGGCTGCCGGATTGGACGATTGTGCGGTTCTCGTCTTCGGGCGATTTCGGGTGGAGCTTAGATGATATGGAATGGCCGGATTTCGGCGGCGATTTGGATGTGGCTGGAGGTCGGTATTTGGCTTTCTATTGCGCGCACAACGGGGATTACGTGCTATTCGACAGGGAAAAGGATCCGGAAGATCCTGCCGTTGTAGGCTGGAATCATGAGACGGACGAATTTGTTTTGCTGGCGCCTTCTTTTCAGGAATACATCGAGCGTGTAACCGCACTCAGCTGTATAGGGGCGGAGTGCTGTGAATACGAGTCTTACTGCGACAGTCAGGGACTTGATCTGCATGGAGAGGCGGCACTCGGATGGACAGAGTGGATCGAGCAATATCTGTCGACGACACTGGCGGATGCTGCATCGAATTTAGAAAAGCTTGTTTTATATGCTTCCATGCATGGTCTTGAAGATGAGCGGGTTAAGGAAGCATTCGACACATATGACTCGGCTATCGTGCTTCGTGAATGGCAGCAAAGGTTGGAAAGTGAGTCCGAATCGCACCGCAAAAAAGAGTGGTGCGTGCTGCTTGCCGGTACGGTAGGTCCGGTTGCGACCGATTGGGTGCGGTCTTTATGGCGTGATGCCTCGCATTCGTATTCATTGGTTGGAGAGCCGCTCCACTACTTGACCGCCGCATGTTTGCCGTTTGCTGAGGGGCTGCATTTGGTATGCGGCGAGCTGGAACGTACGGATGAAGGTCGTAAAATAAGCGGCTTTACGGCAAACGGAGCGTTGAGGTTTTTTCGCAATCGCGCCGCTCTTACCTGGATGGAGAAGCATGTTTCATTCCCGATCGATGGCTGGGACAGCTTGTTCGCGGTATCTGAGCCCGAATGGAGCGATGTCAGGCAATGGCTTGCAGGGAACGATGTGCAGCGACATACGGCTGTTTCCGGATTAGGGCTAATGATCAGGGGAAAAGCTTCTCCGAGCGGAGAGCCTGATGCTGCATTACTGATAAATTTATTGGAAGTGGTTAAACGACAATCGGTGCTTCGAAAGGAAAAAGAGCGGGTCGATCTGGTTCTCTCGCATTTTGCGGCTGAATGGCGATAAGCTGGCATGAAAAAAGAAGCCGGAACGTAGAAACGTCCCGGCTAGTTATTTGCTGAAGTTATTTATTCGTGCTGTGCTGCTTGTTGCCAAGATTGTTGGCTGGCGAGCCTTGGCCGTTGCGACGCTTATTTCGTTCAGCCTTGCGCTGTGTATCATGCACCTTATCTACAAACTCCTTTGTGCTTTCCATCCTTGTCACCTCCTCGTCTTTACCTCTTACAGGTATCTTGCACAATCCGCATGCTTATCTTATCCAAAAAATAATTATAATTGCGCGAGATGTGAACTCTCCCTTATTATTATTTTGTGCCGTAAGAACTACATCATATTAGTCCATCAGGCTCATTAATAAACTCTTCGATAGGGGTGTTAGTATGGATGTGTATGTTGTAGTGCTGTTCATTCACATTATTGGGGCAGTGATGGGGCTTGGAGCGGCTTTTTCGTTCCCGATCATCGCCAAATCCGCCAAGACGGTGACGCAGGCGAAGTATACGCTGCAACTGCTGAAGAAGCTCGAGATTATGCCGAAGGTCGGCAGTATAACGCTTTTGATTACCGGGCTTGTGATGGGAATTTTAGAAACGGCATTATTCAGTCAGTTTTGGTTCATTGCCTCAATAGTCGTATATCTGGGTACGCAAATCGTCGTCATCGGATTTTTACCGAAAACGATGAAAGCGCAAATCGATTTGCTGGAGCAAACCTCTGGAGAGGATTTACCTTCGGAATATGCGGTTATCGGCAGAAAATCGTCGCGTTTGGAAGGGATTGCTCATGCCAGCGCCTTCGTGCTCATACTTTTAATGGTATTCCAGCCGACATTTTAGGTTTATAATAGCGGTGCATAGTCGAACCTGCCCGAGGGCAGGTTTTTTGGCATAAATAGATGGAAATAGGCGGAAGGGGCTTGGGCAGACGATGTATAGAGTAATCGCGAGGGCGCAATTGAAGCGAGATGCAATCATAGAAGAAACCTGTGGCGAGACGATGCTGCAGCTCGTTCGCAGCGGTCAGCTTATGACGGGTGCGGCATTCAGATGGGGAAATCATTTGTTCGTTTACGCGGAATGTATGAATGAGCCTCTAGAGGCGGATGTTCTTATGCCGGAGGCAATGGATTTGCTGGAGGATTGGCCGGGTCAAACGATCAAGCGAAAGTGGATTCCGATGATTGATGTGTTTCACTTTAACGCGCCGGCAAGCCGGGAACACTGGCTGCGCAAGGAAGCGGTTGAACGCCGCGTGGGGCGCGTCGCGCACTTGAAGCCGGAGATGGCTGCCAGCTATATTTATTACCACTACCAGCTGCAAGAGGAACAAGCTTTCCATGGACCGAAATATGAAATAATCGCTATGCACGAGAACCTATTGTTCGGTTATCAGGAATTTCCCGCGGTAGTGGAGCAGCCTGAGCTGCCGGGCAAGCTCGGTACGACAGGTACGCCAAGCAATTGGGGCGATTCGCGAATGGACTTGCATTTTCAGCCGTGGGAGGATGGACATCTGTATTTTAAACCGATCGAGACTCTGTTTGCATATTATGGAAGCGAATAATATGAGCTGAAGAGCTGGTAATCATTTGCCTTTGCTTGGTCAATATGGTACGATATGATTAGTCGTCAGACATGAAACCCAATTACAAATACTACAGATGTACATAAACGATAACTGCCCCTAAGCGTGCGCGATAGAGGCAGTTTTTCCTTTTTTGTGCGGAGGAGGCTGACTATGTATAATCGTAAAAAACCGGCCGAAGAAGTGCCGGAGGAAAACACGAAGGTTTGGACTTGCGAGACGGAGGGCTGCAACAGTTGGATGCGGGATAACTTTGCGTTTGACCACGTTCCAAATTGCACATTCTGCCACGCACCGATGGTAAGCGGCATGAAGATGCTGCCTACGCTAGTCAACACGAATGCCGACATGAAATCGTTGAAAAAAGGAACGGCAATTACGTAGTGTTTAGCGGTTGTCGTGATTAAATTAAAGGCTGGAGATCGAGCAGCGGGCATCAGCGCCGTCTGCTTCGATCTCCTTTTTTATTTTGTACGTCTATTGGTTACGGACCATATAGTCGCTAAAAGCGCAAGTAGAGCTAATTGATGAGAATAGCGGACTGCAGCGGCTCTAAATGCTACAAGTTCATGCGAATTAGTTGGATAATGGTGCGATTAAAGCCATTAAGGTCTCTATGGTCCGCAACATTGCGAAAATTCGCGTTTTCGATGTATAAGTGTTACCGGTGTCCGTAATGAGAAGCGTTTCCTCTTTGTCGGAGCACCGAGAGACGGGGTAACATTTCCTGATCCCCGTCGTTTACTTTCCACCGCCGCCGCCGTCATCGCCGTAATGCCGCTTGCGGTAATCGTTGGGCGAGCAATCTGTCCATTTCTTGAACACCTTGCTGAAATATTTCTCGTCTTGGAAGCCGACCTGCTCGGCGATCTGCGTGATGCGAAGCTGTCCGTTCGCAAGCAGCTCCTTCGCCCGTTTAATGCGGCATTTGGCGATGAAGTCCGAAATGTTCTCGTTCATTTCCTGCTTGAACTTCCGCGAAATATACTCCCTGCTCAAGAAGAAACGGCTTGCGATCTCTTGCAGCGTAATATCCGAATGCACATGCTGCTCGATGTATTTGGCAATGTCGTAAATAACGCCGCTTTCCTTGTCCCGTTCGGCGATGCGCTTCGCAGACTGGCATGCTTCATCGAATACAGAGTGCTTCCATTGTTCATAATCGAATTKGCCAAGCTGAGTTACCGGTAATGGGTAAGCGTTGCTTGTGCGCATGCCTGCATTCTTCTCAACTGTCGCCCCGTCATCATGCGTTTCCCACATGGATTTGGCCAGCTCGAATTGTTGACGCCACTGGCCTAGCTGCTCCAGTGAAACATACCCGCTCTGATCGAGCGCATCGAACCAAGGCTGCATGGCGCGGCGGATTTGCTCCTGCTGTCCACTCTGGACGGCGAAGCGAATTCGCTCCTCATGCTCGCTCCACATAAGCAGCGGGTTCTTAGCGGCATGGGCCGTGCTTGGCTCGTAGAAGTGAAGGTCCGAGCCGCTGCCGAGCAGATTGCGCCGCTGCAAAGCGAGCTTCGCCTGCTGATAGGACGCAGCTGCATCGTTTGGAAAAGCGTTTGGCAATCCGATGCCGAAGACGAAACGCGTCTTAAGCGCTTTGAAGATAGCCTCGTTAATCTCGCCCAACAGCTCAGGAGCATTCTTCGCTTCACCCCATAGCAGCAGCGCCATCTCCATCTCATTTCCGCGATAACGGAACGCGTAGCCGAGCCCTTTGACGCGAAGAAACTCGTTGCATATATTCGTCAGCGCGAAGAAAAGCAGGTCCAGCCCCGCGGCGAACTTGGTTCTGACGGCAGGAGGAGACAGTTCAAGACTGACAACCGCGATGCGCGTATGCGGCATCGGCAGCGTAAGGCCAAGCTCCTGCTCCATCGTCTCTGCGAATGCCGGGTGATTGCCGGGCTCGCTGATCAATGTGGAGAAATATTGCTCCAGGAAGATCGGCTTAAGCTGATTCAGCTCCATATTCATATGGAGGCTGCGGCTGCGTTCCTTCTCCTCCCGCTTCCAGCTGTCTATTGCCGTTGCGAGCGCGGCTGTCAACTGCTCGGCATCGATCGGCTTCAGGATATAGTCGATCCCGCCGTACTTCACTGTCGTACGGACGAAGCTGAAGTCGTCATGTCCGCTAATGACGATGATTTTGCTTGCGGGCGCATGCTTCGCTGCCCATTCCAGCAGCTTCGTGCCGTCCATATTCGGCATCATCATATCGGTAAAGATAATCTCCGGTTTCTCTTTCTCAATCAGCTCGATCGCGCTTTGCCCATCCTGCGCTTCTAACAGTGTACCGATCTCGAACGAATCCCAAGGAACAAGGAGCCGGATCGCTTCTCTTACATGTTTCTCATCATCGATGATCAAAGCCTTCATGACTCATTCTCCTTCGCCGAGCGGAATGTGAATCGTAACGGAAAAGCCGTGCGGGCGAACCTGCTCCACTTCCATCGCAGCGGATGGATGGAAATGAAGGCGAAGCCTTGCCAGCACGTTCTGAAGCCCGATGCCGCCAGCCTCCTGGGACGATGCGGAAGCCGATTCCTGCGATGCCGGAGCTTGCGATTGCAGCATTCCATGAGACAGCGGCTTATCCAGCTCATATCGCAGTTCGGCGAGCCGTTCATCCGATATGCCGATGCCGTTGTCCAGCACGCGAATGGTTAATTGGCTGCTATCCTCGTTCAGCCAGCTTGCGATTGTCAGCTCGCTCGGCGAATCCGCTCCCGCGAAGCCGTGCTTGAAGAAGTTCTCGAGCAGCGGCTGAAGAATCATCTTCGGGACGAGAATACGCCGCGTGGCGTTATCGATCTGAAGCTGAATGCCAAGCGCTGTATCGAAGCGCTGCTTCTGCAGATCGAGATAAGCCTGCGCATATTGCAGCTCGCGGTTTAGCTCGACGACCGAATCCATCGTATTCATGTGGTAACGCATCATTTTGCCAAGCGAAGTAATGAGGGAGTAGGCCTTGTGGTCGCCGTGCTGAAGCGAGACCGTCCCAATGGATTGCAGCGCGTTATACAGAAAATGCGGATTAACCTGCGCCTGCAGCGCCTTAAGCTGGTTCGTCTTGTTGGCGAGCTCCAGCCGATATTCCGCCAAAATCAAGTTGTTGATCGTCTGCATCATCGAGCGGAAGCGGCGGGCGAGCAGGCCGATTTCGTCATTGCTTTGAATGTCGATCGAGACGTTCAGATTGCCGGTCTCGATCTTGTTCACATATCCGATCAGCCGCAGGAGCGGCTTCGTGAACGTAATCGAAATGAATAGTGTGGCAATAACGACGATGGCTAGAAAAGCGGCGCCAACCCAAATGTTGATCCGCGCGACGCGGTCGGCGGCGCTGTACAGATGGCT
Source organism: Paenibacillus sp. 05T425 (assembly GCF_056396205.1). Classification (NCBI taxonomy): domain Bacteria; kingdom Bacillati; phylum Bacillota; class Bacilli; order Caryophanales; family Paenibacillaceae; genus Paenibacillus; species Paenibacillus sp. 05T425. The sequence continues at coordinate 435,565 of NZ_JBFTLA010000002.1, forward strand.
GTATGGCGTCTGCTTGACGAGGTACCAGTCCATGTACGGTGTTTTGATCCGATCGTAAAAAATCATTCCTTCGAACGATTGCTCCGTCCAGTCGAAATGACCGCTGTCTTCACTGGAACTATAGACGCTGTCCATCCAAGCATGGTCGATCTTGCCGCCGATCTCTTCTTGGTTGGAGGCGAGAACGATCTGCCCTTTCATATCCACGATATAGAAATCCTCTTTGCCGCTGTCGTACAGCTGGCGGTTCAGATCCTCGAGCACCGTCAGGCGCACGTCGATGGACAGCTCGGCAAGCAGCTCCTCGCTCGGCGCTCGGAAGATCGGGCGGTGCAACGTAAAAACCATCTCGTCATTAGCGCCGGACTTGACGTTAAGTCCGTAATTATGGCTTTGGTGAGTGGCCTCGATGGTTGCCTTTTTGACCGTCTCAGCCAGTGTGTCCTTGTCATTTTCGCCGACTCTGATGTCGTCGTTCCAGAGCAAATAAGTCGCGTTTTGCTTGACGACATAGAGCCGAACTTTATTGAATTCGCTTACGCTTTGGTAGATGCTGTACAGATGATCCTTGAGCAGGTTGCGGTTGTTAATGACATCCGTCAAGTCGTTCGGGAATACCTCATCCTCTAGGCTGCGCTCCAAAATATAATACAGCGAGCGAGGCACATTCATGGAGTTGTATACGGCCAGCGACTTCTGGTTGATGTTGCTCATGTAGTTCATAATGTTCGTTTTCCCTAAAGAGAGCAACTGCTTGTTTTTGGAAATCGCTTCTTCTGTAATCGAGCCCGTCGTGGCGTTATAGGAAATAATCATGGACGTTGCGATAGGTAAAATGGTAGCCGCCAGCAGAAGCAGCATGAGCTTATTTCGTATCGTGTTGAACGGTTTTCCAGGTTTCAAGTCGCTATTCCTCCCGCTGATAGGCGCTCTTCGCTCACGGCATCAGCCGTTTCGCCTTGTGGATACACAGTAACCGATTGTGCCAAGGATGGTCAATATATTCCACCAACGTTATCATCATCCTCGGTAGTCCGCATAGGGAGCGTGGTTTTATACTTTGGATGTGGGGAAAGCGTAAGCCTGTCTGAACCCACGGCCTACACAGGTGACACGAAGATAGAGAAAGGGGACTAGATCGCGATGTCCAAAGGATTCACTCGAAAAAGATGGAGCGAATGGGCGCAGCAGACCGTATTCGTCGGTCCAGGCCTCATTGCTTTCATTCTGATTGTGCTCGCGCCGTTTGTTATGGGTTTTTATTATATGTTTACCGAATGGGACGGCATTAATATAGGCGACGCCAAATGGACCGGGATGCGTAATCTGACGAAAATTTTCACCGATGACGAGAGGTTCTGGGATGCGTTCCTGTTCACGCTCAAGTTCACGATTGCCGGAGTGCTTATTACGAACCTGACTGCCTTCTTGCTGGCGCTCATGCTTAGCCGCAACCTGAAGAGCCGCAATGTGCTGCGGACGATCTTCTTCCTGCCGAATGTCATCGGCGGATTGCTGCTCGGCTACATCTGGTATTTTATTTTTGTAAGGGGCTTTGCCGCGATCGGCGAGGCGACAGGTATCGGATTCTTCAATCTGCAATGGCTCGGAACGCCGAATACGGCCTTCTGGGGCATCGTTATCGTGTTCGTCTGGCAGACGGCCGGTTATATGATGATTATCTACATCGCCGCGATGATCGGCGTGCCGAAGGATTTGATCGAGGCTGCGAAGATCGACGGCGCAGGTATGTGGCAGATGCTTCGTTCGGTGACAATACCGCTTATTATGCCCGCGATTACGATCTGCTTGTTCCTCACAACGTCGAACGCGTTCAAAATGTTCGATCTGAACTTGTCGCTCACTTCGGGCGGACCGGGCAACGCAACGGAATCGATCGCGCTGAATATTTACCGCGAAGCGCTTGGCTATAGCAGATACGGACTTGGGACGGCGAAGGCGATGATCTTCTTCCTCGGCGTCGCGCTCATCACGGTTACGCAAGTGTGGATTACGAAGAAGCAGGAGGTGGAAGCCTGATGGAAACAAGACAAAAATATACGCCGCTCCTGTTCGTTACAGAGATTATCGGTATTCTACTCGCATTATTATTCATTGCTCCGTTCTACTTCTTGATCGTCAACTCGTTCAAGAAGCTGGGCGATATTCTGCTCAATGCTTCATCCTTGCCGGAGAGCATTAGCTTCATCAACTTTCAGAGAGCCTGGGAAGCTGTAGAATTTCCGCGCGTATTCATGAATTCATTCCTGGTAACTTCGGTCAGCGTGTTGACGCTGGTCGTCATCAGCTCGATGATGGCTTACCGGCTCGTACGCAGGCCGACGACATTCAATAAGCTGTTGCTTACAGCATTGATCGCCGCCATGATCATACCTTTCCAATCGGTCATGCTGCCGCTTATGCGCGTTACGTCGTGGCTGGAGCTTCGAGGACATTTTCACGGGATCGTTATTTGCTACATGGGCTTTGGTATATCGCTCTCGATGTTTCTGTATCACGGCTTTGTTAAGTCGGTGCCGCTGGAGATCGAAGAGGCTGCGGTCATGGACGGCTGCTCCCCGTACGGCGTTTTCTGGAGAATCGTGTTCCCGCTCTTGAAGCCGATCTCGGTTACCGTTATTATTTTGAACGTACTATGGATTTGGAATGATTACTTATTGCCGATGCTAGTCATTAACGATAATATGACGACGATTCCGCTCGCCGTACAGAAGTTCTTCGGACAATACTTGCGCAAATGGGATTTGGCGATGGCGGCGCTGACGCTTAGCACGCTCCCTGTAATTGCTTTCTTCCTTTTCCTGCAAAAACACATTATCGAAGGCATAACAGCGGGTTCTGTTAAAGGGTAATGCGTAAATAATCAAAATATTACACCTAGTTGTTCAATAATTTCGGTGTTGTGCTAGTTTGTTGCACAACTATAATGACGATGTAAACAAGAAAAGGCTTTAATTGTTAAATAATAAAGTTGCGGGAGGTCATGTAAGATGAAGAAATTATCTTTCCTTATGCTCGTCGCGGTTATGGTGATCGTGCTGGCTGCGTGCGGGGGCAACAACAGCAATAACGGCAATAACAAAGGGGCAAATAACGGCGGTACGAAAGCAACGGACAAACCTACGGAGGCTGCACAAACAGAGGCGCCTAAGAAGAACGTAACGATTAAGATCTTCCAATTCAAAGTCGAAATTGCGGAAGCGCTTAATAAGATGGCTGAGGAATACGAGAAAGAGACAGGCGTTAAGGTTGACGTAGAGACGCATGGCGGCGGTGAGGACTACAGCGCATTGCTGAAAGCCGAGCTGGCGGCTGGCGAAGAGCCGGAAATCTTCAACTCCAGCGGTTGGGCAGGCTTCGACCCTTACGTGGATCGTGCTACTGATCTTAGCAACGAGGCATGGGCGAAGGATCTTGTAGAAGCTTCTAAAGCTCAAATCTCGCGTGACGGCAAGCTGCTTGGCATGCCGATGAACCTTGAAGCTTACGGCTTCACGTACAACAAAGACTTGTTCGCCAAAGCTGGCATCACGGAGCTTCCTAAGACGCTTGACGAGCTGGAAGCTGCTGCGAAGAAGCTGCAAGACGCAGGCATTACGCCGTTTGCTTTGACGAACGAGTGGTGGTCGATGGGTATCCACACGCTGAACATCGCGCTTGCTAACCAAGCTGACCCTGCTGCCTTCATCGAAGAAGTGAAAGCCGGCACGAAAACGTTGAAAGACGACGCTACGATGAAGCAATGGGTACGCCTCGTAGACATTATGTTCGCGAACGGACAAAAGAACGCTCTGACGACGGACTACAATACGCAAGTTGCTGAATTCGCAGCTGGCAAGTATGCGATGATCCAACACGGCAACTGGATTCAAGGCATGATCGACGAAGTAACGCCAGGCATGAACCTAGGTATGATGCCTGTACCGCTTCTTGATACGCCAAACGTATTCACAGGCGTTCCGAACAACTGGATCGTGAACAGCAAATCCGCTAACGTGGAAGAAGCAAAAGCGTTCCTGAACTGGATGGTTACTTCGGAAACAGGCAAAAAATATATCGCAACAGACTTCAAATTCGTACCTGCACTATCTTCGATCGAGCCTAACCCTGAAGCAATCGGCAGCATCGGCGGCGACTTCGCGCTATTCGCCAATGCCAACCCTTCGCAAGTGAAAAGCTGGAACTGGGACCGCTTCCCGGACGGCATCACGCAACAATGGGGCGCGGCGATGCAGGAGTACCTCGGCAAGCAAATCTCGGGCGACGAGCTGCTCTCGAAGCTTGACAAAGCGGTACAAGATATCGTGAAGAAATAATAGCGAGTAAGATAGTAAGCTCCGATCAAGCAGCTCAAGCTGCGCGGTCGGAGCTTTTCTTGTGCACGTTGGGATAGTTAATTGAGGCAGCATGCTGTTGCGTGCGGAGCGGAAGCGGAGAAGTAGAGGTTAAGACGGAAATTCCATCCTACTGACTCCAAATCAACCGCTATATAGTGAATAGGATGAAATTCCCATCTTATAAACTTGGAATCGTCTAAAGGAATTGTCATTTGTTATAAAATGAGTAGGATAAGCTTAGTAATCCATCCTATTCATTGGATATCGCTCTTTTGAACGGAAATAAGAGGGATTATCCATCTTAACCGAACCCAGGTCGGTTCAGGCCAATGTCGAAATAGCTGGAAATAGTCCCGTTAATTTCTCGATAAACGGAGAATTCGTACGATTAACTGGAAAAAATCCTGTTAATATTGCGCAAATAGGAAGAGCGGAGGAAATACGGGACAATTAGCAGGAGTAATTCCCGTTATTGATCGCGATGGCGTAATGCCGTCCAAATTAACAGGAGGAATTCCAGTTATTTCTCAAATCGCAGCAGTCAGGTTACCGTTGCAAACAAGCCAAACAAAGAAGAAGCCATTCCACGCCGGGATGGCTTCTTCTATGTTTACTTCTATGCAGCGACCGCGATTAGTCGCGGCTGAAGATTTTGGAGAGCAGGCGGAGCATCTCGATGTAGAGCCATACGAGCGTGACCATGAGGCCGAACGCGCCGTACCATTCCATGTACTTCGGAGCGCCGCGCTGTGCGCCGTTCTCGATGAAGTCGAAGTCCAGCACGAGATTGAGTGCAGCGATGACGACGATAACGAGCGAGATACCGATGCCGATCAGGCCGTTGCTGTGCAGGAAAGGTACGCTGATGCCGAACATTCCGAGCACGAAGCTTACCAAGTAAAGAAGGGCAACGCCTGCTGTTGCGGCGAATACGCCAAGCTTGAAGTTTTCCGTTGCTTTAATAAGTCTTGTCTTGTATGCGAGGAGCAACGCTACGAATACACACATCGTCAGCAGTGCTGCCTGCATCGTTATGCCGTTGTACAGCGATTCGTAATTAGCCGACAATGCGCCGAGGAAAAGTCCTTCTGCTATGGCGTAAACCGGTACTAAGTACGGCGCCGTTCTTGGCACGAAGCTTATGATAAGCGCCATCACAAGACCGATAATAACGCCGCCGATCATATAGCCCATGACGTTCTGGCCGTTGAAATACATGTTCCAAGTCGAGAACGCGCCGCCTAGCATTAATGCGAGCGTAATGAACGCTTTATTGACCGTTCCGTTGATCGTCATCGCGTCATTCAACGAATTGCCGTGCCGATCAAACGTATGATCTCTTAATGTCGGATTACCGCTTCTTCCTAACATGGGTAATTCACCTCATCATCATTTTGTCCCGATTCTATCACATCCTATGATGCTCATCCACTAGCAATGACTATTTCTTTCGCTGCGGCATCAATAGGCGCTTCGGATCGGAGTAAGAATGTAATACGTATCATGCCCTTGCGTAGTTTCAATAATGATCGGTTTCTCTCTTCCTGTCAGGCGTAAGTATATATGCTCGCTCTCAATAGCATCAACCATATCTTTCATATATTTCCCGTTAAAAAATACCGTAATCGCTTCCCCCGACCTCTCCGCAAGCGCCACAGCTTCCGTCACATCGCCGATGTCGGGCGAAGCGGCGAACAATTCCGCATCATCTTCTCCGATGCGTAGTCCGATAATGTGCATATTGCCTGCCAACAGCGATACTCGTCCGACCGCTTCAGCAAAAGAGGCGGTATTCAGCTTGAGCGCTGTAGCTGTAGAGAAGGCGGACGGCAGCAGCTTGTCGGTCGGCGGGAATTGGCCTGGAATAAGCGATGTCTGCATGCTGAAGCTGCTTGTGGCGAACCGCACACCGTGTTCGCTGAAGCTGATCTGCGTGTCGCCGGCGTTGTCGGTTAGCATTTTCGAATAGTCGAGCAGATGTTTAGCTTCAACGACGATAGCTGTCGGCAAGCTGCCGCTGTCATCTGCGTGAAGTCGCGAGGAGCGGGATGCGAGCCGAACGCCGTCCGTTGCCAGCAGCTTCAGCTTACGTCCATCCTCGAGTATGGACATGGAGACGCCGGTAAGGACAGGGCGCGCTTCCGATGTAGAGGCGGCGAAAGCKACTTGCTTCACCATACCTCGCAGCTCCCCGTTGTTGATAAGGAAAAATGAGCGCGCTACGCCATGCAGAGTATTCGGGAATTCATCAGCATTCATCGTTGCGAGCCTGTAGTTGGATTGGCCGGCTTGGATGTGCAAGATTGTACTCTCGATTAACTCGAGCGAAACGATGCCTTCTGGCAAGTTGCGGACAATATCGATGAAGTAACGGGCGGGAACGACGGTTCTTCCTGCTTGCGTAACCGCAAGCGAATCGGAGGAAGAGGGCAATTGATATTGCAATGTCATCGTTAGTTTGGTGCAGGTCAACGTTAACTGGCGCATATCGGCCTGCAGCTTAATGCCTGCGAGAATGGGCTGGACAGGCCTTGAAGGCAGTGCTGCCGCGACATGCTGCAAGGCGTGATGGAGGTCGTGTCTCGCAATTTCAACTCGCATCGCGCTCACTGTTCTCCCGTTTGCTGATCGGACAAGTAAGCTTCAATCATGTTTCGTATCACTTCCGATCGTGAACGTCCGTCCTTCTCGCATTGGGACTCGATCTGCTCCCAAGTTGACGAAGGCAGCGTTAACGATATTTTTCTCGTTTCGCCAATGCCTTTGCGGCCGGCGCCGGTACGAGGCCCGCCTTGCGAGAACATGATCGATAGCTGTCCTTCGTGCTCGGGAATGCCGAGCTTTATTTTTTTCGCGGGCATAGGGATTAAGCTCCTCGCTATATTTGATTAAGGTAACCTATTTCAAATATTCATTAACTTAACTTTACCATGCCTAGTTGTGATTGGCAATATTTGCAACGAAGGCTGGCGATAAGCACTTTTTCGCACAATCTAATGAAGTCATGTTCATGGATAAAAAGGTTGCGGAAACGGGACAACTTCCGCTTCGGCAAGCCTTTTTGGCCGTTGCCCGGCGGTTGGCATAAAACGAAAGTCCTATCCATATGGATGAGTATAATAGTGGCCGGAGAGGGTGGGCGCATGAGCAATCGTTACCCGTATTACAATCCGTATCGGCCGGGTAAACCGAGAGGTTACCGCCAATTGAACGGTCATGCCCTTGCATCGATGATACTCGGCATATGCAGCATCCTATTTTGGTGGACGTGGCTGCTAAGCATCGCGTGCGGAGTTATTGGACTGTTGCTCGGCTTCAAAGGCATCGATTCACAGCGACCAGGCTTAGCGAGAGTTGGAATCTTCACTTCGATTATCGGACTTGGCATAGGCGCGATTTCCTTATTGTTCAAGGTGATTTCATGGTTGTGATGTGGATGATGATCGGTTGCAGCCTTGTATTTATGATCCTTATCGTGGKGTTGCTATCCGGCAGCCAGCCGCATATTGATGAAGCGCTGGCTGAGTCCGAGCGTGACGTTGTGCCAGTGCAGATTGTTTCGGGAATCGCTCAGCATATCGGAGAACGGGAGGAGCAGCAGGATTCCTACTGCTTCTCCGAGCTTCACGATAGAGAGGCGATTCAGAGGCGCGGCGTACTGGCCGTACTCGCCGACGGTATGGGCGGGCTTGCAATGGGAGGCGAGGCGGGTCAACTGGCTGTGCAATCGATGCTTCAAGCTTATAGGAACAAAGCGGATGAAGAGAGCATTCCGCAAGCGCTGGAGCGGGCGATTCACGCGGCTAACCGCGATGTCTATGGGCTGGCGATAGAGCATGGGCTTGAATGGGGCGTAGGCACGACGCTTATTGCGGTTGTTGTGTCGGAAGACCGGCTGTATTGGACTTCGGCCGGCGATAGCCGAATATACCTGTACCGCGAAGGTACTTTACGGGCACTTACGCAGGACCATACCTATGCGAAGCAGCTGGATGAGCTCGTCAAAGCCGGTCTTATGACCCGTGAAGAAGCGGATACGCATCCGGAGCGGATGCTGCTTACGAGTTATCTCGGTATCCCGGAGCTGCGGGAGCTTGATCGTAATTGGACGCCATTTCACCTACAGCCGGAGGATTGGATCTTGTTATGCAGCGACGGCTTCTATGACGGGCTGACGGAGCCGCTGATGAGTGAAGCGGCGAAGCTTACGCCTCAGCTGGCAGCGGAATATATGGTGCAGCGGATAATCGAAGAGGAACGTCCGTATCAGGATAATGCAACCGTCGCTATTTTGAAAATATAGAAATGTTATCGTTTCACTCTTATACGGTCTCGGTACATACATATCAGCCTTTCGACGCTTCTACATGACTTGGCAACTAAAAAAGGCGGGCATAGGGATGAGAGATGATCGCATTTGCTTAGGGTGCATGGAATGGACGGACCGGACGGCAGTATGTCCTTCCTGCGGTTATGCGGGAGGCACGCTGCCAAGCGCTCCATGGCATTTGATGCCGGGTACGATTCTGAACGGCCGTTACTTGATCGGCAGGGTGCTGGGGCAAGGCGGCTTCGGCATTACGTATTTGGCATGGGATCTCAGTCTCGAGACGAAGCTGGCGGTTAAGGAATATTTGCCCCGCGAGCTGGCGACGAGAAGTCTCAATCAGCCGCCTATTAACGTATATTCGGGGGAAGCGCAGCAGCGGTACGCGTATGGGCTCGATCAGTTTCTAGAAGAAGCCAGGCGGGTGTTCAAGTTAGGACCGCATCCGGGCATAGTGACGGTGCGTGACTTTTTCAAGGAAAATGGAACGGCGTATTTGGTCATGTATTATTTGGAAGGGCAGACGTTCAAGGAGTTTCTGAAAATGCAGGGCGGACGCGTACCGTTTGTTATCGCGCTTGGCATTATGCGTCCGATCATGGATGTGCTGCAGGAGCTTCATGCGCATCACATGCTGCATCGGGATATTAGCCCGGAAAACATTTATATAACAACGAACGGCCAAGTAAAGCTGCTTGACTTCGGGGCTGCCAGGCAAGTGGCTGGCGAGCATAGCCTATCGGTTGTCTTAAAGCCGGGCTACGCGCCGGAGGAGCAATATCGAACGAAAGGAAAGCAAGGTCCGTGGACCGACCTGTATGCGGTAGCGGCAACGTTATATCGGGCAATCACAGGTCGGATTCCGCCTGAATCGCTGGATAGGCTGGATCGGGAATCGCTTGTCCCGCCTTTGCGGCTTCACGCGGTCATTCAACCTCATGAGGAAGCGGTGCTGATGAAGGCACTTTCCGTACACGCCTCCGATCGCTTCCAATCGCTGCAATCGTTTCAAGCTGCGCTTGAAGCGGGCAAAAAAGAACGAAGCGTATCTCCTTCAGAGAAGTCGCCTCATTCAAAGCTGCCTCAGCCCCCGCGTTCGCTTCCACAGCCTTCACGATCTAAGAAGCAGCAGGTGCGCGCCTCGCTTGCTCGACGCCGCGCCGTTCCGAAGTGGATGCGTTTTGCTGGAGGCGGAGGCCTGCTCCTTATTATCGTTATCGTGTTCTCCCTTCTAGTGCTGAATCGGGGATTCCGTGTGCCTGCTTATATTGGACATAGCAGCGACTCTGCCGTTAGAGACCTTAGGACCTGGAACATGGCTTACAAAGTAGAATATCGCTATAGCGAGTCCATTGCGTTAGGAATGATAGTTGATCAGTACCCGCTCGCAGGTACGAAGCTGGAGAGAGGAGAAACGGTAACGCTCATCGAGAGCCTTGGTCCGGAATAGAACGCTATTGCACGGTCGTTCGATTTTTGCCGTTATTTTTGGATTCGTATAAGGCATGGTCGGCTTGTTGAAAACAGTAGGCCTTCGTCTCGCCCGGCGCAACGGCATGCAGGCCGACACTTACGGTGACGGGGCGCCGATTCAGCTCGGCAACAGGGTTCAACGCAATCGATTTGCGAAGGCGTTCAATGGAAGCATACGCTTCCGCCTCACTCGTCTCGCATAACAGCACGACGAATTCCTCACCGCCATATCTGGCAGCGAAGGCATTGGCGGTAATGTGCTTGGAGATGCAAGCGGCAACCTGCTTGAGCGCAATATCTCCGACCCAGTGCCCGTATGTGTCATTGACCTGCTTGAAATTGTCGATGTCGAGTATCGCAAGCTGGAGCGGAAACGGACTTCGGTTATATTGTTCAAGCAATTGTGCAAAATACTCATGGAACGACTTGTGATTATGCAGTCCGGTTAGGGGATCGATCTTCGTCATTCTCTCCATCACGATCGTTTGGACGAGCAGCTCCTGTTCGGATTGCATCGATTGATCAAGCTTTTCCACGAGCGCATGGCTGCGATGGATAACGCCAAGGCCGGTCATGGCCGCGCAGAATAGGATGCTCCCGACTATAATGATCTCGATGAGATCCTCCTCCTTCACATAACGGCCGGGTTGAACATAGAGGGCTGCCATGGCTATCAGACACATCGCTAACGTTATGATCAAATAACGTTTCTTGAAATACATCATCGAGATAAGCAATGGGAATATAAGAATGATAGGTAAAGTATCGTAGCTGTCATGGATAAAGTAGAAGTACGAGTGCGAGGTTAATATGGATGAAATGACCGTCGCAAGCTCCATTCCGTTCGGCCATCTGCGGTAGACGATTTCCAGCGCAAGCACGAGCAGCAGAAAAATCGCGTTAGGTACGAGCATGCCGTTAAACAGATAGTTCACCGGCGTTAAGAAAGGCACATGCGCTGACAACACATAATGGATAAGGAGCATCGAGCCAAGAATAATCGTAGACATGGCCCAAAATAAGTTTAATATTCCGCGATTCCATTTTTGTGGAGTACGCATGGTTCGGTAGATGGGCAGAGACATAACATCCTCATTTCTAAAGGGTGAAATAATGAAAGACCGGTTATTAATATCGTACCTGCAATGTTTCTACGGAGCAGGCAGTTATTCCTTCATTATTCGACAGTTTTCCCTTCAAAAGTCAGATGGTTAGAATAACGCAGCTTCGGGGTAATATATGATGGATAACGAATATGTAAGCGGAGGCGATAGATGTGTATTGGAATGAGGAGGAGCGTAGGGATCGTGAGCACAACGATCTTGTGACGGAGAGGGATATCGATCCGGCTTTTGGACTGTTTGCGGACGAGGAGCAGACGAGCGCCGTGCTGGACGCGACGGACGAGCTGTTGCGAAGATATCCGGATAGCGAGGCGGGTTTATCCAGCGCCATCATCTCGGGTGAAGGGGATGACGAGGTAGACACGCCCGAGGAGATTTCGGCTGAGATGGCTGCCGTGCCGGATGCCGATGACATCGCAAAGAACAGCCCGGTAGACCCGGCGTCCCCGGAGCAGGATTTCCACGGCACCGATCTGCTGAACGGCGTCGGGCTGCATCCCGAGGAAGAGACGGAGGAGTAGAAGGGAGAAGGCGTCCGTATAGGACGCCTTTTTCTATGTGTCTGTTGCCGCTGAGCATGATACAATAGAGGAACAAATGTTCTTGGAGGAGTCGGGGAGCTAAGTCATGTCAGACAAACCGAGTACGATCGCGATATCGGTAAGGCATCTGGTCGAATATGTCTACCTGAGCGGCAGCATTGATGTGAAGCTGAATGCGGTAGACGCATTGCATGAAGGAACGAAAGCGCATCAGCGGATTCAGCAGCAGTACGGCGAGCTTGACCGCAAGGAAGTATATTTGAAGGCGGACATCGAGGCGGAAGGGCTTGTTATTGCGGTGGATGGCCGATGCGACGGACTGCTTGCCACCGAGCCTGCTATCACGATAGATGAGATTAAGTCTACATCCGGTGACCTAGACCTTATAACCGAACACTCTTATCCGGTGCACTGGGCGCAAGCGATGTTCTATGCCTATATGTATGCCAAGGATGAGCAAATGCCGCAGATGCGGGTGCAGTTGACCTATGTGCATACGCAGACCGACAGGCTGCAGCAATTCCATCGCATGGTGTCCTTCGAGGAACTCGAACGATTCGTAGAGGATGTCGTACAGCGATATATTCCGTATGCAGCGCTTCGCGTTCGTCATGCAGCTGAGCGGGATGCGAGCATCGAATCGCTCGCCTTTCCTTTCGGCACATATCGTGCGGGACAGCGCAAGCTGGCCGGCGCGGTCTACAAGTCGATCAATGAGGGCGTGCGGCTGTTCGCCAGAGCGCCGACGGGCATCGGCAAGACGATCTCGACGACGTTTCCGGCTGTCAAGGCGATCGGAGCAGGTATGCTTCAGCGCTTCTATTACCTGACGGCTCGCACAACGACGAGGAAAGCTGCTGAGGATGCGCTGCTGCTGATGGATGAGCAGGGACTGCGGATGCATACGGTTACGATTACGGCAAAGGATAAAATATGCTTTCAGGACGAAGTGCGTTGCGAGAAAGAGCATTGTCCGTTCGCGGACGGCTACTATGACCGGATCAACGGGGCGGTGCTTGATATACTCGCTAATGAAACGATCATCACGCGTTCGATCATCGAGCGATATGCGCAGATTCACCGGGTATGTCCGTTCGAATTCTCGCTGGATCTCGCTTACGCGGCCGATGCGGTCATTTGCGACTACAATTATATTTTTGATCCACGTATTTCGTTCAAGCGGCAATATAATGAGCAGAAGCGCAAGACCGCGCTGCTTGTCGACGAAGCGCATAATCTAGTGGACCGGGCGCGCGAGATGTATTCGGCCGAGCTGGTGAAGTCGGCGTTCCTTGCGCTGCAGCGAGAGTTGAAGGGAACGGATCAGGCAGGCTACAAAGCAGCCAAGGCGGTTAATGATTATTTCATTGCGCTTCGCAAGGGGAGCGAGGATTCGCCGCAGCTTGTAGAAAAGCTGCTTCCAGCGGAGCTTGCAGCGCTAGTAGAAACGTTCGCCGCCGCGATGGAACGGCTGCTCGCCGGAGGGCAAAGTGTAAGCGAGCTGCTGCTCGACACCTATTTTGCCGCGCAAAACTTCATTCGTACCGCTAAGCATTACGATGATAAATATGTGACGTTGACGGAACTCACGAAGAACGAGCTTCGCGTGAAGCTGTTCTGCCTCGATCCCTCGCAAATGCTGCAATTGATGGGCAAAGGGTATCGGTCCCATATTTATTTTTCGGCAACGCTGTCTCCGGTATCTTATTATATGGACATGCTTGGGGCGGGGGAGAAGGACTATACGCTGGCCGTCGCTTCGCCGTTCGATAAGGAACAGCTGGAAGTGATCGTGAAGCCGGTGTCGACCCGTTATCAGGATCGCGATGATTCGTATGCGCCGATTGCTCGTCAGCTTGCGCAATTGGTAACGGAGAAGCCTGGAAATTACTTCGTATTTTTCCCTTCGTACGCATATATGAACGCGGTGCATCAGACCTTTATGGAGAGCTGGACGATGAGGGAAGAGGATGAGAAGAAGGCTGAGGTGCTGCTGCAGCAGCGGGATATGTCCGAGGAGGAGCGGGATCAGTTCCTGGACAGCTTCCAGGGCGGCAAGGAGCGATCATTGATCGGCTTTGCGGTCATGGGCGGTGTGTTCTCCGAAGGCGTTGATTTGGCGGGAGACCGACTGGTCGGCGTCGTCGTTGTTGGCGTGGGACTGCCGCAGTTAGGCTTAGAGCGGAATATGATTCGCGATTACTTCAATGAGCAGGGCAAGAGCGGCTATGACTATGCCTACGTCTTTCCCGGTATGAACAAGGTGCTGCAAGCAGGCGGACGTCTCATTCGTTCGGAGACCGATAGCGGCACGCTGATGCTTATTGACGACCGTTACATGCAGCCTCATTACAACCGATTGTTGCCGGAGGAGTGGAGGCGTTAAAGTTACATCACCGCGCGTTCTGGCGCCTCTTGTTCGGTGCTGCGGCGGATGAACGGCGGGGCTTCGCCGAACTTGCGCTCCAGACGAACGGCGGCATAGAGGAAGAGCAGCAATCCTAGCAGAGATACCGCTACGGACAACGGCGTAATCCATATCGTTGACGGCTGGGTGAAGAAGGGGATAAAGGACACGGCCAGTATTGGCGGAGCGTTCCATTTGAACTTGCGGATCAGCCACATCACGGCTACCGTATTCAGAAGTATCGACAGAACGCCGGTGCTGAAGTGCATGCACACCGAGCCGATCAGCGATGCGGTTATTGCGCCAAAGGCGATTTTTCCGACGACATCCTTTTTGAAAGGCTTCGATATGAACAACAGGCTGAATGCGCCCAGCGTAGGGAAAAACAAAGTATGCATAATCGAAACATGCAGGGAGATCCAGTAGATCAGAACAATATAAGCACAGATAGCTACGGACTTAATGGTCATTATGATTGGATCCTTCTTTCTTTTTGATGAGAATAATAGCTGCGGCGCTTACGTAACGCAGGCGCAGCAACAAGTATTATAACACAAAAAAACGCCGTCCATAGAGATGGACGACGTTATATGGTATACATTAACAAATGAAGGAGTGGCGAAATGCTGCTGCATAAAGGAGAAATATTGTTTCGCCAAGGAGAGACGGGATCGCTCTACCATCTCCGCAGCGGCATGCTCAAGATCGTCCGAACGCACGAGGACGGGAGTCCGCTTCTCGTTAATATTATTACGCCCTATGAAACGATTCCTCACCATTCCTTGATTAGCCCGATGCCCTACCACGGCACGGCTGTTGCGCTCGTTACGAGCGAGGTGGTCATGCTGCAGCCGAGCGAATGGTATGAAGAACTGGCTCGCAGTCCGGAGAAATATCAGGAGGTCGCTTTGCTTCTGCAAAGCAAGCTTCGCATGCTGCAGCAGCGTATTGATCAATTGTCGCAGGTGAAGCCGATGGACAAGCTGATCAAGCTGCAGCAATGGTTCCGTCAATATATCGGTGCATCTTCGCTAACGGACGTCCTGACGCAGGACGAGATCGGCCAATTGATCGGCTTGCGCCGCGAGACGGTCAACCGGCTGCTTCGCGCTCAAGCTTCTGATTCCGCGGTTAGGCTGCCGGAAGGTCCGAAGAACTCGTAGCTGATATGATCCGCAGCGACTCCCCATTCGTTTAACATACCGTATACGGTCTTCATGAAAGGGACGGGGCCGCAGAAATAGAAGCGCGAGTCCGGCGAAGCKACGACCGATTGCAGCCAAGCTAGATCCACATACCCTTCTTTATGAAAAGCTTGTTGCTCTCTGTCGCGTATGTTCGGTTGATTATACACATAATAGACTTTGAGATGTTGATGTCTATTTTGCAGCGCTTCAACTTCCTGCTTCATGGCATGAACATTTCCGTTCTGCGCGGCGTGGATGAACGCAATCTCTCGTCCGGGCTGTTGTTCGAGAGCTGTATGGAGCATGCTAAGCATAGGCGTAATACCGACACCTCCGCTGAGCAGGACAAGCGGCTGATCGTCATTCGTATTCAGCGTGGAATCTCCGGCAGGCGCCGATAGCCATAACGCATCGCCTTGCTGAATTTGCTCATGCAGGTAGACGGATGCGATGCCGGCCGGACGATCCTGCAGCGTGTTTTCGCGTTTGACGGTAATGCGATAATAAGGGTTGCCTGACTTGTCGGACAAGCTGTATTGACGTATATGCGTATACTTCTCGCCGGGAATGTCCAATTTGACGCTTATATATTGACCTGCCTCGTATAGAGCAAGCGCTCCGCCATCCTGCGGAACAAAGTAAAAGGAGGTGATAACGTCGCTTTCCTCTACTATTTTCTCAACCGTGAACGCTCTCCAACCGTCCCAGCCTCCGGACTGACGCTTCGCCTCTTCGTACATTTCAGCTTCTACGCTAATGAAGACATCGGCAATGACGCCGTAAGCTTCACCCCAAGCCTGCAAAATGTCATCCGTCGCAGCATCGCCAAGAACATCCTTAATCGCCTGCAGCAAGTGATGGCCGACAATTGGATAATGCTCCGCCTTCACGCCTAAGCTGCGGTGCTTATGCGCGATTTGTTTGACCACGGGCAGGATGTCCGGCAGGCGGTCAATATGCAGTGCGGCCGCATACACCGTATTGGCAAGCGCCGTTTGCTGTCTTCCTTGCTTCTGGTTCGCATGGTTGAAAATATGGAGCAGCTCGGGATGGCTCGCGAACAGCATTTCATAGAAACGCTTCGTAATGGCAAGTCCGTGCACTTCGAGAACCGGAACGGTTGATTTGATAATAGCTACTGTATTGTTGCTTAACATGAAATATCCCCTCCTGGAGGTTTATACGGAAGTTTGTGATGATGCAGCCTTAGTATAAACAATCGCAGGAAGCTATATATGTGATTGAAAACACAGCAAAAAGCAACGATTTGTGACGGCCGTCGAGTGGGGGCTAACCCCGCTGGTCTAGATACAGCTCTAGCTGCTGAGGTGTCTCAAATTCGGCAATGTGTACGGTATGCGACTGGAGTAGGGAGCGCAGCCGCTCATCAAGAAGCAGAATCATGTCCCGCAGCTCGGATAATCGATCGGAGGCGAGCAGCTTAGGCAGATCAGGCAATCCAACAGCGATATATTCATGCATGTAGTCTGCGGTGGCGAGTACGGCGCTTGGCCAATAGCCATTTCTCGAATAGTAGAGGAAACGTGCAATCTCATCCTGGGCGCCGATGGACCAGAAGAAAGCTGTCGTATAATCATTCGCCTCGCAAGCCGTTAACAGCTTATCGAATTGCCCTCTGATTTCCTCGTAAAATCCTTTCATACGCCCTTTGTAATCAGGTCCGGCCGCATAATGCGCCTTCTGGGCGTTCAACAGTTCCAGCATATCTTGCACAAGCTGCTCGCTTGCCGTTTGTATTTCCTTTGTCTCGCTTGTCTGCATAAAAGTGTGCATGTGTTCATCCAGCCTCGCTGGTTTCAGATGAAATTGGTTGATTTGCTCTGTGTTTTTGCCCCAGCCTTTCGTGAAATAAGTACCGTTAAGCAGAGCGAGGGCATACAGCACATGAGTTAGAACTCCATGCGCCTCCGTTCGGAACAGTGTCAGATTACCAGTTGAGTCGTTGTGGAGCAGAGACATTTGGTAGAGATGAACGTAGGCGTCGCGCAAATGATTTTCCGCTTTCTCTATGAGGGCGAGCGATGGCTTGCCGGTTTCGGAGATTCGCTTGCGGAGCTGCTCGAAGCGGGCAAGATCGGCGTCCGAACGGACGTACAGCAGCTTGCAGTCGGCGATGATGGATGTATTCGGCTCTTCGAAAGCGGCCATCCGCTCCGCGCGCTCCCAGCTGATGGGCCAAAAGTCGAAGCTGATGCCGCCGCATAGGAACGAAAGAGCCGCGCGGAAGCCTCGCGGCGTAGATGGAATGAAGAAGAAGTCGAGGTCGGAGCGGGAGGTAGCCGTTCCTTGCGCATAAGAGCCGTAATAGGCGACCAGGGCTATATCACCTTTGAAGCGGGTTTGTATATGCTGAATGAGCGTTTGGGCAACCTCGAACACGTTTGCCATGACATTCACGCCTCCTTTAATACGGATGGGTATCACCTAAAGTATATAGGAGGCCGGAAGCATACATCCGATAAAGAATGGTTTAAAAGGAGCTGTTGGTTTTGTCACTTTCGATAGACGGAATAAGTTGTTTTTGCCTGTATTTCATACAGTCTAATCGGCCCCAATCGCCTAATAAGCGACTTTTGAGTGGAGAACATACAGTCAAACCGGCATTTTAGCCCTTAGCAGGGTTCCTCTGTCCATTAGACTGTACACAATCCAATCAAACTCTGATATCGTATCGTTTCCGGCCATTTGACTGCACAAAATCCATTCATATCCCCGAATAGGAAATGGACAATCGAAAAAGGACCGCAGCCTCCACTTTACAGTGGAAGCCGGAGGTCCTTAGCGTAAGGATTTTGGGACGACAGCCGACTATTCCAGGCAGCGGTCTTGGAGCGCTGCGCGCTTATCGGCATCGAGGCCGAACTCTTGCTCCAGGAAGCTGTCCGTGTCGCCGTACTTCGTATCGATAGCGCCGAATACGGCTTCCATGAACTCGCGGCGGAGCTGGAACATCGCTGACAAGCGCTCCATTTGCTCTTCGTCGAGAAGCCCGGCCAACTGCTCCTTCATCTTCTCGTTCATCGAGACAAGCGTAACGTTCGAGATCAGGTAGTCTTCAATAATCGTCTCGCGATCGACGCCGAGAGCAAGTAGAATGAAGGCGCTGCCGATGCCGGTACGGTCGCGTCCGGCTGCGCAGTGGTGCAGCAGCCCGAGGCTCTCCGATTCCTGAAGGAGCGACATCAGCTTCTTGAAGGAGACGTTGTCGATGGCCATCTGCACGTACATGTCGGCGAACGTCTCGACGGACATATTACGGAACAGGTCGGACTTCAGCATCTCGCGAATATCGCCTGTATTATGAGGCTGGTTCATCGCAGGAACACGAACGTTAGCTACGTTATCGAAGAGAGGGTCCGGCTTAAGCTCGGCTTCTTTGTCGTCGCGGTAATCGAACACGGTCTTAATGCCAAGCGAAGCGAACAGCTCGCGGTCGCTCTCTGTCATGCCTGTCAGCTCGGCGGAGCGGAAGAGCAGCCCGCGCTTCACCTTGCGTCCGTCATTCGTCTCATATCCGCCCATGTCGCGGAAGTTAAGTACGCCCTGGAAAGGCAGAACTTTTACATCGGAATCGTTAACTTGCTGCGTTGTCGTCGTCATTATATCGTATAAGCTCCCTTCATCTAGACCCGTTTATTTCGTTAACATAACTGGTACGCAACTAGAATACAAGTTGAATGTTAACTTGAAATTATTGTGATGCGAAGGTTTTGTAAAGGGTTAGGAGCTGTAATTTTGTGGTTGACATCGTTTTCAACGGATGGTAAAGTGACAATTAGATTTTATTCGAGAGGAGGGTTACGTTACATGCGGAAATTTATGAGAGCCATTGCAGCAGGAATCATGATTCATCGTTTCAACATGAATAACGTAATCCATCCGCGCGTCATTTCCCTGTAATAAGGGAGTATACCCGTCAATAGGGGCGCAGGGTTACGTTACCGTAACTTTGCGCCTTTTCGTTTGCCGCAATCGGGTTGCGGCAGCCTGTTCGCAGGCTGCCCGCACGTCCCGCGGCGGAAGGAAGAAGCGTGTCGTTGCGGCGGCGCGCTTCTTTTGTTTTTTTCTAAGGGAAGAATGTCGTAAGGATGGATAGCGGAAGGTGTGGTAGAGAAGGATGTTTATTGTACTCAAAAAATTAAAATGGTTTTTCGGCATGAACTGGAAGCGGTATACGCTAGCGATCACGCTCCTCGTTCTGACGGGATTCATCGATGTCATTCCGCCGTGGCTGATCGGTTATACGATTGACGGCATTCACCAAGGCGTACTGGGCGACGCCGACTTCCAGCTTATTGTAGTCAGCTGGATCGCTTTAACGATTATCGGGTATGTCATTACATATGTGTGGCATTATCAATTGTTCGGGGGCGCATTCGTGCTGGAACGATTGCTTCGGTCGAGGTTGATGCGGCATTTCCTGAAGATGACGCCGACGTTCTACGAGCGCAACCGTACGGGCGACCTGATGGCCCGATCGACGAATGACCTTGGCGCGGTGGCGACGACAGCCGGTTTCGGCATCTTGACGCTCGTCGATTCGACGCTGTTCATGATTACGATTCTGATCGTCATGGCCGGCCTTATCAGCGTGAAGCTGACGTTGGCTTCGCTTCTGCCGCTGCCTCTTATGGCGCTGGCGATGAGCTACTTCGGCAAGAAGATTCACGAGCGGTTCATGGACGCGCAGGACGCCTTTGGCGATCTGAATGACCAGGTTCTGGAGTCTGTAGCGGGCGTGCGGGTTATCCGCGCATTCGTACAGGAGGAAGCGAGCGAATCGAGATTCAAAGCGAAGACGAAGGAAGTGCTAGGCAAAAACATCGCAGTCGCCAAGATCGACGCGTTGTTCGAGCCGACGATGAAAGTGCTTGTCGGAACGAGTTACTTGATCGGTTTATGTTACGGCGGTTATCTCGTATTCCATAATGAAATTACGCTTGGCGAGCTTGTCTCGTTTAACGTATTCCTCGGCATGCTCATCTGGCCGATGTTCGCCATCGGCGAGCTTATCAACATTATGCAGCGCGGCAACGCGTCGCTTGATCGTGTCAACGAGACGCTCGGCTATAAGCCGGACGTTCCCGAAGCCGCCGATCCGGTTGCGGTGAAGGAGCCGGAAGGTCTTCAGTTCCGGGATGTTACGTTCCGTTACCCGTCCTCGACAGTCGACAACTTAGCGGACGTGTCGTTCACGCTTCGCCAAGGCCAGACGCTTGGTATTGTCGGTCGGACCGGCAGCGGCAAAACAACGCTGTTGAAGCAGCTGTTGCGCGAGTACCCGCTTGGACAAGGCGATATTACGATCTCGGGCTCATCGATTGGTCATCTGCGCACGCAGGAGTGGCTGCGCTGGGTTGGCTATGTGCCGCAGCAGCCGATTTTGTTCTCGAGAACGGTGAAGGAAAATATTATGTTTGGGAAGAGCGATGCGACGGATGAAGATATGCAGCGTGCTCTGCAACGCGCTTCGTTCGCGAAGGATATTCAGTTCCTTCCGGACGGTCTCCAGACGATGGTAGGCGAGAAGGGCGTTGCGCTGTCCGGCGGGCAGAAGCAGCGGGTCAGCATCGCCAGGGCGCTTATCGCCGATCCGGAAATATTGCTGCTGGACGACGCTTTGTCCGCGGTAGACGCGAAGACGGAAGCGGAAATCATTGACGGCATCCGTACGGAGCGCGTCGGCAAGACAACGCTTATTACGACGCACAGGCTGTCGGCCGTTCAGCATGCGGACTGGATTATCGTCCTCGACGAAGGACGCATCGTACAGGAAGGCACGCATGAGCAACTGCTGGAGAACGGCGGCTGGTATCGCGAGCAATACGATCGCCAGCAGCTGGAAGCTTTTATCGAAGAGTAATAGGTGCAGATTCATAATTTAGGGGCGTGAAGGACAATGAAACAGACAACGGGCAAGAGGTTGTTTCAATACGCCATGCTTTATAAGAAACCGATCCTGCTGGCGCTGCTGCTGCTCGTGCTTGCGGTCAGCGCGGAGCTTGCAGGACCGTTCATCGCTAAGCGAATGATTGACCAGAACATTCTCGGTATCGAGAAGAAGTGGCATGAGGTTTCGGCAGAACAGCCGTATGCGGTTCTTTATAAAGATAAATGGTATAAGCGCGAGGATCACTTCGCTGCGGATGAGCAGAAGGGCGCAGAGGTTCGCGTGCTTCAATCGGTACGCCAGTTCTATTGGCTGGAAGAGCCGCTGAAGTTCGAAAGCGGCAAGCGTGTCGTCACGGACGGCACGATGACCATAACGAGTAAGGAAACAGGCGAGCAAGCGAGCTATCCCGTGACCAAGCTATCGTCTTCGGAGCTGTACAGCTTCTACAAGCCGGAATTTCCGGCTTTGCTGACAATGGCGGCGCTGTACTTCGGCTTGCTGCTGCTTGTGGCTGTGTTCACGTACGGCCAGCGGCTGATGCTGCAGACGTCGGCGAACAAGATCGTCCGCCGGATGCGGAACGACATCTTCGCGCATACGCAGCGGCTGCCGGTCAATTATTACGATAATTTGTCGGCGGGCCAAGTCGTCTCGCGTATTACGAATGATACCGAGGCGATCCGCGAGTTGTACGTCGCGGTGCTGGCAAACTTTTTTACGGGCATTATTTATATGGCGGCGATCTATGGGGCATTGTTCCTGCTCGATGCAAGACTGGCGCTCATTTCGTTGCCGCTAGTGCCGATCCTTATCGTATGGATTATCGTTTACCGCAAGTTCGCGGCGCGTTATAACCGCATTATCCGCTCCAAGCTGAGCGAGATTAACGGCATGCTTAACGAGTCGATACAAGGGATGCCGATCATTCAAGCATTCCGTCGCCAAGAGGAAACGAACAAGGAGTTCGAGTCGCTTAATGAGCATTATTACAAGTATCAGAACAAGCTGCTCAGCTTGAACTCCATTACATCCCATAACCTCGTTAACGTCGTGCGGAACATTCTGTTCCTCATTGTCATCTGGCTGTTCTGGGGAGATTGGTTCGGCACGGCTGTATCGGTAGGCGTTCTGTACGCCTTCGTCGATTACATGAACCGGATGTTCGCGCCGATTGTCGGTATCGTKAACCAGCTGTCCAACCTAGAGACAGCGCGCGTATCGGCAGAGAGGGTGTTCCTGCTCATGGACGAGGAAGGCATCGACGTCGTGCCTGGCACGATGGATCGTTACAAGGGCGATGTGCAGTTCGAGCGCGTCTCGTTCGCTTACAAGAAAGGCGAATACGTGCTGAAGAACATTGATTTCCATGCGAAGCAGGGCGAGACGGTCGCGCTTGTCGGTCATACCGGCTCGGGCAAAAGCTCGATCTTGAATCTGCTGTTCCGCTTCTACGATATTAATGAGGGCCGTATCGTCGTGGACGGCAAGGAGGTTCGCGATATACCGAAGCAGCTGCTGCGCCAGCATATGGGCATCGTGCTGCAGGATCCGTTCCTGTTCACCGGAACGATCGCCTCGAACGTCAGCTTGGATAACCCGGCGATCAGCAGGGAGAAGGTCGAGCAATCGCTGCGCGATGTCGGCGCCTACGAAATGTTCAGCGTGCTGCCGGGCGGTATTGACGCGCCGGTTATCGAGAAGGGCAGCACGCTGTCGGCCGGTCAGCGGCAACTGATCTCGTTCGCGCGGGCGCTCGCATACGATCCCGCGATTCTGATCTTGGACGAGGCGACGGCGAGTATCGATACGGAGACCGAGGCGATCATTCAAGAGGCGCTCGATGTGCTTAAGAAGGGGCGAACGACGTTCGTTATCGCGCATCGGCTGTCGACGATTCGCGCGGCCGATCAGATTCTTGTGCTCGACCGCGGCGAGATCGTCGAGCGCGGCAATCACGAGCAGTTGATGGAGCATCGCGGCAAATATTACGCGATGTATCAGCTGCAGCAGGGCGGCGCGACGCAGCCGGCATAAGGCGGTTTGAAGCCTGCCTGCTCCATGCCGGGGCGGGGAATAGTGAAGGATCTCATGAAATAGTGAGTTAAATCTCACTATATAGTGGTGATATTGGCTGTTTGCGGAGATTAGTGAGGCAAACCTCATTAGCCGTGAAGCTGACTTCATGGGCAGTGAGCTTTGCCTCATTATTTGGCGGAGCGCGGTATCATTCAGCGTAATTAGTGAGTTTGTTTGGGTTCATAGATAGTGAAGTAGACCATATAAGCGAAGAAGGCTAGCTTCTCCATTAGGAGAGGCTAGCCTTCTTTATATATAAGGAGGAGGGGTTAGCGTGATCTGATAAATTAGGTTTTGAAGCGTCCGATCGTTTCATTCAGCGTGTTCGCCAGATTGCGAAGCTGCTCGGATGAGCTTGCGACCTCTTGCATCGAGGCGAGCTGCTCTTCGGAAGCGGCTGCTACGCGCTGCGCGTTATCTGCCGATGTAGCTGCAATGCCTTCGAGCTGGTCAAGCGAAGCGGCGATCTGTTCGCTGCCGGCCGACATCTGCTCGGAAGCGGCGGATACCTCTTGCACTTGGCTGGATACATCGCGTATCGACGTAACGATGGCGCGGAACGATTCGCCTGCCTTCGCGCTCACGATTGATCCTTCTCGGGCTGCGACTGCCGATTTCTCCATCGTCAGCACCGCATGCGACGTACCGCTGCCGATGCTGTGCAGAATCGCGCCAATCTGCTCCGATGATTCCTTCGAACGTTCGGCCAGCTTGCGAATTTCATGAGCAACAACGGCGAACCCTTTGCCGTGCTCGCCGGCACGCGCTGCCTCGATCGATGCGTTAAGCGCCAGCAAATTCGTCTGATTCGCAACATCGCCGATCATCGCGAGGATGCCGCCGATCTTATCGCTTTGCTCCTTCAACTCGTGAAGCGTAGCGACGGTTGTCGATACATGCTCTTCAATCTCGTGCATCTGTTGCAGGGTAGAATCAATGACACTCTCGCCTTCCGAAGCAAGCTGACTTGTATCTGCGGCTAGCTCGGATACGGAAGAGGTTGATTCCGCAATACGTTGTATGCCGACGGTCATCTCCGTCATCGCACGCTGACATTCTTGGAAGCTTTGCAACTGCGTATCTGAACCAACGGCTACCTCTTGAATCGCTTCTGTCACATCTTGCGTTGCTTGCGAGGTCTGCTCCGCGCTCTGCTGCATGTTGGCCGCAGCGCCCGCAACCTCGCCTGAAGTTGTGCTAATGTTACCTGCCAGCTCGCGCAGGCTTGCGATCATTGCGTTAAACGAGGTTCCTACTTGAGAAATTTCGTTTTGCCCTTTAACCGCAACGGCAAGCGTAAGATCGCCCTGAGCGGCTAACGCCGATACTTCTGCCAGCCTCTTGAGAGGCTTAAGCACCAAACGGATAAGTACGACAGCTATTAGAATAGCGATGACTGAGAATATTGCAGCAATGATAATGCTTTTCCATAATAGCTCGCTAAGCTTGGCGTTAATGAAAGCATAGTCGATATCAACTCCGAACATGCCTACTACTTGACCATCTTTAGATTGAAGCTCAGTCATTAAGGTGACCCATTGCCCGATCTGGTCCTCATAAACCTTGGAAACCGCAAATCCGTCTGCCGATGCTTCGGTGAACGTTGGCTGCAAAATCTCCGGAATCTCATAGGTGTCGCCGGGAGCAAAACCGGCAGCATGAAGCGCATCGTTGCTTTGCATAACGGTCGCGATCTTCTTCCCGTCTTGTTCAGTTACTTCGGGCATGTATATATAAGCATTCGCCACTAATTCGTTCTTTATCATCGTGTCCAGCAGTTGCTTAAGCTGTTGAAAAACATCGCCCTCCGTATCGCCGCCAGCCTTAATCTCCTCGTAGCCTCGGCCCAGCAAGAAGTAACTGGCTTCCATCTGGGCACCGAGTGTTTCACCGGTACGATTAATCTCCTGCGTAAAGGCGTTTTTTTGGCTGTTATAGGATAACGTCTCCGTAACTCCGATAACGACAATTAATAATAAAGCTAACACAATTGAACTTGCCACTACTAAACTTCTGTTGAACGCACGAAACATCCCATCACTCTCCAAAACATTGATTATGATGAATATCGTCGATTTATGTCGGATTATGTAGGTGGTAATTTGTGGAATCGACAATTCTAGTTGTATTTTCTGCAATAAGCATAACAATGGGATATTAGAAAAATGCGAGAATCAATGTTAGAAAAGTGTTGAATATATAAGCTTCCGAGCGGAATTCAGCTAACTTTCAGTCGGCTTTAAAGGACAATTAAGGAAGTGAGAGTAGGATGTTCCTGTAACAACATTATCGATGAGAGGTGGAATTACGAATGCTTCAATTGAAACCGAAAGCAAAAGCGATAACGGCAGGAGCCATCGCGCTTACTTTGACACTGGGAGGCGGCGTGCTTTGGAGCAGTCAATATGTGAATGCTGCCTCGTCTGACGTTGCTCAGACCGATTCTGACCAAACCGGCAAAGCGGCCGACGGTGCAGAGAAGAAGGGCAGGGGCGGGCAATTCGGCGGACATGGCCTCGGAAACATACAAGAACAGCTTCTCGCGTACTTGGCTATTGATGAAGCAGCGTTGAAGACACAGCTTAAGACGAGCACGCTCAGCGAAATCGCAGTGGCGCAGGGCAAAACACGCGAAGAGTTGAAAGCGAAGCTAATCGAATGGCTGGAGGCGGAGCGTGCGAGCGCCCCGGCCGCATCTGCGGACACCGATAAGCTGAAGGACGGACAAGCAGAGAAGACGAAACCAACCGCTGCCGAGCAGGCGGAGAAGCTGCTTGATTCCAAAGGCGGCGGACAGGGGCTAGGCAAGCATGACGGTCGCGGCGGGAAGGGCTTTGGAGGCGGAGGGCTTGAAGCGGTAGCTGCAGCGCTAGGCCTAGGAGCGGACGAGCTTAAAGAAGCACTGGATGGCGGGAAAACGATTGCGGCACTTGCTGCCGAGAAAGGCATAGCCGTACAAACCGTTATTGATGCGCACATAACCGAAGTGAAAGCCAAGCTCGCCGAGAAGCTTGCGGCGGGAGAGTTGACGCAGGAGCAGTATGACCAGAAGCTTGCAACCTTGGCTGAGCATGCTGAGAAGCTTGTAAACGGCGAGCTTCAAGGGCGCGCTCAAGATGGCGGCAAAGGTCCGCGCGGGGAGCGTCCTAACGGAGCGCGAGGTACGAAGGAAGGTGACAAGCCGGCAGCGGAGAACGGGGCACAGGCAAGCGAAAGCGAATCGGCATCTCAAGCCGAAACCGGAGCAAGCGCTTAAGACGAACAATGGCAGTACAGGAGGCTAATCCTGTACTGCCATTCGTTGTTTATGCAGTGCTTTATGCTGCACTGCCGGCCAGCAGCGCTTCGAACTGATGGGCCGGAAGCGGCTTGCTGAATAAGTAGCCTTGCAGTTCATCGCACTTCAGCTCCTTGCAAAATTGCGACTCGTCATCGGTTTCAACACCTTCTGCCACGACCCTCATATCCATACTGTGCACAAGCTCGATAATAGCCCGAACGATCGAGGACTTCTTCTCGTCGGTCGTAATGCCTTGAATGAACGAGCGGTCAAGCTTCACATCGGAGATCGGCAGCCTTTGCAGCTGATTAAGCGTTGAGTAGCCGGTGCCGAAGTCGTCCATCGAGATTAAGATGCCGAGCTTGCGCAAATACTGGATCGTTTCAATGACTTGCTCCATATTGCGCATGAAGACGCCCTCCGTAATTTCAATGCTGACGTATTCCGGCGATAATTGCGTATCTTCTAACGCGGATACGATCATTTCGATTAAGTTTCCTTGGAAAAAATGTCTGCCCGAGATGTTAACCGATACGCATATCGGAGGTAATCCCGCATCCTGCCACGCTTTGTTCTGGCGGCAAGCCTCGCGGAACACCCATCGGTCAATTTCTAATATGAAGCCCGCCTGCTCGGCAAGCGGAATGAACTTATCTGGCGGAATAAGGCCCAGCTCGGGATGCTGCCAGCGGATAAGCGCTTCTATGCCGCATAACTTCCCTGTCGAGGCGCTCATTTTCGGCTGATAGTGTAAGGAGAATTGGTTCGTTTGCAGCGCATTGTAGAGTCCGTTCTCCAAGTGCATCTTCTCTGTCATGACCGAGGCCAGCTTCGGCTTGTAGAAGCGGTAGCAGCCGTCGCCCTCTTCCTTGGCGCTGTACATGGCGATATCCGCGTTGCTAATAACGGTGTCGATATCTTCACCGTCGAGCGGATATAGACTAATGCCAATGCTGATTGTTAAGTAAAGCGGCATGCCGTCGATATCGAAAGGCTTGGAGAATGCTTCGCCGATCTGTTCCGCCATGTCGTGCACCTCCGCAACGTCGGTATATGAGCCGGCGAAGACGAATTCATCGCCACCGAGACGGAATACATCGAAGCTCGTTGCAGTCTCTGCGAAGCGGCTGGCAGCCTGCTTCAGGAGTCTATCGCCGGTTGCATGGCCAAGCGTATCGTTTACTTGCTTGAAGCGATTAATATCGGCGAACATAACAGCAATCTTATGCTCATTACCGGCATGTATCGTAATCATGTCTTGAATATGCTTCGTAAAGTGAAGCCGATTCGGCAAACCTGTCAGCATGTCGTAATAAGCGAGGCGATGAAGTTTCTCCTCCGATTGCCCAAGCATATACGCTTGAGCTTGCAGGCGCTCGCTGTTTTTCTGCGTCTCACCGAACATGTGGACGAGATTGACCGCCATTTGCTTGAAGTTGCTAATTAAGGCATGGATCTCGAAAATATTGCTGGACGGCCATTCGATCAGGTCTTCCTGCTTTAGGCGGCTCGGCAGATTGTTCGTCGCTTCGGCTAGTCGCTTCAAGCTTCTGCCTAGCCAGCGGTTAATGAAGAACGCAACAAGTGCGGCGAATAAGGCGAGTGTAATCAAATAAATGAAATGCGTGATGTATTTATTAAAAAGATAGTATTGATA
Source organism: Paenibacillus sp. 05T425 (assembly GCF_056396205.1). Taxonomy (NCBI): domain Bacteria; kingdom Bacillati; phylum Bacillota; class Bacilli; order Caryophanales; family Paenibacillaceae; genus Paenibacillus; species Paenibacillus sp. 05T425. The sequence continues at coordinate 463,910 of NZ_JBFTLA010000002.1, forward strand.
GTTATGTAAAGGAATATCGATATGGATCATGAGGCCCGTATCATGGATGGGCGAGGCGTAACGGAACTTGCCTTCATGCCAAGTCGAGATATGGAGCGGATGCTCTTTAAGTACAGGAATAAGCAATTGAAGGTTGTTGCTTAGCGCTTTGTTAATCCGGTAGCTTGAGGTGTCATTACGGATGCTGCCGTTCCAAGGGATGACAGTGCCGCTTCCATCTGTAATGGTAATGGTGTATAGAGCGGACGAATGCTTGGCAATCAGCGATTGCAGGTATGCAAGCGTGGCCTCGGACTTATTGTCGTCATATCGAATCCTGCTCTCCATATATTCTCTTCCGATCATCGAAGCTACGTTGCTGGAAAGCTGCTCGGCGTGGCGGCTGGCTTCCTTGAAGGAGCCCGTGCTGCTAATGTAAATATTCAATAGAAACGGCAGTATAACGCACACGATCGAGAAATGAAACATGACGCGGTTGAGGGAGCTGGATCTGCGCCAATTGCGAGCGATGCCGGACCACTTTGAGAGCGGCAAATATTGCAGGGCAATATCGGCACACAGCGCGTTCAGCAGTCCGTTGATCGCCACAATCGACGTAACGAGCATCAGATCGGTCCCCATAGCGTTATATTGACCAACATGCGTAATATACGTTAGTGGGGCAGCGATAAGCAGCCAAAAGGCAGCGTCGCAGACGAACAGATGACTCGGGAACTTGCGAACGAGCAGACCGACAATGGCAATTTCCAGCAGTCCGATGTTATGGAATAGAGATTGATCCATAAGCTGAGTCCCAATCGTATGCACGACTGCGGCGGCCAGCAATCCGGGCCAGAACCCGAACAAGCGAAGTCCGACTAACAGGAATACGCTTGTAAAGGTGAATGTTATGCCATATAGAAAGGGATAGCCAAGTCTCTCGCTGATTAAAGCGAGCAGCGTGCATAGTAGAAAGGACAGGGCGATGATCCATCGATTACGCTTCGGTTGCTGTACAGTACTCAATTCGGGCCTCCTGGTAATATGTCAATGGAACGATTACGGTTGGATTTGACAATAAAAAAAGGATGCCAAACGGCACCCTCCTGCGGTCACGAATCATTAGGGTAACCCGGCGATCATGGCGTCATTACGCTGTAGACCCGTAGCTTTGCGTCCTATGCTTTCGCATAGTTTGCCCTTTGCCTATTCGGCTTTTCACCTAATATTCGACAATTTATTCTAAATTCCTTCTTTTTTTGAAGTATAGGAATATAGTTTCACACTTTACCTCATGCCTATACTTCACCGGAATGAAACGCGCCTCGCCACCAAGGATGGCACAGAACCGAGCTGCGCAAAGACGCAGCTAACGGTTCGTGCGTAGCGACAGCCTTTTCACCTTGCGCAAACTTGAAAACTAAGCTTTCAGTACGTCGTGATCGACATAACGCTCGCCATTCATTTCGCTAATGATGTTGATAGCAGCTTTGGCGCCGTCGCCGGCCGTAATGATCGCATGAACGCTTACGCCTGCTACCGTTCCAGCGGCCCAGATTCCGGGAATGTTCGTTTTGCCGCTTGGATCGACAGCGACTACCGTCTTGATGCGCGGCTCAGTACCCGCTTTTGTCTGAACGCCGATATGCTCGGCAAGGTCAGTTGCGGCTCCGGTAGCGAGCAGGACATGCTTTGCCTCGTAAGCTCCGCCATCGGATTCAATCATGAAGCCGCCTTCGATGACAGTAATGTTCTGAACGGTTTCCTCCTTAATCTCGGTGCCGAATTTGAGCGCCTGCTTCTTGCCTGTCTCGATGAGATCGGGACCGCCGATTTCGACAACGCCGTAATGGTTCTCGAACCATGCGCGTTTCGTCATCCCTTTGTTATTTTCGAACATGACTGTCTTTTTGCCTGCCTTCGCGCTAAAGATCGCTGCGCTTGCTCCTGCGGGTCCAGCTCCGATAATTGCAATATCGTACACGCGTCCAACCTCCAAATGTATTTATTTCGTTCCTCTTTCGTTTTCGCCAATATTATATAAATGTTCCGCGGCAAAAATCAATCGGACAATTCTAGCCCGTTCACGATATGTTCATTATTGACGCGTTGCATTCGAACCGCGTCTTTGATATAGTTCGATTATCGAATAGTTCTACAGTAGAATTAGTTTGTCCGAGTCATTGAAGTCATTAGTGTTCGGACCATTACGACAGAGAAGGAGGATCTGATGCGGGAATGGATCTCAAACTATCCAAAGAAATTATACATCGCTACGAGGCTGCCCACTTCTTGGTTAACCGCCGATTAAACGCTTTGATACGCGAGCTGATGCCGGAAGAGCTGACGATCGACCAGTTCTCGACGCTGCGATATTTGCATAGCCAGGGGCGGAGCACGTCCTCGGAGCTGGCTGATATTTTCTGCGTGGGCAAAAGCTCGATTACGGCCATTATTAATCGCCTTTTCGACAAGAATCTGATTTATCGTCTGCCTGATGAGAAGGATCGGCGCGTCACGTATTTAGCGCTGACAAAGGAGGGAAAGCAGCTTTTTGACGAGATGGATGTAAAGATGTATGAGCTGCTGCTAAAGTATATCAGCCCGTTCGACGAGCAGGAAGCGATCACGTTCATTCAGACGTTCGAGAAGCTCGCTCATGAACTAGGCAAACCACAATAAGGCTATGAAGCGTAATCGTGAAGGGAGAGCAGAGAGAGAATGAGAGTCATACTGAAGCTGAAGTGGTTAGTGCTTGTATTATGGATTGCGGTGGCAGCAGGGCTGATGATTACCGCGCCGGCAATGGGGGAGCTTGTACGGACCAAAGGACAGATCGGCGTGCCGGAAGGTTACTCCTCGCATATCGCTAGCGAGCTCGTGAAGGAAGTGGGAGGCGACGATGGCGCAAGCGGCATGGCGACCGTGCTCGTCTTCCATAAGGAAGGCGGCTTATCGGAAAGCGACCTAGCCGAAGTGAAGGGCGGCGTTGATAAGCTGAAGGCTGAAGGCGAGGCCATCGGCGTCACGTCGGTTACAAGCCACTTCGATACGCCTGAGCTGAAACCGCAGATGGTGTCCGAGGACGGCAGCACCGTTCTGACGCTTTTGAGCGTCGAGGCCGGCGACCGGGAGCTGGTCGAGCTGAAGGACGGTCTGTATGAGTCGCTGTCCGATATCGGCATTGAGCATTATTATACCGGCAACTGGATTATCTCCGAGGATGTTGTGCAGAGCTCGCAGGAAGGGCTTAAGAAGACGGAGCTTATTACGGTCGGATTCATACTTATCATCTTGTTCATCGTCTTCCGTTCGGCGGTTGCGCCGATTGTGCCGCTGCTGGCGGTGGGCTTTACTTACCTCACCTCACAGTCGATAGTCGCATTCCTCGTGAAGTATGCCGACTTTCCGCTATCGAACTTTACGCAAATTTTCCTCGTTGCCGTCTTGTTCGGCATAGGCACGGACTATTGCATTCTGTTGATCAGCCGATTCAAGGAAGAGCTAGCCCATCGCGGCGACATTACGGAAGCGATCGTTCATACGTATCGCACGGCAGGCAGAACGGTGTTGTTCTCCGGGCTTGCGGTGCTGGTCGGCTTCGCGTCAATCGGCTTCTCGACGTTTATGCTGTATCGTTCGGCCGTTGCGGTCGCTGTTGGCGTAGCGGTGCTGCTCATTGCGCTGTTCACCATCGTCCCGTTCTTTATGGCTGTGTTGGGCAAGGCGCTGTTCTGGCCGGCGAAGGGCTCATTGGAGCATAAGCCGAGCAAGCTATGGGGCGCTGTCGGCAGCTTCTCGCTGAAGAAGCCGGTATGGGCGCTTGTGATATTGGCGGTTATTGTTGTACCGTTCCTCACCGCTTATAAGGGCTCTATCTCATTCAATTCGCTTGACGAGATCGGCGACAAATACGATTCCGTTAAAGCATTCAATATTATTGCGGAAGGGTTCGGACCAGGCGAATCGTTGCCAACGACGGTCGTCGTGAAGACCGATCAGCCGCTGGATACGCCGGAGGGACTGGCAGCGCTGGAGCAGGCGAGCCGCGAGCTGGCGAAGGCCGAAGGCGTGAAGGCGGTTCGCAGCGCCACGCGGCCGATGGGCGAGGCGATGGAGCAATTCCTCGTCGCCGACCAGGTCGGTACGCTCGAGGATGGACTTGGACAGAGCGGCGAAGGACTCGGCAAGATCGGCAGCGGCTTGTCCGAGGCGAGCAGCGCGCTGAACGAGAATGCGCCGAAGCTGGCCGAAGCGGTCGACGGTGCTGGAGAACTCGTCTCCGGCACGAATGAGCTGAAGACGGGCGTCGAGCAGCTTGGCGCTGGTCTGAGCAAGATCGAGCAAGGGCTGCTGGACGGCTCGGCCGGAGCGAAGGAGTTAACCGCTGGGCTTGAGCAGGCGCATGCCAGCGCGGTTCAATTGGCTGCTGCGAGCACGGAGCTTGCGGGCAGCTATGAGCAGCTTGGCGGCGGTCTGGATCAGTTGACCGGCGCTTATAGCGCAGTCGCCGCTGAGCAGGCGAAGCTGGCGGAAGGGCTGGCCGGCGTGCAGCAAGGCTTAAGCGGGCTGACGGACAACTATCCTGGACTGGCGGAAGATGCCGCATTCCAGGAGGCGCTTGGCGCGCTCGCCCAGCTGCAGCAAAGCGCTGCCGGCGTTCACGCCCAGCTTGCGCAGATGAACGCGCAGCTTGGCGCAATCAATACCGGCATGAAGCAGGCGAATGCTGGGTTCACGCAAGCCTCGCAAGGCCAATCCGCGCTTGCAGGCGGACTTGAACGATTGGCAGCCGGCATTGCCGAGCTGCAGAAGGGCATTGAGCAGGCAGCGGCAGGCCAGGGGCAGATCGTTTCCAAGCTGCCGGGCGTAACGCAGGGTCTTGGTCAACTGTCAGAAGGGCAGAAGGAGCTGCAGTCGGGCTTCGCGGCGCTTGGTGATCAGCTCGGCGAGCTGACGAGCGGACTCGACGATAGTGTCAGCGGACTTACGCAAGTGACGGATGGCCTGCAGTCGGCTGGCGGTTACTTGAATGGTTTGGCAGATTCGCCGAATAAACAAATGACGGGCTGGTATATTCCCGAAGAAGCGATTGCGAACGAAGAGTTCCAAACGGCACTTAATGTGTATATGTCCGAGGATCGCCATACGGCTAAGTTCGATGTCGTATTCCGTACGAATCCTTACGAGCAAGATACAATGGCTGAAGTTCCTTCGCTGGAAGCAGCCGTGGAACGGGCTCTGCAAGGCACGGCGTATAGCGATGCCGAGATTGCAATCGGCGGCGTGACGAGCATGAACCACGATCTGAGCAATATATCGTCGGCCGATTATTCGAAGACGGTTGTGCTCATGCTGATCGGCATAGCGATCATTCTGATCGTGCTGTTCCGTTCAATCATTATGCCGCTCTATATGATCGCCTCGCTGCTCGTTACGTTCTACACTTCGATGGCGATTACGGAAGTTATATTCGTACGTTTGCTTGGTTACTCGGGCGTCAGCTGGGCCGTGCCGTTCTTCGGCTTCGTCATGCTGGTGGCGCTCGGCATCGACTACAGCATCTTCTTAATGGATCGATTCAAGGAATATCGCCACCTGTCGCCTTCCGAGGCGATCCTTGAAGCGATGAAAAATATGGGTACCGTCATTATGTCCGCAGCCGTCATTCTCGGCGGCACGTTCGCGGCGATGCTTCCATCGGGAGTCATGTCGCTGCTGCAAATCGCAACGATCGTCCTGTGCGGGTTGTTCTTGTATGCGATGGTTATGCTGCCGTTGTTCATACCGGTCATGGTTCGCATGTTCGGCCCAGCCAACTGGTGGCCGTTCATGGGACGCGAGCGTGATGCCGACTCCGGCGCTTCCATCGGTTCGCACGGTCAGCGAGCTCGCATTGCCTCGCATGACCCGAAGTAAGTCAGATGTTTGTTGATAAATGAAAGAGGCCGTCCCAATAGCCAGTAGGCTGTTGGGACGGTTTTTGTTGTTTATGTGGAGGCTTTATGTGAGATAGAGATCGGTTCTCTATTTCTCCCAAGTCAGCTGAAATTGGTGGAATATGAGGTCTTTGCCGCGAGACTTGATAATGCGACTAAAGTTTCTTCGTTCGTTGCAGCTCCAGCTGTGGTTCAGCGGCAGGTGCGGCAGCCTCCTGCTGAGGGAACTGCAGCTCATATAGCTGCTTGTACCTGCCTTGCGCCGTAAGCAGCTCATCATGCGTGCCGGATTCGAGGATAACGCCTTTATCCAGCACGTAGATCGTATCGGCCTGCTGAATCGTTGACAGCCGATGCGCGATGACGAGGCAGGTGCGGCCTTCGAGCAAGTGCGCGAGAGCATCTTGAATCGACTTCTCGGATTCCGTATCGAGCGAGGAGGTTGCCTCGTCCAGTATGATGATGGCTGGATTTTTCAGTATGGCGCGGGCGATCGATATGCGCTGCTTCTGTCCTCCGGACAGCTTCACCCCTCGTTCTCCGATCTGGGAGTCATAGCCTTGCGGGAACGACATAATGAACTCATGCGCGCTTGCGGCCCGCGCGGCAGCCTCGATTTCTTCATCGGACGCGCCTTGCTTCCCGTACACGATGTTCTCGCGTATCGTACCGTTCAGCAGCACAATATCCTGCGAAACGATGCCAAGATGCGAGCGCAAGGACGCCAGCTTCAATTGCTTAAGCGAAATGCCGTCGAGCGATACCGTACCCTCCTGAGGGTCATAGAACCGCGTCATCAAATGCGTAATCGTCGACTTGCCGGCACCGGAAGATCCGACGATGGCGGTAATCTTGCCCGGAGCAATCTCGAATTCAAATTTCGACAGCACCGGCACATCATTGTGATAGGCGAAGCTGACGTTGTCGAAGACGACGTGCCCTTGCACATGGGTCAGCGTAATAGCATCCGGAGCATCGGCAATTTGCGGCTGCGTGCCTAATATATCGACGATTCGCTCGTAAGCGGCAGCCGATTGTTGAATCGTATTAATGGTGCGGCTGAAGCGGCGGATCGGATTTTGCAGCAGGCGAAGGTATGCCATAAAGGCAACGATGGTGCCGATCGTCATGCTTCCGTCCATCGTGAAGCGTGCTCCGAACAGCAATACGGCAGCGAGTCCAATGAACAAGAGCATGTCGATCACCGGCTCGAACACAGCCCGCGTCTTCACGGCATGCAGATTCGCCTTCATATTGCTCTCGCTTCGCAGCGCAAAGCGTTCAGCTTCGAAGTCTTCGTTGGAAAAAGATTTAATGAGTCGAATGGATGATAACGTATCTTGCAGATGGTTGCTTACCTCGGCTACCGTCTCTTGCACTTTCTTAAAGGCCGCTCGCATCCGCTTGCCGAAAAATTGCGTCGTAAGAAGCATAAGCGGAAACGTTGCGAGCACGATGAGCGTTAACTGCCAGTTGATCCACATCATATAAGCAGCGACGGCGATGAAGGTGAACCAGTCGGTTATGATCGACATCATGCCCGACGAGACGAGCTGCTGAAGCATGTTCACATCGTTCGTGACGCGCGACATTAGATCGCCTGTGCGGTTGCGGTCGAAGAAGCCGATATCAAGCCGCTGAATATGCCGATACAGCTCGCCGCGTATGTCGTATACGGCGCGCTGGCCGACGGAAGCCATTAATAAGCTGCTTAAATAATTGAACAGCCCTAGCAGCAACGCCGTACCTAGCACGCCCAGCGCTACCCAAATCAAGCTGTCGTAACGCTGACTTGGAATGATGTCGTCAATCGTCCATTGCGTAAGACGCGGAATGGCGAACTCAAGCAGCGATACGGCAATGATGCAGATGAAGGCGGCTGCCATGAGCATCCATTGCGCTCGCACATGGAGAAACATTCGCTTGTACATGCTCCATATACTGCCGCGAGCTGGTTTCTTGGCCGGTAAAGGCGGCATTCGATTGCCCATAAAACCTGGATTCGGGTTCATGCTCGCATCACTCCGTTTCCTCGATAGCGCCGGACGCCTGCTGTGCGTATGCATCAAGCAACGAATTGATCTGCTGCTGCTGCTGCGATAACAGCGATTGAAGCTTGGACGAGAGCTCCTTGCTTGCCGAAGCTTCTTGCTCGGCGCGCGTCACAAGACGAAGCAGGTCGAAGGACTCGTTCGATAGGCCAAGCTTGCGTCTCATCTTCTCGAATCGATAGGCTTCCACTTCGGGAGGCAGTTTCCCGTTTTCGTCCCGTTTGGGGCGTTCGGGAAGCAGGGAGAGGGCGGATCGACCTTGTTCGGTGATCGAGTAAACCTTTTTGCTGCCGTCGTCCTCTCTGACCGAGACGAAGCCTTTTTCCTCCAGTGCTTGCAGTGTCGGGTAGATGCTGCCTGCGCTAGGAATATAGAGACCGCCGGATTGCTCCTCCAGCGTCTTCATAATCTGATAGCCGTGCATCGGCTCCTCGGCGAGCAGTCTGAGCAGCGCAATCTTCACGCCGCCGCGGCCGAAGTAACGTTTGCCGGAGCCAGGTTCTTTATGTGGATGCATAGTAGGTCTCACCTCGCTTGTATAATACGATATATCGTATTACTAAGTTAACGATATATCGTATTGAAGTCAATAGCCATTTTCCATCTTCGTCATTGTGTGGCTCTTATCATCATTGACAATGATTATTATTATTATTTACAATATCGGAAATATTTAAGCAAAGCTTGGGACGGAAGTTAATCTGCCATCGTTGTGATGATCTAGACAGCCCGTTGTGGTAAAATAAGACCAAGGTTACTCATATGATCCTCATTGGATGTGCTGAAAGCATGAACTTCAAAAACGACCATTTTCTTGAAAGAATCCTCTCCTTGTCCAGATGGTTCTTCTTAGTAGTTGCTGGAATTGTATACGTTTACTATTTTCATCATACGAAAGCAGATACTTGGCGCATAATCGTATTATTCAGCTGCTCAGTCTTGTATATATGGAGCTTGGGCGTCGTTATAAGGCGGGGAGAATGGACAGACGATGTCGTGAAAGCAACTGATATTTTATTATATTCCGCTAAGAAACAAGGCCGTAACTGTATTGTATGGGGAGTTGCCGACCGATAAATAAGGTAGGACACAACGAAATGCGCTACGGGGAGGGTATGAAATGGATAACAAGTGGAGGAGGCGCGGCTGGTATAAGCTTTTGCTACTACTCGTACTTGTGTTTATCTTGCTCAGTGGATGCGCCTCTCATAACGAGAACATAACCAGACAAGAAAGCAGTCCGCCTGGTGTGACGGATCGTATCACGATTAGGATTGCACAGAGCTTGCCTAATGACGTGCGAACCAAATCGCTGCAGACGCTTATTGAAGCTTTTGAACGGCAGCATCCAAGCATTAAGGTTGAACTCGTATCAACCGACTACGCCACGGCGGATAAGACGATAATGAAGCTGCTTGGCGAGGAGCAAAGGATAGATATTGTAGAAGTGAGAACCGGCAATTTGCAATCACTTGTCTCTGAGGGACTTATTGAAAACCTTCAGCCCTATGTTGCGCAATGGGATCAATATAGCATGTTAAGCGAGAACGCTCGTACCGCTGCAACCAGTCTAGACGGTACGCCTTACTACATTCCGAGCGGTCTATACCAGTCGCAATTGTATTATCGCAAAGATCTGTTCGAAGCCAAGGCGCTTCAAGTGCCTGAAACGTGGGAGCAGTTGTATTTTGTCGGGAAGCAGCTTACGAGCGCTCCGCGCAACCAATTCGGCTATGCCTTCCGCGGTGGAACGGGTGCTACCCGAATGTTGAATCAGATCATCCAGGCGTACAACAGCGACGATGTGAACCTGGGAGATCCGATGTACAGACATGACGGCAAGTCTATATTTGCCGATGATGGAGCTCTCCAAGCTATAGAGCTGTATCGTAATATATACGCCGACACATCGCCTCCTGAATCTATTAATTGGGGGTTCAACGAGCAGGTAGAAGCGTTCGCGAACGGCATGACGGCGATGCTGATTCAAGATTCAGACGCGATCGCGCTTATTGAGGAGAAGCTTGCGTACGGCATCTGGGCTACTGCTCCGCTTCCAGCTGGTCCCGATGGGGTGTCTTATTACAGTGTCGGCGGGGCGGGATGGGGAATTTCGTCCAAGTCCGGGCATAAGAACGAGGCATGGGAGCTGATCACCTTCTTATCGTCGACAGACAACCATATGAAGTTTGCCAAAGATACCGGCGTTATACCGATCTATAATAATGTGGACGACTCGGAGTTTTTCAAAACTGGAGCGTTCGCTCCTTATATTCTTATGAATAACAATCCTGTACGCTATGCGGGAACGAGAACATTAGGCGGCTTTGCTCAAAATGGGGATTACACGCAAAATGGACCGGACATGCTAAGAAAGTATTTGCGTGGAGATTGGACGGGAGAGCATCTGTTGGAAAAGCTTGACGAGATGTGGGAACGATCGCCTGAGTAGGAACATACAAGCGTAACGATGAATGGACGTTGCTTCATTCGCTTACACTATCTCTATATGCAGTTTGACCTTCTCCTGCATCGCCGATACGATAAGAGGGATAGTCGATTAGGTGAAAGGAAGAGTAAAGTCTATGAAGCGCTTATTAATTGTGTTTACAGGCGGGACCATTGGCAGCAGAAGCGCAGGCCGCGAGATTCAGGTGAATGAGTCAGGCTCGTATGCTTTGCTTGACGCTTATCAGGCTAGCGGCTTGAAGCGCGAAGAAGTCGTATTGGATACGATTCAGCCTCTTAATATTTTGAGCGAAAATATGACGCCGAATCATTGGGGCATTTTAGCCGCCGCGCTCAAGGAAGCGGACTGGCGGTCCTATGCGGGCATAATTGTGACACATGGCTCCGATACGCTCGCATATTCAGCGGCGATGTTCAGCTACTTGTTCGCTGATATTACGATTCCGCTCGTATTTACGGCGAGCAATTATCCTTTAGAAGACGAGCGGAGCAACGGCCTCGGCAACTTTAGCCACTCGATAGATTACATATTGGATGGCGAGCTGCCGGGCGTTTTTGTCGTCTATGCGAACGACAAGGCCGAGCCCATTGTCTATCTCGGTACTCGGATTACGCAATGCGAATCGTTCACCGATCAGTTTCGTTGTCCGTATGACCTGCCTTACGGCAAAATGGTCAATCGTAAGTTTGTACGGCTTGCGCATGACCATAATCCGACACCGGAGCAGCTTCGCGGCCGGAAGGATACCGGCTTGGCGGAATGGCAAAGTGAATCGCTTGCTATAGATTCAAGCATCGTATACGTGAAGCCCTATCCGGGATTGAATTATAGCTATTATCGGTTTGGCGAGGGTGACGAGCGGCGGCCGAAGGCGATTCTGCATGATCTTCATCATTCGGGAACGGCTTGCGCGGTAGATGAAGAACCGTATTCCCTAACTCGATTTATTGAAGCTTGCCAGACACAGCAGATTGACGTCTACCTTTGTCCGGTTAAGGACAGCTCGGATTCTATGTATTCCTCGTCGCTGAAGCTGATTGAGGCGGGTGCGATTGTGATCGAGAAGCTATCGGTAGAAGCGGCGCTTACGAAACTCATGCTGGGATGGGGCTTATATGGCGGATCGGGTGACGATGCTCGCGAAAGCGTTAAGTCGTTCGTAACGGGCGCGTCTATCTTTTACGAGAGGAATGAAGCATGCGATGTTCATTGACAGAGCGGAGTTCCTAACAGCTGAGCCGTTGGATCGGCTTATATCCTTTTACAACGAAACTCTGCAGTTTCCGATTGTAGACGAAGGCTTGAGCGGGCGTGTTACGTTTCAGGCGGGCAACTCCCGATTGACGTTCGTATCCGTGGAGAGCGCAGAGAACGATCCTTATTACCATTTCGCGTTCAATATTCCATCGAATAAGCTGGATGAAGCGAAGGGTTGGATCAGCCGGCATGTGCAGCTAGGCGTTGAGGCAGGTGAGGATGTCTCTTATAGTGCTTTGTGGAATTCGCATTCGGTCTATTTTGCCGATCCAGCGGGTAATATATTGGAGTTGATTGCGCGCCATACGATGGATAACGAGGTGGACCGCCCATTCGATGCGAAGCAGGATGTGCTGAACATTAGCGAAATTGGTTTGCCGGCACACCATGTGCGGTCAGCAGTGGATGCACTCGAGGCACTTGGCATACCGACGTATAAGATAAGAGATGACAGCTTCAATCCGATCGGCGATGATGAAGGTCTGTTCATTATTCGAACGGTAGGGGGCAGGTGGCACTTCACGAATAAGACGGCAGAGAGCTTCCCTATACGTGCTGACATACGAGGGCTCGGTGAGTTGCATTTATATGAGAGCGGCCAACAGCTCGTCATCGAGCAAAATTAATTAATAATAAGTAGAGTAGAGGAGAATATGCGATGGGACAAACGGTTTTGCAGGTAGGAGATCAGGTGCCTAATTTTAAACTGCAGGCATCTAACGGCAAGGAAGCTGCACTCGTTGATTATGCAGGCAAGAAGCTTGTTATTTATTTTTATCCGAAGGATATGACGCCGGGCTGTACGACCGAATCCTGCGACTTCCGCGACTTCAACGGACAGTTCGCTGAGCATAATACGGCTGTTATCGGCATTAGCCCAGACGATCTGATGTCGCATGAGCAATTCATCGAGAAGCATGAGCTGCCGTTCCTGCTGCTGTCGGATACGGAGCATACCGTGTCGGAGCTGTTCGGTGTATGGAAGCTTCGCAGCTGGGAAGGCAAAGAGTTCATGGGCATTGAGCGCTCGACTTTCCTGCTGGATGAGCAAGGCAAGATCGCCAAGGTATGGCGCAGCGTGAACGTGGAAGGCCACGCAGCCGAAGTGCTCGAGGCGGCTAAGAGCTTGTAACGGATCAAGGAAAGGGCCCGCTAAGCGTATATGAGCGCTTAGCGGGCCCTTTTCTGTTGCCGCAGCTAACGTCCGGCATAAGCGTCGCATGAAGCATTGCGCTATCCACAGCAGTCTCATCCGCTGCGCGGGCGGCGTTGCAGAGCAAATAGGATTAGGAATGCATCCTATTCGTACAAACTAAGGTTACTTGTATGAGATAAGATGCGAAACACAGCTTATGGTTGGTGAGAGCGACGATTATGATGGGTGCGGGCGGCGAAGCAGAGCAAATAGGATTAGGAATGCATCCTATTCGTACAAACTTAGGTTACTGGTATGGGATAAGATGCGAAACACAGCTTATGGTTGGTGAGAGCGACGATTGTGCTGGGCGCGGGCGGCGATGCAGAGCAAATAGGATAAGATAAGATCAAAAAACACCGCTATCCCAAGGACATTCGTCCAAAKGATAGGCGGTGTTCTTCACCTGCATATTCAACTATCAGCTTAGCTGGCTATCGGTTACTTACTTGTCTGTCTTCCAGCTCGGCAACGAGTTCACGTAGCTGTCGGACAGCTTGAGAAGCTCCAGCGCACGCTGGTACTCGTCTTCCGTTGCTTCCTGCTCGTTCACGCCGTCGCCAGCGAGAGGTAGATGTTTGCCGTCGTCATAGCCGCTGCCAGACATAAACAGCTCTTGGCTGCTTAAGAATGAGCCGCTCGGCAAATAATAACGTTGCGGAAGCACATTGTACGTTTGATTGAACAAGTCCTGACCGAAGTGAATTTGGTTGTCGAGCGATACGCCAAGCAAGTTCGCCACGGTTGGCAATACGTCAATCTGACCGCCCAATTGGTCATACACTTTCGCTTCAGGAGCGCTAGGGTTAATGATTACGAGCGGGATGTTAATCATATCGGTATAACCGTATTCACGTCCGTAAATTTCAGCCATAAGCTCTTTGTCATCGCGATCCAGCGAGTAGATCGGAAGGCCGAGATGGTCGCCGTACATGACGATCAAGCTATTATCCCATATGCCGCGATCCTTCAAGTCTTGAATGAAAAGTCCAAGCGCATAATCGGCATAGTTCTGACCGCGAATGTAGTCGCCTACGAACGTGCCTTCATAGCGTTCTGGAAGCTCCATTTGATACTTGTCTTCCGGTATCGAGAACGGGTGATGCGATGTCATCGAGATAACATGCGAGTAGAAAGGCTTGCCGCTTTCGCTCATGCGCTCCAGCTCTGCTGCAGTCTTCGCGTACAGCATTTCATCGGAAGGACCGAAGAATACCGTATCTTCATGTCCAAAAAACTTCTGATCGTAATAACGGTCGAATCCAAGTGCCTTATAAAGCTCGCCGCGATTCCAGAACTCTACGACGTTCGTGTGGAAAGTAGTCGTATCATAGCCGTTTGATTTCAGCAGCTTCGGCAAGCTTGGAAGCTCTTTGTCGGCATACATCTGCGTTGCTGCGCCGCGCGGCGGTATATACAGCGACGAGTTGACGACGAACTCTGCGTCGGATGTGTTACCTTGTCCAACCTGCTGGTAAAAATGTTTGAAATAATAATTCTCATTCACGAGCTTGTTGAAGTTCGGCGTAATTTCTTTTCCGTCGATCGTCAGGTTGACGAGAAAGTTTTGGAAAGATTCCATCTGAACTATTATCAGATTTTTGCCTTCGGCCGATTTATAAAGTATAGGCTCAATTGGCGGTTGAGCGTTTTTAAGCGAATCGATTTTGGGCTGCGTAATTTGATTCGGGTCGACATACTCGAGATCCTTGTTCGAGAAGATCATGTACGCTTCATAGTTGAGAATGCCCATCTGCTCGGCCTTCACGATTTCATTCATGCTGGCACGGTTAGGCAGGATATTGAATAAGCACAAGCCGATCGAAATCGTAAACAAAGCGACAACGAGACGTTTGTTTTCCTTCTTCGAGCTTTCCTTCTTCCAGTTGATCGCTTTTTTGCGGGCGAACAGGAGAACGGCCATAATGATGATGTCGGTGAAAATAAACAAATAATACGGGTCCATCAGCGAGAACACGCTGTTTTTGACGGCGGTAACCTGATTGACCTGGGCCAAAGCAAAGTATGTGACGATGACGCCATAATACTTGTAATACATAAGAACGGCGAATAGTATAAGCGTCATTACTAGATTGGCAATCAAATAATAAACAAGCTTCCGCTTCGATGCGAACCATTCGATCAAGCAGAATACGATGAGAACGAACGGAACTTCCTTGAGTATTGTCGTCCACGATACGCCACCCTCAAAAACAACCATCCAAGTTAAGTAGCTTTTGAGAAGCAGAATAAACGAGAAAAATAGGATGGGACGAGTGCTCAGGATACGTTTCGGTGCTATAGATGACACATAATCGCCTACCTTTCACAGCAAAAACAGGCTATCTCTCGGAGTAGCCAGCAAGCTTCAAGTAATATAAATGTTTACGACTCATTTACAACCATTATGCTCTTTTTCAGCACGCAATGTCAAAGGCAAATGACCCCTCATTGTCCAAGACAAAATTTACTGACATCATTATCATTTTCGGAATTATTGATGTTCTCATTATTTTCATTTAATCCTAACGAATGGAGTGTAACTTTTGGCGGGTTACACTAGTCTATAACTTTGTTATACAATAAGTATTCAGCATATACCATGAATGAATTAGAATTATTAGGAAAAAAATAAATGCAAGAGGTGCAATATGAAAAGACGAAGAAGAATAGGATTCATCTTATTATTATGCCTTCTCATCACAATCGGTTATTCCTTCGTGAAGACAGGAACGCTGGAGACGATGTGGGGCAATATATTCGCTAGCGATGGACAAGCCGAAGCCGATCCCGGAGAAACCGTGGTGCAGCCAAGCGACACGCCTGACGTTCAAGCCCAAGATCCTGTAAGGACGCAGGAAGAAATGGTCGTCGTTGCAGAGCCGGATAGCGTAACGGCACTGGTTAATCCAGTCAATATGCTGCCTGAGGATTACAATCCAACGGACTTGGTATATCCCGATGTGCGATTCGTATTTAATGAAAAAATCGAGAAGCGAAAGATGCGCCAAGAAGCTGCAACCGCCCTTGAACAACTGTTTGCGGCGGCAGACGCGGACGGCATGCCGCTTGCGGGCGTATCTGCTTATCGTTCGCATGCGACGCAAACGTCGCTTTTTGACCGCTATGTGAAGAAAGACGGCCTCGAGAAAGCTAAAACATACAGTGCTGTGCCGGGCACAAGCGAGCATGAGACGGGACTGGCTATCGATGTAACGGCCAGCGATGGCAGCTGCGCGGTAGAAGACTGCTTCGGCGATATGCCGGAGTCGGCATGGCTTGACGAGCATGCGGCGGATTACGGATTCATCGTGCGTTACCCGCAAGGCAAGGATGACATTACGACTTATCAATACGAGCCATGGCATCTGCGTTATGTAGGCAAAGAATTGGCGCAAGAGCTTGTGCAAAGCGGGGATACGCTTGAGGAGCATTACGGCGTTATACCGGTTAGCAAATAGGCGTAATAGCAGCGGCGCAAGGAAGACAGAGCCAATCGGATCCAGAAGGTTAGGACAGCCGATCGCGGGCAGTCGCCTTGCGTCGCTTTCTCATTGTCAATGTAAGACGTCTTCGTACGATTAAATCTTTGGTTCGAACGTTTTGCAGTCGGTTTCTTCGGAATTGCTCGCTTGTTTGCCGCGGTTGCTGACGACATAAATCGATGATGCGGCGCAATGATTACCCGCTGCCCAATACTTGCAGGAGTTGACTTCACATAATACATCCTTAGCCATTGACATTCACCTCCTCACCACTAGGATGGACAAACGATATATCGTTTTATACTTGAGAATAGACAGGAGCGATGGATATGAAGTTATATTTTAATCATGATGCAGGGGTTGACGATCTTGTATCGCTGTTTCTGCTGCTTCAGATGAAAAATGTTGAACTGACGGGTGTTTCCGTTATTCCTGCAGACGGCTACTTGGAACCGGGTGTGAAGGCCAGCCGCAAAATCATCGACCGCTTCGGAAGCGCCGCTGACAGCGATGCTATCGAGGTTGCTCGGTCGAATTCACGCGGCGTTAATCCGTTTCCTGCGGAATGGCGGATGCATACGTTCTATGTAGATGCGCTGCCGATCTTGAACGAATCGGGAACGATGGTGACGGCCGTATCCGATCTGCCTGCCCATAAGCATATGATTCAGAAGCTGCGCGAGTCGGAGGAGAAGGTGACGCTGCTATTCACGGGTCCGCTCACTGATCTGGCCAGAGCGCTGGACGATGCGCCGGACATTGAGGACAAGATTGAGCGTCTCGTATGGATGGGTGGAACATTTAATGAGAAGGGCAATGTGCTGGAGCCGGAGCATGACGGAACGGCTGAGTGGAACGCTTATTGGGATCCGGAGGCGGCAGCCAGGGTCTGGGCAAGCAGTCTTGCCATTACGCTCGTTGCACTCGAAAGTACGATTAAAGTGCCGCTAACGGTAGCGGTGCGCAACCGCTGGGCTTCGCTGCGCAAGCATGAGGGTGTTGATTTCGTTGGGCAATGTTATGCTGTATGTCCGCCGCTTACGTATATGGAGACAAACTCCACGTATTATTTGTGGGATGTGCTGACGACGGCTGCCCTCGGCAACCCGGATCTTGTTAAGGTGAAGACCGTTCATAGCGCGGTTATTGATGAAGGACCTAGCCAAGGCCGTACGATCGAGAAGGAAGGAGGCAGGCCGGTCAGCCTCGTCTACGACGTTGATCCGGACCGCTTCTTCGACTACATTACATCGCTTGCGGCCAGTGCGGTAAGCAACATATAGTTAGAACATGAATAAAACCGCCAAGGCAGGAGAGATGCTCAGCATCTCAATGCATTGGCGGCTTTGTTGTTGTCTCTTTAGTCTACCTCATAAATCGAGCCTGACTTGCTCGCATATAACTCGGCATACACTTTCTCGGCGTATGCGTCCGTCATGCCGGAGATGTAATCCGCCACGAAGCGCGGCCAACTCCATTTGCTGCGGTGATGCTCGAAGTTATCGATCCAATCCGGCGGAATAAGCAGCCGGCCGTACTCGGGCACTTTGAAGCTGTCCCACAGACGGCGGATCATAATTTCGCTGCGCATTTGGAGACGCTGTACACGGAAATCCTTGATAAGCGTTACCCATGCCAGCTTCTTCAATATTTCCATCGTGCGCAGCAGCTCGATGTCCTGCTTGCCGCCGTCCACGAACGTTACTTTCTTCCAGCTTTTGCCTTGATCATCAATAATGCCAACCTTGCCGGCGAAGATGCTTACCCAGCGCGCCTTCATCTCGCGTCTTGCACGCGAAGGCTCACGGTCGCAGCCAACATACAGCGCTTCCCATTGCTCGAAATAAGAGCCAAGCACACGTTTCACCATCGCAGGGATGTCGACCTGGTCCCAGCCGACGCCCATATTGCCTTTGTCGTTCACAATCTCTTGTACGAGATGGTCGATGAGGCGGCTGTCTTCGAAGAAGGCGCGGTTCATCTGAATTTTGCCGGCCCGAATACCGTCCTCGATATCGTGCGTGGAATACGCGATATCATCGCATAGGTCCATCAGTTGCGCTTCGAGTGTGGAGCAGCCTAGGGGCATATTCCATAGGTTTCGCAGCTGTTCGATCTCTGTCCATTCCGTGCCGTATACGCCCTTGAGCCTGCCAGGCTCGTCAAGCCCAAAAGGGTATTTGTTCACGGCCAGCAGTACCGCTGCGGTCAGATCGAGCCCGCTGCCGCTTCCCGCGCGTTTCTCGAGAAACATCAGGATTCGGAAGTTCTGCGCATTGCCCTCGTACTTAATGCCATATTCCTCGCTCAGCAGCGAATTAAGCACCTCTTCGCCCTTGTGACCGAATGGCGGATGCCCAAGGTCATGCGCCAGTGCGGCGATTTCCACAACGGCTGGCTCAAGCATAAGACCAGGATGCTCGCCCAAGGAAAGAAAAGAATATTGCTTGCCAAGCCTTCGTGCCACCTCGCGAGCTATCTGCGACACCTCAAGCGAGTGGGTCAGCCTTGTGCGATAATAGTCGCCCGAACCTGCGCCGAACACCTGCGATTTTCCTTGCAGTCTGCGGAATGCGGGCGATTGTATAATTCGTGAGTAGTCGCGTTCATATTCATCACGCTCTTCGCTGAATGTGCTAAGAGCTTGTTCGTCCAATCGAAGCTTTCGTAAGTCCATCATTGTTCCTCCCGTGCTGCTTCTGTCGCCGCCAGGGCCTTGTCAGCTTTATACGCTTGATATTTATATCATACTTTATCATACTTTCAGACTTGAACATACTTCGGGCATAGAGTATGATCGCATTAACTTTTACTTGTGACTGAGGTGCAACAGATGTATGGCAATTATGCAGAATATCGTATCGATCATATTGGTTCTTAATATTGTTTTGGCTATTACGATTATTTTCTTGGAGCGGCGAAACGCCAGCTCAACTTGGGCTTGGCTTATGGTGCTGTTGTTCATTCCGGTTCTCGGCTTCGTTCTTTATTTGATTTTGGGCCAGAAAATTCGCAAACGCAAGCTGACCAAACTCATGGGCGTTAATCAGCGTATTATTGAAGATACGGTTGATCGGCAGAAGCGCGAGCTGAAGAGCTCAGAATTTACGTTCGCCGACAGCGAGATGCAGCAGTATCAAGATATGATGTACATGAATTTGAATTCGAGTTTCGCGGTCGTTACAAACAATAATGCGGTCGAGATCTTCACGGACGGCAATCGCAAGTTCGACGCTCTGCTGCACGACATCGAAGGGGCGCAGCATCATATCCATCTCGTCTATTATATCGTTCGGGACGATGAGCTGGGACGCAAGCTGGTTAAGGCGCTTGCGGTGAAGGCGGCCGAAGGCGTCGAGGTGAGATTCTTGTACGATCATATCGGAAGCTCCAATCTTCCGCGCCGCTTCTTCTCTGAGCTGCGGGCGGCAGGCGGCAAGGAGGCGGCTTTCTTCCCTTCGCGCATTCCTTATGTGAATATGAAGATCAATTATCGCAATCACCGCAAGCTTGCGATTATCGATGGCGCTATTGGCTATATTGGCGGCTTCAACATCGGAGATGAATACTTGGGTTTGAATGCCCACTTCGGCGAATGGCGCGACACGCATCTAAGAGTCGAGGGCAATGCGGTGCTGCAAATGCAAGCGCAGTTTCTCATGGATTGGAATTTAGCCGCTTCCGGCAAAATCGAGCTGGACAAAAACTACTTTCCGTATAGGGAAGAGCGGGTCGGCCATATCGATATGCAGCTCGTCGCGAGCGGACCGGATACCGAGTACCAACAGATCAAGGACGCTTATATCAAAATGATCTATGCCGCCAAAAAAACGATCTGCCTCCAAACGCCGTATTTTGTCCCCGACGAGAGCTTGATGACGGCGCTTAAGATCGCTGCGCTATCGGGTGTCGAGGTGCGTATTATGCTGCCGCGCAAGCGCGATCACTTCTTCGTCTATTGGGCAACGCATTCGTATTTGGGGGAGCTGCTTGCCGGCGGAGTGAAGGTGTTCATGTATGAGAAGGGGTTCCTTCATGCGAAGACGCTCGTTATCGATGGCAAGATTGCCTCGGTTGGAACGGCGAATCTGGACATCAGGAGCTTCAAGCTTAATTTTGAAATGAATGCGTTTCTATATAATACGCAGACGGCTGCCAAGCTGCAACGCATTTTCGAGCAAGATATCGAATATTGCCAGCAGCTAACCAAGGAGCTGTATATGTCTCGTCCGCTTATGAATAAGTTCAAGGAATCGGTCTCAAGGCTGTTATCGCCTATCTTATAAGGTCCTGCAAACGCATAAAAAGGGATTCTGCTTATCGATGATAACCAGAATCCCTTTACGTGCACTTGCTACTAATATTCAATTTATTTTAACGCTCCAATCCCTTTGCATGTATTCATTATTTTCCGATCAATCCCTTTCGATAAGTACCGGATGACAAGCTCGATATCAACGATGGACGACTCTGCTTCCCCGCATGTCTTGGATTAACACTTCGGATACTCCTTTCTGCTTTTATGGAAGACATGCTTCGCTAACAGCCTTCAATGGACTATCCCCTCTCTTATGGAATTCGCCTCCGTAAGCGGCGAGTTAATCAAGATTCCCAAATGGACAATGGATATGTGATGCTTGCGGCTACCTCCTATCCGTTTGAGATAGGCTAAGTATATTCTATTTTTTTAATTTTGTAAATATTCAGATAATTAATTCGACAATATTTTTTTAACAATCTAAAATGCGCAAACAAAAGTATATTTCCGAGGCAATAAAGGTCATTATAACGGTTATTGTGTCAATATAACGAAAACGCTGAACAAGCGGCTAATCCGGATAACGTTCCATAACCTTCAATTGACCAACTATGTAAATAGATTTATACTTAGTCTAAATCATATTAATGAGAAGGTGATTCATAATGACCAAAATTAATTTAACGATACAGCGCAAAGCAATCTACGAAGTGGTGCAGCATGCTGAGGACCATCCAACAGCGGCCGACGTCATTGAGCGGCTTCGCAGCAAAGGCTTTCACTTCGCATACGGGACGGTATACAATTCGCTTCGGTACTTAACGGATGTCGGACTTATCCGGGAGTTGAAGCTTGGCGAGGCGGTTAGCCGCTACGATGCCCGGACAGAGGAACATCAGCATATTGTTTGTTCGAAATGCGGACGGGTTGATGAAGTGATGGACGAATTGCCGGAAGCATGGATCAAATCGGTACAATCGTCTACAGGGTATGCGATTGCGCACGCTCATGTCGTACTTGAAGGAGTGTGCGGTCAATGCGCGACGAAGTAATCGTTAAAATGGATATGGATGCTGTCGTCGGTGCATCGATGCTCGGGACAGCAGAAGCTGGTCTAGGCGGCGTGCTTTGTTCGCTAACGAAGCGCGTTATGATCATCAGTCCATTGCCTGAGCGGGTCAAAGGACTGCTAATCACTTTATCCGCGGAATGCTTCGATGTGTTCTCGCTTCATGACTTTGATTCGAGCATGCTCCAGAGCTTGAAGCCGGAGCTGCTCGTATATGATGCGATTCCGGTTACGCGGGCCGGGAGCAGCAACACGCTTCAGGACGGCGCTGCATTAATAGAATTTGCCGATCGATCCGGCGTTCCTGTTCTCGTGTTGACGGATCGGCAATCGTCTAATCATAACGGCGAAGCTGCTCTTGGCGGAGCGGAACTGCTCGTATGGCCTGCCAGCCCGGACGAGGCGCTGAACCGAATTAATCAGATGTTAATGAATCGCCCAACTGCAGGCGTGTCCGATGAGACGATCGCGTTCAAGGATATTCGCGTGGACAAGAAGAAGATGACCGTCGTTCAAGGGACCAATCGGATCGACTTGACGAAGACGGAATACGATCTGCTGCTCTTCTTCCTGACGTCGGACGGCTCTGTTCTTACGAGGGAATCGATGCTGGATACGGTATGGGGGCTTCAATTCTATGGAGGCAGCAATGTGGTTGACGTTCATATAAAGAGTCTTCGCAAAAAGCTGAAGGACAGCGCCGTTGCGCCAAAATATATCGTGACGGTGCGCGGTGTCGGTTATCGGTTAGCCGATTAATTGCCTCCGCTTCATTCTTCATCTATTATTCATGAACCGTTCATGTTGATTTCATGACAGGCCACGCGCATAACCTTATCATAAGTATATAAGATTTAGATCAAGTCTAAATATACGAATGATGAGGTGTGCCCTATGAACAATCATTTAACAACGAACCAAGGAACGCCGGTTGGCGATAATCAGAATTCCCGTACAGCGGGACAGCGCGGTCCGGCGCTGCTCGAAGACTACCATCTGCTCGAGAAGCTGGCCCACTTTGACCGTGAGCGTATTCCGGAGCGCGTCGTTCATGCCCGCGGAGCGGGAGCGCATGGCGTATTCCGCACCGAAGCTAGCATGAAAGCTTATACGAGGGCTCACTTCCTGCAAGCGGAGGGAGAAGAAACGCCGGTATTCGTTCGTTTCTCCACCGTTATTAACGGAACGGGCTCACCGGAGACGCTGCGCGATCCTCGCGGCTTCGCCGTCAAGTTTTATACGCAGGAAGGCAATTATGATATTGTCGGCAACCATCTTCCCGTCTTCTTCATCCGCGATGCGATGAAGTTTCCCGATATGGTACATTCGCTGAAGCCTGCTCCGAACACGAATATACAAGATCCGGCTCGCTATTGGGATTTCATGACGCTGTCGCCGGAATCCACGCATATGCTGACATGGTTATTTTCCGATGACGGCACGCCTGCTAATTACCGGGAGATGGATGGATTCGGCGTTCATGCTTTCAAGTGGGTTAATGAGAGCGGCGAGATCGTCTATGTAAAATATACTTGGAAATCGCAGCAAGGTGTTCGCAACTTTACGGCAGAGGAAGCATCTGCCGTGCAAGCCCAGGACTTCAATCATGCTACTCGCGACTTGTACGACTCTATCGAACGGGGCTCCTATCCGGAATGGGTACTCCATGTGCAAATTATGCCTGTCGAGCATGTCGATCGATATGCTTTCGATCCGCTCGACCCGACGAAAGTATGGCCGGAGGATATGTACCCGCTAATTCGCGTTGGCACGATGACGTTGAACCGCAACCCGGTCAACTATTTCGCCGAAGTTGAGGAGTCGGCGTTCTCGCCGAGTGCGCTTGTGCCAGGCATTGAGCCGTCGGAGGACAAGCTGCTTCAAGGCCGCCTATTCTCTTATCCGGATACGCAACGTTATCGTCTTGGAGCGAACTACTTGCACATTCCGATCAACTGTCCGTACGCACCGGTACGCAATCATCAGCGCGATGGCGCAATGACAATGAAGGTCGATCCATCTCCGGTTAATTACGAACCGAACAGCTCGCAGAGCAGTCCGAAGGAGAATGCGGCTTATGCCGATTCAAGGATGCCGCTGCACGGCATGGCAGGACGTCAGCGCATCGACAAAACGGACGACTTCACGCAAGCGGGAGAACGTTACCGTTCGCTGCCGGAGCAGCAACGCAGCAATCTGATTTCGAACTTGACGGATGAGCTTAAGCAGACGAATGACGAGATCAGAATGCGCGCGATCTGCAACTTTTTCCGCGCAGATCATACGCTCGGGATGAAGCTGGCACAAGATCTTGACGTCGATATTAGCGGTTTTATTCCGCGGGGCTAACGCGTGCACGGAAGACAACGAAAAAAACGGGGAGTCGCTTATTCAGAAGCGGCTTCCCGTTTGTGTTTGCATGTGCATAGGCGGGAGGGGTATGATGGAGGAGCGGCTAAGAAAGCGCTGCAATTACCATATCCACATTGCGCATAAAATCAAGCGTTGGAGGTCGGAATCCATTATGCAATACCGTCAATTAGGATCATCAGAGCTTCATGTGAGTGAGATCAGCTTCGGTACTTGGGCGATCGGAGGATCATGGGGCAATACGAGCGACGCAGAATCGCTTGCCGCCCTTGCAGCCGCAATGGATGCGGGCGTCAACTTCTTCGATACGGCAGACGTATACGGCGACGGCCGCAGCGAGCGACTGCTCGCAAGGGCGACGAAGGGCAAAGAAGATTCTATCTACATAGCAACAAAGTTTTGCCGGGCGGGCGACATTCACGATCCGGCTACCTATTCGGAGGCGGCGGTTCGCGCTTATTGCGAGGCGAGCTTGAAGCGGCTGGAGAGGGAACGAATCGACCTGTACCAAATTCATTGCCCGCCGCTTGCCATATTGAAGGACGGCAGCGTGTTCGGAGTGCTCGACAAGCTGAAGGCGGAAGGGAAGATCCGCGAGTACGGCGTTAGCGTCGAGTCGGTCGAAGAGGGCTTATACTGTCTGGAGCAGCCGAATGTAAGAGCGCTGCAAATTATATTTAATATTTTCCGCCAAAAGCCGCTGGAGAGCTTGCTTGATGAAGCCCATCGCAAGGGCGTAGGCATTCTGGTCAGGCTGCCGCTGGCGAGCGGCTTGCTCACGGGCAAGTTCACGAATACGTCGACGTTCGAGGCGGACGACCATCGCCGCTTCAACGAGAACGGCGAGCAATTCAATGTCGGCGAGACGTTCGCCGGTCTTGGCTTCTCCAAGGGGGTCGAGCTTGCCGAGCATCTCCGCTGGATAGCCGAAGGCCGTGACAATATGACGCGGGCATCGCTGCGCTGGCTGCTTGATCATGTTGCAGTCACTTGCGTCATACCGGGTTTCCGCAACGTTCGTCAGGTAGAGGACAACCTTGCAGCTATGAACGTACCGTCGTTCTCCGATGAGGAGATGGAGAGACTGCGCGTCTTCTACCAGGAGCAGGTTCATCCGCATATTCGCGGTTCATACTAAATAACGAGCAGGTGTCCGCGATTTGCGGCGCCTGCTTGTTTGGTTATGTTCAACATTCTGATGTGGTGAGAAAAACTCCTATCGGAGTATGTCGAGGATGAGCGTCCTACAAGTTTGCGTAGCAAACTCGCTTCGGAAGCAAAGAAGTTTTTATCGCCAATCTGAATGATCTACTTTACGCTTTATCGCTGTAAAGTACTTAAACATTCTGATGTGGTAAAATACAATTACTAAATCTATTATTTACCCGCCTCTTGATAGGGCGGCGGAATCGGAGGTTAAGCAAGTTGTTTTGGTCTACTCCTATCGTTCAGCTCTTATCTGTATGCGTATCCGTTATTGCCGGTGTAACGCTTATTATATTGCGCATGAGGGCTGGCAAGAAACCTACTACGCTGAAGAAGATTATCATACCGCCGCTAGGCATGGCGACAGGCTTCATCATGTTCGTTGCCCCGATCACCCACATCCCGTGGTTGTGGGGAGTGTCCGCCTTCGGTACGGGACTGCTGCTGTTCGCATTCCCGCTTATCGTAACGACGAGGCTTGAGCGCGTGCAATCGGACATTTACGTGAGGCGTTCCAAGGCGTTTATCGTCATTATTATTGTATTGTTCGCCATCCGTTTGGTTATGCATCAGGCTGTAGAGGAATTTATGTCGATTCCGCAGACCGGCGCTATTTTTTATTTATTGGCGTTCGGTATGATCGTGCCTTGGCGGCTCGCTATGGTGAGCGAATATTTGCGTCTGCAGCGGGCGTGAAGCAGTCATCTTCCATATTCAAACAGGAAATTCATTCCTCCGTGTAGAATGTTAGCATGCAACMGACTAGATTTATTGACGTATTGGTAACTTAAGATTCGCAAGGAGGAAGGAAGAGAGCTATGGATGCAAAATGGACCGAGCGGGTTAAACAGACTCACAACAAATTAAGAAAGCGGACACTGTCCGCAATCTTCCAAGAATTTGATAGCAAGATCATGATGCTGGAGAGTGACAAACGAGCTGAGAAATACCGCAAAATGTCGGCGACGCCATTCTCTTTTTTTCGCGGGAGCGCGTACTTATTTTATTTTGACATAAGCCGTGAATGGTTTTCCTATCATACTTCGCCTGCGCGTCCGACGTKGATTCAAGGCGATCTGCATTTCGAGAACTTCGGTGCGTTCCGCAATGAGAAGGGCGCGCTTGTGTACGATGTGAACGACTTCGACGAAGGTTATCTCGGCTCGTATCTTTACGATCTGCTGCGGATGTCGGTAAGCATCGCTCTTGTAGGCCGGCTTAAGGGACAGCCGATCGACAGCCAGTTGACGGCGATTGAGACGTATTTGCAAGGGTATTCCAAGCAGATGCGCAGGTTCGCGAAAGGCAAGGATGATCCGGGCTCGTACCAGATCGATCTAGAGCATGCTGAAGGGCCGGTGAAGAAGCTGCTGAAGAAGCTGCAGAAACGCCAAGACCAGCATTTCTTGGAAAAAGTAACGGCGCTTGTGCAAGAGCATCGGCAATTCGCGTACAACGAGGAAATTTTGCCGCCTACGGACGAGGAGAAGGAAGCGCTGCTGGCGGCATGGCCGGAATATCTTGCTACAGTAGCGGCCGATGACGCGGAGGAGCTGCGACATTTTCATATCAAGGATATTGCGGTGAAGCATGGCTCGGGTACGGCATCGATCGGACTCGACCGTTATTATGTGCTGATCGAGGCAGGCAATGATGAGCTTGGCAATGACGACATCGTGCTTGAGGTGAAGGAGGTGCGCGTGCCCGTGCCGGCGTACTTCATGCCTTATGACGAGACGTTCTGGTCGGAGTTCGAGCACCAAGGCAAACGCGTGACGATGACGCAGAAGGCGATGCATCATGCGGCAGATCCATATCTCGGTTACTTGACGATCGGCGAGCGGAACTTCTACGTTCGAGAGCGCTCGCCTTATAAGAAACGGCTGAAGCTCGAGTCGTTGGAGACGTCAGGAGATATGCTGTCGGTTACGGAAACGATGGGCCGCTTAACGGCGAAAATGCATGCGCGCGCGGATGCAGATGTGGAAGGCGGCGTTCTCTCTTATCATAGCGAGCAGGAAATTGTAAAAGCGATGGGTCCGGACGAGGATACGTTCTGTCTGTCGATCGCACAATGGGCGATTTCTTATGCGAATCAAGTGGAGCAGGACTATGCGTTGTTCGTCGAGTGGTCGGACGGCCGCAAATAGGCAAGTAATCGAAAGGGGCTGTCCCAAAAAGCTTAGATGCTTTTTTGGGGACAGCCCCTTATTGCACGCTTGATCGGCCGAGTTTCCTCTGTAAGAGCGTATTTGCTCTTACACGAAGCGGACCAAGGTTACTCTGGCGAGGTAAGGTCATATACGCGCTTACAGCCCGCTGCGAGCAGAACACTCCAGTTGGATTTTGTCTATAAGGCGAGCGTGCTGACTGTAAAGGTTTTTGGGACTAATAGAGGTTCGGTTTGACATGGATCATTCGGAGTGTTATGCTAAACAAGCCAAATAAATTGTATACAATTAAATTGTCATCTATCAAATAATCTATGCGGGAGGACTTCACAATGAGCGTATATTCTTATGAGCTGGAAACAATTAAAGGTGAACAAGTAACGATGGACAACTATAAAGGCAAGGTGTTGATCGTTGTCAACACGGCGAGCAAATGCGGATTTACGCCGCAGTATACCGATCTTCAGAAGCTGTAC
The DNA here is from genome assembly GCF_056396205.1 of Paenibacillus sp. 05T425. Lineage (NCBI taxonomy): Bacteria > Bacillati > Bacillota > Bacilli > Caryophanales > Paenibacillaceae > Paenibacillus > Paenibacillus sp. 05T425. Next base: position 491,836 of record NZ_JBFTLA010000002.1, read on the forward strand.
GAACAATATAAGGATCAGGGACTTGAGATTCTAGGCTTCCCAAGCAATCAGTTCGGGGAGCAAGAGCCGGGTGCTAATTCCGATGTACAAAGCTTCTGCCAAATCAATTACGGCGTAACGTTCCCGTTGTTCGCGAAGACGGATGTGCGTGACGAGACGGCGCATCCGCTCTTTGCCCATCTGACCGAGCAAGCGCCTTTTGCAGGCTTCAATACGGACGAGCCGAGCGGTAAAATGCTGAACGCGTTCTTGTCGGAGAAGCTGCCGCATTACCTTGAGGGCAACTCGATAAAATGGAACTTTACGAAGTTTCTCATCGACCGCGAGGGCAATGTCGTGAAGCGCTTCGAATCGACGGACGAGCCATTGGACATGAAGTCCGACATTGAGAAGCTGCTGTAAAAGGAATTGAAAAAGCCTGTAAGCGCAGAGCTTACGGCTTTCTTAGAAACCGTGCAAAGGTCGTTGTTGACCTAGGCACGGTTTTTTGTTGTTCTGAACTTTTCGTAAAATGGCCTTGCTAGTTACGGACCATGGAGAAGCTAATTGTGAGGTATGGGTGGTTTCTGGGGTATTGAGGACTCTAGCGACTCTATCTGCACCAAACGGCGCTAATTAGCCAGTAAAATGAGCAATTAGCGTCTCCTCAGTCCGTAATGATCACAGAAGCGGGGATATCGGGGGCTAAGTGTCGCTCGTGTCCGTTACGGCCAGCAGGCTCTGACGTAGCCACCATATTACGTTTCGATCCAGCTTACGGCGACGCCTGTGCCGATGATGCCGAGCAAGCTAAGACTGCCCCTAACGTTAACGGTAAGGGATGTACCCGAAGGTAGGTTGAAGCGGTTCGGCAGGGCGAGGCCGAATGGCCCCGGATATACGGGATAGGACAGCAGCAAAGTGCCGCCTGTTATGCCGCTCGTTGAGGTGGTGGCTGTTGCAACGCTTGTCGTCGAGTTAGTCAAAAACAGATTGGCAGGAGTTGCTGCGGATGGAGTCGTAAGCGTACCGCCGCTGTAAGCAGTCATTTGGCCGTTGAAGCTGGAGAGCAGGCTCAGAGACACGTCGATGTATCCTCCTATGCTCTCTATGATGACTGTACTGCCGCTGGCAGACGGATTATTGATCCCAAGCGACACATCTACTGTTCCGCCTAATATGCCAAGCGACCCGCTGTTCGATCCTTGTACGTTAAAATGTTTAGCAGTTGCCGTGGCGCCAGTCCGAGGGGGCGCGGTTGTGCACGGCTGTCCATAGGAATCGACTAATTGGCCATGGAGTTCGTCGTCATAGCGATTAAGAGGATTGTTGTTCGGCATCTAATGTTCCCACCATGAAATATTCGAGCCTGCGCTAATCGCACCTGGTCCAACGGACATTGTAATGGAGCGATTGGGCGGAACGATGATGCCGCCCGTGAATTCAATCGTGAACATTCCCGCTGATTCGAATGGGGAAATAACGAGAGAGACAAATATAGGTACTTCCATCTTGTTGTAAACGCCGTTTCGGGTTAGTAGCAGGTGGCATACAGTATCGAAACATGGACAACGAGGGGGAGAGGAGGCGACGGTGGCTAAATCAAAACGGTGTGAAGGAGTGGATTCCAAAAAATCCCGCAGCACACATAACGCGACAGGAGCGTGCGGAAGAATGCAGAAGCGAGCAGGCCGCAAGAGGCGTTGTCCAGCGCCTGCTGGCGGAAAGTTCTGTCAGGTCGTATATCGCAATGTCGAGACGACGAATGAGTTCACGGCGCTTCCTAGTCAGGAGATGAGCAACAGAAGCCTGTTTTCATATGCGATCGTCAACCGAGGCAGCAAGGGGGCGGTCGTACAGCTGGAGATTGGGCCGAATGACAGTGATTATCTCGTCGATATGGAAAGTGAAATTAACGGAGGTTCGATGGATATTATCGTCCCGTCTAAATTCATGCGTTTCGTAAGAGTATCGGTGAGATCGCTCGATCCGGGATTGCCTACGAAGCTGACAGTCTATTATCAAGCGCAATAGCATGGGGCCGTCATCTCCCTCGTTGTCGGTCAAACTATAAGTCTCATGGTGTGGAAAGGGTGATAGTTAATGCCAAACTTCTCGTCGTTTAACCCGAATCCGGACAATTTACGGACGCTCATATTCGGGAAGGACAATGCATCAACTGCAAGAGCGCTGTCCACGGATACAGATGGACATATCCTCAACATCATGCTGGACGGAACAATCAGCAACTTGATGGGGGTAACGATTACAGCCGGTACGATCAACTCCGTAATGGGCGCGACGATCACGGCGGGAACGTTGGACGCGGTGCTCGGCGCAACGATCACGGCGGGAACGCTGGACGCGGTGCTTGGCACAACAATTACAGCGGGAACGCTGGATGCTGTGCTTGGGACAACAATTACAGCGGGAACGCTGGATGCTGTGCTTGGGACAACAATTACAGCGGGAACGCTGAACGCGGTGCTTGGCACGACAATTACAGCGGGTACATTGGGTGCAGTGATGGGTACGACGATCACGACGGGATCGCTTAGCAGCGTCACTTCGATCTCACAGAAGAGCTTCCAAGAGACAGCCTACCTCGATCAGGTGACAGGCGATGCCTACACGGCTCTGCCAGCGGTTACGACGAGCGTATTCGGCAACTATTCTTTCTTCGTCTACAACAAAGGTCCGGGTACGAACAAAGTGGATGCGCGCGTTGAGATTAGCGCCAACGGTACGAATTGGTATGTGGATGTCGATACGGTTACGGGAATTGCGGTTGGATCGGTCGATGTATTGGTGCCGCAACGGTTTCTTAAATTTACGAGGCTTGCGCTTCGTTCCAGCACAGCGGCGAGTCCGACGACGGTGGATTCTTATTTTAACGGACAAGGCACTTAACTAGAATACAAAAAAGAAACAGGAGGGTGGCTCATGCTGCTCGGAGTACACATGATTGCCCGGAACGAGGCGGATGTGTTGAGGCGCTGCCTGCTTAGCGTGAAGAGCTTCGCGGACGAGATCGTTGTGGCCGATACGGGTTCGACAGACGATACGGCCGAGATTGCGAAGCAATGTGGGGCAAGGGTGCTGAGTGTCGAATGGCAGGATGATTTTGCAAAGGCGCGGAATGAGCTGCTGAAGCATGCAAGAACGGTATGGGTTCTTGTGCTGGATGCCGATGAATGGGCGATAGCAAATGAGAAGTCCGGCAAGATGCTCCGCGAAGAGCTGAAGCGGACGACGGAAGCTGCCCTTCGGCTGCCGATGCAGCATGAGTTGACCGCAGGCGATGCTGTTGTTCCGAAGCTGACGAGCGATGCGGTCAGATTGTTCCGCGCGGATTACGGCTTCGTCTATTACGGCGAAATCCATGAACAGCTCGTCCGGATTGGCACAGGCGCGAGTGAAGGCCGCATGTACGATGTAGACGGGCCGCTAAGCACTAGCGGTATCGTCATCGGCCATGACGGTTACGTGCCGGACACCATGACGCGCAAGTCGAAGGCAAAACGTAATTTACGGATCATTAAGGGTCAGCTGGCTAGGCGCCCGAATGATCCTTTTTGTCTATATAACCTTGGCGTGACACAGTGTCAATTGGGCCAGGCAGAGGCGGCCAGTCGAACGTTCCTTCAGTCGCTTGATGCGGTGGAGCATGATGCGCCCTATCGGCCGACTCTTGTACGCGATTACGCGAAGACGCTTATAACATTGAACCGCATGGAAGCGGCGGAGGAGCTTTTGCAAAAGGAAACGGGGATATATAGCGATTATACCGATCTTTATTGGCTGCATGGAGTGGCGCTGCAAGCTCTCCAGCTGTTGCCCGAAGCGAAGGCAGCCTACGAAACAGCTATCGAGCTCGAGAAGGGCATACACAAAAGCGGCGCTGTGCCTGTCAGCTATATATCCGAGGCTGGAGCAAGCAGCTATCGCGCAAAGTGCGGTCTTGGCGATGTACTCGTTAAGCTTGGCCAATCGGAAAAAGCGCTGCATATGTATGAGGAAGCCTTGGACGATCGGCCGGACTGGCAGCCAGCGCTTAACGGTCTTGCTTATGCGATGCTTCTGCGCGGAGCGGGAGATACCCATATTCGCGACCAACTAGCGGTGTATACAGGGGAAGAGAGCGATAACGGCTTGAGGCAGCTTGCAAGAGCCATGTGCGAGATCGGCGCTTATCGGATCGCGATGCCCATCTGGAGAGAGCAATCGATTCAAGGGCGCAAAGGAAAAGGGCTATCGACTGATACACGCCTAATAGCCGATGCACTGATCGGGACAGGGCAATATGCGGAAGCAGCCAAGCTGCTTATGATGCACGTACAGCTTCTGGGCGGCGACGAGGCAGCGGCGCTGGATGCGGCTTTGTGCTGGTGGAACGAGGGGTTGCCGTTGCCTCCTATTACTTTGGCGCGTATTGTTCAAGCTGCGGGAACGCAATGTACGCTCGCGCGTTTCAAGCAGATCGAGGTTGTAATGCTTGGCGCTCCTATTCGCGATGAATTTTGGCAAAGCTGGCTGAGCGGATCAAAGGATAGCGTCTGCGAGGCGCAATTGGTAAGACGGGCGGTAACACATGGCATGCTGCGGCTGGCAGCCCGTTTGACGGCTGCGATGGAGAAGCTGGACATCATGTTCGAACAGGCGCTTTATGACGAGGGATATAACGAGGCGGCGGCCGAGCTGATGCTGAGACGTTTTGCAGTCAAGGGGGAGCTTGCCCGCGGCCATTGGCTCAGATTAGGCGAGCTGCTGTACAACAACTATTTGTTTAGCGAGGCGCTCGCCATGTTCGAGGGAGGCATTGCCGCCAAAGAGGAGCAAACGCCGGCTGTGACTGCTCATGCTGCAGGTTCTAAGGTGGAAACGAAGCTGCGTATGGGTGCGGCGTCTTCGAGCTTGCAACTGGCGCTTGCGGCTGTGCGGTTGTCGGGTGATCCACTAGTAAGCAGCCGGGGCTGGGACGGAAGCAGGTATGAGGATGACGGGGCGCGGCTGACAGATGCGATCGCCAGATTGGAAGCGCTCGGTTGGCGGACGACTTGGAATGGAAGGCAAAGGAGGCGCGCGAATGGCGAAGCACCGGAAGCACATTTCCTTATGTATGATCGTTAGAAACGAAGAGCGTATGCTTCCATCATGCTTGCAGAGCGTATGGGGAATTGTGAACGAGATCATTGTGGTGGACACGGGTTCGACGGACCGAACGGTAGAGATAGCGGAATCGTTCGGCGCGATCGTCATACATGAGCAATGGGACAATGACTTCGCGAAAGCGCGCAATGCAGGCTTGGAGATCGCAACAGGCGAGTGGATCTTGTTCTTGGACGCAGATGAGCGCCTTGGAACGGGAGCGGGCGAGGAGCTGCTGAAGTATATGGATGAGCCTCGTGCCTGCGGTCTCTTTTTGCAAATATGGAATAAGGCTGATCGAAACGGGAATGAAAACGAGGACGAGATGGAGGGATCTGCCGGGGGGAGCGTACATCCTGTCCTTCGCATGTTCAAGAGTGATCCCGATATCCGGTTCGAGKGGCGGATTCATGAGCAGATAGCAGCTTCGATTCTGCGCCGCTGGCCGGATTCGGCTTTCTATATGACCGAAGTCAAAGTGTATCATTATGGATACCGGCAAGAGGTGATCGCCGAGAAGAATAAACAGCATCGCAATATGCGGCTGCTGGAGCTGGCCGTAGCGGAAGAGCCGGACAATTATTTTCACCGCTACAATATCGGGGTCGAGTATTTGCGTGCAGGCATGCCGGCCAAGGCTTTGGAGTCGTTTCGCGCAGCGCGGCAGCAGTCGGATTTCGAGAAGCTAAGTTATATGCATTTGGCCGTGAAATATGAGGTGCGCTCTTTGTTGGCGCTTCACCAGTATGCGGAGGCTGCGGAAGTTGCCGCCCAAGGCTCAAGGCTGGCTGAGGATTATCCGGATTTGTATCATTATAGGGCGATCGCGCTGGCAGGCTTAGGGAGATTGCGTGAAGCTGTTCAAGCGGCGGAGCAAGCGCTCCGTATCGGTGCTTCGCCAAGCCGCTACCATACGGAGGAGGGACTAGGGACGTACCGTACGGCTTATCTGCTTGGCCGGATGAAGGAGGAACAATTGGATCGGGCCGGCGTATTGGAAGCTTACGTGTCGGCTTTGCGATTCAAGCCGCAGCTGCTCTCGCCCTTGTACCGGCTGTGCAGTTATATACGGATTACGGGTGAGGAGCATCGTCTCTCCTCCTTGCTCGCTTCAAGAGTCATATGCAGCAGCGCGGCTGCCGTTATTAAACTCGCGGAAGTTATGCTGGAGAGCGGCTGCGACCAAGCGGCGCAGGAATGGGTAGGCTGGCATATCGGTCGGCTTGACGGGGCTCATCGTCAGCTGCTGGAACGCTGGCTGCGGGAGCTCGAAGACGATTGGAACAATCTTGAATCTGACGCAAATGCCGATAAGGATGGAACTGAAGCTGAGAAGCCAAACGAGTCGGTGAGCGCAAGTGCGGGATTGACGCGAGAATATATGTACGAGATGTGCGATAGAGCGGACGCGCACTTAGAGCTTCTGCAGCAGCATGGGTTGGATGGGCGTCGCGGAGGGGATAACATTGCTGAGGCTTCTTCCTATTCGTATAGCAAAGCCATTCGCTTGGCGCGATTATCGATACCGATCTATGAAGGCTGGAACTGATGCATCAGGCCGGTTCTACAAAATTTAGTACTGCCGAATCCCTCTTTCAACCGCTAGGATGGAAGTAATCCGCAGCCGCAGAGCGAGCAAAGAGGGAGTGGTTTTTAGTGAAGCCATTGTATACGTTTGTCAGCATACTCCTATCCATTTTTACGTCTTCGCTTTTAAGTGCCTTCATTATTTCTCTTATGTTTTTTGTTCTTCCAGCTATATTTATTGTCGTTATTTATTGCTTCATCGGAACGGCATTGTTAGGCGCTCCCGTATCATTTGTCATTCATATGATGGTCAAGTCGGAACGGTTGTACGCGATCTTCATTAAGTTGGTGCTGCACATTGCTGCAGCGGCGCTATTTATTATGCTCTTCTTCATAGACGAAATGAACGGACAAAATATTCTTTACAGCGGCGCAATCCTTTTTCTCATATCTGCCGTTATCAATGCCATCATCTACTTTGTCATCTATACGTGCATTAGGCGCTTCCTGTTCAATGATCGGCAAGCTGCTCCGCAATAATGGCCGTCCATGCCGCTTCCCACTTGCCGTGGTCGAACGATAAAGCAGTCTGTCTCGCCATGCGGCCCATTCGAAGCCGTTCCTCCTTATTGTCCAACAATGAACGAACCGCAGCCTCAAGCGAAGCGGAGCTTGGAGGCGTCTTGCGACCATTCAGCCCATCGATCACAATATCGTTAAGCCCGCCTACATTGCTGGCGACGACAGGAAGTCCGCAGCTCATCGCTTCTAGGCATGCGAGCGACGTTCCTTCAGAATAAATTGTCGGTATGACGGCTATATCTGCGTTGATATAGGCGCTGCGTACATCATCGAAGTCGTATACCCGTTGTTCGATTCGAGCCTGATGGAGATGAGCATCACGCCAAAGCCGGAAGGCGGCCGCGACTGGTGTATTCTCTACGAGCTCGCCTGCGAACTCGATAATCACATTCGGATAATCGCGAAGAATCGAATCGGCGAGCAGCATCATCGGGACGATACCTCTCTCAAAGCTAAGCCTCCTTGGATAGAGGATGCGGAGCATTTGTCCGCCCGCCTCATCCTTGTCGGTTGGAGGCGTGAACCAAGACGTATCCACCGAATTGGGCAATAGGGGGATGCGTCTTGAATCTATAAATTCGCATACCGACCGGCAGTAGGTTAAAAATTGCGAGTCCACAGACACGACCACATCCAATTGCGAGACGGCGTTATTAATCACAGAGGCGAGCTCAAGCTTCGCTTGATGTGGCATTGCTTGCCGATCCCAGCTAATGCCGTGGCAGATGCCGATGCTTCCGGGACGGTAACGAATGGGCTGCCATATACAGCTCGCATAAATAATAAGTCCCTCGGCCGCGGCGGCCATCGTCTCGAAGGCAGCGCCTATCCGCTCCGTGTCATAAGTCCAGCCGCGAACGGGAATGCTCTCGTATTCGGAGTCGAAGCTTCCGAAGTAGGATAGCTGATAGACGATAGGCTGAAGACCCATCGCGGCAATGACGCGGCATAGGGAGAGAATATACCGCTCCAGTCCGCCGCCGAACGGTCGGGAAATATTTTGCGTATACCCGTCAAGAAAGCTGTGTGTCAATATCGTAACCGATGTCTGCTTCAACCTATATCTACCTCCTCGCGCCAACGTATAAGATTCGGCTTCGGATCGAGTATCGATTCATAGTGCGCCAGGCTGCCCCATTTGCCATACGGGTCGTATTGCTTATAGCGCTCGTACTTCGCCTTGCGTTCCTCCTCGCTTCCCGCCCAGCCGAGATGCTTGACGCGAAGCTCGGTAGCGACACCTTGCAATGCTGCGCAGCTAAGAGGGAGGCGCGGTACGTGATGCTCCCATTGCGGATAGCTGTATGGATACCCCGGCATGTAACGGACAAGCGTCATGGAATGGCGTTTATGCAGATTCCACCATTCATCCTCGCGGTAATGCGTAAGCGAACCCCACATATCGAACATGCGAAAAGCAACCCAATCGTACCGATCCTGATCGATGAGGCTGCGAATTTGTTTTTTGGCACGCTGCTCGTAGATTTCATCGGCGTCGACGGAAAGCACCCAATCTGGCTCGGTATCGGCAGCTTCCTGCCACAGCCGCGACCGGAGTTTCCATTCCTGCTCGAAGAGAGGCTCTTCCAGCCGTACAAGCTTCTCCACCTTATCGAAGGAGCGGCAAATGTCATACGTATCGTCCGTGCTGGCATCATCTACAATAACGATCCCGTCGACGAAGCTGGATAGCTCTCCGAGCACCGCTTCCAAATAGCGGCCTTGCTCGTTGCGCACCTGCATGATTGCAGTTAATTTATTGCCGCTTGTTCGGCGCCGCCAAATTCGACCTTCTCCCATCGTAGATTCACTCCCCTCTGCTCTCGGCTTCGGTTCTTGCTTCCGCTCCTGCTCCAGCGAGCATAAGAATGGCGTTATCCAGCTCGCTTAGCTCAAGGATGCTGCCAATCGCCTCGACCCGGCTCTCCGCCGCCGCCAACCAAGCGTGAATCGCATCATGCCTGCGGCCTTGCAGCATCATTAGATAAGTCCCGTTCAGCAATTCATATTGCTGCTGCTCCTCGATCGAACGAATCGAAAGCTTCTCCATATGTTCCATGGCCGCTCCCAAACGCCCAATCTGAATATAAGCCTCAATAAGCAGATTACGGGCGACCGGTTCACTGCTTGCCTGCGGCTCCAATAGGTGCACGGCTTGCCGATAGTCATCATTGAGCCGATAGAGCAATGCTTTGGCAAGCGTCTCTTTGCCTTCCTGCAGCCAATCATCCATTAGATAAGCCTTCTGACGATCTTCGTCCGACACGGCCGAGTAGCTATAGGATTGAATAGCAGACCACGTATCTCCGTGCTTGAGCTGAATCGCAGATAGGAAACGGTAGTAGTCAGTCAGAGCATCTTTATTGCCTTCCAATATGGCCAGCTGAAACGCTTGCAGAAGCTCTTCCTCCGACTTGCTAGGATCATCAGCCAAATAACGAAATACGGCATGAAAAAAAAGCTCACTCGCCTTGACGGGGGCACTGGCACTGTTTTCGAGCTTTGATTGGATCGATTTCGCATATCTCTCTGCAATGAATCGCTGCTGCAGCCGAACGAGGGGTCTCGCCATATAATCCCCGATTGTCCAGCTGAAAGCTTGCCGCGCGAACAAATCGCTCACCTCGTCGCTTCCATCCAGCAAGAAAACATCTTCTCTTTGGAACGATTGCTCCAGGTAGTAGAGCTCGTTATTCGTGATGACCAGATGTCCTGCTGCACATAGCAGCTTGCGGCATTTCGACAGTAGTGCGCTCTCCGCTTCTAACGGGAAATGATCCAAGACGATAATCCGATGGGGGGACCATGCAAGGGCGGTGTGAAGCCAGTACGGGTTCATGACGATCGTAATCGCTGTTTTCCAGGGAATTGTATGAAGCTGATGCAGCGGGATAAGGACAGCATGAGCCGGATAATCGGCGGCTGTTCGGTCGGTAACGATATACGTTCGGTGCTGACTCGTATGGCCGAGCAGCAGTTGTTGATAGAGCGGGGAGAACTGCTGCCAATCGCCGTCCGGAAAAATAACGAGAACAGAAGCCGTCAAGGTCGATTCACCATCCGATCTTAAGAGAGATGGGGCATTCGAATTCCACTTCCGTACATAGGCTTGATGTGCGCTTTATGAAAGGTATGCGCGAGTCGGGGAGGGAATGCAAATAGATTTATGTCAGCTTGGTCATCTCAGCCCCCTATTTAGTCTGTCATTAGCGTCATTATAGGAAGCTAAATCGAGTGCTGCTTCCGTATGTGCATCAATAGTGGCGTTTCGGGCTCTTAAACTCACCTATTGCTCGGATTTCCTCAAAAACGTCTCAATAGCGTCCCGAAATCAAACTAATCAGGGTTTGGATAGTAAGATAGCCTATTTAGTTTCCCAAAAGGCAATTATCGCTGAAGCGCGGTCGCTCGTCTACTTATTGACTTCGATAGAGAGATTGGATTACCACATTGGCCAAGTGCGGTTTGATTTGCGTTAGCAATTCAAGGCTTGGTCAATTGGCAAGGCACACTAAATTTGAAACGCGGTCGCAAGACCTTTCCACATTGGAATAGTGAGGGTTCATCTGATGGAACGATGAAGCGGTACGTGATTCCATTTGGCAATCCCATCTACCTCTGAAGCGCGGTCGCACCTCTTCGAATTGCTGCGTTAATAGATGGGATTATAATTTCTCTGAAATTTGTGTATTATAGTAGGATATATATTCTCCGAGGGAAAGGTTGGTCGTGATGGAAAACGCAGTGGAATCGAAGTCATCATCCTCAAATTTTATTAAAAACATCGTAGTCGAAGATTTAAAGAGCGGCCGCGTACAGGAAATCGTCACACGCTTTCCCCCTGAGCCGAACGGCTATTTGCATATCGGACATGCGAAATCAATTTGTTTGAACTTCGAGCTTGCCGATGAATTCAAAGGCAAAACGAATCTTCGTTTCGACGATACGAATCCGCTTAAGGAAGACACGGAATACGTAGAATCGATTCAAGAGGATGTGCGTTGGCTGGGCTTCGAGTGGGACGAGCTTCGCTTTGCGTCGGACTACTTCGAGGAGCTGTACAATCGCGCAGTGCTTCTGATCAAAAAAGGAAAAGCTTACGTCTGCGAGCTGACAGCCGAGGAAATGCGCGAGTATCGCGGAACGCTGACCGAGCCGGGCAAGGAAAGCCCGTATCGCAGCCGCAGCGTAGAAGAGAATCTCGATCAGTTCGCGCGTATGCGCGCTGGCGAGTTCAAAGACGGCGAGAAAGTGCTTCGCGCCAAGATCGACATGGCTTCGCCAAACATTACGCTTCGCGATCCTGTCTTGTACCGCATCGCGCACGCCCATCACCACCGCACGGGCGACGCATGGTGCATCTACCCGATGTACGACTACGCGCATCCGATCAGCGATGCGATCGAAGGCATAACACACTCCATCTGTACGCTAGAGTTCGAAGATCACCGTCCGCTCTATGATTGGGCGATTGCCGAATGCGAGATGGAAGCGACGCCTCATCAATACGAGTTCGCCCGTCTGAACGTGACGAACACCGTAATGAGCAAGCGCAAGCTGAAGCAACTGGTAGACGAAGGTGTCGTTGTCGGCTGGGACGATCCGCGCATGCCGACGATCAGCGGACTTCGCCGCAAAGGCTATACTCCGGAATCGCTTCGGGCGTTCTGCCGCGAGATCGGCGTGGCGAAGAGCAACAGCATTGTCGATGAGCGCAATCTGGAGCACTTCATCCGCGAAGACCTGAAGCTCAAGGCGCTTCGCACGATGGCGGTCCTTAAGCCGCTTAAAGTCGTCATCACGAATTACCCGGAAGGGCAAACGGAGCTGCTGACGGCAGAGAACAACAGTGAGAATGAAGCGATGGGCGAACGCCAAATTCCGTTCTCCCGCGAAATTTATATTGAGCAAGACGATTTTATGGAAAATCCGCCGAGCAAATACTTCCGTCTGTTCCCTGGCAACGAGGTGCGTCTCAAGCACGCGTACTTCATTACATGCCAAGAGGCGATCAAGGACGCTGACGGCAATTTAATCGAGCTTCGTTGCACGTATGATCCGCGCACGAAGAGCGGTTCCGGCTTCAATGAGCGCAAAGTGAAGGGCACCATTCACTGGGTGGAGGCATCACAAGCGGTTGCAGCCGATTTCCGTCTCTATGAGCCGCTTATTACGAACGAAGCCGAAGAGGAAGGAAAGCCGTTCCTCGAATGTATCAATCCGAATTCGCTTGAAGTGCTGCAAGGCTTTGTTGAGCCGAATATGAAGGATGCGACGGGCGGCGACAAGTTCCAGTTTTTCCGCCACGGCTATTTCAATGTCGATCCGAAGGACACGACGCCGGAGAAGCTGGCCTTCAACCGTATCGTTTCCTTGAAAAGCTCCTTCGACCCGACTAAAGCTTAATACGACACATTGCAGCCTGCCGAGCATATTTGCGAAGCAGGCTGTGTTATTTTCGCCATGCTAACGGACATGTTAGCCCTTATAACCTATGAATTCGGCCATTATTGTATGGTTACGGACACCACAGTCTTTATTTGCTCGAATCAAAGCAAATTCACTGTGGTTAACAACTATTAAGTACTTCTATGTCCGCAAGGACAACAAATAATCGTTTTCTGAGCGAATAAGGATTTTAGTGTCCGTTAGCAGGGTGTCAGTAACAAATTGTAGAGAGGGGCGCATATGAGTCATAAAGCGCTGCAATTGCATGGCCTCGTTCTTGCTGGCGGCCAGAGCTCGCGGATGGGGACGGATAAGGCGCTCCTGCCAATCAACGGGAAGCCGTTGCTCTATCTTCTCGTTAAGCAGCTTGCCGCACTCGGGATGAAAGTGACGGTTGCGGCAGGCGCGCCTAATCGGGAGCAATCATACCAAACCGCATTGGCTGAGCTCGGCCCGCAAACAAGCTTTGCTTACGACCGTTACCCGGGCTGCGGTCCGCTCTCGGGTCTGCATGCCGGGCTGGCAAGCATCGATACAGGTTGGGTGTTCGTCGTTGCATGCGATATGCCGACGATCTCACTGCCGCTGCTGGAGAAGCTGCGAGACAGGCTTTGGTCATTCGGCGAGGGAGCGGGTGTAATACACGCCTCCGGTCAGCCGATGCATGCATTTTATGAAGCAAGTCTGCATGTACAAGCGGAAGAGGCTCTACAGCGCGGCGATTACCGGTTCATGCGCCTGTTGGAGGCATTGCCAAGGATTGAAGTCACGCCGACGATAGAAGAAGCGTCGATCGCTTTCACGAATATGAATACGCCGGAGGCATACGCGCGTTATATCTCCGAGCTAGAGGAGCGACCTTCTTGCTGAAGTCTTTCGATTTCAAAGCGCTATCAATTGGCTTACTGATTTATGTTATTTCAACTATTGTATTTGGATACATTCTTATTGCTGTCTTTACAGATGGCCTATTCGATTTATTGCCCAATAATGAATGGAAGTTTGAATTTCTAATCAGCATACTGGCTACATTCGCGGCAGGTTATTATACGTTCAAACTTGCACGTCGAGGTATTCCCAATCAAAGTCTACTGCTCGGCATTATTATATCCGCATATCATTTGATCGGGACGATTAATCAGCTGCAAGATACTTATAGTGATCAATTGCTAATTAATTTAACGTACGACGCGTCCATTATCCTCTTCACATACTTAGGTGGAAGACTTGCGAGGCGCAGCCTTTCAAGAAAAGCAGCGACAAATAACATCACGGGATAACATGTACGAGGTGAACACAATGAAAAGCTTTCAATACGAAATAGTCGATGCGCAGCCCGGCGACCTGCCGCGTATCGTCGAGATTTATAACTCTACCGTCGCGAGCCGGATGGTTACGGCTGATCTGGAGGAGGCAACCGTCCAGAGCAAGCAGAAGTGGTTCGAGGAGCACTCGCCGGAGTCGCGGCCGATGTGGGTGCTTCTAATTGATGGACAACTCGCAGCATGGTTCAGCTTCCAATCGTTTTATGGCAGACCCGCCTACCAGGCAACGGCAGAAATCAGCATCTATATTGCGGAAGAATACCGCTCGATGGGAATAGGTTCGATATTGCTTGCCAAAGCGATAGAAGAGAGCCCGCGCCTCGGCATCCGCACGCTGCTTGGATTCGTATTCGGACATAATGAACCGAGCTTATCCTTGCTGCGTAAGTTCGGCTTCGCTGAGTGGGGATTGCTTCCCAAGGTGGCCGAACTGGACGGGGTCGAGCGTGATCTTGCGATTATGGGGAGAAGAATATGAAGCGTAAATTAGTCATTAGCGATATTCATGGCTGCCATGGGGCATTGAACGAGCTGCTCGCGCTTATGAGCTACAAGCCGGGCGAGGATCAATTGCTGCTGCTTGGCGATTTTGTCGATCGGGGGCCGAACAGCCGGGAGGTCGTGGAGCAGGTCATCAAGCTGGTGAAGGATGACGGCGCGATCGCAATCAAGGGCAACCACGACGAGCGTTTCGTTGATGTGGTGCTGGAGAGAAGCGAGCAGGCATTACATAAGTTCACGGGTCATGGCGGACGCCAAACGGCAGAGAGCTACGCAGAGGTAGGCCATTCTTCCTTGGATAAGCTGCTGTCCCAAATGAAAGCGACCGTGAAGCAATCTTATACGCATCATCTTGATTTCCTAGACAGCTTGCCGCTCTACCACGAGGATGAACATTTCATTTACGTCCACGCGGGATTGAACCCGGCCTTCGACAATTGGAAGGAGCAGCCGGAGCGTGACTTTCTTTACATTAAAGAGCCGTTCATCAAGCAACCGACGCGTGTCGGCAAGACGGTTGTTTTCGGCCATACGAAGACGAGGGATATTCACGGCAAGTCTGACATTTGGTTCGGCGACGGAAAGATCGGCATTGACGGCGGCTGCTCGAACGGCTATCAGCTGAATGGTCTCGAGATTCGAGGCAGAAATGATTTTAGAACCTATATGGTGCGAGGCAAACCGAAAAATAACACGGCTGCGAGGTGATCCGAAGCAACGTGTACAAGAAGGCTTACAGCAAAAGCATCCTATTTAACCTGATGCTAACGGTTGCCGCACTTATCTATGTTTTTATTATGTTCCATTTATTGCTTTATCGCGATCGCTTCTACGGAGCCGGCTATTCATACAATATCGTTCCGCTCCATACGATCAAAAATTATATTTATTACCGCAATCATATGAATTGGAACATTTGGTTCACTAATATTTTCGGCAATATTGTATTATTCATTCCTATTGGCATCTTCGCTCCGCTCTTACGCGTCAAATATCGGAATCCGATTAGACTTGCCGCTTTCACGATTGCATGGATTGCGATTATCGAGCTTATTCAAATGCTTACACATGTGGGCAGCTTCGACGTCGACGATATTATCTTAAATACGGTTGGCGCGCTGCTCGGGCTGATCTTTACGCACATTATGCTTTTTGTTTACAAAAAAAGGTGAATAAAGAAGCCGGCCAACGAATACCTCGCCGGCCGGCCTGTAATCTGCGTTATCTACATACGCAAGCTTGAATATATTAATACATCCCCGCGAAGATCGCCCTCGGATATCATTCGGATCCGCGTTGCAATCTTAAGGACAGGTCCAACTATCATGCCGGACATCATAATAGCGAGCAGAATGCCGAGCACGATGGCGACAGCGGCGATGATGACAATTATGAGCTCCAGCGTCTTGCCGTGGTGCAGGACGGATTGGCTCGCCTCTTGCGTCTGTAATTCCCGTTTGGCAGCGAGCTCGTCAAAGCCTGTGCTGGGTTCTCTTCCGATAGGTGTTACCGTGTCTTGTAATATTTGCATCGCGAGCTCATCGTTGCCTGATTCGATAGCTGGAAATTGCGTTGTTTCGATGTTCTCGCGCCAGGATTTACTTTGTTCAATCAAGCTTTCCACTTCTTCGGAATGAGCGGTGGACAGTATATACTCCTGTACCATGATTTCATTTTTCCCACTCCCGCGCATCATTTTGTTTTCTCTCTCTTTTAACAAAACGTGAAACGTACTGCACTTGCGGAAAAACGATCGGTATATATACACCGTTTGTATCAAATATATCGATTAATAGTTATAAGATAATAAAATCAAACCTATTCAGAAGTTGAAAGGAATGTTGTTCTGTGAGCAAATTTTGGAGTCCATTAACGGCTTCGCTGGTTCCTTATGTACCAGGCGAGCAGCCGAAAGATAAAACGTATATTAAGCTGAACACGAATGAAAATCCGTATCCGCCTTCTCCGAGAGTTATCGAGGCTATTCAAGCGGCGGCAGGCGATGATTTGAGATTGTACCCGGACCCGACCTGCGAAGCTTTAATAGGAGCGGTCGCGGACTATTACAAGCTGCCGGCAAGTCAGGTATTCGCGGGCAACGGCTCGGACGAGATTTTGGCGTTCGCTTTTGCAGCTTTCTTTGATCCGGCGAAGACGATTTTGTATCCTGACATTACGTACAGCTTCTATAAGGTGTACGCGAAGCTGTACGGGCTGCAATCGGAGCTCATTCCTCTTGATGATTCGTTCACGATTCATCCAGCCGATTATGCGAAGGAGAACGGTGGCGTTATCCTGCCGAATCCGAACGCGCCAACCGCCAAGCTGATGTCGCTGGACGATATCCGCACGGTGCTGGACAGCAATCCGAACCAAGCGGTCATTATCGACGAAGCCTACATCGACTTCGGCGGCGAATCTGCGATTAACCTAATCCCGCAGTATCCGAATTTGCTCGTCGTACAGACGCTTTCGAAGTCGCGCTCGCTCGCAGGACTTCGTGTTGGCTTTGCTTTCGGCAGCGAGGAGCTTATTGATGGGCTGAATCGGATCAAAAACTCATTCAACTCCTATACAATGGACAGGCTTGCTCTAGCTGGAGCGATAGCGGCGTTCCAGGATGATGCTTATTTCCGTGAGACGACGGAGAAAGTTATTCGTACGCGTGACCGCGTAGCGGGCGAGCTTGCTGCGCTTGGATTCAAGGTTACAGACTCGAAAGCAAACTTCGTATTCGCTTCTTACCCTGACAAGCCTGCCGTGTCGATCTTCCAACAGCTTCGCGACAAAGGCGTGCTTGTCCGTTACTTTGCGCAGCCGCGCATCGATGAGTACTTGCGAATCAGTATTGGAACAGATGAGGAAATGGATGCTTTCCTGAAGGCTATTAAGGAAATCGTGGCCGTGTAATGGAGGAAATAAGCGATAAGTATGCATGGTTCAAACGTTCGGCGCGGAATGCTTCGCTGCTCAGCGTCGCCTTCGCGCTTGTCACGAATGCGGTGTACGTCGCATCCTATTACTCCGCATTTGTTATCGAGTATAGCTACATCATTTGCCTGCTGTTAGCCGCAATATTTGCTGTTCCGATTATTTGGCTGTTCCGTAGCAGGCACTGGTACTTTCCCGTATTCATTGTGCTGCTGTGGATTCCTTTGAACCTTGTAATCGGGTTTGCCATATCGGGCCTGCTGCCGGAGGGCGGGGGCGAGATCGGCGATGGATTGGCGATGTTTTTCTTCTTTATCCTGAATCTCGTATCGGTCGTCTGCGGTACGGCGGCGGGGATGATCGTCAATGGCATCTTGTTCTTTTCCCGTAAATTAAAATCGAATGATGTGTAACACTAAGAGTCTAATCGGAAGCCTGAGAAGGAGCCGATTGGGCTCTTTTTTTTTGACTTATCGAATCTACTGTACTATTATATAGTGATCCCTAACGTTCGTTAGGTAACGAACGTTAGTCGAACGGAGTGATGGCATGGATGATAACTTAACGACGCCGGAGAAGATTAAGCTGGCTGCCCTTACGCATTTCACGGAATCCGGCTATGAAGGTGCGTCGATGTCTCAGATTGCGAAGGAGGTCGGCATCAAGACGCCTTCCATCTACGCGCATTTCAAGTCGAAGGAGCAGCTTTTTCTTGGGCTTACGCAGCAGGTAATCGATGAGGAGTGGGAGCATTACAACACACTCTTGCTGCAGCTTCGGGATGAACCGGTCGAACGCAAGCTTTATCGCATATTCGACTTCTTCTCCGACTTTGCCCACCTGTCGAGCGGTCAAGCGTTTCTGAAGCGAACGATGGTTGTGCCGCCGCGGCATTTGCGCGAACAATTACAGGCTGCCTTTCTTCAATATGAGGATCAATTGTCGGAGCGGATTATTGAAATTATTCGCCAAGGGAATGTAGAAGGCATTCTTGCCGATCGCGATGAAGAGCGAATGGTCGCTGAGCTATATGCTTTCGTTGACGGCTTGCTGGTGGAATATCAGATTTATGACAGCACATTGTTCAAGCAGCGCAAGCAGCTTTTATGGGAATCACTCTGGCAGCTATGGACACTTAACAACAAGGAAGGATGAATGGAAGATGGCATGGATTTATTTGTTATTGGCAGGCTTTCTAGAGGTGGGCTGGACGTTCGGGCTCAAATATTCGGAGGGCTTTACAGTTTTGGTACCGAGCATCATTACGGTAGTGCTGCTTGCTGCGAGCTTCTATCTGTTCGCCAAATCGATGCAGATTATTGAAATAGGGACTGCGTACGCAATGTTCACGGGAATGGGAACCGTCGGCACGGTTATAGCAGGCATATTATTTCTCGAGGAGGCCGTTGATTTCTGGCGGTTGTTCTTCATCGTGCTGCTTATATCGGGCATCGTCGGACTTAAGCTTGTCTCCAAAGACAAGAAGGAAGACTCTTCGCAGGAAACGCACGCGGAGCAGTTAAGACAGCAGGAGAGGGCGTGACGATAAGATGGCATGGTTATTTTTACTCCTATCGGGCTTAGGCGAAGTCGGCGGGGTTACGTTCATGAAGCTGTCGGACGGCTTTCGCAAATGGAAGGGGACGGTCGGCGCGATCGCGTCGGGCTTCGTTAGCTTTTTCTTCTTGTCGAAGGCGCTTCAGACGATCCCGATCAGTACAGCTTACGGGATATGGACGGGTATCGGCTCAGTAGGCGGGGTTGTGCTAGGCATGGTGCTTTTTAAGGAATCGAAGGATTGGCGTAAAATCATGTTTTTGGCAATGATTATAACCGGGGTAATCGGCTTGAAAGTCGTAAGCGGCGGCGGACATTAATTAGCCTTTAACGGCGACAGCCCGTTTCACCTTATGAACTCTTTATTTTTGCAGAGGAACACCTTACAATGAAAGGGACTGGAAACGAATTGTAAGGAAAGGGAGCTCTGTCACCTATGGATGCACAAAGATTGGAATCATTTATCGATAAAGTGAAGCAAACGCTGCTGGCAGAGCTTAAGCTCGAAAGCGTAGATCCGGGCAATCCGATACATGTGAAGGCGATGCCGAAGGAATGGAAGCTGCTTGGAGCAGGCAACTATGCCAGCGTATTCTACCATCCCGATGACGCGGATATTGCCGTGAAAGTATATGCGCCTGGCCGAGAAGGTTGGGAAAGCGAGTGCGAGGTGTATCGCCGTATTGGCGATCATCCATCTTATTCGACTTGTTACCATGCGGGCGAGCATGACGGGCATTACTACTTGATCCTGCGCAGGCTGCAAGGCAAAACCTTGTATAATTGCGTGCTTGAAGGGATAACAATTCCGAAGAGCGTGATCGACGATATCGACCAAGCGCTCGATTATGCGCGTTCGCAAGGGCTGTTTCCTCATGATGTTCATGGCAAAAATGTTATGGTGGCGAACGGCAAAGGAATCGTCGTCGACATATCCGACTTCTTGAAGGAGGAGCCATGCGCGATGTGGGACGACTTGAAGAAGGCGTATAACCGTATTTATATGCCGTTCTTGTCCAAGCACACGATTGCGATTCCTGAATGGGTCATGAACAGCGTGCGCAAAGGCTATCGATGGGTGAAGCATTCGCCGCTTGGCGGGCGCTCGTCGCAAGGAATAAGCAAATCATAACGAATGGCAACAGCAAGGCAGCGATTCCGATACGGATCGCTGCCTTCGTTCGTTTCGTCGTCCGTTGCCCCGGCTAATGCTCTTTGTCGAACGCATCGAGCAGCGCCTTGGCTTGATCAAGATCTTTCTTCAATACATGAATTCGTTTCACGGAGCTGCTCTCGTTCGTAATCTTCGATTTCAGTCCGCCGGCTTTCAGATGCGCTTGCAGCCGATCAATCAGATCGACTCTCGATCCGCCCTCCGCACGAATCGATACCCATCGATTCCAAAATGCCATGATTGTGTTCACCTCCTTTAAAGTTTTGCGTAGCAAAACTACTTCGGAAGCATTAACTTTGTTTTGTATGACAAAACTCGCATCGGAAGCCTAAACCTGGTTTTGCTAAGACAAAACTTATTTCGGAGCCTTTGTGCAATCGGCACAATTCATATTTATTCAGTTACGGCACTAAATGATGACAACCGCTCGTAAAATTATGCTTCTGTCTCCTCTCCACTTTTTGCAGAGAATAGTTCCCCGCGGCGCACCGCAATATAATGATGAACGGCGTGCACCTGGCTATTGACAAATACAACTGTAACGGATAAAATTACAGTAAGAAGCAGGGAGGCCCGTTCATAGTGAACAGTGAATTTACGATTGCCGTACACAGTCTTGTTTATTTGGCTTATTTGCCGGAACGAATGGCGAGCAGCGAGATGATTGCCGATAATGTCGGTACGCACTCCGCACGCGTTCGCAAGGTGATGAGCGCATTGCGTCGAAGCGGATACGTGAATACGCGCGAAGGTTCTGGCGGAGGATATCGTCTGACCATTGACCCAAGCATCGTCACGCTAGCCGACATCTACCGCGTCATGGCGCAGGGGTCGCTCATGCCAAGCTGGTGCTCAGGCAATCCAGAGATRGATTGCGTCGTCGGATCGAATATGAATCAAGTCATGTTCGGTATTTTTTGCAAGGCGGAGAAGCAGCTGGAGGAGCATTTTAGCGCAATTACGATTCAAGACGTGCTTGGCCAGATTCACGCCTGTTCGTAGCTTCGAATTTGGATTTGGTAAGGATGAGACGGGTTATCCCTTAATCATACACATTGTTTGGAGAGGATGATTGAAATGGCAGTAGCATTGACGAAAGATAACTTTTCCCAAAGCGTACAAAGCGGTGTATCCCTTGTTGACTTCTGGGCGCCATGGTGCGGACCTTGCAAAATGCAGCTTCCGATCGTAGAGGAGCTTTCCACTGAACTGGAAGGCCAAGCTGTAATCGCGAAAATCAACGTTGACGAAGAGCCTGAGCTTGCTTCGCAATTCGGCGTAATGAGCATCCCGACGCTTATTTTGTTCAAAGACGGTCAACCGGTTGACAAAATGGTCGGCGTACAAAGCAAAGACGCTTTGAAAGCAAAAATTGCTGGTCAACTGTAAGCAACAATAGGGCAAAAACAAACGTCTAAATATCGTCTGGAATCAGTTCAACGCTGGTTGCCAGGCGGTATTTTTTTTCTTTCACTTATTTCCTCTCCGAAATAAATGCTAGAATAGGGAACAAGTGGATGCATAGATTCGTGTAAAAACGACAACAATTACACATTTTCACAACCTTTTCAGTTGCTTTCTAATAGAGAAGTTTAGTAGAATTAGAGGTATTGTGAACAATGGAGCGTCAACAAAAACTACGATTTATGGAGTGATGATGGAGTGAACGCAGTCATTTCTGAGAAGGACGGCGCCGTTACAGGTGAGTCTCTGCGGAATGGAAATACGTCTTCAAAAATTTTGATCATAATACCGGCTTATAACGAAGAGCATAGCATAAGCCACGTTATCCATGATGTGAAGACGCATTGCCCGTCTGCTCATATTCTCGTCATTAACGACGGCTCGAAGGATCGCACGAAGGAAGTTGCTGAAGCGAACGGCGCAGCCGTCATCACACTCCCTACAAATCTTGGTATTGGCGGAGCCATGCAGACCGGTTATCGTTATGCCCATCGTTACGGCTATGATGTCGCTGTGCAAGTGGACGGAGATGGACAGCACAAAGCCGAGCAGCTTCACCTTATTTTGTCCCCGGTACTGAGCGGCAAGGCTGACCTTGCGATTGGTTCGCGGTTTATTGAACAAACAGGTTTCCAGTCGACGACGTCAAGACGGATCGGCATCAAAATTTTGTCGACGATCGTAAGCGCCATGACACGCAAAAAAGTGCTCGACGTGACGTCCGGCTTCCGTGCGGCTAATAAACGCGCGATATCGGTGTTCCAAAGCGACTATGCAACCGATTATCCGGAAGTGGATTCGATCGTGCTCGTCAATCGCAGCGGACTTCGCACGAGCGAGGTAGCCGTAACAATGGAAGCACGCACGGGAGGCACTTCATCTATAAATGCGATGAGATCGGTGTATTATATGATTAAAGTAACATTGGCTTTGTTCATCCGAAGCCTGAAACAAACAAAACCAGTTGAAGTTCAGTCGTAATCAAGCGGCATCAGTCGTTTATGTTTGAGGGGGAAATTCCATGCAAGCCTTGTGGATTATCACAAGTGTCGCTTTTCTGATTGTACTTATTATGTTGATTAATAGAAGGTTGTTGCGCGAGCAGTATTCCATGCTGTGGCTGCTGTTCGGCGTCGTCATGCTCATCTTGTCCGTGCGACCGCAAATTATCGATTCGCTTGCCGACTCGATCGGTGTCGATTATGCGCCGGCGCTCTTGTTCTTAGTCGGAATTCTGTTCTGCGTAGCGCTCATTCTTCACCTTACCGTGATCGTATCCAAGCTGTCGGAGAAGGTCATTCGTCTGACGCAAGAGCTTGGCATTCTGCATCATGAGCTTCATGATCGCAAAAGGTCGGAATCGTAATGGCTGCATACGTTGTACTGGCTTTTAATATTTTACTGCTCGTCTGCGGTCAACTGCTGTGGAAAACCGGAATGAACAAGCTCGATACCGCCAAAGGCGAATCGGTCGTTACTTTATTATGGTCGCCTCATATTTGGGGAGGGCTTGTTCTATACGGAATTGCAACGGTGATGTGGCTGTACGTATTGAAGAAGCTGCCGCTCAGCCTTGCGTATCCGCTACAAAGCTTAGCCTACGTGCTCGGCATGGTGGCTGCAGTTTACTTGTTCCACGAGACCGTTCCGCTGCAACGCTGGATCGGGGCGGGAATTATTTTGGTCGGAGTTATCGTATTAGCTTGGAAATAGGTTGTGTTATCGTCTGAGGGGGCCGTTTATTTTGTTGGAATGGGTACGGAAGAACAAAGTTTGGACGATCATGATCGTCCTGATTTTTTTGCTTGCTTTCTGGTTAAGAGCCGATTTTCTAACATCGGTTAAGCATAACATTTCGCATGACTCGAAGTATTACAATGAAATGGTTCATCGTCTTGTCGACAAAGGCATCTATGCATACAAAGAAGAAGTACCGAACGCGCGCGTAACGCCGGGTTATCCGCTCTTTATGACGGGCATGTACCTTATTGGCGAACAGATCGGTGTGGAATACTTCCCGCTGATTCGATGGGCGCAAGTGCTTATTAGCTTAGCTTCGCTCGCGCTGATGTATATCATCGCCATGCAAGCAACGAAAAATAAGTGGATCGCTTTGATCTCCATTTTCATTGGCGCAATTTATCATCCGTTCATCTGGACAACTGGCGCGGTGCTCACAGAGACGTTGGCATTATTCCTGCTTATGGCATACTTGTCGATGCAGATGTATGCGTTCAAGACGCAGCGCATTCGAGATGCGGCAATTGCAGGTCTGCTGCTCGGCTTAACCGTACTTGTACGGGCTGAGTTTTTACCGCTGTTCGTTCCTTTGTACGGTGTATTCCTGCTTCAACAGTGGAGCAAGAATAGGAAGGCGACAGGGATTGATCGCAAGCCGTTGTCTGACGTATTCAAAAAGATCGTTTTGCTCGGTGTCGTGACGGGTCTATGCTTGTCCGCTACGATGCTGCCATGGTGGATTCGCAATATTGTGTCGCTGAATGAATTCGTACTTACATCTTCGCAGTCCAATCCATTCTCCGCGGGTACGTATCCGGACAAAAACTACGAGGATCGTATTGTGCAGAAGGAAAAATGGATGACGCAGTCGGATTACGCATGGGCGCGCATTAAAGCAGGCTTTACGACGCAAACATGGACGTACGTGAAGTGGTACACGGTTGGCAAGCTGAAGTATACATATGGCCATATGTTCTTCGGATCGGGACATTCTCCGATTTTCTATGCGTATCCGAAGGTCGCTTACTTGCATCTTCTCATCGTATACAGCAGCATTATCACGCTTCTCGGACTGATCTGGCGCTGGAGACATCCGGGCGTTATGCTGGCAGTCGTGCTCGTTATTATGTCTATGATCAGACTCGTATTCGTGCCGGAATATCGGTATAATTTCACCGTCATGCCGATCTTTATTATTTTCTCCGTTTGGCTTGGCATATTTATATTACAGAAGCTATGGGGGCTCGTATCCAGTCGGAGAGCTGCTTAGCAATGAAAGCTGTCTTCCTTCCCTTTGCGGAAAGAAGACAGTTTTTTTGTTTTTTAAATGGGTGCAACTTCCAACCGGCTACTTCCGTTTTATAGGATGTAAGTATTGGAAAAATAAAGGAGGACGAAGTAGTGAGGCGCAATAATCGTACGAAGCTCGCAACGATATTAACGGCTGCAATGATTATGGGTACACTGCCAGGACAAGCATTTGCCGATAGTGCCGACAGTGGAGGCGCTAGCGCGGCAGCGGGCAGCGAAACGGCCGTCCAAAGCGGCACGAATGCTCAGATTACGAAGGTCAAGGCGGAAGCACTCGCCAGACAGTACGTAAACATTCCGAAGGAGTATACGCTCCAAGGGACTGGCTTCTCGTCAGAACAGCTAGCGGTCGGGAAACGCAATACATGGAGTCTCGATTTTGTGAAGAAAGTAAACGGCAAGCAGCAAGGCAGCATCTATGTACGCATTCATGCGGATAACGGCCAGCTGTTGGAGTTTCGAACGTATGTCGATAACCCGTCGGCTAAACCAACCTATCCTCTCAAAGTGGAGAGGGATGCGGCGCAGAAGCTTGCACTTGAGTTTATACATACATTGGCGCCTAATTACGAATCGCAAGTTAAGCTGAATACGGAATTTGGTGTATCACTGCTGCCTCCGCTTACTGGTCAGGTTCGACATATGCTGCGGTTCGACCGGATCGTGAAAGGCATTCCGTATGCGGATAACTACATTGAAGCGGAGATTGACAGCGAAGGACATATGATGAGCTATTCGCTGCGCTGGGATGAAACGATTGTATTTCCGAAGGTAAGCACGACGCTTACAGCAGAGCAAGCGGACGCTAAGCTGCGCGCGGCAGCTAAGCCCGAGCTGGCGTATATCATTCCGTACAGCGCGAAGGGAGAGCGCAAGCCTGTTCTTAGCTACAAGCTGGACTCCTTGGCGATTGATGCCGTGAGCGGAGACACGAAGGACCGTACGAACATTTCGTATTATCGTCAAGGCACGGTATCTAAGACTCCGTTGACTGCGAAGCCGGATGGGACGAAGCCATCGAACAGCAATATTACGGAACAGCGTGCGGTGGAGATTGTGAAAGCAGCATTCAAGCTTCCGGCAGATGCCGTGCTGTCGCATTCCAATTACAATGAAAATAAGGACGAATACTCGGGCAAAACGAATGCATATTGGGATTTGAACTGGACGATTACGAAGGACGGCAAGGAGCAAGGTTTCCTATCGGCCACAGTCGACGGCCAGTCAGGTGCCATTCGCAACTTCTATAACTACAATTATTCGGCGTCTCCCGAGAAGGGAGAGACAGACAAAGCGCCTGTATCGCTGCAGCAGGCAATGGAGCTGGCGACGGCAACGGTCAAGAAGCAGCTGCCATGGCTAACGCATGAGCTTTATATCGTCTCCCCTAAACCAGAAACATATGAAGGCAAGACCGCGGGCGAGATCGGATCGTATCGAATCGAGTTCGTTCGCAAAGTTCATGGGGCAACCGTGGAATATGACAATATTGGCGTATCGATTGATTCCCGTACGGGAGAAGTGACGGATTACAACGGAAATATCGCAGATTTCGATTATCCGGCTTCACCGCCAGGCGTCATCACGAAGGATGCAGCCATATCGAAGTGGCTAGGCTATTACCGTACGGAATTGGCTTACCAGCTAGTTCAACAATATTGGTGGGAAGGTCAACCGATTCCGTATCAAAAAATGTTAGTGCTGATCGCGGCAGGCGAAGCGAGCGAGTCGCAGCTTACGACGAAAAACGAAGCGGAGCTCGTCTACCGTCTCGTACCGCGTCCGCTTGACGAGAGCATCTTCCTCGATGCGGAGACGGGAAGCTGGCGGAATCGCGAGACCGGCGAGGCGACACAGCTTGAGAAGCCGAAGGCAACCGACATCGAGGGCCATTGGGCACAGCGTCAGCTTGAACTGATGGTTGCTTACAAAGCGCTTGATGTGAAGGATGGCAAGGTGCGGCCGAGTGAACAGGTTACGCGKGGCGAGCTCATTAAGATGCTTGTGCTTGCGCGCAATAGCGGAAACTCTCCAATGTACGACATGGGAACAGCTTCGGCAGCGCTGGAGAAAGCTTCATTCGACGACGTTGCGGCGGATTCCAGTTACTTCGTTTACGTCGAAAGCGCACTGGCGCAGAACTTGATCGACATCGGCGATGGCTCCTTCAATCCAGACGGCAAAGTCAGCCGCGATGAGATGTCGGAGCTGATTGTAAGAGCGCTTGGCTATAATGCGCTTGCCGAGTACGATCATATCTTTAAAGCGAGCTTCAAGGACTCGGATCAGATCGAGAACAAAGGTCAGGCCGCGATTGTGGTAGGACTGAAAATCATGAGCTTGTCGGACGGCAAGTTTTTGCCTGGGAAGCTGGTCACCCGCGCCGAAGCGTCGGTTGCGTTCTTCCGCTACTTGCAGACGCGTGCGGATTTGGCCGAAGCGCCGCTGAGGATGTAAATTGTTTCAGTAATTGAGTAAAGGGATGGAGCAGGCTGTATTTCTGCTCCATCCTTTTTTTTGCTCATACGTGTGCGCGAATGGTTATGAATGGTTTGCAACGCGTGAAGGCTGCACAGGAAAAGGTCCCTATTGCATTACTTACAGCTTACAGCTTGTACGTACAATTAAACGGTGTCGTGCTATAATACCCTCTAGAAATGACAAAGGCAGGGGGGCGCCCAGTGAAAACGAGGGACAACATGAAGAAAGTTTTCGTATATTTGCGGCACACGTTTCTGGACCGGACGATTATGCGGACGATACTCGTATCTTATTTACTCGTTAATGTGCTGCTTCTGCTTCTGCTCGGCTACCTGTCCATCAAGGACTCCACGAAGATGATCACGGACGAAATCGTCAGCTCCAGCAACAAGGTGATGGAGCAAGCGGCGCTAGGTCTKAGCTTCAATCTGGAGGAGTCGAAGCGCTCGCTCGTCATGCTGGCCGGCAATCACTCCGTTATTACGATGATGAAGGAGCATCAGAAGATCGGCATCGAGAGCAGGCTTCAGCATGAGCGCAACATTTCGGAGATTGCGCAGGGCGTAAGTACCTATCAAACGCTGATCAGCGACGTCCTTATGATAGGCGAGACGGGGTACGTCAACAATTTGGACGGACGCAAAACGTTACAATGGGATTACCCTTTCCAGTCGCAACCGTGGGTGAAGCAGACGTTCGAGCGTAATCCGCAAGGCAGTTTCTTCAGCATCGGCGTTCATATGCAGGACTATTATCTATCCACGGATATTACGCGTTACAATCAGCCGGTGCTGTCGGTGGTGTTGCAAGTTAAGGGGTATCAGGGGCAAATTCTCGGGGCGGTTATTGGGAATTTGGATTTGGGAAAAATCAACGGCATGTTCGAGCAAAGCGCTTATCAGAACAAGGGCAGCATCTTCTTGATTGATGAGAACCGCCATATTATCGTCCATAAGGACAGCGCTAAAATTGGACAAGTACTCGACTTTCCTTCGGAAGAGAAGCTGTACGAGCATCCTTCGGGCCACTTTCAAGAAAATATCGACGGGGTTGAGACGCTCGTCATTTATCAGCCTACCGCCGTCAGCGGCTGGAAAATGATCTCGACCGTACCGATGTCCGATATTACGAGCCAGTCGCAGCCGCTCAAGACGAATTTGGGTCGCATCCTCTACTTGTGCTTGATTGCGAACACGCTTATCAGCCTGCTCATTACGTTGCGCATCTCGCTGCCGGTGAGAAGATTGATGGCGGCGCTCGACAGAATGGGCGAGGATGATTCTTTGTATGTGAAGCCGAGGGATTACCGTTATAGGGAACTTAATCAGATCGGCGACAAATTTAAAGGGCTGATGGGCCGGATTGATTTGCTCATTAAGCAAAACTATTTGACGCAAATTAACTTGAAGGAAGAAGAACTGAAGACGCTTCAGGCGCAGATCAATCCGCATTTTCTGTTTAATACGCTGCAGCAGCTGCAGACGGAGATCGTATGCGGCAATACCGAGGAATCCAATCATATCGTGCTGTCGCTCAGCAACCTGTTCCGGTACTCCATGAAACGCTCGGAGGAGGAAGTGGAGCTGGAGCGCGAGATCAACAATGTGTCGGACTACTTGTATATTCTGAACAAAAAATACAATAACGGTATCCGTGTATCGTTCTCGATTCCAGACCGGGATGTGCTGCGCCGCAAAATACCGAAGCTGACGCTTCAGCCGATCGTTGAGAATTCGATTCGTCACGGCTTCGGCGACCATATCCGGGAGGGTGCCATCCATATTAAAGCGGTCGGCGGTCGCAAGGGCGTACTGATCGTTGTATCCGACAACGGACAAGGCATGTCCAAGGAACGTGCGGCGGAGTTGACCAGGCATATTAACAGCACGACGCAGAAAAGCGACAATATCGGCTTATACAATGTGAATCAACGAATTAAGCTCAAATACGGAGAGCCTTATGGCATCCGCATCTATAGCAAGCAGGGAGTGGGAATGAGAGTTTCCATCCTGCTGCCCATTATGGATTAATTCACATCAAGGATGAAGGGAGAGAGAAGGATGAAGCTGCTTATTGCGGACGATCAGCAATCGCTGCATACTTTTTTGGATAAAATGATGAATTGGCAGTCGCTCGGCATTACGGAGATTAAGCATGCGTACGACGGACGGGAAGCTGCCGAGCTGGCTGAGCAATGGCAGCCGGAGCTGCTCATTATCGACATTCAAATGCCGCACTTGAACGGCATCGAGGCATTGAAGCAGCTGCAGCAGCTGCCCCATAAGCCGAAAACGATCATATTGAGCGCTTACGATGAGTTCGAATATGCTCGGGAGGCGCTTCGGCTAAGCGTTGCACAATATTTGCTCAAGCCGGTCGATACCGCACAGCTTGATTCAGCGCTTAAGGAGCTGATTGAGGAGCTGAAGGCGGAACAACAGACGGAGCTTGGCAGTGCGATAACGAGTTACTTCAGGCAAGAACAGGAGCAAAGCGGTGACGAGGAGAGTATTGTTGCGGCGGCGAGGTCAGCCTTCCCATTGCTCGGGATTAAACGATATTTAATTGTTCAGATTACGGGTGAGCAGTTGCATAGGGACGGGTTAGTTTCTTTGTTGAATCGGATGGAGCCTGTGGCGGAGCTAAAGGTTCTTGCACAAGTTCATTCGCTTAAGTTCGCAGCCGTACTAGGGTTGACCAGCGATGCCCGGATGGACGAGCTCGTGAATTTAGGGGAGACAGCTGTATTGTCTTGGCAATCAGATTATCCGCTATGTCGCGTCACCATAGGGCTAAGCGCGATTGGCGATACACCGGAGGAGCTATACGGACTCCTGGCTCAAAGCAGCGTTGCTGCGGCAAGCGGCTTCTATTCATCAGTCACGGTTCAAGTCGGCAGTGAGGCTGCCAAGTCAGAGCCGTGGACCATGCAGCTTTATGAGCAGTTCGATAAGTCGTTCGAGGAAAAATTCTCGCTGGCCTTCTCGCAAGAGGCGATGAAGGACATTGTTGCTGCTTTGTTCAACGTTTTTAAAGAGCTAAGGCTGGAGCCGGATCAAGTATACCGCTTATGCAAACATTACTTGACGATGGCCGAGCAGGCGATAATCCGTTCGAAGCGTTTCGCGACGGATATTGAACCGGTAACGCTGGAGAGGCTGAGGAAGCTTCATACCGCTGCCGAGCTGGAATCATACTTCTACACTGTAATCGATAGCTTGGTTGTCAGAACGGACCACGCCGCCGAGCGGACGGAAGAAACGATCACAAGAATCAAGTCGCATATCGAGCTGCATTACGAGGAAGATTTATCGCTGCAGCACATCGCCGATAGGTATGGCTTGGATAAATATCAGCTAAGCCGCTTGTTCAAACAGCAATTCGGTATCAACTACTGGCAGTACGTGACGCAGATCCGGATGGATAAGGCCGCGGAGCTTCTGTCGGGTACGAATTTGAAAAACAGCGTCATTGCGGAGATGACCGGTTTCGTCGACGAAAGTCATTTTAGCAAAACGTTCAAAAAGCACTTTGAGGTCTCGCCAAAAGATTACCGCGGGGGCAAGCATCAACCGCCCAATATGTAAGCGTGCAACAAAGTACAAAAATCCGTGCAACGATGTAAATTCAAGAGCCCCTAGTAAAGCGTTATCATAATGGTGAAAGTGCTTACAAATACTCGTTAACAGGGGGAATACAGCATGAGAAAATCAAGTTTATTGCTTTTGATCGCCATGATGGCGGTGACGCTTGTCCTATCCGCTTGCGGCAGTAACGGCAACAACGGCAACAAAGAGGGCGAAGCGGGCGGCGAAGGCGCCGGCACAGACAAAAAGGTAAAGCTAAGCCTGCTCTCGTGGAACAATGAAACCGAAATGAAGCCGGTCATTGACGGTTTCACGGCGAAATACCCGAACATCACGATCGACTTCCAAACGGCTCCGCCGGTTAAGGACTATATCGCTAAGCTGCAAACGATGCTGCTGTCCAATTCGGCGACGGACGTATTCATCATGGCGGCCGAGAACCGCAATGAGCTGATTGATGGCGGTTATGCGCTTGATTTGACGGATCAGCCGTTCATATCCAAGATGACAGACGCAAGCAAAGGCATGTTCACGCGTGACGGCAAAACGTATGCATTCTCCCAAGCCGGCTGGGTGGGCGGCATCTATTACAACAAAGAGCTGTTCGCGAAGGTTGGCGCGACGGAAGAGCCGAAAACATGGCAAGAGTTTATCGACCTGTGCCTGAAGCTGAAAGAAGCCGGAATCGTACCGCTGTATGATAACGCAGGCGACATTTCCACCATTCAAGGCGCTTTGGTAGCTAGCCAAACGTTGTCCGGCAATCCGGACTATGACGCTAAACTGTTCGCAGGTGAAGCGACGTTTGCCGAAGGTTGGACGAAGCCGCTGCAAATGTGGAAGGAAGGTCTGGTCGACAACAAAATCATTACTTCCGATATGATGGGCTTGACTGCGGATCAAATGGTTAATGAATTCGCAATCGGCAACGTAGCGATGATTCAAGGCGGACCATGGAACATTCCGGCTATCGAGAAAGCGAATCCGGAGCTGCAATTCAGCATGATGGCGATTCCTGGAGCTGAAGCAGGCCAAGACTATTATGCAGGCGCTCCGAACGTCGGTTTCGCGGTGAACAGCGCTTCGAAAAACCAAGACGCGGCTATTAAGTTCGTTGAATACATGTCTACGCCTGAAGGCTTGGAAAACTTCGAAAAAGGCACGGGTCAAATCATTACGCTTCCAGGTTATGAAAGCAAAGTGCACCCCGCTCTAGAGAAAGCATACAAAGAAGGTTTGCTCGCAGGCAAATTCTATCTCCCGATGGTTTCTTGGCCGAGACACCAAGAAGCGCTTCGCAATCAGATGGTCGTGTCCGTACAGGACTTGCTCGTCGGCAAAGGCTCGATTGAGACGATTACAGGAGCCATGGACCAGAAGCTGAAAGAGATGGAAAGCAAATAAAAAGAGAAAGTGAGCGGCAATAGAGGGGAGCAATCCCCTCGGCCGTATCATGAGGGAGGGAGCCTGCGAGATGAAGCTGCTAAGATCTTTCCAGTATCAAGTTTTTCTTATTCCGATTTTGTTTTTCTATACGGTATTCACGATCTACCCGCTTATCAAATCGTTTTTATTCAGCTTGACGAACTTTAACGGTTATTCGAAGGAATACGATTTCGTAGGTTTAACGAATTATATTAAAATTTTCAAGGATGCCGCCATTATATCGGGTATTTCTTACACGCTTTTATTCGCGATATCGACAACGATTCTGACCACGCTGCTGGCGATTGTGCTTGCGCTCGTGCTGGACCGGAATTTCTATACAAAAAACATTCACCGTGCGATTTTCTTCTTCCCGTCCATTCCGAGCGGTCTAATCCTTGCATACGTGTGGGGCTTCATCTTGTCGCCGATCGCTTCGGGCGTGTTGAATAACGTGCTTCATACCTTGTTCGGGGCAGGGCCGCAGCCTTGGCTGTCCGATCCGATGTTAGCCAAGATGTCGACCATCCTTGTCGCGGTATGGGCGGGCGCTGGCTGGCATGCGGTATTGTATCTTGCTTTCCTGCAAGGCATCTCGAAGGATTATTACGAAGCGGCTTCGATTGACGGGGCTAACCGCTGGCAGCAAATCCGCAGCATAACATTGCCGCTGCTTGCTCCGGCCATGACGATCAGCGTCATGCTGCTCCTCACGGGCGGCCTCAAAGTATTCGAAATCCCGTTCGCGCTGACGAAGGGCGGTCCGGGCTTCGAGACGCATACGATTACGCAGGTTATCGTGCTTCGCGGCATCTCCGAAGTACAGTTCGGACTCGCATCCGCCATGTCCATCGTCTTCTTCCTGATCGTGCTGGCGCTCACCTACTTCCAAGTGACGGTCATGCAGCGCAGAGAGGAGAAGATGTTATGATGACGGACAAAACCCGCAAAAGCTGGCTGCTCGATATCGTGATGCTGCCGGTAGGGGTCATTACGTTTTTCCCTTTCTATCTCATTATCGTGAACACGCTTAAGACGCCGGTCGAGACGGCAAGAAATCCGCTCAGTCTGCCGACGAAGCTGAATTTCGACAACTACGAGCGCGTCTTCACTGAAGTGCCGCTGCTGCAAAGCTTCKGCAACAGCTTGATCATTACGGTCATATCCGTGCTTCTTATGGTTCTGATCGGCGCGATGGCGGCGTATCCGATCGTCTTCAACCCGGGTAAGACGAACCGTATTATTATGGGATATTTGCTGGCGGGTTTCCTCATTCCGTTCCAAACGACGCTTATTCCGCTATTCGAGCTGATGACGCAATTCAACCTTGTCGATAAGCTGTACGGCATCATGTTCATTTATATGGGCGGCTCGGTATTCGTCTTCTTCTTGATGATGGGCTATATGAAGACAGTCCCGAAGGAGMTGTCCGAAGCTGCGACAATCGACGGATGTACCGTTTGGGGTATCTTCTGGCGCATTATTTTCCCGCTGCTGAAGCCGATTACGGTCACAGCCATCATTTATCAGACGATGTGGGTGTGGAATGATTTTCTCGCGCCGATGCTGTTCCTTAACTCGTCCGACAACGCGACGCTTGTCCTGCAGGTATACAAAGCCAAAGGCGAATTCGCCGTTGATTGGCCGTTATTCATGACGTTGACGGTTATCGTGCTCATTCCGATTTTCATCTTCTTCATACTGATGCAGAAGCAGATCGTAAAAGGAATTGTCGGCGGCGCTGTCAAAGGGTAATCAGCAGCATTAAGGTGGATTTAATAACGAAGGAGACGATAGCTGCATGAACGCACCTTTATTTCGAGATCCGATCTATGACGGGGCGGCCGATCCGGTCGTCATTTGGAACCGCGAAGCTCAGGAGTGGTGGATGATTTATACGAATCGCCGGGCAACGGCGGAAGGGACTAAGTTCGCTTGGGTCCACGGTACTGATCTCGGAGTGGCTTCCTCGCGCGACGGCGGCAACAGCTGGCTGTACCGGGGTACGCTGCAAGGGCTTGATATCGAATGGGGGCGGAACACGTTCTGGGCTCCGGAGATCTACTGGCATGACGGCTTGTATCATATGTACGTTAGCTATATTCAAGGCGTGCCCGTAGACTGGCCGGATCATCGGCGCGACGTGATGCACTACACGAGCCCGAATTTACTCGACTGGACGTTCCGTTCCAAGCTCGCGTTAAGCTCGTCCCGCGTCATCGATTCATGTATTCATGAGCTGCCGGGCGGCGGCTTCCGGATGTGGTACAAAGACGAAGACAACGAGTCGTTTACTTACGTGGCGGACAGCGAAGATCTGTACGAGTGGAAGGTTGTCGGTCCGGTCATTACGGGACGCGGTCACGAAGGGCCGAATGTGTTCTGGTTCAAAGGCTCTTATTGGATGATCGTCGATGAATGGAGAGGTCAAGGCGTATTCCGGTCGGATGATCTGGATACGTGGGAGCGTAACGGCCTCATTCTTGACCAGCCGGGAGCGCGCGAGGATGACGGCGGCATTGGCTTCCATGCGGATGTCGTCGTGCAGGGCGATAACGCCTATATTTTCTACTTCACTCATCCGGGGAGAAACGGAGCGCTTAATAATGAAGGCCAAGAGAGGCGATATGAGAGCAGGCGCTCCTCTGTGCAAGCGGCTAAGCTTGATGTTGTGGACGGCAAACTGATATGCAATCGCGACGAGCCGTTCGAGATGAATTTGCTGCCTGAAAATGATTAAAGAAAGGGGGCTGTCTTTGGGACAGCCCCCTTTGTTAGATTGGAAAACATCCAACCAAATCGGCCAGACCGATCAGGAAAGAATCTTTGATTGGAAAACATCCAACCTAATCGACCTATTTTACTCATTTTCGCTCTTGTAGGCTCATTTGCCTGTAGAAAATCCACTCAAACTGCATCAATGATGCGATTTTGTTCATTAGCCTGTATGAAATCCAATCAACGACATTTTTTGTGCGAGCTGCCCTCTTTTGGGACAACACCTCTTTACGGGATTAATCCGTTTTTTTCTTTTTCGTGGAGAAGTTGGAGACGGACTTGGCATCCTCGACGTTGTCGTTGACGAAGGCCATGTCCTGATTTTTCGCTTTCATATGCGTCGTGCCTTTGTAATTGCCTTTGTGCGTTTGATTTTCCATGCTGTCATCTCCCTGTATAAGGCTGCGATAACTCGCTCCACGGTATTATTTCCTGCGAACATAAGCGCCATTCCAGCCTTTCGGACTTTCAAAGTGGAGGTTGCTGGGGTATAATGACGGAAGTTGTTTACTTTCGGGAAAATAGGGGTGTCATATACATGGCTTTGAAAGCAGGAATCGTCGGCTTGCCGAACGTCGGCAAATCGACCTTGTTTAATGCAATTACGCAAGCGGGCGCAGAATCCGCGAACTATCCATTCTGTACAATCGATCCAAACGTAGGTGTCGTTGAGGTGCCGGACGAGCGTCTGGATAAACTCGTTGAGCTCGTTACTCCTAAGAGCATCGTGCCAACGGCATTCGAATTCGTTGATATTGCCGGCCTTGTTGCGGGCGCGAGCAAGGGCGAAGGACTTGGCAACAAGTTCCTTGCGCATATCCGCGAGGTTGACGCGATCGTTCACGTCGTTCGCTGCTTCCAAGACGACAACATTACGCATGTCGCGGGCAAAGTAGATCCGATCAGCGACATTCAGACGATTAACCTTGAGCTTGTGCTTGCGGATCTGGATTCGGTTGAGAAAAAAATCGACCGCTCCCGCAAAAACTTAAAGGGCGGCGACAAAAAGATCGCTTTGGAGGTTGAAGTGCTTGAGCGGGTGAAGGAAGCATTGTATAACGATCTGCCTGCTCGCAGTCTTGATCTGAGCGAAGAAGAGAAACTCGTTATTCGCGACCTGCACTTGCTGACGATGAAGCCGGTGCTGTATGCGGCGAACGTAAGCGAATCCGAAGCGGGCGATACGGACGGCAACGAATACGTACAGAAAGTGCGCGAGTTCGCGGCACAAGAAAATGCCGAGGTTGTTCCAATCAGCGCGAAGGTGGAGTCCGAGATTGCCGAGCTTGAGGGCGAAGACAAGGAAATGTTCCTTGAGGAGCTGGGAATGGCCGAGTCCGGTTTGAACCGTCTTATTAAAGCGGCTTACAAGCTGCTTGGCTTGTATACGTATTTCACGGCTGGCGTACAAGAGGTCCGCGCTTGGACGATCCGCAACGGCACGAAAGCGCCGCAAGCGGCAGGCGTTATTCATACCGACTTCGAGCGCGGCTTCATCCGTGCCGAGGTTGTATCGTTCACGGACCTGGCTGCGGCCGGTTCGATGGGCGTTGCCCGCGAGAGAGGCCAAGTTCGCCTCGAGGGCAAAGATTACGTCGTGCGCGACGGCGACGTTATGCACTTCCGTTTTAACGTGTAAGTTGAATAGAAGGGTGTCTTGGCATGGCGCGCGCTCGCGTGAACATGTCTAGACGCCCTTTTTTGCAAAGAGTGGCGACGTTTGGTGTAGCATGCGGGGCAGAATAAGCATACGTAATGAACAACTACAAAAAAGCACCTGTCGATACGCGGCATCAGGTATGATATAATAAGGAATATCCTAATGGAATAAACAGAGGTGAATGATTGTGATAGACCGTTTACAAGCGCTCGCCGACCGGTATGAGAAGCTAAGCGAGCTGTTATGCGATCCGGATGTATCCAGTGATCCGAAGCGGCTTAGAGAGCTTTCGAAGGAGCAGTCGGACTTACAAGAGGCATACGATGCCTTTACGGAATATAAGCAAGTGTCTGAGCAGCTCGATGACGCCAAAGTCATGCAAGGCGAGAAGCTCGATGATGAAATGCGCGAAATGGTGAAGATGGAGATCGAGGAACTTAGCGCGAGGAAGGAATCGCTGGACGAGAAAGTCCGCATTCTATTGCTTCCGAAGGACCCGAACGACGACAAGAACGTTATCGTGGAAATTCGCGGCGCGGCAGGCGGAGACGAAGCTGCATTGTTCGCTTACGATCTGTACCGGATGTACACGAAGTACGCCGATGCGCAAGGCTGGCGCGTAGAGCTTATGGAGTTTAGCGAGAATGATGTGGGCGGATTTAAAGAGGTTATTTTCATGGTGCAGGGCAAAGGCGCGTACAGCAAGCTGAAGTACGAGAGCGGCGCTCACCGCGTACAACGTATTCCTGCAACGGAATCGGGCGGCCGCATTCATACGTCGACTTCGACGGTTGCGGTTATGCCGGAAGTTGAAGAAGTCGAGATCGAAATTCTCGATAAAGACATACGGGTCGATACGTTCTGCTCCAGCGGCGCAGGCGGACAGTCCGTTAATACGACGAAGTCAGCCGTTCGCGTATTGCACGTACCTACGGGCATTATGGCGACTTGCCAAGACGGCAAATCGCAGAACGAGAACAAAGCGAAGGCGTTGCAAGTGCTTCGCGCTCGTATCTCCGATATTCGCCGTCAAGAAGAAGAGGCGAAATATGCGGGCGAGCGTAAGAGCAAGGTGGGTACAGGCGACCGCAGCGAGCGGATCCGTACGTACAACTATCCGCAAAGCCGCGTAACCGATCACCGTATCAACTTGACGCTGCACCGTTTGGACTCCGTCATGAACGGCGATATGGCTGACATTATTTCGTCGCTGACGATTGCCGAACAAGCGGACCTGATGGAACGCGAATCGATGGGCTAAGATAACAACAATGCGCTGGATTCCCGCTGCGATTGCTCTCTAGAAGAGCGAGCGCGGCGGAGGTCCGGCGTTTTTTGCTTGGATGGGTGGATATGGCTGAAATTAACGGGAGTAATTCACGTTAATTTCAAGCGGGGAATTATGATTAGGCGTGAAGAGTATGGAGGGTGCTGGGATGATGGGCGATGTTGTTGGTGGAAATGGGGCGGCGCAGAGGTTGACGCTGCGCGATGCGATGCTGCGCGCGACGAACGAGCTTGCGGCGCACGGGGTTGAAGAGGCGCGAGGCAATGCGGAGCTGCTGCTGCTGCATGTGCTCGGCATGGAGCGCTCGCAGCTGCTGCGCGACTATGGCGAGCCGTTCCCGGCGGATAAGGCGGAGGCATGGACGGAGCTGGTCCGCCGCAAGGCGCTGGGCGAGCCGATTCAGTATATGATCGGCGAGCAGTGGTTCTACGGCCGGCCGTTCGCGGTCACGCCGGCCGTGCTTATTCCGCGGCCGGAGACGGAGCTGCTCGTCGAGGCCGTGCTTGAGGCGGCCGATAGGCTATGGCCGCCGGAGGCCGCTGCCGTGCCGACGGTCGTCGACGTCGGCACGGGCAGCGGCGCTATCGCCGTGACGCTAGCTTCGCAGCGTCACGGATGGCGCTTAAGCGCGTCCGATCTATCGCCGGACGCGCTTGCAGTCGCCCGCACGAACGCGGCCCGCCATGAGGCGGACGGCCGCATTGCTTTCGTGCAGGGCGACCTTCTCGCGCCCTTCGTGCCGGGGCGCGACAATACGGGGCACGCCGGGCTGCGCATCGACGTGCTCGTGTCCAATCCGCCGTACATACCGGCGGCGGACATGGAAGGGCTGCAGCGCGAGGTGCGCGACTATGAGCCGCACCTCGCGCTGGTCGGCGGCGAAGACGGGCTTGACCCGTATCGCCGCATGATCGAGCAGCTTCCGCAGCTTGCCGTGCTGCCGCGCATCGTTGCCTTCGAGCTCGGCATCGGCCAGCCTAGCCTCGTCGCGGCAATGCTTGAGCGTATGTCCGCATGGGACGACATACGTATTATTACCGATTATGGCGGCATCGAGCGCCACGTCATCGCAACACAATCGCAGTCGCGCCAATAGCGGCCGCTGCGAACATCACAACCTTCAAGGCGCGGATTCTTTCCGCGCCTCCACACAATCAATCGCCGTCTCTCCGCGCCTCCATCATTTCAATCCGCTTTAGCTAACAACTCGCATCCCTGTCCCCTCACTAACCTCAACCAGTCTGCTCCCCCGCCAACAAACAACTAACTAACCATCTAATTCAGGCTTCACTTCCGTTGCTGCGCAGTCTCCTATCCATTCATTTGTAGCCTTTGAATGGATTTCATCCAATCAAATGAATCTATCTGCTCGAATCTTCCACTTTGATTGGAGTTTATCCAAGCTAATGAGCCGTATGTGTTCGAATTTGGCTGCGTGAGGCGGTTTTGGCTGTACGTTTTCCAGTCAAAAGGCAGTTTCGAGCCGATAAGTACCATTTGATTGGACTAAATCCAATCAAAACTATTTTGCAAGGGCAGCCCGTCAAAAACGCCATCTCACGGCAGCCCCTGCAAAATAATAGATTACTAGGTTTAATTGCTAGGATTGCCGGACATACTGATCTCATAGACGTTCCGGAACGCAAGCAGTCGCACCGACGGGTGCGCGAGGGGAGCTTGTGTATGTCCAGCCATTATTCCAAGCATTCTTATTCCAATGTTAAGCCTTATTCCTCCAAATCCAAATTTCGTTACCGCAATAGCTACGGTTTAGTTGTATTTGTACTTATTATGTTGATTATGAGCTGGGAAACCGGCCGCATGGATACAGCGATCGCAAGCGGAGAAATTCCGCAGGAAGCGATTCGCCTTCGTATTTTAGCCAATTCGGATAGTCCTGCCGACCAAGCGGTGAAGCGCGTTGTGCGCGACGAGATCGTCAAAGCGATGGGCACTTGGGTAAGCGGTCCGCAAACGATTGAGGAAGCTCGCCAAACGATTCTTGCTCATATGCCGGAGATCAAGGCGATTACGGCTGAAGTGCTTGCAAGCCGCGGCTTCAAATACGGCTCGAACGCTGAGCTTGGCGTTGTTCCTTTCCCTACGAAAATGTACGGCAGCGAAATGTATCCTGCCGGCGATTACGAGGCGGTTCGCATTACGCTTGGCGCAGGCAACGGTCAAAACTGGTGGTGCGTGCTTTTCCCTCCGTTATGTTTCGTTGATGGAGCATCCGGCGAAGCGGTTGCAGGAGCATCAACGGTTGCAGCGGCGCAGGTAGAACCTTCGGTCGACAAGCAAGCGCAGCCAGATGATCAATCCGAGCAACCGTCCGCGCCTGAAGCGAAGTTTTTCCTGTGGGAGATGCTCGAAAAACTGTTTAACTGGATCAAAGCTCTCTTCGTCTAACGAAACGGCTTGCTTACAAGTGGCTGTGCTATAATACTTTTATAGGCAACACATTCATGGATAAGCAAGGATTGAACGATATGATGAACAAAACAACGATATGGCAAGTCCAGGCCGAAGAGCCTGCATCTGCCTTGAGTCTTAAAGAAGCAGCCGCTGTGCTGCAGGGTGGAGGCTTAGTCGCCTTCCCGACCGAAACGGTCTATGGCTTAGGAGCTGATGCTCGAAATACAGCTGCGGTTCAAGGGATATTTACCGCCAAGGGACGGCCGTCCGATAATCCGCTGATCGTGCATATCGCTAGCATTGGCCAAGCGGATGAGCTAGTACAGCCTTATCCGCCGCTTGCCGCACAGCTTATGAAGCGCTTCTGGCCAGGACCGCTTACGATCGTGCTGCCTGTTCGCGAAGGCAAGCTGTCGCCGCTTGTTACGGCCGGTCTTGCCACTGTCGGCATTCGCATGCCGGATCATCCAGCGGCGCTTGCTCTCATCGAACGAGCCGCTTGCCCGGTCGCCGCGCCAAGCGCGAACCGATCAGGCCGACCAAGCCCGACGCTTGCGGCGCATGTGCTGGAGGACCTTGAAGGCCGGATCGACGGTATCGTCGATGGCGGAGCGACGGGTGTCGGTCTCGAATCGACTGTCATAGAGCTCGCTGACGATAGAACGATTCGTATTTTGCGCCCCGGCGGCATTACGCAGGAAACGCTGAGAGCCGCATTCCCCCATGCGGTCATCGAAGGCGCCGACGCTGCAGAGTCGGAGGCTGCACCAAGGTCGCCTGGTATGAAGTATACGCATTACGCCCCGCAGGGTGAGCTTACACTCGTGCAAGGCGAGCCAGTTCAGGTGGCTGCCTACATCCGCGCCGAGGTCGATAAGGCCAAGAAACGCGGGGAGACTGTCGGCGTATTGGCTTTTGAAGAACGAATCGCCTTCTATGAAGGCGATCTTGTGCTGTCTTGCGGAAGCGAGAAGTTGCTTGAAGAAGCTGCTCATCGCTTGTATGCCGCGCTGCGCGAATTCGACGCTGCGAAGGTACAGCGCATCTGGGCCGAATGCGCCCCCGAGCACGGAATCGGTGAAGCGCTTATGAACCGTATGGCGAAAGCCGCAGGAAATCGAATTATTCGATTGCAATGATTGTAGTCTGTTTGTCCACTTGTTCGCATATGTTTGGTATAGAATGTGACGGACATGGAGGAGATAGGCTGTGGTCGAGGCTGATTTGCATGCAGGACAATTTGTGACGCTGCTTATCATGGCTGTAGCGTTAGGATTTGATGCTTTTTCGTTAGGGCTCGGTATCGGTTTGAGAGGCATTCGGATCAAAGATATTTTGAAGCTTAGCTCGGTCATTGCCTTGTTTCATATCATCATGCCGCTTGGCGGCATCGTGATGGGGCAGTTCGTAAGCGGGCTCCTTGGCAGTGTGGCTACGACCGCGGCAGGTATTCTGTTACTGCTGCTTGGCGGACATATGATATACAGCTCATTGCGGGGCGATGCCGTCACGTCATTCGATCACCGCACCACTTGGGGCTTGCTCGTATTCGCGCTTAGCGTGAGCATCGATTCGTTTTCCGTGGGCATTACGCTTGGCATGTTTGCTGCGGATATATGGCTGACGGTATTGCTGTTCGGCATTTTTGGCGGCTTAATGTCGATAATGGGGCTGTCGCTTGGACGGAAAGTAAGCGCTGATCTAGGCGAGTATGGAGAAGCGCTCGGCGGTGCTATTTTATTCGTCTTCGGTATTTTGTTCATCTTCTGACAGGACATGCCTCTCCATACTAACGAGGCTGGACGTAATCGGTCTTTTTCGGTACTATCTAGTTAAGTGAATGTGCTGTAAGTTTGTGCGAATTGCACAATGCGGCAACACATCGCGTTTTGTATGAAACGAATGGAATTTTAGTTTTTATAAAATCTTTTAAAATTAGCTTTTGCCGCCAAAAATCGGCGACAGCCGTTTCACCTTGACGCGACATGATAAGGAGGCAGCAGGCATGAAACGTATTTTATTCGTATGTACCGGCAATACATGTCGCTCCCCAATGGCGGAAGCGATGCTGAAACGAATGGCGCAAATGAGAGGGATTACGGTTGCCGTTCGTTCCGCAGGCGTATCGACGGTTGACGGACTTCCCGTTTCCAAACATGCGCTGGAGACGCTTCGCGAACGCGAGATCGAACATAAAGGTTCTTCCAGAGCGATGACTTCGGAAGCGGTTGAATGGGCAGATCTTATATTGACGATGACCTCCGGACATAAGAGAGGACTTCTTCAATGGTTTCCGGAAGCGGTTGACAAGACGTATACGCTTAAGGAGTATACGAACATAGACGAGCGCGTTCTTGCCGATATCGAGGAGCTTGAAGGACTTTATACGGACATGCATATGAAACAGGCTCTCGGCCAGCAGCTTACGTCCTTGGAACGCACGCGTCTGCTTGAGCTGGAACGGAGCATTCCCGACTTCGACATCGCTGATCCGTTCGGCGGCTCCTTTGCTTTATATGCTAGCTGCGCGCAGGAAATCGAGACGGCGCTTGTCCGTCTGCTTGATAAGATTTCCAAGCGATAATTCGAATCCGCCATAGGTGTTTGCAATTGATTTTTTGTCGTTTATCGGCTATGATGAAAAGACAAATTAGGTTTCCGATGTAACTGGCGACGGAAGTGGGCTAACCACGGTGGAGCATCGGATCATACGGCCGGTCGCCTGGGCAAAGAGCAACATGCTAACAAGCATGTCATGCTCTTTTTTTGTCTTCATAAGAATTGTCGTTATCAGTGTATCAGCCGTTTACGCTTGAAATATAAGGGTTAATAAGTTGTACACTTATATCCACGCTTCTATTTCTCCGCGAAACGGATGCTGATCGATCAATGCCTTCCGATCAGCCGTTTACGCTTGACAAATGCAGGTATAATAAGACTGTAATTGAGTTCGAGGGAGGTCAAAAAAACCTATGAAAATTGCAATTGGAGCCGATCATGCCGGCTATGTGCTAAAGGATGTTGTCGTGCCCTTCATTGAATCGTTGGGACATGAAATTGTCGATGTAGGCTGCGACTGCAGTCAATCGGTTGATTATCCGGACTACGCGCTTCCTGTATGTGATCTCGTTGCGAACGGAGAAGCCGATCGCGGCATTCTGATCTGCGGGACGGGCATTGGGATGTCGATTGCCGCTAATAAAGTGAAGGGCATTCGCTGTGCGCTTGTACATGATCTGTTCTCGGCTAAGGCGACTCGCGAGCATAACGATACGAACGTGCTTGCCATGGGAGAGAGAATCATCGGTCCGGGCGTTGCTCAGGAAATCATTCGCATCTGGTTGGAAACGCCGTTCTCGCAAGGCGAACGCCACCAGGGCCGATTGAATAAATTAGCTCAAATCGAACAACAATTTGCTTCGAAATCCGTGTAATCGATATGACGGAAGCATATATGAATGATCGCGATCCGCTGGAATCGATTGCTTCGAATGTAGAAACGATCATAAGGGAGCTTGCTTCGGCGGGCGGATTGTCGGCTGGACAGCTGCTCGTTATAGGTGTTAGTACAAGCGAGGTGCTTGGACAGCGCATCGGAACGGCAGGCACGCTAGATGCTGCCGAGCGAATATTCGCCGGTGTCGAGACTGTTCGCAAGGAAATCGGATTTCATCCCGTTTATCAATGTTG
Source organism: Paenibacillus sp. 05T425 (assembly GCF_056396205.1). Lineage (NCBI taxonomy): Bacteria > Bacillati > Bacillota > Bacilli > Caryophanales > Paenibacillaceae > Paenibacillus > Paenibacillus sp. 05T425. The sequence continues at coordinate 535,847 of NZ_JBFTLA010000002.1, forward strand.
CGAGCATCTGAATCGCGCGCTTGTCATCGAACAGCCGGTTGCTGAGCGGTTCGGTCTAGAGCTTGTATCGGCAGTTCCGATTCCGAAGGCGGGCGGTTCAATGGCCGCATTCGCTTATCGGACTCTCCCGGGAGCGTGTCTCGTAGAGACCGTGGCGGCACATGCGGGCATCGATATTGGCGATACGCTGATTGGGATGCACTTGAAGCGCGTTGCCGTACCGGTTCGACCTTCGATTAAGAGCATCGGCAGCGCCCATGTTACGATGGCTTTCACGAGACCGAAGCTGATCGGCGGCACTCGCGCTGTGTATGAACTTGATGAAGCTGTGCCGAAGCAGGAACAGACGAGCGGCACATGCGACTGATTCAGATTTCGTCTCAATAAGGATACAAGAATCAAACCTATATAATCTTTTTTAAACCTAAGGAGGAACTAATGACATGGAAAATCTACGTAAGCAAGATCCGGAAGTACTAAAAGCAATGGGCCTTGAGCTGACTCGCCAACGCGACAATATCGAACTAATCGCTTCCGAGAACATCGTAAGTGAAGCTGTTCTTGAGGCAATGGGTTCGGTATTGACGAACAAATACGCGGAAGGTTACCCAAGCAAGCGTTACTACGGCGGCTGTGAGCATGTCGATATCGTTGAGGATCTTGCCCGCAACCGTGCGAAAGAACTGTTCGGTGCTGAGCACGCGAACGTTCAGCCGCACTCCGGCGCACAAGCGAATATGGCTGTATACCTTGCTGCTCTTAAGCCTGGCGATACGGTTCTTGGCATGAACCTGGCGCATGGCGGCCACTTGACGCACGGCAGCCCGGTTAACGCATCCGGCTTGCTCTACAACTTCGTAGCTTACGGCGTACAAGAAGACTCCTTCACAATCGATTATGAAGAAGTTCGCAAACTTGCTTTCAAGCACCGTCCACGTTTGATCGTAGCTGGCGCAAGCGCATACCCTCGTATTATCGATTTCGAAAAATTGGGCAAAATCGCAAGCGACGTAGGCGCATTGTTCATGGTTGATATGGCACACATCGCAGGACTTGTAGCTGCAGGTCTTCACCCGAGCCCAGTGCCGCATGCGCACTTCGTAACGACAACGACGCACAAGACGCTTCGCGGACCTCGCGGAGGTATGATTCTTTGTCGCAAAGAGTGGGCTGCCGCTATCGATAAAGCGGTATTCCCAGGTTCCCAAGGCGGACCGCTTATGCATATTATCGCGGCAAAAGCAGTCGCTTTCGGCGAAGCGCTTCAGCCTTCCTTTAAGCAATATGCACAAAACGTCGTGAAGAACGCTAAAGTTCTTTCCGAAGAATTGTTGTCCCGCGGAATCAACATCGTATCCGGAGGAACGGATAACCACTTAATGCTGATCGACACGCGTAATCTTGGCGTTACAGGTAAAGTGGCTGAGCATGTATTGGATGAAGTTGGCATCACAGTTAACAAAAATGCTATTCCTTTCGATCCAACGAGCCCGTTCGTAACTAGCGGTATCCGTGTAGGTACGCCAGCGGCTACAGCTCGCGGAATGAATGAAGACGCAATGAAAGTTATTGCAGAAGTGATTGCCCTGGTATTGAAAAATACGGAGGATCAAGCTGTTCTTGAGAAAGCGCGCGGCATGGTTCGTGACCTGACAGCTAAATTCCCGCTATACCCTGGAATGACTTACTAATACGCTATACAGTATCTATATACAATCGTTTGTATAAAAAACGATCAAAAGCCCGTGTATCGACTCGAAGTCGATGTCACGGGTTTTTTTTCATGCATGGAATGACCGAAAGCCTGCATGTTTATTCAAGTATCCAAAAGCTATTTACAAACGATTTGTAAGCACCAATAAAAAATTTTTTAAAGTAAAATTTACCGCAAGTGTATTTTTTGAAATTTGTAGCATCCTATATGCGACAAGGGATTTGTCGAATTTCCAGCAAAATCGTTTCTGACGAAAAGCTGACGTGCCAATTTTTAGGTTGTTGACAATGTAATATTCGTTAGTATATATTTTCTACGTTAAAATCAGAGTAATAGTATATTATTTTCGTGAAAATTAATGAATTTATTATTCATTCAGATTCATAATTATGCAAATTGAATTTTTATGCACTTTGTATAATTATTAATCATTAATTTTTGCGTTTTTAATGTTACAATAAATTACTTCTGAGACAAAATCAGGGGAGGAAATGAAGTGAAAAAGAGATCAGTATTTTCGTATGTAACGCTTTTGTTGGTGCTTACGCTCATCGTGGCTGGCTGCGGCAACAAAAACAACAACCCTGCAAATCCGAACAACTCCGGCAACGGCGAATCCGAGGGCACTCAGGAAGCAAGAGCTTTCCGCATGAACCTCCATTCCGAACCGCCAAGTCTTGACCCGGCATTGATGGAAGACAACGTGTCCGGTACTGTAGCAACAGGTATTTACGAAGGTTTGACACGCAAGGACGAATCCGGCAACACAGTCGAAGGTATGGCTGAGTCGTGGGAAGTGTCTGAAGACGGCAAAACTTACACATTCAAAATTCGCTCTGATGCAAAATGGAGCAATGGCGATGCAGTAACCGCTAATGACTTCGAATTCTCTTGGAAACGCGCGCTTGATCCTGCTGTTGGATCGACATACGCGTACCAATTCTATTACATCGTAGGCGCTCAAGATTACAACGAAGGCAAGACAACGAATGCCGACGCTGTAGGCGTTAAAGCGCTGGACGCTCAAACATTGGAAGTTAAGCTTAACTCTTCAACTCCTTACTTCCTTGGTTTGACTTCGTTCTACACTTACAACCCTGTTCACCAATCCGCTAAGGACAACGCTGCTTGGGCAGCAGACGCTGCAACGATCATCGGCAACGGTCCTTTCAAAATTAGCGAATGGCAGCACAATACTTCCATGAAGCTCGTTCCGAACGAGAACTATTATGCGAAGGACGAAGTAAAGTTCACTAGCGTTGACTTTACGATGATTGCCGACTCAGCAACTGAGCTTGCAAACTACGAAACGGATCAGCTTGATTACACAGGCAAACCGACTGGCGAGATTCCAGCTGAGCAAATCCCTGTTCTTGCTGAATCGAAGAAAGACGAGTTCAACCAAATCGGTACGGCTAGCTCGTACTACTACATGTTCAACACAGAGAAAGCGCCATTCAGCAACGTGAAGGTACGTAAGGCACTGGCGATGGCGATCGATCGTCAATTGATTGTTGAAAACATTACACAAGCGGGCGAGCTTCCTGCATTCGGCTTCGTACCTCCGGGCATCGTCGGCGTGAACGGCAACTACCGCGACGAAGTGAAGGACGACTTCTTCAAGGAAGATATCGAAGAAGCTAAGAAATTGCTTGCTGAAGGTTTGTCGGAGCTTGGCCTTACTTCGTTCCCGGAAGTGAAGCTGACTTACAACACGAACGACACGCACAAAGCAATTGCTGACGCGATTGTTGATATGTGGAAGAAAGAGCTTGGAATTACAACGATTACAACTGCAGCTGAAGAATGGGCTGTATTCCTTGAGAACCGTACGGCTATGAACTATGATATCCAACGCGCTGGATGGGGAGCGGACTACAACGATCCAATGACGTACATGGACATGTTCGTAACGAAAGGCGGACAAAACAACACTGGTTTTGCTTCTCCTGAATACGATGCTCTGATCAAAAAAGCATACGCAAGCAGCGACCAACAAGAACGCATCGATGCAATGAAAGAAGCAGAGCAAATCTTGATGGAGCAATTGCCTATCTTGCCGCTCTACTACTACAGCAGCGTATACCTGCTGAAACCAGGATTCGAAAATATTTACCTGGACTACAAAGGCGACATTGAGTACACTCGCGGCTACTATGTAGCAAAATAGTGTGAGTCCAACGCTTGAAGTCGGGGATATATGCGAGCAGCATATATCCCTTTCTTTTGAAATAGGAGAGAGTCAAAGTTTCACTTATTTCGTTAATGCGAGACGCAGGCCGTCTTGTTTGATTCAAATATAAGAAAGTATAAATTTTGCTGCTTATACTATGCTTATATTTCTCCGCGAAACGTTAGCTGTTGCCGCCAAAGGACGGCACAGAACCGAGCTGCGCAAAGACGCAACTAATGGTTCGTGCGTAGCGACAGCCGTTTACGCTTGGTAAGGAGGTGTCCGTTGCATTGTTAAAATACGTATCCAAAAAGTTTCTGTCGATGATTGTGTCGTTGTTCGTTCTCGCGTCGGCAACCTTCTTCTTGATGAAGCTCATTCCAGGCGATCCGTTCCTGCGTGAGAAAGCGATTCCCGAGAAGATCAAAGAACATTTGTTTGCCATGTACGGTTTAGATCAACCGGTATGGAAGCAATATCTGATGTATTTGAACAACTTGCTTCATGGAGACTTAGGTATGTCGATGAAGCAGCAGTATATGTCCGTTACACGCATTATTAACGATAGCTTTAAGTATTCCGCGCAAATCGGCGTGCTGGCAATTATTGTTTCTGTTGCCGCAGGCTTGATTCTAGGCATTATTGCCGCGCTAAACCATCGAAAATTATTGGATAGCCTTACGATTGTCGTTGCCGTGCTTGGGGTTTCTATTCCGAACTTCCTTGCGGCGTCGGCGTTGCAATACGTTTTTGGCCTGAAGCTCCGCTGGCTTGACGTATCCGGTCTGAATGACTGGAGCGACTACATTATGCCGGTGCTTGCACTGTCGTTCTTACCCGCTGCATTCATTGCGCGCCTGACTCGCTCGACAATGCTCGAGGTTCTATCCGCTGACTATATTAAGACGGCTCGCTCCAAAGGGCTTAGCGGACGTATCATTCTCGTTCGTCACGCCCTTCGCAATGCGATCCTGCCTGTCGTGACCTACATCGGTCCGATGACGGCGAATATCATTACAGGCTCTGTCGTTGTTGAACAAATATTCGGCATCGGCGGCATTGGCAAGTTTTTCGTTCAAAGTATCACGAACCGCGACTATACGCTTATTATGGGCCTTACGTTGTTCTACGGCATTATTCTGATGGCTGCGCGGTTCTTAACTGACGTTGCATACGGCTTCGTTGATCCGAGAATTAAGTTAAGCAAAGGGAAGGGGGGCTAAATCATGGCAACGGATAAAATGTTGACCCCTGATGACTTTGTCAAGCTAACTAAGGAAGAGAAGAAAACAGAGACGGTCGTTCGCGAAAGTATTTCAGCTTGGAAGGATGCATGGCTCAGACTGAAAGCGAACAAGATGGCGATGATATGCCTTGCGCTTCTTATCGCTATTGTGATTATGGCGATTGCAGGCCCTTGGATTTCCAAGCTTGCAGGCCATGACTTCTCGACTAACCATTTGACGGAAAAGAACACTGCTCCGAACGGAACCTACTGGTTCGGCACCGATAATCTCGGTCGGGACATGTTCGCCCGTACGTGGATGGGAACGGGAATTTCGTTGCAGGTCGGCTTGTATGCGGCACTTGCCGATCTTGTCGTCGGTGTCATTATGGGCGGTATTATGGGTTATTTCGGCGGCCGTGTCGATGAAATTCTTAACCGCTTTTGCGAGATTATATATTCCATACCAAGCATGCTAATTATTATTTTGCTCATCGTTATTATGGAGCCTAGTATGTTCACGATTGTACTTGCGCTCAGTATAACCGGATGGGTCAATATGGCTTGGCTTGTCCGGGGTCAGATCATGCAACTCAAAAACCAGGAGTACGTCATGGCTGCGCAAGCGCTTGGCGCAAGCACGCCGCGTATTCTGTTCCGCCATCTAATCCCGAACGCAATGGGGCCGATTATCGTAACGCTGACATTGACCGTACCGAGTGCGATCTTCGCGGAGGCGTTCCTCAGCTTCCTGGGTCTCGGCGTGCAATCGCCGGCAGCATCGCTTGGTACAATGATTAACGATGCGATTAAGGCATGGACGCTATATCCGTGGAGAATGTGGTTCCCGGCTGTAATTATTAGTTTGATGATGCTTTGTTTCAATATTTTCGGTGATGGTCTGCGGGATGCGCTTGATCCGAAGATGAAGAAGTAGGAGGTGGACCATGATGGAAAGATTGCTTGAAGTCAAAGACCTTCGCGTTGATTTTAAAGTTCGCGGCGGCATCGTGCAAGCGGTGCGCGGCGTCAACTTTCATGTGAATAAAGGCGAGGCGGTAGCGATTGTCGGCGAGTCCGGCTGCGGCAAGAGCGTCACGGCGCAATCTCTTATGCGGCTCGTTCCGTCCCCGCCGGCGAAGACGACAGGCTCGATTCAATTCGCAGGCAAAGATATATTGAAGCTGACCGACCGGCAGATGGAGGACGTGCGGGGCAAGGAAATGGGCATGATCTTCCAAGACCCGATGACCTCGCTGAACCCGACGCTGACGATCGGCCGTCAGATTACGGAAGGACTTGTGAAGCATCAAGGCTTAAGCGGCGAGAAAGCTCGCGCTAAAGCCATTGAGATGCTGGAGCTCGTAGGCATTCCGAATCCGGCTTCGCGCGTGAAACAATATCCGCATCAATTCTCCGGCGGCATGCGCCAGCGGGCGATGATTGCGATCGCGCTTGCGAGCAATCCGTCCCTGCTTATAGCGGATGAGCCGACAACGGCGCTTGACGTTACGATTCAAGCGCAAATTATGCAAGTGATGAAAGATTTGCAGCATAAGCTTGGCACTTCTATTATTCTTATTACGCATGACCTTGGCGTTGTGGCCGATGTGTGCGATCGCGTTATTGTCATGTATGCAGGCAAAGTCGTGGAAACGGGAACGAAGTGGGAAATATTCAAAAATCCGAAGCATCCATATACGAAGGGGCTGCTGCGCTCCGTGCCGCGTCTCGATCAGAAGAAGGACGAGCCGCTCGTTCCGATTTACGGCATGCCGCCGGATTTGATCAAGCCGCCTGTAGGCTGCAGCTTCTGTGCGCGCTGCGACGAAGCGATGCGCGTCTGCATCGATAACGATCCTGAATTGCTTAAAGTAGGCGACAGCGAGTCGCATGCTTCGGCATGCTGGATGGCGCATCCTTATGCGCAACCGGCAAAACGGGAGGTGTCGGTATGAGCCAGTCGTTGATTGAAGTGAAAAACTTGCGCAAATTTTTCAATCTCGGAGGCGGTACGACACTACAAGCGGTTAACGATATTAGCTTGTCGATTCAGAAGGGCGAGACTGTCGGCGTCGTTGGAGAGTCGGGCTGCGGCAAGTCGACGGCCGGCCGTACGATTATGCGTCTTTATGAGCCGACGAGAGGTTCGGTTGCCTTCGAAGGCAAAGATATTTATGGTCTGAAGGGCTCGAAGCTGAAGGCGCTTCGCCGCGATATGCAAATGATTTTTCAAGATCCGTACGCATCGCTTAACCCTCGTATGACGGTCATGGACATTATCGGGGAGCCGCTCGATATTCATAACCTCGCCAGTGGGGGCAAGGAACGTCGGAAAAAAGTCGAGAATTTGCTCGATTTGGTCGGTCTTAATCCGAGCCATGCGACACGTTATCCGCATGAGTTCTCCGGCGGTCAACGCCAGCGTATCGGCATTGCTAGGGCGCTTGCGGTCGATCCGAAGTTCATCATTGCCGATGAGCCGATCTCCGCGCTTGACGTATCCATTCAAGCTCAAGTCGTTAACTTGATGCAGGATTTGCAGCGCAAGATGGGTCTGACTTATCTGTTTATCGCGCATGACCTGTCGATGGTTAAGCATATTAGCAACCGCGTTGCCGTTATGTATTTGGGTAAAATTGTAGAGCTTGCTTCCAGTGACGACTTGTATGCGACGCCTGCGCATCCGTATACGCGAGCGCTTATGTCGGCGATCCCGATTGCCGATCCTGAGGTTGAAGCGACGCGGGATAGGATTGTGCTGACTGGCGATTTGCCGAGCCCGATCAACCCGCCGAAGGGCTGCCAGTTCCATACGCGCTGCCCAATCGCGACCGATCGCTGCAAGGTGGACGAGCCTGCTCTTGTCGAAACAAGAAAAGGACATTTCGCCGCGTGTCACTACGCATAATGAACGAAGAGTAGCCGTATGGCTGGCCGATTACCGGCTGCCGTGCGGCTCTTTTTGGTAAGTGTGAGGTTAAGCAATTTAGAGCCTAATGTCCCTTCCTGTGTTAGAATATGGGTAATACAGATGGATGGAGAGGACGGAAGCAATGAATCAATTTGTACCCGGAATGTTCGTTTTTCTAGTCGTCATTATTGTTGTCGTAATCGTTGTTATCAACATAGCGAAGTCTAGTCGGCAATCATACTCTGGCAGAGGCCCCGGTAGTATGAAACGCTATTATGCTTCATGGCCGGCAGAGGAGCCGCCTCAGGCGCTTGGCGTGCCGTACGGGCATCCAGCCAGATCCGCAGCGGAGAGGCTTGAATCGGCGCTCGGTCTTGATTTCGAGGCTCGCATCAAGGATCGTGTGCTGAAGGAGCAGCCTCGTCTGACCGATAACGAGTGGAAATGGACATGGTTTGAGCTGAAGCGTTACTTTCTGATGTGCGCGACGATGAGAAGCGTGCCGATGTACAGCCGTTCGGCGGATGCGATCTGGCATGAGATGTTAATGTTCACGCGGGAATACGAGCAATTCTGCGCTAAATTCAGTGGCGACCTTATTCATCATGCTCCGCATGCAGCGGGAGTACAGCCCGAGCCGGGCGAGCGGGCGTGGTTCGACTGGGTATACGGCGAACTGTTCGAGCGCACGCCGGCGAGCGGAAGGGTGTGGGGGACGTTCTACCGCACGCCGCTGCCGCAGTCGAAGCTCGATGAGGTTGAAAGATGGGGCGAGGATCGTTTGAAGCAAGAATGGTTCAACGGCAAAACGCCGCTCAAGCACGCCGATATTGGCGGTATAATCGATCATTTGATTGGCCGGTTGAAGGAACAGCTTGGAGCCGCTAGAGGCAATCAAGCCCGCAGCCGGCATAGCCGCTCGTTCACGAACGGCGCGCATAATCCATCTCTGGATGGGATCACCTTCCTATCCGGTATGCTCATTTTCAACTCTCTTCATCACTCCAATGATTTCGCAAGGCAGATGGACAATTTGCAGACGGATGAAGAGCGCAAATCGAATTCGAGCGGCGATTCAACATACGCATGCAGCGGCTCTTCGCATGACGGCAGACATGACGGAGGCCATGACGGTCATTCGGGCGGCGGTCATGGCGGCGATTCCTCCTGCGGCAGCGGCGGAGGCGATGGTGGCGGCGGCTCTTCCTGCGGAGGCGGTGGCGGCTGCGGGGGTGGAAGCTAGTGGTAAGTGTGTAAGATGCGTAAGAATGAAACAACCCGCGTCCTCTGAAGATGGATACGGGTTGTTTCATGTGCTGCAGCACCTGCAATAAGAGCATAGATGCTCTTACAGCGAGCGGTATGGTGTGTTAACGTCTGTAAGGGCGTATGCACTCTTACGGTGCGGTTGAGGAGGCTCGGTAATCTCGCTGGTTCGCGTTTCTGCATTTATCGACAAGCAACAGCATTAGCCGTACAGGCTTGGACATACTGAAATAGTAAAAAACTCAAGATGCATCACGGGGTTTACAATGCTATAATAGTTGGGATTGTGTCAAGCCTACAACTATATACAGGAGGAATTACGCTCCATGAGCAAACTAATCATTTGCGACCATCCTTTAATTCAGCATAAGCTGACTTTTATTCGGAATAAAGAAACGAATACGAAAGATTTTCGGGAATTGGTTGACGAAGTAGCCACATTGATGGCTTATGAAATTACGAGAGACATTCCGCTGGACACGATTAAAGTGGAAACGCCTGTCGCTGTAACAGACGCAAAAGTCGTATCGGGCCGCATGCTTGGACTGGTGCCGATTCTACGCGCCGGACTAGGTATGGTCGACGGCATACTGAAGCTTATTCCATCCGCTAAGGTCGGACATATCGGACTCGCTCGCGATCATGAGACGCTGCAGCCGAAGGAATATTACATTAATTTGCCGACAGATGCCCCTAATCGTTTGCTGATCGTGATCGATCCGATGCTGGCAACGGGCGGTTCGGCTATTGCCGCTATCTCCTCGCTTAAAAACCACAATTGCGACCAGATCAAATTGATGTGTCTGATTGCTGCACCTGAAGGCGTGAAGGCTGTTCAGGAAGCGCACCCGGACGTAGATATTTATATCGCCGCATTGGACGAGCGCCTGAATGAGAAGGGCTATATCGTACCAGGTCTTGGTGACGCGGGAGACCGCATGTTCGGGACTAATTAGAGCCTCAGAAGGCAATTTTTAATAGGAGTGGAATCTTTTGACCAAACTGAAGGTAATGACCATTTTCGGTACGCGTCCGGAAGCAGTCAAGATGGCACCGCTTGTTCTTGAACTGCAGAAGCATGACGATCAGATCGAATCAATCGTATGCGTGACGGCCCAGCATCGTCAGATGCTGGATCAGGTGCTCGACTTCTTCGAGATTGAGCCGAATTATGATTTGAATGTAATGAAGGATCGCCAGACGCTGACAGAAACGACCGTACGGGTGCTTGAAGGCCTCGATCCGGTGCTGCAGCAAGCGAGGCCAGACATCGTGCTCGTGCACGGAGATACCCAAACGACGTTTCTAGCCAGCTACGCGGCGTTCCTTAAACAAATTAAGGTAGGCCATGTTGAGGCGGGACTACGGACGTGGAATAAGCTGTCCCCGTATCCGGAAGAGATGAATCGGCAGCTTGCAGGCGTTCTATCGGATGTGCATTTCGCTCCTACGGAGTGGTCGGCGAACAATTTGCGCAAGGAGAACAAGTCCGAGGAATCGATCTATGTAACTGGCAATACGGCAACTGACGTATTCCAATATACGGTGGATGAATCGTTCATGCATCCTGTGCTGGATTGGGCTAAGGGCAAACGGATGATTCTGATGACGGCGCATCGCCGCGAATCGCTAGGCGAGCCGCACCGAAACATCTTCCGCGCGGTGAAGCGTATTGCGGACGAGCATGAAGACGTCGTTGTCGTGTATGCAGTCCATCTGAATCCTGCGGTAAGAGAGCCGGCGAACGAGATTCTCGGCAATCACCCGCGTATCCAACTGATCGAACCGCTAGATGTGTTCCAGTTCCATAATTTCTACCCGCATACGTACATGATTATGACCGATTCAGGGGGTATGCAGGAGGAGGCGCCGTCGTTCGGCGTGCCAACCCTTGTTCTTCGCGATACGACGGAGCGCCCGGAAGGAATTGAAGCTGGAACGCTTGAGCTCGTGGGCACGGATGAAGAAGCGGTATACAGCAGAGCGAAGGCGCTGCTGAACGATTCGGAACTGTACGGAAGAATGAGCAGAGCGGCCAATCCGTATGGCGACGGCAAAGCGTCAGAGCGCATTGTAGAGGCGATCTTGCATCATTTTGGCAGAAGAAAGTCGCGCCCTGAATCGTTCACACAACGTTCATAGTTTACATGCGTACAGCCTACTGTAAGGTTAATGTACAGCATACAGTAGTACTGTACGGTTTTGATCGCTCGGAACACTAGTAGAATCAAGGGTTTTGTACATCTTGTTCACTAAATGTTTGCAGTTATATCAATTGACAAAACCAGCGCTGCTTCGATAAAATATATGAGGATTGACAGGGGTACATGCCATGAATAGAAATAACAAAAGGGACAATCCGCTGCTGGCTGCCGGTCTTGTAGGCGCTCTCGGAATCAATGTCGCAGTTTGTATTTTCTTGGGGTACTGGATCGGCTCTTTGGGCGCGGACCGCTTCGGCGGCGAGATGGCTTGGAAGATGTCAGGTCTGCTTGTTGGTCTGGCTGTCGGCATTCTTTCAGCCATTCTGATTGTAAAGAGGGTTCTGGAGGATTCCGATGGATAACATTATGAAGACGGCAGTTCGGGTGCTCCTGTATCTGCTGGCAGCTTGTCTGCTGGTATGGGCTCTCGCTCCGGAATGGCGTATTGTCACACTCGGCCTTCTTCTAGGATTGGCGGCAAGTTCCATGAATGCGTTTTTATTGAGACGCCGCGTGGAGATGGTTACACATGGTGCAGCGGGAACTGGGCCGCGCAAGATGGGTCTCGGACTCGGAAGCCGGATCGCGACCGTGCTTTTGGTAGCCATGATCGCCTATCGTTTCCCGGAGAAGTTCAGCATGCCGGCCGCGTTAATCGGCTGTATGGTTATGCCGTTTATTCTTTTGGCAGCAGCTTATATTCATAACAAACGACAGTCTTAGCGGAAAGGGGTGAAAATTTTACATGCATGAATTTCCCATAGTGCATCTTGGGCCGCTCAACATTGATCTCTCGACCGTTATCGCATTATTCGTATCCGTTGTCATTACGATGATTGTGGCAAGATTGGCAGTTCGCAATCTGTCGGTGACTAATCCAGGCAAAATGCAAAACTTCCTGGAGTGGGTCGTTGAATTCGTACACGGAGTCATTGCCAGTGCAATGCCGCTCAATCGGGTTAAGCCTTTCCTATCGCTAGGATTGACGCTTATTATGTTCATTTTCATCTCCAACTTGCTCGGTTTGCCATTCGGTGTTACTTTCGAGGCGCATCACGTCAATAACGCGCTTGGCATCACGCAAGAATTGTTGGACGAGCATCACGGCGAAGCGCACGTTTCCTTCTGGAAATCGCCTACCGCTGACATTAACGTCACGGCTGGTCTTGCGATTATCGTATTCGTGATTGTCCACTACCTTGGCCTCAAGCAGAACAGAAAGCACTATCTGAAGCATTACTTCCATCCGTTCCCKATTTTCTTGCCGGTCAACCTAATCGAGACCATCGCAAAGCCGGTAACGCTGGCGCTTCGGTTGTACGCTAACATTTATGCGGGCGAGGTTCTTATCTCTACGATTCTGATGCTCAACTGGTACGGTATCCCGTTCCTGATCGCATGGCAAGGCTTCAGTTTATTCGTAGGCGGTATTCAGGCTTTCCTGTTCACGATTCTGACGATGGTATATATTTCGCAAGCTGCCATCCATGACGAAGCCGATGAACATCATTAAATAACGCTTTAGACTCGGACAAGCTCATGAAGCTCCGGGTTGGTTATACAACTAAAAACAACATATCTCGAGGAGGATTTTAAAAATGGAAATCTTGGCAGCAGCATTGGCAGTAGGTTTGGGCGCAGTTGGCGCAGGCGTAGGTAACGGTATGATCGTCAGCAAAACAGTTGAAGGTATCGCTCGTCAACCGGAACTTCAATCCAAGCTTCAAACAACAATGTTTATCGGTGTAGGTATCGTCGAAGTTGTGCCTATCATCGGCGTAGTTATCGGTTTCTTGGCGTTCTTCAGCGCTTAATTGAAAACAGTCATGATTGGCGGGGAAGGCCTAGCCCTCTTCGCCTTCGTTATGCAAATACGCTTTAATCAAACAGCGGACGGCCACAGCCGTTTACGCTTGGACACTACTGCAGTAAGAAAGGAGTGGCTTCAATGAGTTTGAGTTGGGAATCGATGTTAATAGCGATTATTTCGTTCGGCATTTTGTACTGGTTTCTGAACAAGTACGCGTTCGGTCCATTGTTCGGTGTAATGGAGAAGCGCAGACAGTTGGTGCTCGAACAGATGAATACAGCGGATTCCAGCCGTAAAGCTGCTGAACAGCAAATGGAAGAGCAGAAGGCAGCGCTGCAACAAGCGCGCAAGGAAGCCTACGAAATTATCGAGCAAGCGAGAACGACAAGCTCGAAGCAAGCGGACGATATCGTGCAAACGGCAAAATCCGAAGCTTCCCGCCTGAAAGACGACGCTCTCAAGGATATCGAAAGCGAGAAAAACAAAGCGATTGCAGCTCTTCGTTCCGAAGTTGGCGGCATCTCCGTTAAGATCGCATCGAAAATTATCKAGAAGCAAGTGGATGAGAAGGCACAGGAGCAGTTGGTTGATCAATACCTGAAAGAAGTTGGAAGCAAATGAGCCGCGATACGGTCGTAGCGAAGCGCTACGCTAAAGCGTTGTTCGAAGTTGCCGCTTCACAGCAAATCGTTGCTGAAGTGGAAGCTGAACTGAAACTGATTGCCACTGCTGTGGAACAGGACGCGGACGTTCAAAAATTTCTTTCTTTGCCTAACATTGACCCAAGCAAAAAAGTTGCGGCAGTTAAAGCGGCCTTCGGCGACAGCATCTCCGCGCTCGTTCTAAATACAATCGAAATTCTTATTTCGCGCAGACGGCAAGATATTCTTGTCGACGTGTACGCAGCGTATACGAAAATCGCGGGAGAAGCGCTTGGTCAAGCGCATGCAACGGTATATTCCGCGCAATCGCTCAGCGGCGAGGAGCTTGCTAACGTAGCAGCTCAATTCGGGCAATTGACCGGCAAAAAAATTATTGCGCAGCAAATCGTGGATCCTTCCCTGCTCGGCGGCGTACAAGTGCGCATCGGCGACCGTCTGTACGACGGAAGCTTGTCCGGCAAGCTGGATCGTTTACAAAAATCGTTTAAAATCTAATGCATGGTAGATAGGGGTGAACGAATTGAGTATTAGACCTGATGAAATCAGCACGCTGATTAAACAACAGATCGAAAACTATAAATCCGAAATTCAAGTTGTTGACGTCGGCACCGTAATCAATGTCGGTGACGGTATTGCCCGCGTACACGGCTTGGAAAACGCGATGCAGGGGGAACTGCTCGAATTCGCTAACGGTGTTGTAGGCATGGCCTTGAACTTGGAAGAAAGCAATGTCGGTGTCGTAATCCTCGGACCATACACGGACATCCGCGAAGGCGACCAAGTGAAACGTACGGGCCGTATCATGGAAGTACCAGTCGGCGAAGAGCTTCTTGGCCGCGTAGTTAACCCGCTTGGTCAGCCGCTTGACGGCAAAGGACCAATCAACACGACTCAATTCCGTGCAATTGAATCGCCTGCACCAGGCGTTATCGACCGTAAATCGGTTCATGAGCCTATGCAAACAGGCATCAAAGCGATCGACGCAATGGTACCGGTTGGCCGCGGCCAACGTGAGCTTATCATCGGCGACCGTCAAACAGGTAAAACAGCGATCGCTATCGATGCGATCATCAACCAAAAAGGCAACGGCGTGAAATGTATCTACGTTGCGGTTGGTCAAAAACAATCCACTGTTGCTAACGTAGTAGAAACGCTTCGCCGCCATGGCGCGCTTGACTACACAATCGTTGTAACGGCTGGCGCTTCCGAACCAGCTCCATTGCTCTTCCTGGCTCCTTATGCAGGCTGCTCGATGGGTGAATACTTCATGTACAAAGGCGAGCACGTTCTCGTTATCTATGATGACTTGTCGAAACAAGCGGCAGCATACCGTGAGCTTTCGCTCTTGCTCCGTCGCCCACCGGGTCGGGAAGCTTACCCTGGTGACGTATTCTACCTGCACTCCCGTTTGTTGGAGCGCGCTGCGAAGCTTAGCGACGCAAGAGGCGGCGGTTCTTTGACTGCATTGCCATTCATCGAGACGCAAGCATCCGACGTATCGGCTTACATTCCTACCAACGTAATCTCGATCACGGACGGTCAAATCTTCCTTGAAGCCGATCTGTTCTACTCGGGTCAACGTCCAGCGGTTAACGTTGGTATCTCCGTATCCCGTGTCGGCGGTTCCGCTCAAATTAAAGCGATGAAGAAGGTAGCCGGTACGCTCCGTCTTGACCTTGCGGCATACCGCGAGCTTCAAGCGTTCTCGCAATTCGGCTCCGACCTCGACAAATCGACGCTTGCCCGCCTTAACCGCGGTGCGCGCACGATGGAAATTCTTAAGCAAGACGTTAACATGCCGATGCCGGTTGAGAAGCAAGTTATCTCGATCTACTCCGCTGTTAGAGGTCACTTGGATGAAATTCCAGTTGGCGACATTCTTCGCTTCGAGAAGGAGTTCCATGCGTACCTGGATTCGAACAGCCCGGAAATCGGCCAATCGATCCGCGATACGAAGGACCTCGCTGGCGACAACGAGAAAGCTCTCGTTGACGCAATCAACAAATTCAAGAAAAGCTTTGCCGTAACGGCTTAGAAATATATCGTCTGCGCCCGTCCTACTTCAGTCCGGGCGCAGCTTCCTTACTCCTCCAACACCAGGCTTTGAGCATGCTGCGTAAGCTGTATGCGCAAGGCAACAAAGGCGGGTGAAACAAATGGCAAAAGGTATGCGCGATATTAAACGCGAGATTAAGAGCAAACAAAATACGAAGCAGATCACGAAAGCGATGGAGATGGTTGCGGCTTCCAAGCTGAGAAAAGCACAGGAAGCAGCGACAGCGTCCCGTCCTTACGCGGATAAGCTGAAGGAAGTTGTGGCTAGCATCGCAGCCGGCACGAAGGATGTGAAGCATCCGATGCTGGAAACGCGTCCGATTAAGAAAACGGGTTACCTCGTTATTACTTCGGACCGCGGTCTTGCAGGCGGCTACAACTCCAACATTCTTCGTAAAGTAACGCAAACGATTCGCGAAAATCATAAATCCACCGACGAATATGTATTGTTCGTTATCGGACGCAAAGGCCGGGATTTCTTCCGCCGCCGCAATATGCCGATCGTGGAAGAGGTTATCGGTTTGCCCGATGCCCCTACTTTCGCAGACATCAAGTCGGTCGCGTACTCCGCAGTGAAGAACTTCGCTGAAGGTACGTACGACGAGCTTCACCTGTACTACAATGAATTCGTCAATGCGATTACTCAAATTCCGACAGCAGTACGCTTGCTGCCGCTGGAAGATGTGAGCGGCAAAGGTTCTGTTGCATCGTATGAATACGAGCCATCAGCTGAAGGCGTGCTTGAAGTGCTGTTGCCTAAATACGCGGAAACGCTTATTTACAGCGCGGTATTGGACGGCAAAGCGAGTGAGTTCGGCGCTCGTATGACGGCAATGGGCAGCGCGACGAAAAACGCGAACAAAATGATTAACC
Source organism: Paenibacillus sp. 05T425 (assembly GCF_056396205.1). Lineage (NCBI taxonomy): Bacteria > Bacillati > Bacillota > Bacilli > Caryophanales > Paenibacillaceae > Paenibacillus > Paenibacillus sp. 05T425. The sequence continues at coordinate 552,743 of NZ_JBFTLA010000002.1, forward strand.
AATTGACTCTTACGTACAACCGTGCGCGTCAAGCGGCGATCACGCAAGAAATTTCGGAGATCGTTGCCGGAGCGAACGCTCAATCGTAACTATAGATTTGCACTGTTACCGCGGGACGCTTGCGATAAGCGCCAGCCCGGGTGCAGTAACAAGAAGGAACCAGGAGGGAAAACCATGAAAAAAGGACATGTTGTATCCGTCATGGGTCCGGTCGTAGACTTAGAGTTCGAACGCGGCAGTCTGCCGGAAATTTTGAACGCTGTCAAAATCGAGCAAAAGGGCGAAGCAGGCGGCATCGATATTAATCTGACGCTTGAAGTAGCTGTTCACCTCGGTGACAATAAGGTACGTGCCGTAGCTATGAGTACGACTGACGGTCTAGTACGCGGTATGGTTGCTGTTGATACAGGCGCAGCAATCACAATCCCGGTTGGAGCGGCAACGCTTGGCCGTGTATTCAACGTACTTGGCCAACCAATTGACGAAGCTGGCGATGTAACATCGGCAATCAACTTGCCAATTCACCGTCCGGCACCTGCTTTCGACGAATTGTCCACGCAAGCGGAAATTCTTGAAACAGGCATTAAAGTAATCGACCTTCTCGCACCATACGCAAAAGGCGGTAAAATCGGCCTCTTCGGCGGCGCGGGCGTAGGTAAAACGGTTACGATCCAAGAATTGATCAACAACATCGCGCAAGAGCATGGCGGTATCTCCGTATTCGCAGGTGTAGGTGAACGTACTCGTGAGGGTAACGACTTGTACCATGAGATGAAGGATTCCGGCGTACTTAGCAAAACAGCGATGGTATTCGGTCAAATGAACGAGCCTCCTGGCGCACGTCAACGTGTAGCTTTGACTGGTTTGACAATGGCTGAGTATTTCCGTGATGAAGAAGGTAAAGACGTTCTTCTGTTCGTCGACAACATCTTCCGTTTCACGCAAGCAGGCTCCGAGGTTTCGGCCCTTCTAGGCCGTATGCCTTCCGCGGTAGGTTACCAGCCAACGCTGGCAACTGAAATGGGTCAATTGCAAGAGCGTATCACGTCGACGAAAAAAGGTTCGGTTACTTCGATCCAAGCGATCTACGTACCTGCCGATGACTACACGGATCCGGCTCCTGCAACGACGTTTGCCCACTTGGACGCTACGACGAACTTGGAGCGTAAAATCTCCGAGATGGGTATCTTCCCGGCGGTTGATCCGCTCGCGTCGTCTTCCCGTATCCTTAGCCCTGGCGTATTGGGCGAAGAGCATTACAACGTAGCTCAAGGCGTTAAGAAAATTCTTCAACGCTACAAAGAGCTTCAAGATATTATCGCAATCCTCGGTATGGACGAGCTGAGCGAAGAGGACAAATTAACCGTTGCTCGCGCACGTAGAATTCAACTCTTCCTGTCCCAACCGTTCCACGTTGCAGAGCCGTTCACAGGCACGCCTGGTAAATACGTTCCTGTTAAAGAATCCGTTCGCAGCTTCAAAGAAATTCTCGAAGGCAAACATGATGACCTTCCGGAAGAAGCCTTCCGTTACGTAGGTGTAATCGAAGAGGCCGTCGAGAAAGCCAAAACGCTGCAATAGTAGCGAAGGGCGGGAGGAATCCACATGAGTACCTTTTTGGTCGAAATAGTAACTCCGGAGCGTAAAGTATACGCGGAGACTGCGAATATGGTTAGCGTAACAGGCGTAGAAGGCGAGCTCGGTATTTTGCCGAATCACATTCCGCTTGTAACGCCGCTGCGCATCGCTCCCGTAACGATCAAACGCGATGGCAATAAAGTTGATATCGTAGCCGTTAACGGCGGTTTCATCGAAGTACGCAAGGACAAGATCGTTATTCTTGCCGAAAGCGCTGAACTCGCTACCGATATTAACCTTGAACGTGCGGAAGCTGCCAAGCAGCGTGCGCAACAACGTTTGAATGCTAAGCGTGATGAGGTTGACTACCGCCGCGCAGAGCTTGCTCTGCAACGCGCAATGAACCGTCTGAACATTAAGCAGAAGTAATCCAATGCACCAAGAGCACTGCCTAAGCCACTCGGCCTGGGCAGTGCTCTTTTTGTTATATTTAAAATAATATTGTAGAAAAGGTTGACATTGAAAATGAGAATCCTTATCATAGTGGAAGTGGTGAGAGAGATTATCAATATGGGGGAATGAAAGAAATGAAACGTTTGAAACTAATGAGCTTGATGTTGGCAGCGATGGTGGTGTTTCTAGCTGCATGCGGCGGCAACGCGAACAGCGGGAACACGAACAATGAAGGCACAGCTAATACGGAACAAGCTAACAATACAGCTACAAATGCTCCTGCTGCAGAGGACGATTCCGTCCGTACGATCAAGCATGCTATGGGCGAGACGGAAATTAAGGGTACTCCGAAGAAAGTTGTCGTACTGGAATGGACGTATGCAGAGGATCTGCTCGCGCTTGGCGTTCAACCGGCTGGCGTAACGGATATCGAGAACTACAACGTATGGTACGGTTATTTGGAGCAAAAGCTGAACGCGGACGTTGTTGAGCTTGGAACGCGTCAAGAACCGAGCTTGGAGACGATTACGAGTCTTGCACCTGATCTCATTATCGGCGTTAAATTCCGTCATGAAGCGATATACGATCAACTGAAAGCAATCGCGCCGACGTTGATCTTCAATCCGTATCCAGAAGAAGGCGGACTTGACCAATATAGCGAAATGGAAGAAACGTTCCTCGCAATCGGCGACGCTGTAAACAAGAAAGCCGATGCAGAGAAAGTATTGACTGATTTGCACGCTTCATACGAAGATTCGAAGGGCAAGCTAGCCGCTGCCGGTAAAGAAGGACAATCGATCGTCATGACGCAAGCTTGGAGCGCGGAGGGCGTTGCGACATTCCGCCTGTTCACGGACAACTCGATGGCGATGTCCATTCTAAGCAAGATCGGTTTGAAAAACGCGCACAAAGACGAAGCCTTCCAAATGTACGGTTACTCGGAAGGTTCGCTGGAAGCTTTGACAAAGGATGAAACGAAGCAAGCAAGCTTGCTTTACACGATTAGCCCTGACGACACCGTGTTTAGCGAATTGCTTCCGAAGAACGATGTATACAACAATCTTCCGTTCGTAAAGGAAAACCGCCTTTACAACCTTGACGGCATCTGGCCATTCGGCGGCCCGCTGTCCGCGGAACTTCTAGCAAATAAAGTAACTGACCTGCTTACGAAATGAGTCTAAAAGCTGTTAGCAAGAAGCATACGCAACAAACGATGAAGAGCCCTGTGCTGCTAGCCGCAGCCGGGCTCCTTCTGCTTGCTGTGCTGTCAGCCCTTCATCTGACGCAGGGAGAAGCCGATCTCCCGCTCAAGACTACGATTACCGCCTTATTCTCTGCAGAGCCGCAGATGGAGCATCAGATATTATGGACGCTGAGATTGCCTCGGACTCTTATTGGCATCCTTGTCGGCGGCGCTTTGGCCGTCGCGGGTGCTCTGCTGCAGAACGCAACGCGCAATCCGCTTGCGTCTGCCGCTACGCTTGGCATTAACGCAGGGGCATTCTTTGCCTTAACGATCTGTACGATCTTTTTCCCGGTGATGGCTCACTCTTATCCGTTTCTATTAACTTGCGCCGGAGGTGCTGCCGCAGCGCTGCTTGCGTTTACGATGGCTGGCGGGGCGAAGGCTTCACCGGTTAGACTTGCTCTGTCAGGTATGATCGTTACAATGGCGCTCAGCTCGGGAGTAGCTGCCTTGCAGCTGTACTTCGAGCAGAAAACGATGGGACTGTTCTTGTGGGGCTCAGGCTCTTTGGTGCAAAACGGCTGGGGCGGCGTGCAGCACGCATGGCCATGGATCATCGGCGGTGTCGTTCTAGCTTGCTTGTTAGCCGGCAAATGGGACCTTATGGAGATGGACGAGGATACGATTACTTCCCTTGGTCAGAAGGCATGGAAGCTGCGCTTCTCGGGAATCGCGATAGCTGTTGTGCTCGCTGCTATCGCTGTCAGTGTCGTTGGCCCGATCGGTTTCGTCGGACTCATCGCACCGCATCTGATGCGTATGCTTGGCGCCAAGAGACATATTGCGCTGCTGCCTACGTCGTTCATCTGGGGTGCGGTTATCGTGATCGCTTCCGATACGGTCGCGATGCAGTTTAGGCATTCGCTTGGACCGCTGCCGGCTGGAGCGATAACTGCCCTGATCGGCGGACCGTGGCTCGTATGGCTTGTCCTGCGGACGGTTAAAGCGAAGCGTGAAGGAACGCCTCAGGCTACTTCCGCTTCTTCGGTTAAGCTTGCGCGCGTTCCGTATGGCATATGGGTTGCAGGAGCGTTCCTCCTGCTGGCGGCAGCGATTGTCGCGAGCTTGGCATTCGGAAGCTTGCGTATTCCAGTCGGCGATGTGATATCCGCTTTATTCGGCAATGGCGATGAGCAGGTGAAACGTTTGGCTATCGATATGAGGCTGCCTCGTACCTTGGTTGCCGCTCTTGCAGGCGCTACGCTGGCGGTCAGCGGCTTGCTTCTGCAAGGCATCGTACGCAACCCGCTCGCCGATCCTTCTATTATTGGCGTGACAGCTGGCGCAAGCGTAGGGGCTATGCTGCTGATGGCCGTATTCACTGGATTGTCCGTTCAATGGCTTCCTGCCGGAGCGTTCATCGGAGCGGTGGCTGCGTCATCTCTTGTATTCCTTTTGGGCAGGAAAAGCGGTTTTCAACCCGCTGTCGTTGCCTTGCTTGGACTGGGCGTATCCGCCGCGGGAAGCGCGATCGTGCAAATCCTGGTCCTTCGCATGAAGATGACCGTTGCATCGGCGCTCGTCTGGCTTGCAGGAACGACTTATGCGCGGACCTGGGACGACTTCTGGCAGTTGATCTACTGGCCGCTTATTTTGCTGCCAATCGCGTGGGTACTGGCTCGACGAATTGATATTTTACAATTTTCAGATACGACGGTGACCAATCTGGGCTTGAAGGCAGATCGTGCGAGGCTGCTGATTGGCGGCCTAGGCGTGGCGCTTGCCGCCGCGGCAGTATCTGTAGTCGGTTCGATCGGATTTATCGGTCTGATTGCTCCACATATAACGAGAATGCTCGTAGGGCCGCATTATCGCAGACTTGTTCCCCTAACTGCCCTTCTTGGTGCTGTGCTGCTTGTGCTCGCCGATATGATCGGTCGCTCGGCTCTAGCGCCGAAGGAAATTCCGTCGGGCTTGATTGCGGCTCTGATTGGAGCCCCCTATTTCATGTGGCTGATGTGGCAGGCAAACCGAAAGAAAAGCAGATGATGTCAGGTATTATTCGTGTTTATGGCCACTTTTTATGAGATTCACGTCAAACAAGGACGGTTTTCGACAAAATAATAAAACTTCTGCATGAAATATCCATCAACCTATGTTAATATAATTAACATTAGTAGATAGAGAAGAGCAGGAGGAGTGCGACATGTTCGATTGGTTAGGGATGAAGGTTGGGTTTCCACTCTGGATTTCTTGGCAATTAAACAAAGATTTGAAGGACGATGTTGAGCAGAGCTTCGAGGGGATCGCGGATACGCGCAAGGAGCTGCTCTCATCGTGGGCGATGGAGAACTGGGACCAGCTCGATCAACTGGCGGGGCAATTGAAACCTGCATTTACCGGAATCGGGTCTAAGCTATCCGCAGCAGATCAGCCTTCGATCGAACGATTGCTTGAACGTACATATGCACGCGCAATTGACGTGACGGAGCTCTTCATTATGGATGAGCAGCATACCGTTATCTACTCTACGTTTGCCGATCATATCGGACAATCGTATCGTTCGGGCAGCGCCATCTATAACGGTTTGGTCTATGCGACGCAAGAAGGCAGCTTGCGCAAATGCTTGTTCGGACCTTATAGCGATCCGATTACGTTGAAGCTAGGCGCACGTTCTTCCTCCTTCCACGATAAAATGACGTTATTATTCATCTGCCCGTTCAAGACGGAGAGCGGTGCTTGGGCTGCGGTTTGCGCGCGTGTGCCGAATGATGTCATTGGCGACCTGATTCAACGGGAATCGGGCCACGTCTATCCCGACTCGGGCGACAACTACATCTTTATGGCCGAACCGGGCCTTAATCGCCAGATCGCTCCGGGAACGGCTTTGTCGCGCAGCCGATTCGAGGATCGAACGTTCACGCACGGCGAGAACTTGAAGGATGGCGTTACAACCGACTGGGGCACGGTATCGATCAAGGAGCATACGGAGCTCGAGCTAATGTTCACCGATCCGGCGACAGGGCAGCTTCATCCAGGTGTAGCGAATACGATCAGGAACGGAAGCAATCTATTCGTTCAATTCCCGGGGTATTCGGATTACCGGCATATTTCTGTAATCGGCAAAGGGGTAACGTTCCAGCTGCCGCATTGCCCTGACAAGTGGGGCATGATGTGCGAGGGCGATCTGGAGGAAGTGTACCGGATTCGCAGTATCGGCTGGAGACAGCGCAAAATTCAATGGGGTTCCATGCTTGTTCTTAGTATGCTGTCGGCACTCCTTGTTGGGCTTATCGCTTCAGCAGTATCTCCTTGGGTTGCGGCAGCCGCTGTGTTCGCATTCACATTAATCTTCGGCGTGTTCATCGCCGGAACGATCCAGCGCAAGGAAGCGAGCAGAGTTGTTGGTCATTTGCGCAAGGTGAATTCCTTTATTCGTATGAATGCGGAAGGGAAGGGCGACTTGACGCAGCGTCTTCAACTGTCGGAGTTCGACAACGACGAATCGAAGGAGCTGGCGAAGTGGATCAACAATATGATCGACTCTCTCGAAGGCATTATGCTGCAAGTGAAGCTGGCCGCTGCGGACGTGTTGTCCAGCCAGCATGTGCTCAATGAGTCTGCCGCTGTAACGGCGCAATCGACCGAGCGGGTGAGCGGCAAAGTCAGCGATATGATCGGCAGCATTAGATTGCAGCTTAAGGATATCGATACGGCGAAGGATACAGCCGATGATATGCGAGCTACGTTAAGGCTGCTTGAAGAGCAGGCTGCGGCGCAGATAGCGGTAGCGAAGTCCGAGGTTGATCGAATCGGCGATAAGATGTTCCATATATCGGCGAAGGTCGGACAGACAAATGAGACGATTCATAAATTCATGTCCACTGTGCAGGAGATTAGAGGCGTGCTGCAAGTTATAGAAGAAATATCGGCACAGACGAATTTGCTGGCGCTGAATGCGTCGATCGAGGCGGCTCGCGTAGGCGAGCAAGGCAGAGGTTTCGCGGTAGTTGCAGCCGAAATTCGCAAGCTTGCCGATATGACGAAAAAATCAACGGAAGAGGTTCACACGATTACGCAACATATCTATGAGGAAGCGAAGCAAGCCTATGCTTCCATGGATGAAGGAACTCGGGTCGTGGAGGAAGGGACAGAGCTTGTAGCTACTGCCGCAAGCACACTGGCTGCCGCACATGCCGAGGATGTGCGCAAAACGCAGGTCGTTGACGAGGTTGTCGAGCTGATGGAGAAGATCGCGCTTGTCAGCCGAGAGAATCGAAAGGTTTCATCCGATGTTGAGGGCAAAGTGAAAGAATTGATCGGCGAGATGAGCAATGTCCGGCAGACATCGCAAAGCGTAGAATCGATTACGACGCTGTTGCAGCAATTGGTAGGACAGTTCAAGCTGACCGATACGAGAATCAGGTAAATGAGAAAGGGCCGCAGGCACCGTTATTAAATAACGGGCTTGCGGCCTTTTTTTAAAATATAGGAAAGTATAAGTTTCACTCTAATCCTTCTGCCTATATTTCTCCGGAATGAAACGCGCAGCGCCGCCAAAGGACGGCGACAGCCGTTTCACCTTGTGCGCCAAAAACTAGCATGTACATAATAATGGAATGCAAGAGGCATCCTATCCCTAATAAGTATGAGTGCAGACTATTCGGCTGTAAGGGAGCGGGAGCATATGTCGGGACGTATAGTGCAAGGCAGGCGCAAGGGCGGCGCAACAGACGAGAAGAGGCTGACCAAGGCGGTCAARCATGAATCGGAGCAAATGAACCRTATTGCGGACATGCCCCTTACTGCCTCGTTGAAGAAAAATATGGAGACGTGCAAGAATGAGCTTGGCGAAAGCCCGGATATTATTTACCGCGAAATAGAGTTAAACGACTCTAACCATACACCGATTCTGCTTATTTATGTCCAAGGGATGATCGAGGATGATCGAATGAATGAATTCGTCATTCAGCCCCTGCATCGGGACCATTATGACGCAGAGACACAACAGCAAGAATTGACGTTGCTTAAGTGGATGGAGAAGAGGCTTCTTTCGACCGGTCTGGCAATGGAAGTGAAGGATTGGAAGATGGTATTCCAAAAGCTGTTCTTGGGCTATTGCATCGTTATGGCGGAGGGCGAGACGCAAGCGATTGCCACAAACGTTGTCGGGGGCGCTCGTCGCGGAGTCGAAGAGCCGAAGACGGAGATGGTTATTCGCGGCCCGCGCGAAGGGTTCACGGAATCGATCCGCGCCAATACAGCGATGCTGCGAAGAAAGATTCGCAGTCCGAAGCTGTGGATGGAACAAATGACGATAGGTGAAGTCACGCAAACACCGGTTTGCTTCATGTACATTAAAGGGCTTGCCGGTGAAGAGATGATCGAGGATCTTCGGGAACGGCTTAATCAAATCAAGATTGACGGCGTGTTGGAATCAGGTTACATCGAAGAGCTGATAGGCGATCAGAGATGGTCCCCTTTCCCGACGATAATGAGCAATGAACGTCCGGATGTGGTTGCCGGCAATCTGCTCGAAGGAAGAATCGCTATTCTCATTGACGGTACGCCGTTCGTGCTTATTATTCCGGCTACGCTCAACGTATTTTTCCAAGCGGCGGAGGATTATTACCAACGGTTCGATATTGCAACGTTCCTGAGATTGCTTCGCTTCGCTTCTTTTATGATTGCGCTGTTGATGCCGTCGATCTATGTCGCGATTATAGGCTACCATCAAGAGATGATTCCAACGCAGTTGCTGCTGAAACTGGCGGCTCAGCGGGAGGGCGTTCCGTTTCCTGCCTACTTGGAAGCATTCATTATGGAGCTTGTGTTCGAGATATTGCGCGAAGCGGTCGTACGTATGCCTAGTGCGGCCGGCAATACGATATCCATTGTTGGCGGTCTCGTTATCGGGCAATCGGTCGTAGAAGCGGGAATCGTGTCCCCGGCGGTCGTGATCGTCGTTTCGTTCACAGCGATAGCCAGTTTCGTCTCGCCGAACTACAGTCTCGGCATCACCGCCCGGCTGCTGCGTTTCTTCCTGTTGCTGGCCGCATCAACGCTGGGTTTCTATGGTATCGCGCTCGTTACACTGTTTATACTGCTGCATCTCTGCAATATTAGATCGTTTGGCGTGCCGTATATGACACCGTTCGCGCCGATGGTGATGGCCGATCTGAAGGATACTTTCATTCGCGTTCCATTGTGGTTGATGAAGGAGCGCCCGCAACGCATCAAGTCTAACAATAAAGTAAGACAGCAGGTAGACCCAGAGCCTAGGAAGGAGCCGGGGCAATGACCGTGAAGCGAATCCGGGCTTGGCTGCGAGGAGCAAGAGCGGCTGGCCGGCCTGCACGGGTTATCGGGGCAGTCGGCGTGCTGCTGCTGCTGAGCGGCTGCTGGGACTTGCGCTATCTAGACACGCTTGGCGTCGTATTCGCAATAGGCATCGATCCCGATCCGTCAGGCAAGCAAGAGCTGCAGCTTACCGTACAAGTCGTCCTGCCGCAGAATGTGGCATCAGAGAGCAAAGGCGGAGGCGGCGGACCGAGTGTGACGTCATTTACGGAGACTGGAGACACCGTATTCGAGGCGATACGCAAAATGACGACGAAGACGTCGCGCAGACTTTTTTTCTCCCATACACAAATGTTGATCATCAGCGAGAGCATGGCGAGGCGCGGCGTTTATCCGCTTGTTGATCTTATCGAACGCAACCCCGATATCCGAACGGATATGCAGATTGCATTGGCGCGGGGAACGAGCGCTCGCAAGCTGCTGCAGACGACGACGCAGACGGAGTCGATCCCGGTCAATCAGTTTCATTCCATGATCGAGGTAAACGAGCAAGCGTATGGGACCAATTATGCGATATTCGTTAAGGACATTACTCGGTTGGCTGGTAAAGGCAGAGAACAAGGCGTTATCCCGTCCTTACGAATCGATGGAGATAAGTCAGCAGGGAATAAGATAGACAACATAACAACCATTCCTCCGGAAGCATTCCCATCCCTTGCATCGATGGGCGTACTTAAGGACGGAAAGCTGGTCGGCTTTCTGACACCTAAGCAGTCTCGCGGTCTCGCTTTTTTGAAGGGCAAGGTGAAGAGTACGGTTGTCAAGCTTGCTTGTCCGGAGTCGAAAGGCTTCTTGACGGTAGAAATACATGATGCGAAGCGCTTATACCACGTGAAGCAGGGAAAGGACGGCAATCCGATCATAGAAGCAGATCTGCTGCTTACGGGAGGCATACAGGAAATTATGTGCCCGGGCATTAAGGTGATGGAGGAGAGCGTCTTGGTGCAAATAGGTAAGTTAACGAGCGATACGGTTAAGGCGGAAGCCGAAGATGCGATTCATGTTCTGCAGAAGGATATGAATTCGGATGTGCTAGGTTGGGGCAAAGAAATATATATGCGCAAGCCGTCGATTTGGAAGCGGAAGGAAGCAAGCTGGGACGAAGATTTTCCGCTCATAAAGTCCAACATTAATTGCAAAACGAATATTCTCAGTTCAGGCATAAGAAGCGAATCTATCGTGGAATGAGTGGTCGGGATGCTTTCTTTGATAGCAGCCATGCTTATTGTGGCAAGTGTCGGTGTTCTTATTTGGGTTCTCGGCGGTAATCGCGGACAGTACAAGGAGCGCGGCTGGGCTATGTTTATATTAACGATAGCGGCTGCGCTTATCGCTTCTATGTTGCTTGGACTTCCAGTGCCGAATCCGCTGGATATGATTATGGCTCTATTTAAGCCTGTATACAATCCGCTAATCATTTGGATCGAGAAGGGGTGAATGGAATTTGAGTAAAACAGTCGGGTTGAACAACTCATTGGTGACGCCGGGGCAATCAGCGAAAATGGTTTTCATGTTCGCGATGGGAAGCTCGACGCTCATTCTTCCAACAGCCGTCACGGTCATCGCCAAGCAGGACAGCTGGGTGTCGATGCTGCTTGCGGGGCCTATTAATTATTTCGTGCTCATGATTTATTTGGCGCTTGCCGAGCGCTTTCCCAATATGTCACTGGCGCAATATGCACAGAAGCTGATCGGTGTCTGGGCAGGCAAGCTTCTCAGCATAACCTATATTATATTTTTTCTAATATTGAGCTCGCTCGTACTAAGGAATATATCCGATTTCCTAGGCTTGTCCGTATTGCCGCAGACGCCAGGATGGTTCATAAACAGCACGTTTATGATCGTTGTGGTGTATGGCGTGTACTTAGGGATAGAAACTATAGCGCGTACAGGTGAAATTCTTTTCACCTGGGGGATGCTGATCATTATCGTCATTCTCGTATCGCTCACCAACCAATTCAACTTCCACAATTTTGAGCCCATTCTGTATAAGGGATTGCTGCGGCCGATTAAGGGGGTCTATCCGATTCTCGGCTTCCCGATTGCCGAGTTTGTATTCTTCACTTCCATATTGCCGCTCGTGCAAAAACAAAGCAAGCCGAAGCTGCGCAAGGCGCTAAAGCTGGCGATGATCGTCCTTACCACTTCGAGTACGATATTGACCTTCTACCTTATTGGCGTCATGGGGGTAAGCGAAGTGACCCGAAGCCCTTTCTCGGTATACGATATGGCTAAGTATATTAATATCGAGGAAATATTGGTTAGGGTTGAAATTTTAGTGGCGATTGTCTGGATTGGAACGGTTTTTATGAAACTTGTCTTATGTGTATATGCGCTCACCGTTACAACGGCGCAGGTCGTCGGCCTCCAAACCTATAGACCGCTAGTCCTGCCTTACGCATTTATTATTGTTCCGCTGTCCATGCTCGTCTATCGTAATATCGCCCATACGAAGGAGGTTGCGATGGGGGTATGGACCTTATATTCATCGCTGCAGGGTATTATTATCCCGCTCCTATTGCTCCTTATCGCGGTCATAACCGGTAAGCGGGATTCGACTGACGGAAAGTTCGCCACCGATCAGCAAGGGCAAGAGGAGCAGCGGACGGAGCCTAAGCAGCAGGAATCGTCACAATCCGCTATGGGAGCGCAATCCGCGCCACAAGCAGGCGGGGATGACGGTTAACTCCGTCATAGACGGCTGTGGAAGCATTTGTTATAATTGTGATGAAAAAATGACCAAGCGGCACGAGTCCGCGCCAAACCAACAGACGGAGGCGACCCGAGTGGAAAACTACGCCAACAACTATGTCATGGTGGCAATTTTCATCGTACTGGGCATTTTGCTCCCGGTTGCAGCTTTGACTATCGGCAGGCTGCTTCGGCCTTATAAGCCGACGGAGCTTAAGAAAACGACGTACGAAAGCGGTAACGAACCGGTAGGTGTTGGTCAGGTTAGATTCAATATCCGTTATTATTTATTTGCATTGATGTTTGTCATCTTCGATGTCGAAACCGTTTTCTTATATCCATGGGCCGTTGCTTATAATAAGCTCGGCCTCTTTGTGCTGGTGGAAATGATCATATTTGCGGGAATGCTGCTTGTTGGACTTCTATATGCCTGGAAAAAGAAGGTGCTGAAATGGAATTCAGTCTAGAGTCAATTTCACTTGATGAGCGCAAAGAGCTGGAACGCAACGTATTTATGGGAACCTTGGAGCAGCTGAAAGCATGGGCGCGGAGCAATTCGTTATGGCCGCTTACGTTCGGCCTTGCATGCTGCGCAATCGAAATGATGGGAACGGGCGCATCGCATTACGATTTGGACCGCTTCGGGGTTATGTTTCGTACATCGCCTCGCCAGTCTGACGTTATGATCGTCGCAGGAACGGTCACGAAGAAGATGGGACCGCTGCTTCGGCGTCTATACGACCAAATGCCGGAGCCGAAGTGGGTCATTGCAATGGGCTCCTGCGCAACGGCAGGCGGACCGTATGTGAAGTCGTATTCGGTCATTAAGGGCGTCGATCAGATCGTTCCCGTCGATGTGTACATCCCGGGATGTCCGCCGAATCCGGCGGCGCTGATCTACGGCATCAATCGGCTGCAGGAGAAGATCCGCTACGAGGCGAAGACCGGGAAGCGGGTGACGGGCCGATGAGCGAGGAGCAGGATAAGCAGGATAAACCGGAGGCTGCGGAGTCTAGCGATGCAGCGAAGCCGCCGGCGCCGGCGGTAGATCCGGAGCGCGAGGCGAAGCTGAAGGCAGCGGCGGAAGCGCGGGCTGCTCGCGCGGCGGCGAAGGAGAAGGCGGATGCGGAAGCGGCGGAGGCCGCTCCTGCCGAGCCTAAGCCGCCATCGCCGAAGCAGCCGCATCTCGATCTGCTCGTCGCTCTCGTGAAGCAAGAGACAGAGGACGAAGAAGCTATCGTCGAGTCGTACTTGAACGAGCTGAATGGCGATATGCCGACGCTCGTTATACATAATAAGCATTGGCGGAGCATAGCATCGATGCTGAAGGGGCATGACGAGCTGCGCTTCAATTACTTGCGCAACGTATCCGGCGTCGATTACGAGACGCATATGGAAGTTGTGTATCATATGATCGGGCTGGACAGCAAGCTGGAAGCGGCGATCAAGGTGCGGACCGATCGGGATGCTGCATCGGTGCAATCCGCTACGCCGGTCTGGGCGACGGCGAATTGGAACGAACGTGAAATTTACGATTTGCTGGGTATCGACTTCCCGGGTCATCCCGACCTGCGGCGCATTATGATGCCCGATGATTGGGTTGGACACCCGCTTCGCAAAGATTATGAGCCGCTGGATTCGGAGGTGTAGCCGCCTGTGATTCGTACAGAAGAGCTGTTATTGAACGTTGGTCCGCAGCATCCAAGCACGCATGGCGTATTCCGAATTATCGTCAAGCTTGACGGCGAGGTCATTACGGAAGCGACGCCGGTCATGGGCTACTTGCATCGCGGCACGGAGAAAATCGCGGAAAACTTGAATTTTACACAGATTATTCCTTATACGGATCGAATGGACTACGTATCGGCCATGACGAACAACTATGTGCTCGTTCATGCGGTCGAGACGATGATGGGACTGGAAATTCCGCTTCGTGCGGAGTTTCTGCGGCTCATCGTGATGGAATTGCAGCGAGTAGCAAGCCACCTCGTATGGTGGGGTACGTACCTGCTCGATATTGGGGCGATGAGTCCGTTTCTTTATGCGTTTCGCGATCGTGAAATCATTATCGATTTGTTCAATGAGCTGTGCGGGGCGAGGCTGACTTACAACTATATGCGCGTAGGCGGAGTGAAGTGGGATGCGCCTCCGGGCTGGATGGATAAAGTGCGCGACTTCCTCCCTTATATGGAGAAGAAGCTGGAGGAATACGATAAGCTTGTCAGCGGCAACGAAATCTTCCTCGCGCGAATTAAGGGCATCGGGCAATACGATGCGGCAACGGCGATTGATTATGGACTTTCCGGAGCGAATCTGCGCTGCACGGGGGTTGATTGGGATCTGCGCAAGGCGGAGCCTTACAGCTTGTACGACCGTTTCGAATTCGACGTGCCGCTCGGCACGCGGGGCGATTGCTATGAACGCTACCGGATCCGTCTAGAGGAAATTAAGCAAAGTCTGCGTATCTTGAAGCAAGCCGTAGAGCAATTCCCGCAAGGCGGCGAGACAATGGGCAAGGTGCCTCGCGCGATAAGACCGCCTGCCGGCGAGGTGTATGTGCGCATTGAATCGCCGCGCGGCGAGATCGGCTGCCATATCGTCTCCAAGGGTAAAGCGGAGCCGTATCGTCTTAAGTTCCGCCGGCCTTCCTTCGTTAATCTGCAATTGCTTCCTAAGCTGCTTGTCGGAGAAACAATGACCAATCTCATTACGATATTGGGCGGCGTCGATATTGTCGTCGGGGAGGTCGATTGCTAATGGGAGCATGGTTAAGCGAGCCGCTCACTTGGGGCAGCGCCCTCATGATGTTCCTATGGGGTGTCGTATTCTTAGTCATCGTGCTTGGCTTCGTCACGTATGCCATATACTTCKAGCGCAAAGTCATCGGCTGGATGCAGCTTCGCATCGGTCCGAATCGCGTTGGCCCGTTCGGCTTGCTGCAGACGGTAGCCGATATCTTCAAGCTTCTGATTAAAGAAGATACAATCCCGCGAAAGGCGGACCGGCTGCTGTTCATTCTTGCGCCGGCGCTAGCTTATGTGCCCGCATTCGCTGTACTTGTCGTGCTGCCTTATACGCAAAACCTATATTTCGCCGATCTGAACGTCGGTTTACTCTATTATGTGGCGTTGTCGGGCATATCGACGCTTGCCATCGTAATTGGCGGCTGGGCTTCCAATAACAAGTATGCGCTGCTTGGGGGCATGCGCTCCGCCGCTCAAATGATTAGCTACGAGGTGCCGCTCGTCATTTCGGTAGTCGGAGTCATTCTACTGAGCGGCAGTCTTAATCTTCGCGACATTGTAGAAGCCCAATCGGGCGGCTGGTTTTGGAATTGGAATTTCCTTCCTCAGCTTATAGGCTTCGTCGTCTTTATTATCGCGGCCGTCTCCGAACTGAACCGGACGCCCTTCGATTTGCCGGAGGCGGAATCCGAGCTGGTGGCCGGCTATCATGTCGAGTACAGCGGCTTCCGCTTCGCCTTTTTCATGCTGTCGGAGTATGTGTACGTGTATGCCATTGCTGCGCTAACGACGGTGCTGTTCCTCGGCGGCTGGCATGCGCCTGCGCCTTTCCTCGATTTTGTGCCTGGCATCCTATGGTTTCTGCTCAAGTTCGTCTGCATCGTCTTCTTCTTGTTCTGGATTCGGGCGACGTTTCCGCGGATACGAGTCGATCAACTGATGGGACTCGGTTGGAAGGTGCTGCTGCCGGTGTCGTTGCTTAACGTGTTTGCGACCGCTGTCTACTTGGAGCTGTTCATCAAAAATTAAGAGGGGGAATAGGCAATGAACGGTATGCTGAAGGGCCTTGGCGTTACGCTTAAATCGATGACAGCTCCAAAAGTTACGACCTCTTATCCGGACGTGCCGATTCTGATGCCCGATCGCTTCCGCGGCATTCAGCATTTCATCCCGGATCTGTGCATCGTCTGCAACCAATGCGCGCGCATCTGTCCGACGGATTGCATTACGCTGACGGGCAAGCCGAATCCCGACCCGGAGAAAAAGGGCAAAGTGATTGATACGTTCGACTTGAATTTCGAAATATGCATCTTGTGCGACTTATGCACGGAGGTATGTCCGACGGAAGCGATTGTGATGACGAATCACTTCGAACTGTCGACGTTCAGCCGCGACGATCTGTTCAAGGACGTAGAGTGGCTGACCGATAACAACACGCTCGTTCGCGAAGATAACAACAATATCGGAGCGCCGGCCAAAGGGGGCGCCAAATAATTGTTCAATATTGATTTTACGGGAGAGTACGCCGCCTTTTTTATATTCTCCGCGATTATGATTTGCGGCGCGGTGCTGATGATTACGCTGGAGAAGGTCGTTCATATGGTCGTCTCGATGGCGGCCGTCTTCCTCGGTCTCGCCGGCATGTTCGTCCTGCTCGAGGCGGAGTTCGTCGCTTTCGTGCAAGTACTAATCTATGCTGGCGCAATTTCGATTCTGATGATTTTCGGCATTATGATGACGAAGCATCAGTCTGCGGAGCAGGAGCCAGTGAAGCCGCTTAAGGAGGCGCTTGCGATTATCGGCGCGCTCAGTCTGTTCGGGATACTGTTCTATGCCATTCGCATGACGACCTTCCCGGAGCCTGCGCCTTTCCAAGCGGGCGAAGACAATACAATGGCTATTGGCATGACGCTGTATACAGGTTATATCATTCCGTTCGAGCTGCTCTCGGTGCTGCTGACGGTAGCCTTCATCGGCGCGATTGTCCTGGCCAAGAAGGAGGCGGATTAATACGATGCTTCCATCCTACTTGACGATGGCTGCTATTTTGTTCTGCATCGGGCTGTACGGAGCTTTGGTGAAGCGGAACGCGGTCATCGTTTTGCTGTCGATTGAGCTGATGCTGAATGCGGTCAACCTGAACTTGGTCGCGTTCTCGAAATACGGTGTCGTACCGGCGCTTACCGGTCAGATCTTCTCTTTATTTACGATAACGGTGGCAGCTGCGGAAGCGGCTGTGGGTGTTGCGATCTTGATCGCTCTGTTCCGCTCGCGAGGAACGGTGAATGTGGACGAATACGACGAAATGAAGAGGTGACGTTAGCAAATGGAGATGTATACAAAGGCGGCTTGGCTTATTCCGCTGCTTCCGCTGGCGGCGTTCCTCCTTCTTACGGCGCTTGGCAGAAGCTACCGGCGTGCGGGAATTGCGATCGGCTCTGCAGGCGCATTGGCTGCGTTTCTGCTGTCGCTGCTCGTGCTGATCGGCAGGCTTGGCGATAATGCGGTCGATTATAACAAATCATTCGATTGGATTAAGATCGGCGAATATACGCTGCGTATCGGCTTCGAAGTAACGAACTTAACCTCGCTGATGCTCGTCGTCGTGACGCTCGTCAGTCTGCTCGTTAGTATTTATTCAGCAGGATATATGAAGAACGATGAGCGGATTACCGTTTACTACGGTTATGTGTCCTTGTTCACGTTCTCGATGCTTGGACTTGTCTTATCCGATAATTTGTTATCGCTTTATATATTTTGGGAGCTGGTAGGCGTATGTTCCTTCCTGCTCATCGGCTTCTGGTATGCGAAGCCAGCAGCGAAGGCGGCCGCCAAGAAGGCGTTCATCGTGACAAGGATCGGTGATGCCGGGCTGCTAGTCGCTATTCTGCTGCTCTTCTGGTACATGCCGGATCATCGGCTGGAGTTTACGATGATCCAGAGCGTTTTCGACGGACAGCCTGGCGCAATAACGACGGAGCTGTCTACGTTAATCGCGTTGCTCATTTTCTTAGGGGCGGTCGGTAAGTCCGGCCAATTTCCGCTCCATGTCTGGCTTCCTGATGCGATGGAAGGTCCGACGCCGATCAGCGCCTTGATCCATGCGGCTACGATGGTGGCGGCAGGCGTCTTTCTCATTGCGAGGACGTATGATATTTTCCTCGATTCGGCGGCAGCGATGCAAACCGTCGCCTATATTGGAGGCTTCACGGCTATCTTCGCGGCGAGTATTGCGCTGGCGCAAAATGATATTAAGCGCATATTAGCCTATTCAACCGTGAGCCAACTTGGCTATATGATGATGGCGCTTGGGCTCGGTTCGCTTACGGGCGGCATCTTCCACCTGTTCACGCATGCATTCTTCAAAGCGCTGCTGTTTCTTGGAGCGGGCAGTATTATTCATGCGGTACATACGCAGAACATTCAAGAAATGGGCGGCTTGGGCTCAAGGATGCGAACAACCGCGTGGACATTTGGCATCGGCGCACTTGCTCTCTCCGGTATTCCGCCGTTATCCGGCTTTTGGTCGAAGGATCTTATTCTATCGGTAGCGCTGGAAGAGAACAAACTGCTGTTCGTTGTCGGCCTGTTGACCGCGTTCTGCACGGCTCTATATATGGCGAGACTGTTCTTCCTCGTATTTATGGGTAAACCGCGGACATCATTAGGAGGAGCGCATGAGTCGCCATCCGTTATGACGATTCCGCTAATCGTGCTCGCAGTGCTTGCAGTCATATCCGGATTCGTGGAGACGCCTTGGAACGGTACGTTGGGCTCATGGCTAAGCGAAGGGAATATAGAGGAAGCGCATAGCAGCGGCATTGCGATTATTGCTTCTATTGCCGTTGGCGTATTAGGCATCTACCTCGGCTGGCTGATCTATGTGAAGGGCAGCGTGAGCCGCGGCATTGTTGCTGAGAAAGCGCCAGGATTGGTAAAGCTGCTTGAACGCAAGTACTATATCGATGAAAGCTATGAGCGTATCATTGTAAAGCCGTTCAAGAGTCTCGGCACACTCCTTACGGCTCTTGATGAATATGTGATCGGCGGGGCTGTCCGTCTCGTATCAGCAGCTGCCGATTCGGCTGGCAAAGCAGCAGTAAGACTGCAGAGCGGCCAAGTACAAACGTACGGCATTGCAGCCGTCCTAGGTCTCGTTATCATTGTTCTCGCTATTGTCGGAAGGAGGTTCTGGTCATGAGCATCCTGCCCGATATACCGATTCTTTCCATCATATTGCTGTCACCGCTGCTAGGGCTGGTTGTCCTATTGTTCCTCCCTAAGCATCGTGGAAGTCTATTGAAGATAGCGGCCGTCGTTACGACGCTAATCCCGCTTGCCCTCTCCTTCTGGCTGTATGCCGATTATGATAAGCAGCAGAGCGGTGCTGTTTATGAGGAGCAGCTGGACTGGATTGAAATGCCGCTCAATAAGGAGCTGCATCCGAGCGTTAGCGCATTTACGTTCAGACTTCAATATGAGCTGGGCGTAGACGGACTATCATTGCCGCTTGTTTTGCTCACTAGTCTTGTTACTGCCATGGCTGCACTTGCAGCCTTCCATGTGAAGAAACGATGGAAGTCGTTCTTCATTTGGTTTCTGCTGCTGGAGTTCGGAATGCTGGGCGTCTTTCTCGCCCGCGACGTGTTCTTATTTTTCGTATTCTTCGAGCTGACGCTCGTGGCTATGTATTTCTTAATCGGTATTTGGGGGTACTTCAACAGGGAAAAGGCTGCGAACCGGTTCTTGATCTACAACGGGCTTGGCTCGGCGATCATGTTAATAGCCTTTGTTATACTCGTGAATACGGCCGGCTTCCGTGTTGAGGCGATCGGTGAGCAGGTACAATATATCTATAGCGGCAGCTATGCGGATATCATCCGCAACATGACAGATACAGAAGCGATGGTCAATCAACCGGCCGTTAGCATGATGGGGACGATTAATCCTTTTGCGATGACGGATGGAATGCATTGGACGTTATTTATCATGCTGCTCGTTGCTTTCGGCATTAAGCTGCCGATCTTCCCGTTCCATACTTGGATGCTCAAGGTGCATACGGAAGCGCCGCCGTCTGTCGTTATGATTCACTCGGGCATATTGCTCAAGATGGGCGCGTACGGCTTGCTGCGCTTTGGTTTGCTTCTCTTCCCTGAACAAGCGAAAGCATGGGCGACTGTACTCGCCGTGTTAGGAGTCATTAATATTTTGTACGGAGCGGTGCTTGCATTCAGACAGACGGAGCTGAAGCTTGTATTGGCGTACTCCTCGATCAGTCATATGGGCATTGTACTTTTAGGTTTTGCAGCGTTCAACGAAATTGGACTGCAAGGCGCGATATTCCAGCTTGTATCGCATGGACTTATATCGGCATTGTTATTTCTTCTTGTAGGAAGCTTATATGAACGAACGGGAACGACGGAGCTCTCGGAGCTGGGAGGACTGGCAAGGTCACTGCCGTTCATGAGCGGAGTGCTGTTGGCTGCGGGACTTGCGTCGCTTGGTTTGCCCGGTCTATCAGGGTTTGTGGGCGAGCTGCTGGCGCTGCTCGGGCTGTTCGAATCGATGAGATGGCTTGCGGCGGCCGCCGTTCTCGGCATTATTTTGACAGCGGTATACGTATTAAGAAGCGTTCTAAAGATAACGTTCGGTCCAATGTCGGACTCCTATGCTGCGCTTAAGGATGCGCGGCTGATCGAAGCCGTACCGATGATCGTATTGCTTGCGTTCATCCTGTTGCTCGGCTGCTACCCGTCCATATTGACCGACACGGTGCAATACAGCATGGGTGATTTATTCGCACGATTACTTGCAACAAGGGCGGGGGGATAGACGATGCATGAAGCTGATTCTTTAGTACCGCTGACATGGGCGGATATGCTCCATCTTGCCCCTGAATTATCGTTATCCGCCTTATTCGTTATGATCGTGCTGCTGGATCTCCTTCTGCCGAAGCGGATGAATCGGATATGGATTGGAGGCTGGCTGACGTTAGGCTCGCTGCTTCTATCGCTGGGGCTTGTGATTTGGCAGCTGCTTGATCGCAATAGCGGAGGGGACGCAGCGGCGGAGACGATTGAGCTGCTTGCGAACAGCTACCGCATAGACGACTTTAGCAGTCTGCTCAAGCTTGTGTTTCTAGCGGGTGCTGCGCTTATCGTGCTGCTCGCTATCGGCTCTACTAAGGACGACGACGCGATTACGGATCGGGCGGAATATTTTTACTTGCTGCTGCCTGCGGTCGTAGGCGCGATGGCGATGGCCTCTTCCGGCAATCTTATTTCCCTGTATATTGGACTTGAACTGTTGAGCATTACGAGTTATATATTGGTTGCCATGCGGAAAAAGTCGTCCAAATCGGCAGAGGCGGCTTTCAAATATCTCGTAACGGGAGGCATCTCGTCTGCTTTCATTTTGTTCGGAATGTCTTATTTGTACGGGGTAACGGGATCGGTCGATCTGGGACAGATAGGTGCGGCGATTCCAGAGGCGATAGAAGACTTCAAGGCGCTGCTGTATGTAGGCTTCTTCTTCATCCTTGCAGGCTTCGGGTTGAAAATCGCGACAGCGCCGTTCCACGCATGGGCGCCGGATGTCTATCAAGGGGCGCCGACGCCAGTGGCCGCTTTCCTCGCTGTCGTCTCCAAAGGTGCGGCGTTGGCCGCAGTCTTCCGCATCATGTATAATACGGCTTACTTTGCGACGACGGGGCTTGATGCGTATATAACGAAGGACGTATTTTTTGCGCTGCTTGTGCTGGCGGCTGCCGGTATGCTTGTAGGCACAACGGCGGCGCTGCGCCAGAAGCAGGTGAAGCGGCTGCTTGCTTTGTCCGGCGTAGCCAATGCCGGATATTTGCTCGTGCCGATCGGCCTCTCGATTACCATCGTACATAGCAGTAACTTCTCCGAATTTATCTATTACTTGATCGCGTATCTGTTCATGACGGTCGGCGCCTTCGCCGTGTTGACGGCAGTAAGCCGTACCCCGGGCGAAGGAGAAATGAAAGATTTTGCTGGGATGTACTACCGTGCGCCGTGGACGGCTGCCGCGATGGTGGTGCTTTTGCTATCGTTGGCGGGACTGCCCATATCGGGCGGCTTCTTCGGCAAGCTGTTCATCCTGATCGGAGCAGCTAATGCAAAGGCTTATTGGCTCGTAGCGATAATGGTAGTGAGCAGCGTTATTTCCTACTACTTCTACTTTGGCTTCATCCGGCAAATGTTCATGCGCAGTTCGAGCGAGGAGGATGAGATCAAGGTGCCTGCAACTACGGGCATTGTGATCTGGTTATGCGTGGCGGCTACGCTGGCGCTAGGATTATTCCCTGGAGTGGTGATGGAAGGGATCGAGTCGGTTATTTCTTTGCAGGTGGATTTGCTGGTAATTAAATGATTACAAAAAAACAGAGGCTGCATTCCGGTTTTGGACCGGGCAGCCTCTGTTTTTTTCTTTAAATATTAGTGCTAATTGATTACTTAGTGCCTGCTAACAAGGAGAAGACAACCTGAGCGCTCTCTGCACGCGTTAACAGCGCTTTTGGGGCAAACTGATTGCCTTCACGTCCTTGGACTAGTCCAGCTTCTGAAGCTACGTCGATATATTTCAACGCCCATGCTGCAGCTTCGTCACGATCGATAAAGGTTGATTCAGCTTTTGCATTTAAGCTTTTGCCTGCTTTCAATTCGATTGTTTTAACTAGGATCGTAGCCATTTGCTCTCTGGTAATTTTTGCAGTAGGAGCAAACGTAGTGTTGTCCAATCCGTTAACGATTCCCGCTTGACTTGCCGCAGCCACCGCTTCTGCATACCAAGCGTCAGCGCTAACGTCTTCGAATTCAGTAGTTCCCGTAGCTTTAAGGTCGAGAGCTTTAACGATCATCGCTACGAATTCAGCTCGCGTTACGTTCTCTTGCGGAGCAAAACGATCTTCGGACACTCCTTGAATAATATGTTTGGCGGCCAGTGCTTTAATCGTGTTGTGCGCCCAATGCGATGCCGCTACGTCAGCAAAGATTTTATCGTATTCTAAAACGGCATATTTGCTGAAGTGGGGAATTTCAACGGTAATTTCACCGTCGATGACTTCACCCCCTACAAATTCGAGGTTGCCCTCATCGGAGATGAAGTACACACCAACCAGGTTTTTGTTCACGTCTCCGCTTACCTTAAAGCTAATCGTAATCGGTTCTTTGAATTGGCTTAAAGATACAGCTTTGCCGTCCTTCGTAATAACGGACAAAGAGAAGTCGTAAATGTCGCCTGCTGCTTTTAATCCTGCATTGTTTTTGTCTGCTGCATCTTTGAGAAGCCCTGGTGCAGAAGAATCGGAAACCTTATTGAAGGAGAAAGCGATTTGTGCGCCATCAAGCTGATCTGCCGTTAATAAGCCTTGCAACTCTTTTAGTACGCTTGTTGGGATATCGACGGTTATTTCTTTGCCTTCTAATTGAAGCTTATTGTCTCCAAGTAGAGTAGCGGCATTGACAGGCAGAATGACTTCTTCCTTTCCATCAGTCAAAGGAATCGTCACTTGACCTTCTTTGCCGGAAGACAAGCTATCGGCGCTAATGGACTGTTTGTTTTCTTCGGGCTTTGGCGTTTCAACTTCAGGTACTTCGGTGTTCGGCTCGGGTGTTTGTGAAGGGAGCGTTGTGTCTCCGGATGAGATTGAAACGTTTTTAAAATCGACAACGTTTTTGCTGTCGATAAAATGTAATTGCTTCTGATATTCCTCGGCTAAATAAGAAACAACATCGCCGTATCTTAATTCAACAGAGTAGTTATGGCCAGCTTTCGGAAGCTTAATCTCATTTCCTTCACTTAGGTCGGATAGGGAAAGCAAGTAAGTATGACCTTCGATTAGCGGTTGTTMGAAAGTCAATAGCAGCCGACCCATGTCGTCTTGCGGGCCGTCACCGTCAATCCAATAATAGCTCGGATTGATAGCAGAAGCGTATACGCTTTCGGATATGGTTGTGTCTGTTAGAAGGAAGTCTGATGCCAGGGTGGTATCGGGGTTATACACTGTGTCAATACTCGTTACGGATCTGGGGAGAAGTATTTCAATTGAATTATGCCCACTGCGTTCAGGAGTGAACGAAACGAGCTTTTGACCGCTTTTTAGGAATCGGTTCTTCAATAGTCCGTTGAAAAATTGTTGACCCTGTATACGGTAAGCGTCCAAATATACATCTGGATCATAGTAATAAGTATATCTGCCTTCAGTCGTTAAATTTATATCATATGTAGTTTCGTTCTCTGTTAGTTTAATAGTTGTAGGCTGTTGTTCTCCCACATATGCACTGTAAGAAACGGAATAATAACGAGTGTTATTGTCATCGTAACTTTCGTAAAAAGAATTTGTTTCTGGAATCATTTGTTCTTCGATCGCTTCTGATTCGTTGAATAATTCAATACTCACCGCGTCCGGATCTGAAGTGTAAATTTCGCCATGGAGCATTCCGGTCTCAGCATTGTAATAGAATCCAATACTAGTAGCGGCATATGCAAGAACGGGTAACAATGATGATAATAATAATAGCGATATTAGTGATGCACTGAGCTTGCGTCGAAAGCTTTTTTTCAAGTCTTCTCCTCCTTGATTCCTAGTTATTTACAAATACTTTTCTACTATATCAACCTTAGGACAATTTTACCAGTCCTATTCAACATTTTGATAAAAATCCTATTTATTCAATTCTTCCACTAAATCAGTATATAGCTGTTGATGAGGTACTTTAGCGATTGCAAGCTCGAGCTGTTGTTTGGCTGATTCAAAATATTTCCTGTCTTTAGTCGCATTTCCCTTTCTAATATATACTTTTGCAGATTCGTATAAGATTGAATGCGACCACGGAATTGAATGTTCAGCCTTCGAAAGGTGGCTCACTGCTGTTACAAATTGCTCGTTCTTTGCAGCCCTTATGCCTTGATTCATCCAATTGTAGGCTGTTCCCATCCATATAAAAAAGATAATGACAAGGGCGGTAACCATACTTAATGCTGAAAGTTTAAAGGCTCCCATCTTCAGTATTATGGGAGTCCTTGAGGACATGGGTATTATAAGACAAATGAGCATGGCGAAGACTACTGGGAAGTTAAGATCGAAATCGAAACCGGCATGCAGTAACATGACAGACACAATGAGCAGTGTTTCTTTCTTGTAGAAGCCTTCTCCCTCTTTTTGCGTTCGTACTTCGACAATTGCTTTTTTATAGAAAACAATAAGTATTGTCAACCAGATTATGAGGCCGATTATACCTATGTCTAGTGCTACCTGGACAAAGTGATTATGTATGTATTTCACAAAATAAGGCTGCGATTGGTACAAATGTTGCAGACCCGCCCAGCCGCCCCCGCCTGAACCGCCCCAAAAGTAATCGGTAAACATGGAGAGGCTGTCTTTCCAATAGGTTAACCTGATTTGAAATTCCGGCGTGCTTGCCTGGATACTGGAGACGCGACCTAAAAAAAACAATATATCTTGTTTAATGGCCATTGCGAGTAACAATCCAGCCGCATGGCTTGCCGTAACGTACAACAGCGTCGACAAAGCTCGCATTCGCGGGATAAAAACAATGGCGGCGATAATGGATAGCAACCACAAAATCCAAACGGAACGAGAGAACGTTAATAACAGGCCGGTAGCAGTTATTGTCATCGTAAATAGGTGGATTTTGGACTGGGATTTAGAGAAGGAGAACATACTTAGCAGCAAGTTTACAAGCAGGATGATAGCCAAAGTATTTGCGTAATACAGAAGTGATTCCAGCCGTCCGTTGCGCTCCATATGGAATAATAAGCCCACAACAACGAGCATAAGGCCAAGGAAGTTCCAACTGGAATATAACTTCGATAAGTRCTGTGCGGAGAGATTCATAACAAGTAAGGATAACGGGATGAGGCTAGTTACTCTCGACGCTTCAAGGAGAGCCGCTTCCAAATCGACCGCATACAAGCAAGCGATCCAGTAGCATGCGACATAGAGAATAACCCCAATGTGCAGCCAATTTATCAAGAGTGATTTTTGAAGCAAGAGTACAAGCAGGAAGGCAAGTAAAAGAAATGCGTTCATGAATAATAAGGATGTCTCAAAAAAATACCCGTTAAAGATAAAGCCGAAAACAAAATACATTAGAATAACGGCATAAGAAACGGAATTAGTCATATTGGTCTCCATAATCAAATTTTCTAAATTGAAAGAAGATATGCAAAGAAATAAGCGCCTCGCAACTTAAGCGAAACGCCTTGTTCTCTTGATGAGCCGTACAACTTACGGAAAATGGTTGACTTGCTTATAATGACTCTGCAATATCACCGGATGCCTGCTTACGGGATGAATTTCGGTTTCGATCGATTACTTTCGCAATGGACCTTCCCAGCTTGTTGCTCGGCAGCTCCACGAATTTGTACGTGAAGTGGGCGACAGGAAGGCTTACGATCGGAACGAGAATGAAAGCCGCTTCAATCGGTATAATTTTGCCCAGCAAAATGGTGATCATCATCATAACCGGAATATGAACCAAATACAGG
Source organism: Paenibacillus sp. 05T425 (assembly GCF_056396205.1). Lineage (NCBI taxonomy): Bacteria > Bacillati > Bacillota > Bacilli > Caryophanales > Paenibacillaceae > Paenibacillus > Paenibacillus sp. 05T425. Next base: position 579,290 of record NZ_JBFTLA010000002.1, read on the forward strand.
CTGAACGAAATTTTACCGAGCCATGTTAAAGGCTTTATGGAAAGGAAGGCATTTAGGCGGTCCGAAGAAAGAACGGCCGCGAACAGCAGCAGGATGCCGGCAATGGTTATAACGTCCGTTATTTTCTGATCTTTCACTTGGAAGACGACAACCATCCAGCGGCAATTGATCAATACGAGCGAGACTGCCACAAGAATAGCCGTATAAATGGTTTTCAGTCTAGGCAGTTTATTCCGATATTTAGATAGCAGCGCTCCTAGTATGAAGCAGGTGCAGTAATACATGCTCCATCTAACGGCTTTTACCATAATTAATAGACGACCTTCATCCAGAACGGCGGCCCAGTTATCCAACGCCAAATAGACAAGCACATTTAAGCCTAGCGACAGGATGGCGGCGCTGAGGAAATTGAATCTCCTTATTATTAGAAGGAAGAGCGGTAAAATTAACGATATTCTCATCTCATGGAACAACGTCCACACGACTCCGTTCACATTCGTCGTATCGTAGTTCTCCATCAGAAAGTAAGAGGCGATCGCTTTAAGGGTAACGGGATGATTCCAACGGTTATCGTAGGAGGCGCTTAATCCTTGAATATCTTTGTGTTCCAAAAAGATGGTTAATAGCAGCGCCGATACTAGCATAAGAACGATGTAAGGAATGTATATGCGGCAGAATCGTCTTATCGCATACGCTCCGTAGGACTGGGTTTTGCCCTCGAAAAAGGGAATTGCAAGGACAAAGCCGCTTAACACAAAAAATAATAGAACGGCTTCCCTGCCTGCCCAGAGGGTATGCAAAGGCGTGATTGTGAAATATTTGAGAAAATCGTTGTCGAAACGATTGAAATTGGCTTGTTCAAAAACGGTGAAAGCAATTAAACAGTGGAAAATAACAACGATCATTGAAGCAATTCCTCGAAGCGAGTCGAGCGATTCTATGCGATTATTATTGCTCAAACCTTCTTCCTCCTCTAATCACGGTGTGCGGTTAATGGCGCTAATTAATGATAACACAAGGCTAGGGGCTTGGATATTGTAAAGAACTTCATAGGTCTTTTGGACCGTTGTCGGTCATCTGCAAGGGATTTAACGGTTTGGAATCGAATATGTTCTATGTAGTAACCCTTATATGTAGAAACCCCGTATCGTTGATCAAGGATGCTGCTTCAGTATGCCAAATAGATGCGGCCAATATGATAAAAAGGCAGAATATGATGATATTACCAAATGGACGAACGTTGAAGCAATTAGCGACAATCAGATATAAAGCGGTGCGCGCTTATGCGCGAAGATCGCTGCTAGCGCTGCTGCTTGCTAGCGTCGCCTTCGGGGGCATAGCCCCCGCAGGGCTCGCTCGCCATGCGGCGGCAGCGCCGCTGGAGGCAGCGCCGCTGGAGGCAGCGCCGCTGGAGGCAGCGCCGCAATCCGCGGCCGACGGCGACGCTGTCGCCGCTGAAGAGCAGCCGCAGAGCTGGCTGCTCAAGTGGAGCGACCCCGCGCTGGCGCATGAGCTGCGCGGGACAGAGGTGCTCCGCCGCCAAAGCGAGGCGGCGGTCGATGTCGTGCGTCCCGCCGGCGACAGCGGCGAGGACGTGCAAGCTTGGCTCGCCCGGCTGCTAAGCGAGCCGGGCGTCGAATATGTGCACCCGAACAGCCGGGTGCACGCTCTTGCGCTGCCGGAGGCGTCGCAGACGCCGGCGCCGGGCAGCGGCAATGAAGGCGCGGATACGAAAGCCTCATCCGCGCCCTCCAGCCCCCCCTTGTTCACCGGGCAAAAAGTGACGGTGAACGACCCTGAATACGCACAGCAGCCTTACTTGGCTCAGATCGGCGCAGTTAAAGCGTGGGAGACAATGCGCGAGCAGACGAAGCTTACGATAGCGATCGTGGATACGGGCGTCGATCTTGATCATCCCGACCTAATCAATAACTTAGTGCCCGGCGTCAATCTGGTCGATCCGAAGCTTCCGCCCAACGACGACAACGGCCACGGCACCAGCGTGGCCGGCGTTATTGCGGCCGAGAGCAATAACGGCAAAGGCGTAGCGGGCATAATATGGAAGGCGAAGATTATGCCTATCAAGGCGCTCGATAATCGCGGAGACGGGACGGAAGAGGAGCTTGGCGACGCGATCTTGTATGCAATCAAAAGCGGCGCTCGGATTGTCGTCCTGTCGGTTGGTCTGCACCGCTACTCGCCTTACATGCTCGATATCGTAGAGTATGCCGAGTCCAAAGGCGTGCTGCTCGTAGCAGCGGCAGGCAATGACGGCGTTTCGTATGGCGCAATGGCGGCTGTCAAATATCCTGCCGCCTACCCGACCGTAATCGCAGTTGGCGGCATCAAACCGAATGGAACAGTTGACGCACGCTCTAATCCGGGACCCGAGCTTGATATTATGGCCCCATGGAACGTGTTCACGACGGGCATAGGCGGGCTCTACAAGCGGGAAGAGGGCACCTCGATGGCGGCGCCGCAAGTAGCTGCGGCTGCAGGTCTTATTTGGGCTCAAAATCCAGATTTGAAGCCTTACCAAGTAAGGGCTCTTCTGCGGCAGACGGCCAAGGATATCGGTACTGCAGGCGTCGACAGCAAGTCGGGTTATGGCTTGCTGCAGATCGATAAAGCGGTTAACGCGAATGTCGTAATGGATATATACGAACCGAATGACACGAGCAAGACGGCGAAGCGATTCCAGCTAGGCACGAGCATCACCGCCTCGCTTGATAACGGTGAAGACCAAGACTGGTACCGAATTGACATGCCGAGTGATGGAACGCTAAAGATCGATTACAAAGGTATGGTTGATGCGGGCAAAGCGGTGCAGCCTGTACGGATTTATCAATATTTTAACGGTCAGCAGCAGATGATCTACGATACGAAGCTGGCAAGCACTTCGATCGATATCGATGTGAAGAAGGGCGCGCATCTCATTCGAGTTGAGTTGATGAATAAATATAGTACTTTAGATTTACCGTATATGCTGACTTCCTCTTTTATAATAAAACAGGATGCTTACGAGTCGAACGATAAATCTTATGAAGCCTATACGCTTCAACCTCGGACACAAACCGTCGTTGGCAACTTTCATCAAACCGCTGATCGCGACTGGTATGTTGTATCTTTTACGCAAGGCGGTAAACTAAAGATTGTATTAAGCACGGATACAGCAAGAATTGATCCGGGCCTCGCTATACAGCGCGCAGGTGATCAGTTGCTCTTGTATGATGATGAGGGTGAAGGGAAAACGGAGCAGTCTCCTGTCATAACCGTCGCTCCAGGGAAATATTATATTCGTGTCCACAATGCAATCTCATCCGAAGCAAGTCCTGTCATAGGTACATATACGCTGAAGCTGGAATATACGCCTAAGTACGAAGATCCGAATGAACCAAACGACAAATCGTATGAGTCATTTATGGTAAATCCGGGTACGGATTATCTAGGTGTAATAGGCAGCAAAACCGATTTGGATTGGTTTCAATTTCGTGTGAGCAAGGCTAGCGTCGTATCGATGGCCGTCTCAAGCGTTCCGTCCTCAATAAATTTGAAGCTGGAAGCCTACGATAAGCGGATGTCGCGTCTAACAACGTCTTCAACCGGGCAGAGCGGTTCTCTGCAGACATCGGAGCTCATACTTGAGCCGGGCATTTATTATGTGAAGCTATCTGCAGGCGCTCCGTCAGACAGCCAATATTATCGTTTCAAAATCAAGTCGGAGGCGCTGGTCGGAGGCTTCCGCGATATTTCAAATCATTGGGCTCAAAAAGAAATAACCGCGTTAAGTCAGCTTGGCATCATAAACGGAACAGGCAATTATCGCTTCGAGCCGAAGCGGGCGATCACCCGCGCTGAGGCGGCAGCAATGGTTGTGAAGGCTTATAAGCCGAGCGGGAGCATTAACAACGGCCAGAAGCGATTCAAGGACGTTACAGCCTCGCACTGGGCCTATGACGAAATAGCCAAAGCGGTACAGCAGGGCTGGATAAAAGGCTTCCCCGATGGAAGCTTTAAGCCGGATCAGCCGATAACGCGCGTAGAAATGGCTATTATTATCGGTTATGCGGACGGTGTGCAGCCGAGAATCCCGCTCGCTGCTCCGTTCGCGGATGTGAGCAGAGCGCACTGGGCAGCACCCATGCTGATCGCGCTTAAGGGGAACGGTGCAATCAAAGGGATAGAGAATAACCAATTCAAACCAAAGCAGCAAGCGAGCAGGGCCGAATATTCGGTACTTCTGTATCATTTGCTGAGCAACTAAGCCGATTAAGAGATCGAGGGATGAAGCGAAGGGGTAGCTATGGAAAATTATGATGTATTCGATGAGGCGCAGCGGATGACCGGCATTACCGGGTTATTCTCTATTATTGTTGTTCTGATCAGCATTATGTTGGTGTGGACGCTGCTGCAGGAGGTAAAGTGGGAAACGTTCTTCAAGCATCCCCGCAATGCAAAGGCAAGGATGTTTCAAGTGGTTGTTGCGGTTATTTTGGGACACTTGTTCGCCAAGTTTATTTTGGAATATTGGAGCTTCACAACGATGCTTCGCAGCTTTGTCGAATAACAGTCGCGAAAGATGTCAACAATGGGTATTAAATGACGATAAGATAAGTTGGGGAGCACGAAGCACAAGCAGATCCCAACGTGAAAATGGATTACTTTTTTTGGTAAAGCAGGATAGGCAGGCAAGGCGAAAATCCGATCTAGGACCAAAGACGGATAAGAATAAAATGGAAGTAATTTAGCGCTTGTCGATTCATGTAGATGAATGATAAGATGAAGTTTAGTTGTAGTGAGAAATTCCATTATATGCTCGTAGAGGGTATAGAAATTGCAGTTCGCGGAGGGAACCATAAGATGACCAAAATTATCGTCCGCGGAGGTCAGCGTTTGAAGGGAACGGTCCGCGTTAGCGGTGCAAAAAATGCCGTGCTTCCCATTCTAGCGGCCTCATTATTGGCGACAGAAGGAGACAGCGTCATCTATGACGTACCCCTCCTCGATGACGTTATGACGATTCAGAAGGTGCTTGCTTCATTGGGCGCACAATTAACTTATAATAATGAAATGATGCGCATATCAGCGCCAGCTATTACTTCAATCGAGGCACCTTACGAGCTCATTCGTAAAATGCGTGCATCGTTCCTTGTCATGGGACCGCTTCTTGCCCGCGTAGGCAAAGTGCGTATCTCGCTGCCAGGCGGCTGTGCGATTGGAACTCGTCCGATCGATCAGCATTTGAAGGGCTTTGAGGCGATGGGAGCGGAGATTACGCTCGGTCATGGCTTCATTGAAGCAAGCACGCCGACCCGTCTTAAGGGTGCGAAGATTTACCTCGACGTTGCCAGCGTGGGCGCAACGGAGAATATTATGATGGCAGCCGCACTAGCGGTTGGAACGACCACCATTGAAAATGCAGCCAAAGAACCGGAAATCGTCGACTTGGCTAATTATATTAACGCCATGGGCGGCAAGGTGCGCGGTGCCGGCACCGGTCTAATCCGTATTGAAGGCGTGGATAAAATGCACGGCGCAGCGCATAATGTTATCCCTGACCGCGTTGAAGCGGGCACGTACATGATTGCAGCAGCGATAACTGGCGGCGACGTATTCGTGGAAGGCGCAATTGCCGATCATTTGACGCCGGTCATCTCCAAGCTCGAAGAGATGGGCGTCGAGATTACCGAGAGCGACAATGGCATTCGCGTTCGCGCAGGTGCGGAGTTGAAATCGGTCGATGTAAAAACTTTGCCGCATCCAGGCTTTCCAACCGATATGCAATCGCCTATGATGGCACTGCTTCTCGTTTCGGAAGGTACGAGCGTGGTGACGGAGACCGTATTCGAGAACCGTTTCATGCACGTTGAAGAATTCCAGAAGATGAACGCTCAGATCAAAGTAGACGGGCGTACCGCTATTGTAAGCGGCGGATTGCCGCTTAAAGGCGCGAAGGTATGTGCGACTGACTTACGCGCGGGAGCGGCGCTTATCTGCGCGGCGCTTCGCGCTGAAGGCGAGACAGAGCTTACGGGACTGCATCATGTGGACCGCGGGTACGTCGATATTACAGGCAAGCTAGCCGCACTGGGCGCTACGATCTTCCGCGTAGAATCGGAGAACGAGCAATCAGCTCCTGCACCGGTTGCAGTCGCTGCAAGAGCGACTGCGGTTGTTGCTACGTCAGCTGTATCGGAGCATGAACAGGCTGCGAGCTACAAGCGGGAGAAAGAGGTTGCCGTACTTAAGGTTCAGCCGACTTGGGCTTAAGCGTTTTGAGTCGAACCAACTAAACGTAATTGAATCAAAATAAAGCGAGGACATCTTGTCCGTTATGAGGAAGCAATAAACCTCTGGCGGGCAAGATGTCCTCTTTTTTTAAACGTGTAAATAATCGAACGTCATTGTATACGAACGGTGGTTATAGAAGAGGCAGAGAGGTTTCGGTAATGTGGAGATCCGCGGAGCGGGTCTCCTAGTTGGTGTGCGAAGGGTATCATGACATCTAGTTGCTCCCCATCGATGCAAAAGCAGGTTTTTGGTCGCAGTGCGGACCATAAAGTCCCTTATTGCGATTTTCTCCTCCGTTTCTTCTTATTACGGACTCAGCGGACCCTATCTGAGACAATCAGCATGAGTTTGTTAAGAAAGGGAACCGATAGGGTCTCCTCGGTCCGCAACCATGCAATAGGATTGGAATGTGGCCTAATAGTGTCGCCAGGGTCCTTAACGGATCACGGCCAAGTTTCACTCTTATCCTTATGCCTATATTTCTCCGCGAAACGAAAGCTTATGCTGACAAAGACGGCACAGAAACGAGCGGTGCAAAGAAGCAGCTAACGATTCATGCGTAGCGAAAGCTTTTTACGCTTGTTTATGCGCCGATAAAGGATAACTGTCTCATGCGGCTTGTTCATTTCCCGTTCATCTTCGTTTGCTATAGTCTATTCGATCAAGTCTGATGGAGGGTGGCGTAAAGCAAATGAAGAAGTGGACGATTTGGCTAGGCATCGTTATCATTCTTGCCGCGGCCGGAGCGGGAGCGTATTACTATTATTTTGCGAAGGACAAGGAAGCGGCGGGAGAAGATCCTGTAGCCCAGACGGTTACGGCGACCAAGGGCTCGATCGTGAATCAAATTAGCGGGACAGGTTCGGTTGCCGCGAATTCTCGCGAAACGCTGACCGCCGGCAAGAGCGGAACGATCGCCGAGGTGCATGTGAAAAAAGGCGATAAAGTAAAGGCGGGCCAAACGCTCGTAACGTTCGAGGATTCGGACGACTATGAAGATCAGATCGAAACGATCGAGAAAAATAAGGAAAAGCTGCAGGATACGATTGAAGGGTATCAAGAAGATTATAAAGCAGCAATCGGTACGGAAGACGAAGAGGAAACGAAGAAAAAAATACAAAAAAGCATCGAGGACACCAACTCGGAATTGGCAGATCTGAATGACGATCTGCAAGACATTTATGAAGAACAGAACGAGCAGGTGAAGACGGTAACAGCAACGATCGAAGGCGAGATTACGGAATTCGATATTGAAGCTGGAGACGAGGTTCAAGCGAATACGACGATAGCAACCATCGTTGACTATACGAAGCTGGAGTTTGTTACATCAGTCGATGAGCTCGACATTCCGTCGCTTAAGGTAGGCCAAGCGGTTGATATTACGCTTAGCTCGATTGCCGACCGTACGATTGATGCGACTGTGTCGGAGATTGCGCGCGAAGGCTCGTCCAGCAACGGCTCATCCTCCTTCGAGGTGAGCATCCTTCTGAACGATATTGAAGGGGTTATGGCAGGCATGTCGGGTGAAGCCGCGATTACGATTGAGTCCAAAGAAGATATTGTTCTCGTGCCGGTAAATGCGGTTGTTGAGATGGGCGGCAAATCATTCGTTCGCATACCGTCGACTGGCGATGGCGCAGCCGCGGCTGGCGGTGGACAGACGGGGGGAGGACGCGGACAAGGAGATTGGTCAGGCGAAGGCGGGCCAATGGGTGAAGGCGGCGGTCAACCTCCAGAAGGCGGAGCGTCCCCTGGAGGCGAAGGCGGTCAAGCGCCGGCAAGCGGCGATACGCAGGGTGAAGCGACGAAGGGCACGACTGATGCTGAAGCACCGGCAGGCGATGGAGCGGCTTCCGGCGGCGGACAAAGCACGTCAGGTGATAGTGGCGCGACTGCAGGAACAGGTCAACGGCCAAGCGGCGGCGGACAAGGCATGACGGGCGGTGCTGGCGGAACTGGGGGAACCGGAGGCGGCGCGGGATCAAGCGAACGTCAAAATATGCGCCAAGCGATGATGGAAACGTTGACGCTCGGCGGACAACTTGTCGAAGTGACGACGGGTCTTAGCAACGAAAACTTCGTTGAAATTGTATCGGGAGTCAATGAAGGTGACAGCGTGCTTATCCCTGTTGCTTCCGGAACGGCTGGCATGGGTGGCGGTCAGCAAGAAACGAATGTTCAGATGCAAGGCTTCCCGGGAGGCGGCTTCGGCGGTGGAGGCTTCCAAATGCAAATGGGCGGCGGCGGTGGAACCGTACGCAGCAGTGCTGGCGGCGGTGGCATGCGATGAGCGGAAACGATCATGGCAGCATACCACTAATCGAGATGGAAGGCGTAACGAAGTATTATATGATGGCACGGGAGAAAACGACTGTTCTGCACAACGTCTCGCTCAGGGTCGAGCATGGCGAGTTTCTAGCAATCGTCGGTCCGTCGGGGTCAGGCAAATCGACTCTTATGAACATCATCGGGTGTCTAGATACGCCAAGCGAAGGAAGCTACAAGCTGGAAGGCTCAGAGATGAACGGCCAAAGCGACAATAAGCTGACCGTGATGAGAAACAAAAAAATCGGATTTATTTTTCAAGGCTATCATTTGCTTCCGAAGCTGACGGCGCTGGAAAACTGCGAGCTGCCCCTCATCTATCGCGGGTTGTCAGGCAAGGTACGCAAGCAGCTGGCCAAGGAAGCGCTCGAGAGAGTCGGTCTTGGCAACCGTCTGCATCATCGGCAGAGCGAGCTGTCCGGCGGACAGCAGCAGCGGGTTGCAATCGCGCGTGCGTTAGCGACTAATCCGCCTATGCTGCTTGCCGATGAGCCGACTGGCGCGCTCGATTCCAAGACGGGCATGGAAGTGTTGAACATGATGGAGGAGCTGAACCAAGCGGGCCAGACGATCGTCCTTATCACGCATGATATGGAGGTAGCCCAGCGGGCCAGACGTACAGTCGTCATCCGGGACGGGGTGTTGACGGAGCTCGGAAGGAGGAATGACGATGAAGCTTACGCAAGGCTTGTTAATGGCCGTGAAGAGCGTCTTATCGAACAAGCTTAGAACGATACTTTCGATGCTCGGGATATTGATCGGCGTTGCGACGGTCATTGCGCTTGTGGCGATGGGCAAGGCGTCATCCAACGAGGTAGCCGAGCAGGTGTCATCACTCGGCAGCCCGAACTCGCTGTCGGCTACCATTACAGGACGCGGGACGGTAACATCGCTAACGGTCGATGAAGCGAACGAGCTTGGAGATGTCATGAACATCGAAGGCGTTGCGCCTGTAACGAGCAGCAATGCGTATGCGAAGTACGGTAAGACGCAAGTATCGGTTAGCGTAGAGGGAATTACGCCCGCCTATGAGCAGGTTAAAGATTTTCCTGTGCAGGACGGCCGCTACATTGCATCGCCGGATATTAATAACGCGTCAAGAGTAGCGCTGATCGGCGTAGATACGGCGACCGACCTGTTCGAGGAAGAGGGCGAGAATCCGGCGGAGGCCGTTGGCAAAAAAATAACGATCAACGGCTACAACTTCACGATCGTCGGCTTGCTCGAATCGCAAGGCACGTCTATCGCGGGCTCTAACGACGAGAAAATACTGATTCCGATTACGACAGCGCAAAAAATATTTCAAACGAGCGGCGTCACGACGATCAATTTGCTTGTCACCGACACTGATCTCATGTCCGCGACCGTCACGGCAATCGAGGCGGTACTCTATGAGAAGTTCAGAGGCAACGAAAACGCGTACCGCGTCTTCAATCAAGAGGAAGCGATGGAGACATTGAACTCGGTTAACGAGACAATGAATAGGCAATTGATCTATGTCGCTATTATTTCCCTTATTGTTGGCGGCATAGGCATTATGAACATTATGCTAGTATCAGTCACCGAGCGGACGCGCGAGATTGGCATACGCAAGTCGCTTGGCGCCAAGAAGCGCGATATTCTGTTTCAGTTTCTCGTAGAAGCTGTCTGCATAAGCGGTTTGGGAGGCGCCCTTGGAATTGGGCTTGGCTACGTGGCTTCATTCGTCATCGGCCAGGTTATGCATACGGAAACGGAAGTGCCGGGCGATACGGTACTGCTGTCCTTCGCGTTCTCCGCCCTCGTCGGCGTTATATTCGGCTATTTGCCCGCGAATAAGGCAGCTGGCTTAAAGCCGGTCGACGCCCTTCGCTACGATTAGGAGACAAGAGGTTCTACCCTATTATTCGTTCTCATAGAATGAACCATCAGGGTCGATTTAAGAGAGCGGCATAAGCGATAGGATCAATAACGCCAGCATGCTCGCTCTCACCGGCCTAGGTGGAAGGAGAGCGCATGAGCCCAAAGATAAGAACACAACTGGTCGTATCGTTGTTGCGCCGGCAATCGGTCAAGCGATGGTTAGCTCTATTCGGTATTGGAGCTATGTTGGGAGCTTCTATTCTGCTGATTAAGCTATCGCTGAATGAGCTTCGTGCGGCGTCCGCCGCAGGTTACGCTGATACCGGTCTGGCCGAATTTCAACAATCATCAATCAAGGAACAGGCGGCAAGTCGTATCACGGAGACAGCCGCCCAACTGCAGCGGCGCACCAATGAGAATGAGGCAGCTGCGCGGAAGAATGAGCCAAACGGAAAAAATGATGATATCGGCAAGGAACAGAACGTTTCAGACCAAGTAGATGTAACGTCTGCCGCTCCGCAAACGTCAAGCGAGCTGGATGATTTGATCATTCATATCTATCTGACGAAAGAGAAGCGCATCGAGAACGTGCCGCTCGAAACGTACGTACGCGGCGTTGTCGCGGCAGAGATGCCTATCGATTTCGAGATAGAGGCGCTTAAGGCGCAGGCGATTGCCGCCAGAACGTATATAGTCAGACGGCTGATACAAGGACAAGGCGATGATACCGATATGTCCCTGCATGGCGCGGACGTAACCGATACGGTACAGCATCAAGTGTATACGCCGCTGGCGAAGCTGGAGGGGCAATGGGCGAAGACGGAGCGCAAGGCGAATATGGCCAAGCTTGGCAAAGTCATTGATGAGACGAGAGGTCTGGTCATTACGTATGAGGGAGAACCGATAGAAGCGGCTTTTTTTTCAACGAGCAACGGCTATACGGAAAACTCGGAAGACTATTGGACACAGCCGATTCCTTATTTGCGCAGTGTGGAAAGTCCGTGGGACAAGGCGATCTCGCCTAAATATAAAGAGACGGTGAAGCTTAAGCTAACCGAGTTTCATAAGAAGCTGGGCGTTAAGAGAAAAGGGTTCGCGAAGTCATCCATTCGCGTCATAGAGCGAACGGAAGGCAATCGCATTAGCAAGATTCGTATAGGCGATAAAGTGTTTACCGGCCGCGAGGTAAGAGAGAAGCTAGAGCTGGCTTCCTCGCAATTCACGTGGAGCGTTAAGGGAGATTCCATTACGGTTACGACCTATGGCTACGGACACGGTGTCGGCATGAGCCAATGGGGCGCGAACGGCATGGCTCGGGAAGGGGCGGACGTGGCCGCTATCCTCGGCCACTACTACTCTAGTACGACAGTCGAACAAGCTTCCAAGCTATCGGCGCAATTGGCCCAAAGGTCATAGTCTATAATCTTTCAAAAATTAGTATTCACCTCACGTATAAACCTAGCAGTTCTGGCAACAATGGCTAGTGAGGTGATATAAAAATGAATGAACAAAATCAGAACAAACCGAAGCAAAGACCAGAAGAAACTCCCAAAAACGCTCTGGGAGGAACGTCTGCCGCCAAGTCTAGCAGTGGATGGAGAAGCCTATTCGCTAAGAGATGGGTATCCCCAGCGCTCTTCATGGCCGCGGCAGCAATTATCGTAACCTTACTTTGGATCTATCAGGGAGCGGACACGAACACAGACAAAGCAGTTACATCCGATCCTACTGAAGAGACTCAAGGTGACGGTCAAACAAACGCAGGCGAAGAAGGCGCATTGCCTGTTATCGCGGGCAACGAATCGATGGAATGGCCGGTTAACACGGAAACACTTACTGTGAAGACGCCGTTCTACGATGACAAGCTTCCGGCAACGGAGCAAGAGGACGCGATTGTAGAGATCGAGGACAACAAATTCGTACTCAGCACAGGTATGGACTTCGTTGATCCGACAGGCAAGACGTTCGATGTAGCGGCAGCGCTCTCGGGTACAGTAACGAAGGTGTATCAGCATCCGAAAAACGGTCTGACGGTAGAGATCTCGCACGGCGAAGAGCTGTCGACGGTTTACCAAAGCGTATCGGAAGTAGCGGTTAAAGTAGGCGACGAGGTGCAGCAAGGCACGGTTATTGCAAAAGCGGGCCGCAACGATCTCCAACGCGATCTCGGCATCCACCTTCATTATGAAACGCTCGTGAACGGCGATCCGGTTAATCCGAATGATTTCATCAAAGAGCAGTAAACCGTTAGAAGCGGCGTAAATACTACGCTTGCTATGCACAGGCAGGGGACATTCCCCTGCCTGTTTCTGTTTTTATTTAAAAATTATTGGCAATCGGGCTTGTCACGCTTGGCCATAACGAATATATACCCGCTCGACTCATATAATGTACCAAACTATCTCGAGTAGGGAGGCGGGAACGTGCACGATTACATCAAAGAGCGAACCATTAAAATAGGCCGCTGCATCGTTGAAACGAAGCATACGGTGCGAACGATCGCCAAAGAGTTCGGTGTGTCCAAGAGTACGGTGCATAAGGATTTGACCGAACGACTGCCGGAAATCAACCCCGACCTGGCAGACCAGGTTAAGCACATTCTCGAGTATCACAAATCGATTAGGCATTTAAGAGGAGGCGAAGCGACCAAAATCAAATACAAAAAAACGAGTTCCAAGAAGCGTGAAGTCATTGCCGCGGGCAAGGTGTAATCAAATAAAAGATTAGTCGACACGCGCTGACACAGCATGAAAATTTTTCATCGATTTGTAGAGGAATTTCGACCTTTTTGGCGAATAATGTACACTAGCGGTTTCTCTGTCAAGAGGGACTAAACGTACGTTATGTAAACATTATTCGTTGGGGGACTTAAGCCTTATGCTGAGCAAGGATATCGGGATTGATCTTGGAACAGCCAATGTTTCGATTCATGTAAAAGGAAGAGGCGTTGTGCTCGATGAGCCGTCTGTCGTTGCAATTGAGAGCGACACGAAGCGCGTGCTTGCCGTAGGCGAGGAGGCGCACCGTATGGTGGGCCGTACTCCGGGCAACATCATTGCGATTCGTCCGCTAAGAGATGGCGTAATCGCAGACTTTGAAATTACGGAAATTATGCTGAAAGCGTTTATTGACCGTGTAGAAGGCCGCAAGTGGTTCAGCCGTCCTCGCATTCTAATCTGCGCGCCAACGAATATTACGTCGGTAGAGCAGAAGGCGATTCGCGAGGCGGCGGAGCGCAGCGGCGCGAAGGAAGTTTTTTTGGAAGAAGAGCCGAAGGCTGCCGCTATTGGGGCTGGAATGGACATATTCCAGCCTAGCGGCAATATGGTCGTGGACATTGGCGGGGGTACGACGGATGTAGCCGTTCTTTCTATGGGCGACGTCGTTACCGCCTCTTCGATTAAAGTCGCAGGGGACAAGTTCGACGACGCAATCATGAAATATATTAAGAGCAAGTACAAGCTTCTGATCGGCGAGAGAACGAGCGAGGATATTAAGATTAAGATTGGCACGGTATTCGAGGACGGACGCCGCGACGAGATCGATATTCGCGGACGCGACATGGTGTCGGGTCTGCCGCTTACGGTTACGATCCGCTCGAACGAGGTTCGCGAAGCGCTATGGGATCCGGTGATGTCGATCGTATCGGCAGCCAAGTCGGTACTGGAGCGTACGCCGCCGGAATTGTCCGCCGATATTATCGACCGAGGCGTCATTCTGACAGGCGGCGGCGCGTTATTGGACGGGCTCGATGCTCTGCTCGCAGAGGAACTGAAGGTACCGGTGCTGATCGCTGAGGATCCGATGCATTGCGTCGTGAAGGGTACGGGTATTCTGCTCGATCACTTGGACAAGCTCGGTAAAAAATAAGGCTGGTTAGCGGCATTTGAATCGTTTGCGCGGGTAGGGAGCCATAGGGGGGCGAGCCGAGGCCCAAATGAGTCAAAGGTCGCATAGACATGCTATTCAGCCTGCCTTGCTTTCAACCGATAATATATAGAGGTACTGGGAATGAAAGCCACGAGGAGGTTACAATCGTGTTAAGAGGACTATATACCGCAGCTGCCGGCATGATTGCACAGCAACGCAGACATGATACGGTAACGAATAATATATCGAATATCAATACACCGGGCTACAAGCAGACGAATTCGGTGTCGCGCGCATTTCCTGAGATGCTCTTGTCGCTTACAGGCGTTGAGCCGAAGGATCAAATGAAGATCGGCAAGTTAACGAGCGGCGTATTCGCGGAGGAGAGCTTATCGATTCATCTGCAAGGCGACCTGACGCAGACGAATAACGCATCTGACTTCGCTCTTATCTCGAATATCGATGTGCCTGGACTCGTGTTCGATGAATCAGGCAAGTCGGTTAGCGAAGACGGCCAAGTGACGTTCCAGCCGCAAGCGTTCTTCACCGTTCAGAACGCGAATGGAGAAGTGCGCTATACGCGCGGAGGCAAGTTCACATTGACGGAAGACGGCTTCCTCATGACGACCGATGGCTCTAGCGTACTTGGAGCGAACGGTCAGCCTATCGAATTTCCGGTCGGGACAAGCCTTGAGAATCTGATGTTGACCGACGATCAGCGGTTCTTAGATCCCGCAGGCATTGAGCGGGGGCAGCTCCTCATCACGCGCGTAGATAATCCGAACGAGCTTGTGCGCGACGGCAACGGCAACTTCCGCTTCGAAGGCGAAGACGGCAATGCCCGCGCAATCGATGCAGGCGAGAGAATCGAAGTAAGACAAGGCTACGTCGAACGCTCCAACGTAGACGCCGCGCAAGCTTCGGTCGATCTGATGGCTGCGCTTCGGGCTTATGAAGCAAATCAGAAGGTTATTCAATTTTACGATCAAAGCTTAGGCAAAGCGGTAACAGAGATTGGCCGCGTCTAACCGATAACGAGATTGCGTCAGGAGGCTATGCATGAACGGTTCAATGATTAATGCGATGGTGTCGATGAACGGGCTGCAGCAGAAGCTCGACTTGCTCGCCGATAATATAGCGAACGCGAATACGGTAGGCTATAAGAAGAAGGAAGCGACGTTCGAGGATTTGCTCACGAACGTGAGAAGACAGCCGGAAGCGTTCAATCAGCCGGGCAGGCTGTCGCCGATGAACTTCAACCAAGGCTGGGGTTCGCATATGACGATGGTGCAGCCGAATTTGTCGCAAGGACCGGTTAAAGCGACGGATAAAGAGACTGACCTTGCCATTGAAGGAAATGCCCTATTCGAGGTCGAAGTCGATGCGGCAGGCAACCGTGCGTACACGCGCAACGGCGCCTTCCAGTTGACGCCTAACGCAAACGGTGATACCATACTGGCAACGGAAGACGGATACCCTGTAGTCGGAAGAGTCAGGGATCAGACGGGTGCTCTCGTAGACGGGCAGATCGTCGTACCGCAGGGCTACAGCCTGCGCGTCAATCCGGATGGCACTGTGCTTGGCGTTTCGTCCGAGCAGACGATCGAGCTTGGCAGCGTGAAGCTGCTGCAAGCGACACGTCCTGCAGCGTTGACGGCGGTGGCGGACAATCTGTTCATTATTGCTGATGGAATCAACCAAGGAGACGTCGTTCAGCTTATCGTGCCTGGCAGCGATAATGGCGTTACTGTTAACCAAGGTTATTTGGAGCAATCCAATGTCGAAATGACGGATGAGATTACGGAGCTTATTAGTGTACAGCGCGCTTACCAGTTGGCCGCGCGTGCTCTCTCGTCCAGTGATACGATGATGGGGCTTGCTAACAGTTTGCGCGCATAAGGATAGGATGATGGTGAATGAGTATGGCCGATGAGCGAGTCGAGAATAGCAATAGGGGCGAAGGAGAAGATCCCCCAAAGCGAGACGGCTCGAAGACGAAGGCTAAAGCTAAGAAGCAGCGTTCCAAAGGTGCGAATATCGCTTTATGGATTTTGCGCAAGAGCATCGTGCCAGTCATTATGGTCATTATGCTCATTGCAGGCCTGTACGCCGGTTATGTCGTACTTGGCAAGCAGCCGGAGGATGAAGTATTCAGTTGGTCGACTTGGCAGCATCTATACGATTTGGTGTTTGCCGATTCGTAAGGGTGTACGACGCATTTGCTCGTACGAATAAGCATATGAGATCATGCTCTTGCAGGAGCGACTGCTGAGCGTGATCTTTTTTTGTGTGTGGAATTTTAGGGGAAGGCGGTATGGTGGAGAAGATGAACCAATCTCGTGCAAAATGGTACTGGGGCGCTGTCGCTGTCGTATTCATAGTAGGCGCTTTTCTGCGCTTCGACTTTGTCGCATCGTCGACGCATAGCATGAAAAACCATGATACGAAGTATTACAATCTAATGGTTCAACAATTGTTGGAGAAAGGCGTCTACGCCTATAAGGAAGAACAGCCGAATGCGAAGGTGACGCCGGGTTTCCCGCTCTTCCTAGCGGGGATCTATAAAGCGGTTGACTATAAGCAGCATGATCCTTTTCCTTATGTCAGATACATACAAGTTATCTTAAGTCTTGCTACGATGGCGTTGCTGTTCCAACTTGCCTATCGGCAGCTAGGGAGAGCGCAAGCGCTCATCGCTTTGCTGCTGGCGGCGGTCTATCCGCCATTCGTTTATGCGAACGGAGCGATACTAACCGAGGTGCTGGCGACGTTCCTGCTCGCGTTGTACGTTACGCTGCAGCTGCGCTCCTATGAGAAGCTGTCGCTTCCATGGGCGCTAGCGGCAGGTGCTGCGCTCGGAGCGCTCGTGCTTACGCGTCCGGAATTTCTGCCAGTTGCGCTGCTGTTCGTTGTATTCTACGGCTGGAAACTGAAGCAAAGCCGTAAGAAGGTATTGACCGTCTTCGGTGTGACGATGCTCGTATTCGCCGTGCTGATGAGTCCATGGTGGATTCGCAATATGGTGACGTTCGATAAGTTCATTTTGCTGTCCACGATGGAGAATCCGTTGTACGCCGGCACGTTCGAATACAAGAACTATGAGAATACGATTGTTCCGATTCATGCGAAGGCGGAAGATTCACAGACGGAGGTCGCTAAGGAGCGCATTATATACGGCTTCAAACATTATCCGCTGACCTTCCTTGGTTGGTATACAGTAGGCAAGCTAGTCTATCTGTACGGCCCGGTCTATACGGGAACGGGACATGATCCATGGTATACGATTATACCGATGAACGGCTTGCCGTTGCACTTCGTCATTATGCTGCTCGCGGCGTTTGGTACGATCTATGCGCTGCTGCGGTATAAACGTTCGCAGCCGCTGCTGATCTTCATCGCGCTGTTGGTCGTCTCGATGACCGCGCTGAGACTTATCTACGTCGCGGAGGCGAGGTATACGTTCACCTTGATCCCGCTCATCCTGTTGCTGACGGCAGACACCGGGAAACGGCTCTACGACTGGTTCGTTCTGAAATATAGCAAACGGAGTAAAGCGTCCGCTTCAATTGATGCATAGCTTAACCTTAACAACAAAGCCCTTTCAGCTTCCGTGACCGGAAGTGAAAGGGCTTTGTTCATTTAGAGGCTTCTATTTAACGCTAACGCGTATGGTAATCGTTTTGCCGCCAAAGCTTGCTTTGATCGTCGATGTACCTTTGCTTACCGCTGTAATCTTGCCGTCGTTTACTGTAGCTACGCTTGGCTTGGAGCTCGTCCATATCGCGCTGGCCGTTGCATTGACCGGGCTTCCCGTTGTGTAGTTCGCCGTTAACGTTATAGCGAACGCTGCGCCAGGGCTGAGCGATACCGTCTTGGACGACACCGAGAGCGACTTCAGCTTAGGGGTAACGACTAGGGCGATCTCAACCTTCTTGCCTTGGTAAGACCCGGATACTTTGCCGCTGCCGACTGCTATTGCTTTAACGGAACTGCCGTTAACGGATGCGATTGTATCGGGATTGACCTCCCAGTTCATTTTGGAACCGAGTGAGATTTTTTTGCCGTCTTTGTAATACCCGGTTACTTTAATCGACTTCGAGCGTCCCGGATTGAGCGCGAGAGAGGTAGGCTCTACGACGAGCTTCACGATCTCCTCTTCAATTCGAACTTTTACGGTAATCGTTTTGTTCAAGTATGTGCCAGTCAGTGAAACGGTGGAAGCCTCAAGACCTTTAACGGTCTCGGCCTTCAATACGATATTATCGGACGTTGTCTTCCACTTGATGGACTTCGTTACGTCCTCTTCTTCGCCGTCTTCATTAACGACGGTTACGCTTGGCAATGCCGTTTCCTTGCCGATAATAACGCTCATTTCCTTCGCGCTTGCAATGAGTTTAAGCGGTTTGACGTGCACCGTCAGCTTGGCTTCTACTTTATATCCTTGCACAGTACCCGTCAGTACAGCCTCACCGATTGCGACTGCTGTCCATTTGCCGTCCTTAATCGTAGCGATTTCCTCATCGGAGGAGGTCCACTGTACAAGTTTGCTGACGTCGGTTTGCGTGCCGTCGAAGATCGTAGCTGTTACTTTTGGTAGCTCGGCGCTGTCGGAGACGAAACCGTCAATTTCCTTTGACTCCGTCTTCACCGCATTGATGCTGGCATATACGGTTACTTCGATGCTGCGGCTTACCCCTTTGTGGGATGCCGTGATTTTCGTTGTGCCAACGCCTTTAGGTGTAACAACACCGTTTTCAACGGTAGCAACGATTACGTTGGACGATGTCCATGTAGCTTCAGTGGTTACGGGTATAGGTTCGTTCTGGTTCGTCAGCACCTCTGCTTTAATTGAAAGAGGAGCGTCTTGCAAGAACATATGATATTCCTTCTCGGGAGTCAGTTTGATCGATTGATAAGCTGCTCGAACAACGACTTCGATGGAAGTGGTTACGCCGAGATACGAGACGGTGATCGTCGTTTTGCCCGCGCCAACTGGCGTAATGGAGCCTTTATCAACGGTTGCGACAGCTGTGCTGGAGCTCGTCCACTTAGCCTTATCCGTTACAGGATCTTTTTCAAGCGTGTTCTTGTCTGTTACTGTAGCTGTCAGCTTCGTATCATCGGTCCCGATTTCAAGCTCAAGAAGACCGGATTTGTTAAGCTCGATCGACTTGTAAGGGGAGGAGACGGTCAGTACGACCGAATCGCTTTTTCCTTTGTACTTCGCGGTAATCGTCGTCGATCCTGTGCCGACTAGCGTAATTGTGCCGTCAACGACGGTTGCGGCTGCCGTGTTAGAAGAGGACCAAGTGGCTTCGGATGAAATATTTATGCCATCGTCGTTGCCTTTAGTTCCTTCGAGTCTGTAAATGAGCGTTTCGCCTAATTCAATTTCTTGCGTGGATGGAATATCGTTTTCGCCTTTGGAATCCTTAAGCGTTACTTCATCGTATACATAGTCAGAAGTTGCTTTGATGCTGACCGTATATCCGCTATAAGTTGCTGTAATCGTTGCCGTCCCTTTGCCGAGACCGGTAAGGACGCCGCTCTCAACCTTTACGATCGAGGCGCTTGACGACTTCCATGTTGCGCTTGAAGTGACATTCTTCTTCGTTGTGCTGCCGGAGACCGAAGCAAACAACGTGACGTTGATTTTATCCGACTCGACCTTTAGATCAAGGGAATTGGTGCTGCTATTGAAATCCGAGGCATCATAATCGAATTCGATTCCGGTTACGGTATCCTCCGCCGCATAAGCGATTCCTGTCATCGAGGTAGCAATAAGCATAAGTGCCAGAGTAGCGGCAAGCCATTTTCGCGCCTGCATGAACGACAAGTTCCATTGTAAACGTAAATTCACTGCATCCCGTTCCTTTCTGCTTCATTAATAATAGTGTCTTCTACTATTAACGGTTAGAAAAGGTTGGAAATGAAGATAAAAAGGGCAACTTATTTCAAATGGGTATAGAGAACTACAACATTTATGGGGATGCAGCGCATTCTTCTGCCAAGGGGGACGCATGCGCGGTTTTCATTTGCATATGGTAGTTGTATAATAGTTGGGAGCCGAGGCGAAAGTCAGGAATAGGCAAAGGAGTGTGACCGTTTGAATCTGCCGAATCTATTAACCTCATTACGCTTTGTGTTAATTCCGGTTTACATAGGTGTATTCTCAAGCGGTTATATGATCCCAGCCTTTCTGATTATGGTTGCCGCCGGTATTACCGATATTTTGGACGGCTACATCGCTCGCAAGAGCGGACAAGTGACAACGGTTGGCATTATGCTTGATCCGCTGGCCGACAAGCTTATGCTCATAACAGTCATCTTATCGCTGTTGCTGGCAGACATGATTTCATGGGCTGCAGCTGGAGCGATGTTTTTGCGCGATTTGGGCATGATAGCGGGAGGCATGTTTTATCATTTTCGGGGCAAGAAGACCGTGCCGGCTAACTGGATGGGGAAACTGACGACGATATTATTTTATTCAGCCATCATGTTTATTTTCTTCGATGCATCGTTTGCAAAGTCGTATCTTTGGGCGGTCATCGCGTTCTCATTTATTACTTCCTTTATGTATATCGTATTATTCAAGGCGCTAAATAAGCCGGAAGTAGATGCGCTGCTACATAAACAGGAAGGTGAGCCGGAGAAAAAAGAAGCTTGACCAAAGACGCTTCAGGTCTCATAGTCAAGCTCCCTTATCTTAACCTCCACGAACTGCAGTTTCATGAAGGATAAGTATAGTTTMAGTTAAAATAACTTTTTTTATACTAGTGAACTTTGCGAAAGGGGTATTGTTTAACATGCTCGATATTAATCAAATCCAAGAAATTATTCCGCACCGCCCTCCGTTCCTGCTCGTCGACCGTATTTTGGAGGTTGAACCGGGCGTAAAGGCCGTCGGACTCAAAAACGTAACGATGAACGAACCCTTTTTTGTAGGGCATTTCCCAGGTTATCCGGTTATGCCGGGCGTATTGATCGTGGAGGCGCTTGCGCAAGTAGGCTCGGTTGCGATGCTTATGGTAGAAGCGAACCGCGGCAAGCTTGGATTCTTCGCGGGCATTGACGGCTTCCGTTTCCGCGACCAAGTGAAGCCTGGCGATACCCTTATTCTTGAGGTAGAGATTACGCGCCTCAAAGGGCCGATCGGCAAAGGAAAAGCGACTGCAAAAGTTGGTGACAAGGTAGTAGCCGAAGGAGAGCTTATGTTTGCTCTGTCCGATCGTAATTAATCATTTGTTGCACACGTAGGCTCGATTTGATTATCAAAGATACGAAGAAAGAGGTTGAATATATGACTCAATCATCCCTGAACACGGCTGCGGCCAAATATGAAGCATGGTTAAATGATCCGCTCATCGACGAAGCGACGAAGGCGGAGCTGCGCGGCATCGCCGGCGACGAGAAGGAAATGACGGATCGTTTCTATCGCGATCTTGAATTTGGGACAGGCGGCTTGCGCGGGGTTATGGGTGCAGGAACGAACCGGTTGAATGCTTATACCGTCGGCAAAGCGACGCAAGGTCTATCGAATTGGCTGCTCGCCAAAGCAGACGCTGAAAGCGGCAAACCTTCGGTCGTTATCGCGCATGACTCCCGCAATCTGTCGCCTGAATTCGCGCTGGATTCGGCGCTTGTGCTTGCGGCTAACGGCATTACGACGTATTTATTCGAAGGGCTGCGTCCTACGCCGCAATTGTCCTTTGCGGTTCGCGCGTTGAACGCGGCGAGCGGCATTGTCATTACGGCAAGCCATAACCCTCCTGAATATAACGGCTACAAGGCATACGGAGCAGACGGCTGTCAGCTCATTCCGGAGGAAGCAGAGCAAGTTATCGCTTCGATTGGCCAAATCGTAGACTTCGGGGAGATCAAGCGCATAAGCCGCGAGGAAGCGGAAGCTAAAGGTTTGCTTCGCTGGCTGGGCGCTGATGCGGATCAACAATTCATTGATACGGTTTCAGCGCAAAGCTTGAATGGCGAGCTGCTGAAAGGCGAGATCGGCGAGAAGTTCGGCGTCGTGTTCACGCCGTTGCACGGAACAGGAAACATTCCTGTTCGCGAGGTGCTGAAGCAAGCGGGCTTCCGCAACGTTCACATCGTACCGGAGCAGGAGAATCCAGACGGTTACTTCAGCACGGTGAAGTCTCCGAATCCCGAGGAACGAGAAGCATTCACGCTGGCGATTGCCCTCGCGAAGGAGACTGGCGCCGATATCATTATCGGTACGGATCCGGATGCGGACCGCATGGGCGCCGTCGTGAAAAACAACGAAGGCGAATACGTCGTTCTGTCAGGCAATCAATCGGGCGCATTGATGGTTCATTATGTACTTAGCCAACTGCAAGAGCGCGGCAAGCTTCCAGCTAACGGCGTCGTTGTTAAGACGATCGTCACGAGCGAGATGGGCGCGGATATCGCTTTGTCATACGGCGTTGCCGTTGAAAATACACTTACGGGCTTCAAATATATCGGCGAGAAAATGACGCGTTACGAGCAAACGGGCGAGCGTGCATTTCTATTCGGTTATGAGGAAAGCTACGGCTATCTGACGGGCACATACGCGCGCGATAAGGATGCGATTGTCGCTGCGCTGTTGATCTGTGAAGCGGCTGCTTATTATAGCAGCAAAGGGAAGACTTTATACGATGTGCTGCTTGAGCTGTATGCGCAGCACGGTGTGTACTTGGAGGGCTTGGAATCCCGCACGCTCAAAGGATTCGACGGTGTTCAGCAGATCGCGGCGATCATGGACGACTGGCGTCAGAATCCGCCTGCCGAGATCGGCGGCGTGAAGGTTGAACAGGTGCTTGATTACGCTGGCGGCCTAGACGGACTTCGTCCGGAAAATGTGCTTAAGTATCTTCGTGCGGACGGATCTTGGTTCTGCTTGCGCCCATCGGGCACGGAGCCGAAAATCAAAGTTTATTTTGCGGTCAAAGGGGAATCGACGGCTGCGGCTGCAGAGTCGCTTCAAGCGTTGAAGAATGCCGTTATGGCACGCGTTGACAGCAAAGCATAGACGGGAAACTGTAATTTAGAACGGAGGAGTTTCGTGCTTTTACGATGGCAGCAATGGAATCGGCACGCGAAGATATGGTTATGGGTCATTACGCTGATTGGCGTGGCGGCGGCCATGCCGCTTGGCCTGGTTCGTATGGAAATGGAGAAGACGTCGAAGAACATTGAGTATGTATTCGACTATCGCGATATTATTGAAGTGTCGGAGCTGCAGACGAAGCCTCGGGAGTTCGTGAAGGAAAAGCTCCAGTTGCTTAAGGATTCGGGTATCACGACGATGGCTGTCTACGAGAGCTCGCTCAAGGAGCTAGTGCTCTCCGGCAGGCTGATGTATTTTAGCTCCCGCGACGCAGCTCTGCTGCAAGGCAAGTTCGAAACGCCGGGACAAAACTTCACTTATATTTTATACAATGGCAAGGAAGAGGAAGAGCAGATCGGCCCGATCGTCCGCGAAGCGTTCGACCGAGCTGAAGCTGTATACAGAGACTGGTCTTACGAAGGTAAAAATGGTCTTGTCATTGAAATGCCGGTTGCCGAAGCGGTCATGAAGACGATGGATTTTGATCCAATGACGCTTCGGGAGCTTCATGATGCAGGCTTTGATATTTTGCCGCGCATCTCGAACAAAATCCAGCCTTACGAGGAATCCGATTTGGACGAGCAGCTCGGTATGATGAAGGAATACGGCGTTACCCGGGTGCTGTTCGACGGGGATGTCGTGAAAGGCGGCTCGGACAAGGCGAATTTGCTGAGCGTCGCCGGATTGTTGAATAAGTATGAGATGGGACTTATAGCGATTGAAAATTTGAAAAAACCGCAAAAAGGGTTAAATAATTTAGCGTACAATACGGATTATAATATTGTTCGCCTTTATTCCCTCTCTCCGGGAGACGGGATGGAAATGTCGCCTGAGGCAATCGCCGACCGTTTCTTGTTGGCGGCGAAGGATCGCAATATTCGGATGTTCTTTATGAACGGCATGGTACAAGCCAACGCGGACAAGGGCAAATTCGTTCATAACCTGGACAAAATAAGCCAAGCGCTGCGCGGGGAAAACGGGGCTGTAGCCAAGCTTTCTGAGCATGGCTTCACGCCAGGCGAGCCGCAGCCGTTCGATTACGAGCAACCGTCATGGGCGAAGCCGCTTCGCGGCGTTGTAGCGCTGGGAGCGATTGCGCTTATTGCCCTCGTTGTCGGCACGTTCGTACCGGGCGTCAACATTCCGGTGTTCTTGCTCGGTCTTGTAGGAAGCGCCGGCTTGTATAAGCTGAATAGCTCGACGATGGAGCAAGCCTTGGCTCTGGGCGCTGCCGTTGCTGCGCCGACGCTGGCGCTCATTTGGGCGATGAATCGCATTACCTCGAGAACCGTTGGCGATCGGCGTATTGTCGGAGGCGAAGATTGGTCGGTTGGCAGAAGCCAAGCCTCCCTTGCAGAGGGCGGAGAGGCTGCAGGAGGGAAGAATGGCCGCTTGAATTGGTTGTTCGCTGCTCCGTCCGTAGGCAAACGTCTTGGACTGGCGATTAATTGGTTCGTAGTGACGGCATTGATTTCACTTATAGCCGTTCCGCTTGTGTTCGGCTTGTTGAACAATATTACGTACAATCTTGTATTGGAACAATTCCGCGGCGTTAGCGTGCTGCATCTTGCGCCAATTGCGCTTGTTGCGATCTACGTCGTGCTTTATACAGGCCATGCGAAGCTGTTCAATATTCGCAAGCTGCTTGCGCAGCCTATTACGCTTACATGGGTTGTTCTCGTCGCCGTTATCGGCATCGTCGGTTATTATTACTTGTCGCGTACGGGCAACGCTGGATCGGTATCGTCGATAGAGCTTGTGATCCGTAATTTCCTGGAGCAGACGTTCGGCGTAAGGCCGCGCTTTAAGGAGTTCCTGCTGTCGCACCCGCTCTTCTTGCTCGGACTGTTCTTATCGCTCCGTTATCGCGCGGCATGGTTGCTCGTGATCGTTGGCTCAATCGGCCAACTGTCGATGGTTGACACGTTCGCGCATCTGCATACGCCGCTTTATATTTCGGCTATCCGCGTTCTGCTTGGACTAGGCACGGGAGCAATTATCGGCTGCATTCTTATTGTTGCGTGGCTGATTGTGGAGGGAGTTTTGAAGAAATGGGCACCGATTCTCATACGCAAGTATATCAAATAGCGATCTCCGGCTTTTACGGCTTCCATAATAGCGGTGACGAGGCGGTGCTGCTCTCGATTCTGCTCGCGCTTGAAGCGGAAGGCAAGGCGCAGGGCGTAACGGTCAAACCGATTGTGTTGTCTGTAAACCCGGAGTGGACGAGCAAGACGTACGGCGTTGAATCGGCTCATCGGATGCGTCCGGCGGACGTGATTAAGACGCTCCGTCGCTGCGATGGGCTCATTAGCGGCGGTGGTAGTTTACTCCAGGACGCAACGGGGGTAAAGACGATTCCGTATTATACGGGAATCATGAAGTTGGCCCAGCTTCTCGGAAAGCCGACGTTTGCGTATGCGCAGGGCATTGGCCCGGTGAATCGAAGATGGATGGATCCGATGATCCGCAATGTGATGAAGCGGAGCAAGTATGTTTCGGTGCGGGACGCCGAATCCGCCGCTTTGCTCGGGCGGATCGGGGTCCCTGTGGACCGGATCGACGTCGTGCCCGATCCGGTGATGGGCTTGCCGCTGCCGGCCGTTGAGGCGGCAGCGACCCTCGGCGCGAGCGAGACGCCGCCGGTCATCGGCGTTTCGCTGCGCCACTGGCGCAGCGACGGCGCGGATCTCGCGCGCGCCGTCGAGGCGCTGGTCGCGCTGTCGCACCGCCGGCCCGTGCGGCTGCGCTTCTTGCCGTTCCACACCCCCTCCGACGTAGAAACGTCGGAGCAGGTGATGGAACGGCTGCGCGGCCGGCTCGGCGAGGGTAGCTCCGCCGAGCTGGCCGCTCCCGGCGACCATCCGCAGCAGATGCTGCTCGAGGTCAGCCGGTGCGACGCGTTGCTGGGCATGCGCCTGCACGCGCTTATCTATGCCGCAGGCCAGCGCATTCCGATGCTCGGCCTGTCCTACGATCCGAAGATCGATCAATTCCTGAATCGACTAGGGCTAACGCCAATCGGCACGACGGAGCAGCTGGACGCAGAAGCTTTCGCCGATGCGGCATGTTTGCTGCTTGACCAGCGTGGTCAGTGGCAGGACAAGCATAAGCGCGCAATCGACCAATTAGTGGAACAATCGCAAAAACCGGCGCAACAAATCGTGCATTTCTTGCGTCATACTATATCGAGGTGACTTCCTCATGTCGAATAATCATCCAACCGTGCCGATTTATGGCATACCGTTCTCGAAACTGAATTTGGACGAGACGGTTCGTTTACTTACAACAGCTATTGAGGCAAGAACACCTACGCATGTGATTACGGCTAATCCGATCATGATTATGGCAGCGGTGGACGATCCGAATTATGCGCGGATGATGCTGAAGGCTGATTTGATCGTGCCGGACGGCGCCGGAGTCGTGTGGGCGGCGAAGCACGCCGGCAATCCGGTTGCTGAGCGAGTAACAGGCATCGAGTTGCTTAACAAACTAATGGAGCAAGGCGAGAAACGCCACTGGAAGGTGTACTTGCTCGGCACGACGCAGGAAATTATTGAAGCGGCGGCCGAGAAGCTGCAGCTGCAGTATCCGCAGGTAAGGATCGTAGGCTGCCGCAACGGCTTCTTCACCGCTGAGCAGGACGATGAAGTGATTGCCGAGATCCGCCAAGCGGCGCCCGATTTGTTATTCGTAGCGCGCGGTGCGGATACGCAAGAGCCTTGGATCGTCAAGCACAAGAAAGGCTTGAACGTACCGCTCATTATGGGTGTCGGCGGAAGCTTTGACGTTATTTCCGGCAGATTGAAGCGTGCACCATCTGTTTTCCAGAAGTTGCGTCTCGAATGGCTCTATCGCCTGATGCAAGAGCCAAAACGCTACAAAAGAATGCTTGTTTTGCCGAAATTCGTCGTGAAAGTGCTTCGCGACAAAGAAAAAGTGACAAAACCTTAACTTACACCGCGAATATGTAGTGAAAATCGTGAAAATCGGTTGAAAACGGGATTGGAGTTTCTTTTTCAATCGGAGTATAATTCACTTCGGTACATGCGTAAACGCGTATCTCCGTCCTTTGACGGCGAGAATGACGTTACACGCAGGAAATATAGGGCTGCTTTTAAGTGAGCGTCTTATATTTGAAGAAAAGGGGAGTTGCACAAAATGCCAGTAGGCTTGCTGTACACGATAGGATTCATCATCTCTCTTGTATTAGCCCTTGTCATGACGCCGCTCGTGAAGAAATTCGCGTTCAAAGTCGGCGCAATCGATAAACCGAATCACCGCAAGGTACATACGCGCATTATGCCGCGTCTTGGCGGGTTAGCTATTTATATTGCATTTGTAGGGGGATTCTTCTTATTGTCCCCATTGTTGCCTGACGGTTTGCTTCGTCCGAGCGACATGAAGCTGATTAACGCGCTGCTTGTCGGTGGGACGATCATAATTGTGCTTGGTGCTCTAGACGACCGTTTCGAGCTTTCGGCTAAGGTTAAGTTGGTCGGCCAGATCGCCGCAGCTTGCGTTGTCGTATTCGGCTTCGGAGTGAAGATCGATCTGCTGAACATTCCGTTCGGCGAGACGATGCAGCCTATCGCTCATTGGATCGCGATTCCGATTACGATTCTATGGATCGTTGGCGTTACGAACGCGATTAACTTGATCGACGGCTTGGACGGGCTTGCTGCAGGCGTGTCGGGTATCGCCATTGCGACGATCGTAGTCATGGCATCGCTGATGGGCTTCCAGCCGATCATCCTGCTTAGTACGCTGCTGCTTGGCGGCATCGTCGGTTTTCTTGTGTTCAACTTCCATCCTGCGAAAATATTCATGGGAGATTCCGGCTCGCTGTTCCTCGGATTCAGCTTGGCGACGCTCTCCATGCTTGGCTTCAAGCAGGTTACGATCGTATCCTTCGTTACGCCGCTTCTTATTATCGGCGTTCCGCTCTCGGACACGTTCTTCGCGATCATTCGCCGCTGGGTGAACAAGCGCCCGGTGTTCGCACCGGATAAGGGTCACTTGCATCACCGTCTGCGCGATCTTGGCTTCAGCCACCGCAAGACCGTTCTCATTATCTGGAGCGTTGCCGCTATCTTCGGCGGACTTGCGATCGTGCAGTCGACTATCGTGCAATCGAGCGCGGCCAATTGGATCACGTTCGCCGTTATCTGCTTGCTCATGTTCTTCCTGCAGATCGGTGCAGAGGTTACCGGCATTGTAGACAAGACACGCAAGCCGCTTATTAGTTTCCTTAACCGCATCTTCTTGCGGACTAAGGTTAACGCGGAATCGCGTTCGAAATAATAACTTCATATTACTGTATGAACAAAGCTCCGAGCCCTTGTATCAAGAGGCTCGGGGCTTTTTTGTTTTACCCGACTTACTTGTCATATTTGGAAATTCATGTTTAACCTAAACTTTGGCTGCGGTCTGTCCGATATATACGTTACATCTAACTTTAAAGGACAGAAGTGGAGGAGGCTAATTGTGTTTAAAAAAATCTCAGCAGTATTGCTAATGCTGGCCCTCGTCCTCCAGGTACTGCCGCCGTACAGCGGCACAGGAGTATCTGCCGCGACGGGAAGCTTTAGCTTTGCGAACGAATCCGACTTATCGACTGCACCGCGCATTACGACCGAGCCGCGAGTGACGCTTGCTGGTTCGATCAGCAACGTCAACGGATCGACGGTTTCGTACGATGTCGTCCAAATCATCAACAATAAAGGTAATAATGATCCGGCCGATGATCAGATTGGTTCGAAGCGCGAGAACGTGACGAGCAATATCTACATTAACGGATTCAACATTCAAGTATACAACATTGAACTTTTCCCGGGCCTTAACCGCATCACATTCCGAGGCGTGCAAGGGGGAGGAGAAGTTACTAACTCCATCTATATTAATTATCATAACGCACCAGTGTTCTATGATTTGGTTGCTCAGCTTGACGGCAATCGTTTCAGCATCGAAGAGAATGGAACGACGGTAGTTCATTCGGCCAACTCGGCCGGCAAAACTTCCGCCGACATCAGCCTTACAGGCTTCGCTCCTAACGCGCAGTCCGTAACGATTGTTACGAACAGTAGCAGCAAGACGTACAACGTCAGCAGTTCGAACAACTACCAGTTCGCCGCTTCTCCGATTAACTTGCAGCAAGGCAAAAACCTTGTGACGATTCGCGTCAAGAACGCCGATCAAACGATCGAGACATCACGCGAAATCGCTTTTTATAACGGAAATGTAACGTTCTACGACGTTAACTTGAGCGAGCTGGTCGGGACAACTACCAATACAGCGGCGCTAGAGTACAACCCTAACTTCTCTGTTACGAATGTTAGCAACGTTCAAGTAAAGGGTAAAGTAATCGTTCCGAACTACCAAAAGGACGATTCAGTTCCCGCGGACGGTATTTTGGAGCCGCATCCGGATCCGAACAACCAAATCCCGATCAGCTATTCCCTTACCAAATCGCCAACGACGGTAACAGGATCCGTGTATACGAATTCTGCATCATTGCCTGTTGGCAGTGCAACAGACGCGTTCTACGTGTACGAGTTCAGTGCTCCTCTTAGCACCTTTGTAGGCGCGGCACCGGATTATAACGTTCAATACGGCATTAAGCTAACGGCTGTGAACGAGAAGAAAAAGGCTCAGAGCCTATCGTATAACGAAGGCACGGGCATCATGAACTTCTCGCTTCGAAACGCGAACCAACGTTATATCGAGCAAATCAATTATTTGAGCGGCTACGAGACGGGTAAGCCATTTGAAAATTTAACTAGCTCGACGCTAGAGGGTATAAATTTGTTTAGCATTCCTTTTGCGATGGAAGTGCTCGTTGCGAATCCCGACATTACGAACACAGGTAATCTTGTTACCGTGAACAATTTGACAAGCTTAACTGGTGTAGGAGCAGGCAGCACCTACCTCGCAAACGCAAGCAACGCCAATTTTGAAAACATATCGAATCAATTAAATACGAAATTCGTTTATCGAGAAATCAACGGGGTGAACCGACTCTTTAAACGCGAAATCATTGTATTTAAGAAACTTCCTTTCGAAGGAACGCAAACCGTAGAACTTAACGTGGGCGGAGCAGCCCCAGCCGGAGTGAATAAGACGGTTACGTTTACAATGCTATTCGGTCCTTTCACTAGCTACCAATCGATTTACGATAATATGTTGATTTACGACGATACGAACTTGACGGGCACGGAGCGCGCTACAAAAGTCATTACCGAAGCGTTGTCCGATTTCAAGGGTCAGATCAACAATATTAACAATACATCGGAAATTCGTTACGACTTGACGAGCGGCGGCGCGCAAACGGTGTTCTTCTACATCAACAACACGCCGATCCGTCTAGCTCCGCAGAGTGCTGCGGATCCGACGAAATTCCAAATCTACGATGCGGCTGAACGCATTCGTGCTTTCGGAGCATTATTCAGTGGCGAGAACGAAATCCGATTTGTGTTCCAAGGCTCGAAAAATGCCTATGAGAAGAAAATCAAAATTTATTTGGTGCCTACGAATCTGCCGGTAATTCCTGTTGATACGGCGCTAGGTATATTCCCTTACAGCACCAATTACGAGGAGCCGCTGGCGAACGATCCGAAATTCCCACTGCAAGGAACGATCTTCACAACAACTGAAGCGTCGATGAACATTTTCGGAACATTCGACTTTATCGATTTTGGTAACAATATTACGGTTGCAAGCATTTCTCAAAAAATTGCGGATATGGCTAATCCAGCGTACAATTTGACACCGCCATCCAGCTATATTCTCAAGATCGATGGCAGCTCGCTTGAAGCGCCGATTAAGTGGGACCTGACCAAAGCGTTCTATGTGATCAACAGTGCAGCTAACAATGCACAGATCGGTATCGTCAATCCTAACCAAGTCGTCGAGAATCTTTCGGTTAGATACGATATTGCAACACAGAGCTTCTCCTTTATACTGGAGCGTCAGAAACTAAATGCTGACGGCAGCTCGAGCGTGTATAACTTTACGGTGTATAACAACGGAGAGACGGGTCCAAGAGCAAGCTACCGCTTGGAAGTGGATCCAACCTCGATGCCATACACGATCGTTCGTCCGATTCTCCCGGCAAAGAGCATCGTTAACCAAAACTTCCTTGAAGTCGTTATTGATGCACCAGTCGGTACGGAGTCCGTAACGATCAATAAAATTAAGGCCGAGAAGATTGAATTCGACTCCGATAACAATCCGTCGACGCCTGAGCTTGATTATACGAATACGTACAGGGCTTACTTGAATACATTAAAAGTCGGCAAAAACGAAATCAAATTTACGATCGTACGCGCTGATGACGAAGTGGAAAGCAGCTTTGAGATTACGTACAGACCAACCAACATTCCGGGTGCTCAATACCTGGAAACGATGAAAAACTCGCATAAAATATTCGAAGGCGCAGTTAGCCTTAAGTTCCCGGCTAACACTTCCTTAATACGCAGCGACTTCAACGTGCCGGCCGACTTGAAAAACCAAGTGTTCACGGGTCATAATCTCTTGTTCGCCATCGCTAACGGCGAAGACGGTGTCGTTGACCGCCGCGAACTGGAAGAGAAACCGCCAGGGTACGATATTACGCTGGAGAGCTTCGGGACAAGATTCCGTCTTTCCTACCCGACGAGATTTACGAAAGCTAGTCCTGTTTATTGGATCGATGCGGGTCTTGCCGATGATCCGAACTCCGCTTCTTATGACCCGTTAACAATGGGCGTAGATCCATATCAATTCCCGGGCGCAAAAGGTACGAACGGCACCAAAGTTCCGACTTATGACGACCGTCCTGACGACAGAGAATTGGTCACGTCTAAGACCGGTGAACTGACGCTTACTTTCGATCCGAATATGAAGGACAGCGTTGGCACGATTATTACGGTTTACCGTTACGACGTGAAAGCGAAGTATTGGGAAAATATTGGCGGCGTTGTAGACGTGAAGAAAAACACGATTACCGTTCCGTTCAATAAATTCGGTTATTATGTCGTTGGCAAGATGGTGTACGCATTCGAAGACGTAACCTCTCATCCGTATGCGCGCAACTTCCTCGAAGCTATTTATGCTAAAGGGGTAATGAACGCAGCAGGCTACGATGAATTCGGAACGGATATTTATGTATCCCGCGGCGAATTTGCTCGAATGATGGTGAAGGCGCTCGATATTCCGCTCAACTACGAGCTGAGCAAACCGCATTTCAACGACGTTCCTACTATTATTAATCCGGATGCGTTATGGGATTACCGTTACATTGAGACTGCTGCCCGCGAAGGCATCATTCGAGGAACGGGGCCTCAAACTTATCAGCCGAACGTTAACCTGACTCGCCAAGAAGCAGCGGTAATCATTGCTAGAGCGCTTGACCTGAAGCTGGGGACAGACGCAACGAAGATCAAGAAGGATCTGGACAAGATCTTCAAGGACAGCGGCGACGTAAACTATTACGCTCAGTCTTCCGTAGTTGCAGTGGCGAAGAAAGGCTTTATCGTAGGCTCGCCTGTCGATGCAAGCAATCCAAAGGCTGGCTATGTATTCGAGCCTAGATCCAACTTGCTTCGTTCAGATGCAGCGATTATTACCGCGAAGATTCTTGCCGATCTGAAGAAGCTGCCTAAAATTAATTAATAGCTAGTGAAGCACGCCATGAAACGGCCGCAGGCATAGTCTGCGGCCGTTAATATTGTTATTGAGATAGCGGTAATATGAGAATCCTGAAACATTATCCATGGAAAAACTTAAGTATCGACGTTGATGAGTGAAACAAGCTATACTAGCAAAGTAAAGAAAGAAAGGGCTCATCCAACTGAATCGTACATAAAAAAACTTTTCAGGCAAAAGCGCAACTTTTCCCTGGGCATTGCGTCTAAATACATGGCAGCGCAAAACAAGCAATGAAATTTGACGAATGCGCATCGGAATAGCCAAATAGTTGGAATGAATTCTCAACTTCCTCTTTACGGTACGGGTAGCCCATTGTATAATGTTATAGTGGTACACCTACTCTAGCACTCTTTTACTTATTGTTTACAAGTTTCTGCGACATGTTATTACATAGGGTTAAGCATGCGCGCAGACATCATTTATACGAAATCAATGCTCTACTCTGGGAAGGGGGTGAATCGGCATGAGAGAACCGAGCAATCTATTATCCAATCAACACTCTCAACAACCGAAGGTATTTAGAGGAGGAGAAAAAAAGGTTATGAAAAAAAGTTTATCTTTGCTCGTAGCAATCGCGATGGTATTCTCGATGTTCGCAACATCGGTATTCGCGGCTGATGAAAAAACAACAGAACAAAAATACGACGAACTAGTGAAAGCTGGTATCTTCGCAGGTTTGCCAGGCGGCGAAGCTGGTCTGGATCAAACAATGACACGCGCACAAGCAGCGGTAATTATCGCTAAGCTTGCTGGCTACAAAGATGGCGTTACTTCACCTGACGCTGGTTTCAAAGACGTTCCTGCTGGTCACTGGGCTAAGCCTTATGTTGACTTCGCGGCTAATCTTGGAATCATCTCCGGTCTTGGCGACGGCAACTTCGGCCCAAGCTCGAACGTAACAATCGAACAACTGGCTAAGCTAGCTGTTGACGCTTTGGCTAAACTTGGTTACACGCTTAAAGACGCAGTAGCTGTAGAAGGTACTGTAACTGAATGGGCTAAAGAATATGTTGGCAAAGCAATCGCTAACGGCATCTTCGCAGCTCAAGCTGACTACACAATTCCAGCTCTTCGCGGATTGCTTGTAACTGCTTCTTACAGCGCTTATGTAGCTCTTCAAGTTCCAGCTGCAATCGTAGTTGAATCGGTTAAAGCGGCTAACTCCAAAACATTGGTAGCAACATTCAATGTTGAAGTTGGTACTGCTGTAGCTAGCAACTTCACAGTTCACGCTAAAGACGATGTTTATGCAATCAACGTTGTTGAGAGCGTAGCAATCGATGGCAAAACGGTTAAAGTTTCCTTGACTGATTCGCTTGATACTGAAACTACTTATGTAGTAGTAGCAGAAGGCGTAGTTTCCAAAGAAAACAACCTGGTTCTTGCTTCCACTTCGAAAGAAGTAACTTACGCTGCTACGGCTGCTGCAAGCATCGCTTTCTCAGGCACTACTTACGCTGATAACAAAACTGTAGGTCTTGTAATCAAAGACGCAAGCGGTAACGACATCACTCCTGACTTCGATCTTACTGACGAAGAAGTAATCTCCGTTGAAAGCTCGAACGAAAACGTTGTAGGTACTGACCTTGTAACTAACTACACTGGTTCCGAGAATGCTGCTCAATACGCAGTTGTTAACGTTAAATTGCTTGGCGACGAAGGCAAAACTTTGTTCGAAACAGGCAACACAATCATCACTGTAAAAGGAACGCTTGACGTTGCTACTACTATCGATGCTGTTACATTGTCTGCTGATCCAGATAGCGAAACTTTCGCTAAAACAGATCTTGCTTTGAGCGCTAGTGAAACCGATCAATACCTGGCTACTAAAGTTCTTGACCAAGACGGCGTTAAAATCACTGACGTTGCTTTGTCCGTAACTTACAGATCGCTTAACCCATCGATCGCATTGGTTGATGAAGAAAGCGGTTATGTTTCCCCAATCAAAACTGGTACGGCTTCCGTACTTGTAAAAGCAACTTACAACGGCAAAACAGTTTCCAAAACAGTAACTGTTGAAGTTAAAGCAAATGCAGAGAAAAAATCTTTGTCGGCTGTAATCACAAACTCGAAATTGGTACTTGGTTCCGATATCGAAAACACTTTGACGATCAAAGTTCTTGATCAATACGGCGACGTGTTCCCAATCGACACGACTGCTCAAGTAACGACAAGCAAAGATGGCGTAATCGCTGATTTGTCCAAAACTGCTACTGCTGTAACAATTACTGACGGCGTAGCTGAATTGCCAATCGAACTTGATGAAGATGCTGTTAAAGGCACTGCAACAATCAAAATCGTAGCTGCTGATTACACGAAATCCGTTTCTATCTCTGTTGTAGAAGCTGGTACATTCGCTGGTTACGCTGCAGTAGTAAGCAGCACTAACCTGGATGTTAACGGCGACGCTGCAGACACTGAGCTTGATTCTGCTGTAACAGTTAACGTGTACAAAAAAGACGTTAACGGCAACTACATCGGTAAAGCAGCAACTGACGGCGTTACTGTAACGCTTGTTGACGCTGAAGAAGCTTCCGAAGGTGGAGCAGTTGAAATCGACGGTCTTGACGTAGTTGCATATGCAGCTGGTACTGAGTCCGTAACCGTTTATGTTGATTCCGTTAAAGTAGCTACGCTGAAATTCACTGTTGTGAACACAGCTTCGACTTTGACAAAAGTAACTCAAGTTAAAAACTCGCTGTCCGTAACTGCTTCGACTGATCTGTTCGCAGCAATCCAAGGCGCGTTTACTGTGAAAGATCAATACGGCACAACGCTTACGCTTGCTGCTGATAAGATCGCAGTTCACTCTTCCAAAGAAAGCTTGATCCCTGCATACAACGCAGTTGATGCAGCTGATGGTGACTGGACAGCTGTTAGCGGCCAAACTGGTTCGGCAACACTGATCGTTATCATTAACGATGTTGCTTACACACTTACAGTTGTAGTTCGTTAATAGTAGAATGACCTAAGAAGGAGGCTGTCCTCTTAATCGCTCCGCGATTAAGAGGCTCAGCCTCTTTTTTTGTATCTGTTCATCCATGGTTCACATAACTGCGATATACTGTTAATTATTATGGACAAAACAGCAACTTCTATACGGCTGTAAGCGTCTATACAGTTAATAAGTTCGAGGAGGAATGATTTGTGAATACAAGGTGGATCAAGATCGGTGCAGCGACTGTAGCCACGTATGCATTATTGGCTCAATCGGCGATCCCGTTATCGCCATTGAAGGTTGTAGAGATCGCTGAGGCGGCATCGATTACGAGTCAAAGCGTCAAGCTTAATGCATCCAGCACGATTACCGTACGTGACGGTCAGTTCTTGATGCAGGATCAAGGTAAAGTATTCGCTTATACAGTTACAATTAAAAATAGCGGCAACACAACTATTAATATGCAAGATTACTATATTCGTTTGGTTACGAAGTCGGGGAGCCGGTACATATCCAAAGTGACGGAGGCCGACAAAACTAAATTAACCGTTGCTCCTAATACAACGGTTAATGTTACTTATTATGCGGTTGTTAATATGAATACGAAGCTTTCCGACCTCGCATTTAATATTATTAAATGGGACTTCTCTTCATCCAATTACGAAAAGTTACTTGGGAAGCTTAGTTTCCCTGAAGGCTCGACCGATAAAACAACCGCTTTTCAAGCTAAAACAATGTTATACAATGGCGGAACGCTTCGTGGCGCACTAAAGCAATATATGGTGACCAGTGATAAAAACAACGTTTACGTAACGATGAGCTTTTTGCTTGAAAACTCGGGCCTTCAGAGTGTCAACGTAGCTAATATGAAACTGTTCGCACAATCGGAAGGCTTAGCTACATACAATGTCGATACTACGGCATTGACGAATCTTACTATTCAGCCAAAAGAACGAAAAATCATTACGTTAAGCTCAACGATGCCGCTTGCTATGAAGGGAAAGAAGTTCGCATTAATCGTAGCATCACCGAACGAAGGCGGTACAAGCTCAAGCATTCCAGTAGGCGTGTTCGATATGCCGAAAGTAACGCCTGCAGCGGCTGTAGAAGTCGGTAAAGTAAAGACGGTTTATTTGAACGGCGTTACGGTTAACAGTGGTGTCGGATTTGTAACGACGAGCGAGAATGATGACAGCAGCTTGAAGATCGAAATGGATTACGATCTTGAGAATATCGGGACAACCTTCACCAACGTACCGAATTTGAACTTCTCGCTTGTTACGGCAAGTGGTGTTGTTTATCCGCTAGCATCTAACAATGCCGAAGGGACAGCCGTTTCATTGCTGCCGAAAATCAAGAAAACGATCACCATGAGCGGAGACATCCCGGCATCGGTGAATTTGAATACGTCCCAGCTTGTCGTACGTTCTGGTGTAACGGAAACGAACTCGGGTTACGTCGTAGCCAGCTATAAAGTGAAGAAAGACGGCGGCGTCGCAACCGGCGGCAACACGTACAGCTATGACGACGGCTATCTCGTTAAATTCAATTCGGTTCACCGGCTGCCGACATCCGAGAAAGATTCGTTGATTGCCGAGATCACAATAACGAATACGAGCAAGGCTGCTAAGAAAACGCCGAATTTGAGCGGTTATTTCATGTTGAACGGCGTACAAATCTCCGATGCGCATCAGGTCACTTCTTTGGATAGCGAGCTGTATATCGAGCCTAATGCTACGGTCACCAAATATGTTCATGTGAATATTCCTTATACGGCGCAAGTAAGCAATATCTCGCTAGTTCTTACGGAGCTGCCGGCAACTTCAACAGATAAGGAGAAGAAGCTGTATCAATTCGGTGCGCAAGCGGTTAGCACAGTTCCAACGCAAACAAAGGATCAAAGCTATCTCATCAACAATGCGGGACGCAAAGCGGATATTAAGCTGCTTACGACGAGATTCTATGATAACGTGACGGAGAGCTATTTCTACAGTGAATTCGTCATAACGAACAATGAACAGCGTTATGCAGCTATCGCCGATATTGGTGGTTATTTGCAAGATGTGACAGGCTTTACGATTCCGGTCCAATTCATTAAATTCACGGAGAGAGTAACGCCGGAAGGCAAAGTCTTAGTATCTGCATGGGCCAAAGTTTCAAAGAATTTCAACCGATTAGGTTCGTCTCTGATAATCGGAAAAACAGCAGAAACAACCGCTGGCGAAGTGAAATCAACCGTTATGATGAATCCGGTCGCGTACAAGCTTACGGACGAGTCGGGATCAGCAGTGAAGACTGATTTGCTTGGCATTACATTCAGCGGATACAATCTTAGCCTTAAAAATTTGAGTACGCAGCTTGCATTCTCAGGCGAAGGAAACTCGGATGGCATTCAATTCGATTTAGATTACGATCTTGCTGTCGGAAACGATTATGATTATGTTGCAGGAGATCATAAAATCGTAATTGAATTGAATGGAGGCAGTTCTAATACGACTTACTCCAAAACATTCGCGTTAAAAAAATCCGATGACAACGCGCTTACCGTACTCGAAGAGGGCACGTTGAATCCGCTGTCGGTTGTCTTTAATGATGCCAATATCTTAAACAAACTCAATAACCTCAACGATACGTATACGGTTAACGTCTACGATGTGTTCGAAGGCGCGAAGATGCTTATCGCTACGAAAAAAGTAAAATGGTTCACGACCACGTAATAATGGGCTTTAGACGCTTTAATAGATTCATAGAGATGCTAGAGTGGATACAAAAAGCTGGTTAATCCTACTCAAATCTAGTATCTTATTAAGAGATAAATAGATATGAGAGGAGACTGCCAAGTGAAACAAAAGGTATTACGAATCGTCGCCGCATGCGTACTTATAGGTGCAGGCGTATGGATCGGCGTTAACTTCGTTTCGCCGCTTGAAGCGGAATCAAACACGCTCACGCCAGGCTCTGTAGAAGATCCTGTCGTGACAAAGAGTTATGTCGACGAGCAGCTTGCTAAGATTAATGGAGGCGGCGGTTCAGGCGGAGGAAGCGGTGCGAGTGCGACACTAGAAGTTGTAGCCGTGCCTGCCGGTAAAATATTGCTTGCGGGTGCCGGTACCGAGGTCATCGTACGTGTAGGCAAAGCGCTCGCTTATAGTGTGGATACGAACGGCGTAGCGGATCTGACGGACGGTACGGAGCTTAAGAAGGGCACAGCCGTTCCGGCGAACCACTTGCTTATCTTCCCTCGTGAAGGCCGTGGCATTCAACCTGATCCTGCTCAGAAGAATGGGCTTACGGTGTTGGTAAGAGGCAGCTACGTTCTGCAATAGCGGATGGAATGAATACTACATTTTCCCCGAACTGACAATAGGTTATACGCTTCAAGGAGCCAGGAACGGCACACAATACAATTGTTCCTACATTACTTGGAGGTGTCACCACAATGAGTCGTTCGAATAAAGTAGTAGTACCGAATTGCAAATCTGCCCTAAACCAAATGAAATATGAAATTGCTGCCGAGTTTGGCCTCACATCTGGAGGCTACGGAAGCACTGGTCATGATACGGAATTCGCAGGCGAATTAGGCGGTACGACTGGCGCTAGCGGCGGCAGTGTTCAATGGTCTAACTTGTCGACGCGTCAAGCCGGCTCTGTTGGCGGGGAGATTACGAAGCGCCTCATCGCTCAAGCAGAACAGGTGCTTGGAAACTACCAGTAATCCCCTCGGAATTAAAAAGGGCGTCCATTGACAGTAAGCGACAATTTCGGTATCATACTGTTTTAGAAGAGTTGTCTAACAACCTTTTCCTTCGCGGAAAAGGTTCATTTTTTGTGTAGAAAGTTAGCTCTTATTCCATACTAAGGTTGTAGGAGGTTGATACGGATGTCGGTCAAAGGACGCCACTTGTTCACATCGGAATCAGTAACGGAAGGCCATCCCGATAAAATATGCGATCAAATATCTGACGCAGTCTTAGACGCATTCCTTGAAGCAGATCCATATGCGCGTGTCGCTTGCGAAGTTTCTGTAGCAACAGGTCTTGTGCTTGTTATTGGCGAGATCAGCAGCCGTGCGGATTATGTTGATATTTCGGCGATTGCTCGCCGTACGATTAAGGAAATCGGTTATACGCGTGCGAAATATGGCTTTGACTCCAGCACTTGCGCTGTTCTCACTTCGCTGAACGAGCAGTCTGCCGATATTGCGCAAGGCGTTAACGCTGCGCTTGAAACACGCGACGGCAAGGATATGAAGCAAGAGAACGAAGACATCGGAGCAGGTGATCAAGGCTTGATGTTCGGTTTCGCGACAAATGAGACGCCTGAGCTTATGCCGCTTCCGATCGCCCTGTCGCACCGTATCGCACGACGCTTATCGGAAGTGCGCAAAAACGGTACGCTTGATTACCTGCGCCCAGATGGCAAAACGCAAGTAACGATTGAATACGTCGATGGCAAGCCGGTTCGCGTGGATACGATCGTTGTATCGACACAGCATGCTGAGGAAATTACGCTTGAGCAAATTCAAAAGGATATTCTCGAGCAAGTTATCAAACCAGTCGTTCCAGTGGAATGGCTTGATGAAGAAACAAAATATTTCATTAATCCTACAGGCCGTTTCGTTATCGGCGGACCTCAAGGCGATGCTGGTCTTACCGGCCGTAAAATCATCGTTGATACGTATGGCGGCTACGCTCGTCACGGCGGCGGTGCATTCTCCGGCAAGGATCCTACAAAGGTTGACCGTTCGGCAGCTTATGCCGCGCGTTACGTAGCGAAAAACATCGTAGCTGCAGGCCTTGCGGACAAATGCGAAATACAATTGGCATACGCGATTGGCGTTGCTAAGCCGGTATCGATCAACGTCGATACGTACGGTACAGGCAAAGTCGAGGAAGAGAAGCTCGTTGAGCTGATCAACAGCAACTTCGACCTTCGCCCGGCGGGCATCATCAAGATGCTGGACCTGCGTCGTCCAATCTACGCTCAGACAGCTGCGTACGGTCACTTCGGCCGCACGGACATCGACCTTCCTTGGGAACGCGTCGACAAAGCGGATAAGCTGAAAGCAGAAGCTGGCGCATCTACCAGCGTATAATTCATAAAGACAAATCAAAAGAGGCTGTACCTTCTTATAGGAGGAACGGCCTCTTTTTGCGTTCAACAATGTTAAAAAGTTAAATAACCTAAATTTTTCAACCTCAAAAACCGACAAATAAGATACGACTGTAATTTTTGAGGAGTGAAATGGAATGAAAAGAACCAGCAAGCTGTCTTTGTTCATCGCTGTCGTATTGTTGCTGCAAATCGGCCTTACAGGCTGGTCATCGCATTCGCAGCATGTTTCCGCGGCAGCGGCAGGGCCGATCGCATTAAGCTTAACTCCGGCCGACGATTTAATAAATGTTGCACCAGGAGCCTTACTTAGGATCATTTTTGATGAGAATGTAGCGAAAGGTTCGAGTGCAAATACGATTACGATATATGAAGCATCTACAAATATGCCATTCGAAAGTCTGAGCGTCTCCAGCAGCCGCGTGAGGATTTTGGCTAATAAATCCGA
Source organism: Paenibacillus sp. 05T425 (assembly GCF_056396205.1). Taxonomy (NCBI): domain Bacteria; kingdom Bacillati; phylum Bacillota; class Bacilli; order Caryophanales; family Paenibacillaceae; genus Paenibacillus; species Paenibacillus sp. 05T425. Next base: position 620,909 of record NZ_JBFTLA010000002.1, read on the forward strand.
AGTTACGATTGATCCGCAAAAGGATTTTGATATTAATACGAATTATTACGTGCTTATTACCGCAGGTGCGTTCGTCAATGAATCAAACGGGGCTGGCTATGCTGGCATTCAATCGGCGGATGCGTGGAATTTCAAAACGGTTGAGACGGATGAGCCGATAACGCTTAGTTTGCAATCTTATGCTCCCCAAGGCACAGGGATTCCAACGAATACGGCGATCACTCTTAATTTTAGCAAACCGGTATTCGCGACTAGCGGAAATATTACAGTCGTATCCGGTGATGACAGTCAAAATATTGCTGTAACGTCCAGTTCGGTTCGGGGAAGCGGAACGAGTACGATTACAATTACGCCGCCAGTTGCGTTGCAGCCGAACAGGACGTACAGGGTTACGATTGGCAGCGGACAATTCCAGGATGAACTAGGGAATGCGTACAGCGGCAGCAACTGGAATTTTACAACAATGGACTCTGCAATCAAAATAGCTGCACCATTCTCTCCGGCCGATGATGCTGTCAACATCGAAACGAATGCTAAGCTGATTGTTACATTTAATACAGCGGTAAGAGCTGTGAGCAATAAGTATATCCATATTAAAATTGTAGGCACGAATGAGACGTTCCAGAGCATAAGAGCGACGAATACGTCTATTGCCGGCAACGTTGTAACGATTACGCCAAGTCCAGCATTGCGAGCAAACACTTCGTATTATGTCGTTATAGATTCTGGTGCATACGAAATTGCTGGAACAAGCGATTATTTCACAGGTATTACGAGTGCAAGCGTGTGGAACTTCACGACGAAAGATTCCACCGCGCCAACGGTTGCAACTTTATCGCCTGCAAATCGTGCAACAGCTGCGAATGTGAATACAAAGCTTCAAATGACGTTTAGCGAAAATGTTCTGCCTAGCAGCGGAAATATCGAGATTAGAGTGTCAGGTACCGGCGCGTTGTTCCGTTCCATTCCCGTTACTTCGGATCTAGTCACCGGCGGGGGAACGAATACGATTACGATCGACCCTAATAAAGCGTATAACGGCGAAGCGAAGAAACCGTTCGTCAACAATACGAAATATTATGTCATCGTGGGAAATACGTCTTTCCGCGATGCTTCAGGCAATTATTACGGCGGGATTACGACCAATACGGGTTGGACTTTTAGCGTTTCGAGCGACACGGTTAAGCCGATTGCCGTGGCACAGACACCAGCAAATAATGCTATTGCCGTAAAAGAGGACGCAGAGTTTACGATGACGTTTAGCGAGGGCATCGCTCTAAGCGACGAGTATTTAGCTGGTACTGCAAGAGTAACGATTTATGGTGTGGGTACGGGAACTTCTTATAACACAACGTTATCAATCGACAGTGCTAACGAAAAGAAATTAATTATTAAACCTGTGGGACTTTTAACTAGAACCACGAGCTATTATGTCTATATCGATCCGAATGTCATTACTGATATTGCAGGCAACTATTACGTCGGCATTCAGAATGAATATCAATGGGCGTTCAAGACGATAGGTACTGATCTTACGCCTCCTGTAATCAGCAAAGTCGAGGCGAACGACAGCTCCGTAATATTGACCTACAACGAKGAACTCAACTCGAATGTAAAGCCGCTTGCGGGCAGCTTCTACATTACGGTAAACGGGGCTTTCCGCCCAGTAAACTCGGTGCAGGTAAACGGAACGACAGTTGTGCTTACATTATCGAGTCCAATTCTAAGCGGACAGCTTGTCAAACTTTCTTATACGAAAGGAACGCCGGGACTTATTCAAGATATATCGGAAAACGCGGCTTCAAGCATTGTGAGCATGGATGTTCCTTTAGTATCGGATACTTCTATTCCGAAGCTGCTTGGTATAACGGCATCTGGGAGCAGCGTTACGCTCTCTTTCAGCAAAAACTTGATCGCGCCTAGCGCGAATGCCTATTTGCAATTCAGTGTGACAATAGGAAGCAGCGTGTATTACCCGATTGCCATATCGGGCAACGGCAGCGTCGTAGTGCTGACCGTAAATACGGTTATTACGGGCACGCAATCGGTTAAGGTGAGCTACTCGCCGGGCTCTTATCCGCTAAGGGATTCATCCGGCAATAACGTAGCCGCCTTCTCGAACGCATCCGCGACGAGCGGAACGGATAATACGGCCCCTAAAGTGCAGGCGATTACGGCTAACGGCCTTCTCATTACGATTAAGTACGACGAGAGTCTCAATCCTGTAACGAAGCCATCGGCGGGCCAATATAGCGTGCTGGTGGATAACGTTGCGAGAACGGTCACGACGGTAAGCGTAGTTGGCGATACGGTTACATTGGCGCTTAGCACAGCCGTAAGCAGCGGCCAATCGGTCAAAGTGTCTTATTCGCAAAGCGGAATCGCGCTTACAGATTTGGCTGACAATAAAGCGCCTGCGTTCTCGCAAGTTGCGGCAGAATCCGGCGACGCGAAGAGCGGCTTGCTTGGAGCTGTAGCCAAAGGGACGACCGTCACGCTAACCTTCAACGAATCGTTGAACAATGCCTATGTACCGTCGAGTATTCAATTTTCGGTTAAGGTGAAGGGGGTTCTGTCACCCGTTTCGCTTGTAACCGTAAGCGGTTCAGTCGTGAAGCTTACTTTGTCCGCTCCTCCGGGAATTGGCGACGCGATGACAGTAACTTACTTCTCCAACGGATTTGGACTTCAGACATCGAAAGGCATCACGCTGGACGGGTTTGAAAATGTGAATGTCGCTAATCAGACGACGCTGCTCGATACGTTATCGGGCGACTTCGAATCCGTAGACGGCGGAATCGGCATCAAGAGTACATCCGTAGCTTCCGCAACCGATACTTCGCCTGCAGGCATGTCGGCGCAACGGTATACGCTGCCGCAGGATTTGATTAGCCAGGCATATCAGACAGCCAGATCGGCAGGCGTAGCGGCTCCGAAGGTCGTGTTCACGGTTCCCGTTACGGAGAGCGCGGCAATTGTATCCGTGCCGTTAAGCGCTTTGGACAATGCGTACAGACTGGGAACAAAAGCGATCTTTAAAGTGATCTATGGCGACACGAGCTATGAAATTCCGTTAGCCGCGCTGGATTTCTCGGCTATTATGGCATCACTTAATGCAGGCGGATCCGTAGGCAATTTGCTTATCAAGATCGATCAAGGAAATTCTTCCCTGACAACGAAGCTGACGTCAACGCTGGGCACTACGGGCGGACAAATCATTTCGGGACCGGTTCACTATGATGTGTCAGCGGCGAGCGGTTCGATCATCAAGCCTATTACCGGTTTCAAAGGTTATGTCAATCGCACGATTGCAACGTATGCAAGTGTGTCGACGAGCCAATCGTCCGTTGTATGGTACGACGAACAGGCTGGCACCATCTCGTATGTGCCGACTACGTTCTCTACTTCCGGCGGCAAGACGATAGCAACGTTCAAACGCAAGGGTAACAGTGCATATGCGCTCGTGCAAAGCTCGAAATCGTTCTCTGATGTAACGAACCATTGGGCTGCGCCTGCCATTAATACACTGGCACGAAAGTATATCGTCGAAGGCAGAACGAATACGAAGTTCGAACCGCAGGCGAACATAACGCGCGGCGAGTTCGCAACGTATATTGCCAAAGGACTCGGATTAACAGGCAATAAGACGGCGGCTGCAAAGTTCAAGGACGTAAGCTCGAACACGACGATGGGGGCTTATATCGGAGCCGCATCCGAGGCCGGCATAATTTTCGGCAACACGGATGGCACGTTCAAGCCGAATAGCCCGATTACGCGACAGGATATGGCGGTTATGATGGGTAGAGCGGCAGCAGTCGCTGGCGTTACCATCACGTTGCCATCATCGGCATCGACGTATTTGAACAACTTCACAGACAAAGGTAAAATCGGCACATATGCGCAGGCAGACGTAGCCAAAGCAGTATATGCAGGAATCATGTACGGCAAAACGACGACAGTAATGAGCCCGCTTACGAATGCGACGAGAGCAGAAGGCGCTGCGTTGATCATGCGTTTGCTGGAGTACGTGGACTTTATTACTCCTTAATAGACAGGTAGAAGAGGCGAATCTAGCTGGATGTGAGAGCATAGTGCTCACATCCAGCTAGATTTTCTTTTTTTTACTTGGAATAGGTTATACCTTTCAGCTATTGGAATGTGATAGAAGTCTTTTATCATGCGTAACTTTTGTGCAACTCTAGTAGTCTATACTACATAGACGTACTAGATGGGAGAGTTGCTAACAAAATGGGTAAGGCAAGGAACAACAGGTGGCGGCGGACGGAGAGCATTAGTAAAAAAGTATTTATTATCGCATTAGGCGGCACGTTATTGTCGCAGCCGGTCGTATCGCTCCTTCCCGGGAGTTGGAACGCGGCGATTGCCGAAGCGGCAGATGTTGCAATGGCCACGGCTACTGCACCGACGCTGAAGCTGACAAAGCAGGCATATGTGACGGCAGGCGCTAAGCGCATGGACTATTTGTGGAGCGCGACAAGAAACGGCAAAGCGATCACTTCCGAGGTGCATGTCATCGAGGTTGATCTATCGAATCCCTATGTTTCTTTAAATACGATGAGCGGCAAAAACCATACGGTTGGCACGCGTAATTCGATAACGAATATGACGAAGGAAAGCGGTGCGGTAGCGGGAATCAACGCGGATGTATTCGTGATGACGAACGAAGGCGCGCCTATGGGCGTCCAAATCACGAGCGGAGCTTTCGAATCCAGTCCATCCAAGTTGAAAGGCATGTATGCATTCGGGGTGTCGAAGGACCGCAAGCCTTCTATTGACAACTATACCTTCGAAGGACTCGTTACGGCAGCCGACGGCTCGACATTCGCGCTCGAGGGTTTGAATCAATCCGCGTATGGCCCCGAATTCGGCGGTAATAAATATAGCCATGTCGATACGATGTATATCTATACGAGCGCATGGAACGGTGCTGAGCGGCCTACCAACACAGGGGCGACCCCGACGGAAGTACTCGTTCGCAACGGAATAATTGAACAAATTTCAATCGGCAAGCCGGTTAGCGGGCAAGCACCGGTTGACGGATACATATTGCGTTCTCACGGTAAAGCAGCGACTTTCGTGAAAGAGCATTTGCAGGTCGGACAGGCAGTTACGGCAGACTATTCGCTTATCTCGTCAACGACGGGCGCGAAGGTCGATCCTGCCGGCTTCGAGATGTTAATCGGAGGCCACACCTTGTTAGTTGACGGAGGAGCAGCATCGGCGTTCTCCCGTGATGTAACAGGTGTCAGCGGTTCTTCCTACACGTCAAGATCCGGAGTAGGCTACTCCAAGGACGGTACGAAGGTGTATTTAATTACGAGCGAGAAATACGGCAGCAGCACCGGACTTAGCTTGAAAGAGCTGCAGCAGGTTATGGTGCAGCTTGGCATATACAAAGGCGTGAACCTGGACGGCGGCGGTTCTACGACCATGGTCGAACGACCGCTCGGCACGAGTTCGCTGACGCTGTCCCATTCGACGCAGTCCGGAACGACGCAGCGCAGCGTATCGAATGGCATAGGCGTATTCACAAGCGCGCCGGTTGGTACGCTGAAGGGCGTTACTATAACAGGCTCGAACGTGGTATTCCTCGGCCAAAAGACGACCTTTGCTCTCAATGGCTATGATACGTACTATAACCCCATTAAAGTGGATGCGACGCAAGCAGCTTGGAGTGCTAATCCTGCGGTTGGGACGTTCAGCAGCAATACGTTTACGGCGACTAAGGTCGGCAAAACAACGATCAGCGTCAAGGCTGGAGATGCTTCAGCTCAGTACACGATGGAGGTAATCGGACAAGATCAGATCGCCTCGATCTCGTTGAATACGGCTGCCGGTATGCTTACGCCTGGTTCAACGCTCACAGTCCCTGTTACAGTGAAACTAAAGAACGGCAAAACGTACAAGCTAAGCGGCGATTCTCTTAAATGGGAGTATATCGGCTTTAACGGCACCATGACAGGTGATACGCTAACGGTTAATTCGGTAAAAGCAGGCGTGAAGACCGGATACGCGATTGGTCGTTACGACGGCTTCCCGACGTTGATTCCATTCACGCAAGGCGAAACGGTCAAAGCATTCGAGGATTTCGAGAAAACAGCTTACCCGATCTCGTCCCAAGTGACGCCAAAGGAAATTGCGGGCAGCGTAAGTCTTGCTGCGGATTTGCCAGGACAGACATCTGCCAAAGCGCTTAAGCTGACCTATGATTTTACGAACGGCACAGGTACGAAGGCATCGTATGCGGCGTTTAACACGAATGGCGTATCGTTGTCTGGAAGCCCTACATCGATGTCGCTTGACGTATACAGCGATCAAAGCAAAAACTGGGTAAGGGCAGAGCTTATTGATGCCGACGGCAAAGCGCATCTAGTCGACGTAACGAAGCAGCTCGATTGGAGCGGTTGGAAGACGATTAAGATCAATCTATCGTCGCTTGGCATGAAGTATCCCGTGAAGTTGAAGCGAATCTACGTTGTTACACTGGACAGCACGCAAGCTGGACGCTCGGTTACAGGTACAGTTGGTTTGGATAATATGAAGCTTGGTTATGCGCCGGAGGTAACGGTAGATACGAAGTCCAAGGTTGAGATGATAGTAGGCAAAACGAATGCAACCTTGAACGGCAAAACGCTTAAGCTGGATGCCGCTCCGATTCAGTTGAACGGAACGACCTATGTGCCGCTCCGCTTCGTAACCGATGCGCTCGGCGGACAGCTGTTCGTTGACGGCAAGCTGAACAAGGTGGGCGTACTACGGGGAACGAAGCTGCTTGAAATGGTTATTGGCGAGAAGGGATACGTGTTGAACGGTACTCGCCAGCAGTCGGAGGTAGCGCCTATTATTCGCAATAATAGAACATTGATTCCTGTGCGATTATTCTCGGAAAAGCTTGGCTTCACCGTAGGATACGATGCAAAACAGAAGAAGATTACCATTCAATAGCATGGACGACAGGCAGCCTTTCTGTGGTATGATAGGGGAGTATAGGAATCAGGATTGCCATAGAAAGGTTGCCGATCGATCGTGGATCACTTAACAGTCGATATAAACCGAGTTATCAAAAATGCAATTCAAGTGATGGAAGACAGCAAATATCAAATCTATGAAATATGCGAATCCGCGCGCTCTGAGCTGGAAGCGCTCGAGCAGGAACTGGAGCTTGTGCTTCAGGAAACGGTGAAGACGATCGAGAAAGTCGATCAGTTGGAGCAGGATTACAGGCGCGCGCGAATTCGATTGACTGAAGTGAGCCGGGATTTCGTCCGATATAAGGAAGAGGACATTAAGTCGGCTTACGAGAAGGCCACACAAATCCAGCTGGATCTTATGGTGTACCGCGAGAAGGAATCGTATTTGAAGGCTCGCCGGGACGATCTGCAGAAGCGGGTTCGCAACGTTGAGAACTCGATTGAGCGGGCGGAGATGATTGCTTCTCAAATTAACGTCGTACTGGAGTATTTATCAGGCGACCTTAATCAGGTGACGCGAATTTTGGAATCGGCGAAGACGAGGCAGCTGCTGGGTCTAAAAATTATTTTGGCGCAAGAGGAAGAGCGGAAGCGCATCGCCAGAGAAATTCATGACGGGCCGGCGCAGTCACTCGCTAATATTGTGCTTCGCACAGAAATCGCCGAACGTATGCTGATTAAGAAGGAATTCGAGATGGTGCAGGAAGAATTGGTTGATTTGAAAGGCCAGGTTCGTTCAGGGCTTGAAGAAATTCGCAAAATCATTTTCAATCTCCGGCCAATGGCGCTCGACGATCTTGGATTAGTGCCGACGCTGCGGAAGTTTGTGCAGGATTTTGAAGATAAATCAAAAATACATACTGTATTCGAGCTCTCCGGCAAGGAGATTCGAATGCCGTCTGCCATGGAGGCGGCCATTTACAGGCTCGTACAAGAAGCTTTCACGAATGCTCTGAAGCATGCTAACGCTTCGCGCGTATTGCTTGACATAAGCTATGAGCCTCATTTGATTACAATCATCATTCACGATAACGGCATTGGATTCCAGAGCGATCTTATCGATCTCGGAGCAAGCCGAAACTCCCATTTTGGACTCATCGGGATGAGAGAACGCGTGGAATTGATTGAAGGAAGGATGGATATAGACTCAAATCCTGGACAGGGCACGAAAATTATAATTCATATACCAATAACTGCCGAGAACAGAAAGGAGTAGTATAATGATAAATCAAGTTCCGAGCACTCCCGCCCGAAAAATCAAAATATTACTTGCAGACGACCATCAGTTGTTTCGCGAAGGCTTGAAACGAATTTTGAATATGGAAGATGATTTGGAAGTGATCGGCGAGTGTGGTGACGGCATTCAGGTTATGGAATTTTGCAATCATACATTGCCCGAAATCGTACTGATGGACATCAATATGCCAATTGAGAACGGTGTAGTAGCAACAGAAAGACTCAAGAGCATGTTCCCTGACGTGAAGGTAATTATTCTGTCTATTCATGATGATGAGAGCTATGTATTCGAAACGCTCCGCAAAGGGGCTACTGGCTATTTGCTTAAGGATATGGAAGCCGAGTCGCTTATTAACGCGATCCGTTCGGTTGTTCAAGGTTATGCGTATATTCATCCTAAAGTAACAGGGAAGCTTATCAATCAGCTTCGTCGTATGACGTACCTGGACGAGATGGGAATTGTATCGGGAGCAGCAGCCGCCCAAGAGCAAGGCGTTAAATATAACGCTGTCGACGAAAGCCCGCTGACTCGCCGAGAGGCAGAAGTGCTGCGTCTGATGGCCGAAGGCAAGAGCAACAAAAACATTGGCGAGTTCCTGTTTATTAGCGAGAAGACGGTTAAAAACCATGTCAGCAGCATTTTGCAAAAAATGGAGGTTGATGATCGCACGCAAGCGGTTATTCAATCGATTAAGTATGGTTGGGTTACGTTGTAATAGACAAAATCGTAGCACAACTGATTAAAGTGGGGGTCCCGTGTCTGTAGGAGCGGGATTTTTTTGTTGTGTTCGTAAGAAAAGAAAACCTCGATGCCGTCTCTTGGACGGCACCGAGGTTCGAATGCTTCGCTAGCGGGAATCTCTAGCTTTGTTTATTGGCTCTTTGTTTTCTGATTGTAAGGATACCAGCCGAGATTGCAAAAGCGCCAAGCAGGTAGAACGGAAGCGAGCTTGTATCGCCGGTCTTAGGAAGATTGCCGAGCGGTACTTCGCCTTCTTCGATCACGCTGCCGTCATCTTCGCCGCCATCTCCGCCGTCGCCAGGGCCGCCCTCAGGAATTTCTTCCTCTTCAATTACCTCCGTGGAAGGCGTTGGAGTAGGCGTTACTTCAGGCGTCGGTGTTGGCTCTGTGCTTGGTGTTACTTCAGGTGTTGGAGTCGGTGTTACTTCCGGCGTTGGAGTCGGTGACGGATCCGGAGTTGGCGTCTCCGGAGGAGACGTTGCGCAGCGAGCTCCGTTGTTTACCAATTCCTCATAGTAAGAAGACTCGCCTGGACCCCACCATACGATTCTGATCGTGTTTTCCTTCGACTCCGTCGATACCGTATCTGCCGTAATCGTGATCGACTTGCCAGCTGGAACGATCACTTGATTAGAAGATTCGTCATTAGCTTCGAGTACGTACCAAGTAATTGTGATGTCCTCATCGCCAGGGTTGTGTACTCTCCATTTGCGAGTGGAGCTCGGACTAACGGTACATACATTCGAAATTGTAAGTTCCGGCTGTTCCGGCTCTACAGTAGGAGTCGGCTCCGGTGTTGGTGTAGGAGTCGGCTCTGGCGTAGGTGTAGGAGTCGGCTCTGGTGTTGGTGTAGGAGTCGGCTCTGGCGTAGGTGTAGGAGTCGGCTCTGGTGTAGGTGTAGGAGTCGGCTCTGGTGTAGGTGTAGGAGTCGGCTCTGGCGTAGGTGTAGGAGTCGGCTCTGGCGTAGGTGTAGGAGTCGGCTCTGGCGTAGGTGTAGGAGTCGGCTCTGGTGTTGGTGTAGGAGTCGGCTCCGGCGTAGGCGTAGGAGTCGGTGGTGTGCAGTCTTCGCCTGGGTTTTGTACGGTTATCGACTTATTGTAGTCATCGCCCCACTTGACGGTAAGCGAACCGGGAGTGCCTGTGACAACGATTGGCTCAGAGTCGTTGCTAGTGATGTATTCACTATGCCATGATCCGTTCGTTTTCCATTTGAAATAAAGTTTTACATTGCTTTCGTTCGTAACGATCCATTTGCGAGATTGGCTTGGTTCGTCGGTACAAGCGGCAATGAGATTGAGTATAGGCGTGTTATATACATCAACCTTCGCAGTCTTGTCTTCCTCAACTTTTACCGATTGACCGCTGCTCGAGATGGATGTCGTGAAGCCTGCAGGAACAACCTCAACTACCTTGTAGTAGCCAGGTGCCAGGTTTTCGAACTCCACTTGGCCACTGCTATTAGTTGTGCCGGTAGCAACTACATTGCCGTCTTTAAGTACTTGGAAAGTGACGCCGCTCTGAGGTTTTGCATCGTCATCATCATAGTAATACTTTTTGGTAACTTTGATGTTACCGCAATCCTCATCATCGTGACGTCCACCGCCACTAGTGCCTTGCAGGACCCCGCTGGTCAGTCTGGGGCTGTCTCCGCCGATGCATTTATTGCTGTTGTCATCACAATCCTCGTCATCATCACGGCCGCCGCCATAAGTGCCTTGAATGCCGGACACATCGCGGTCGTCTCCGTCGCATGTATTGCCACCGCCGCCACCACCGCCTCTGGTGAAAACCAATAATGATTGAAGTGAAGGAGACTCTACCGATGCAAGTTCCTCAGAAGGGAGAACAGTTGACTCTGGATTCTCGGTAGCCGGTGCAGTTGTTTCCTGTGCAGATTCTTGACTTGTTTCATCCGTGCCCTGCGCCATAACGATCGAGCTTAAGAACATGGACAAGACGAGCATGATGGACATGATGACCGCAAACTGTTTTTTGACCAACTTCATTGTTCACTCTCCTCTTAGATTTGGATAATCTAGTTCTAAGAGGGCCGGTTACACTACTAGCTCCGTATAATCCAAGTGTCCAAATGCAGATTATACATCATCGCTTCCCTAAAAAGCACGAATGTTAAAGAGGTTTTCCCTCCTTCCTTCACTCTATCTGCTTTCCAATACTACTTATGCTCTAGTGCGCACTAAAATGATAACATATATTGGTATTTCTACAAGAGTGTTAAAATGTTGCGGAATGTTGAAATAAGGCGAAGGATGTCGAATGAGGCATTTGGACTGTATATTTTTCAACTTGTCCGCTTATACCGGAACCTGTGGGCGCTCCATCGCATATAGTGTCGCATAGAGGAGGTGACCGCCGTGCTCAAACTTCTGCTTCTCGTGCTTGGGTGTTATATAGCGGCTGCATTGTCGGTTCATCTGGCTTATCGGATACGGCAAGGGCGGAAGCGGGCTAGCAGGCATTATGTACTTATAGCCGCTGATCAAGATCAACATAATATCGAATGGTATATGCGTTCATTGTTAACTTTCTCGCGTCAGACGGGTAAGGAAGTCAAAGTAACGGTTGTTGATTATGGCGCGACCGCTGAGACACTAGCTATTGTCGATCGAATGGCCCGCAAGGGACAAAAGGTGACGGTTCATGAATATCCGGAAAAGATGAGGCTAAGCCGCACAGCCGCTGAAGCAGGTGCAGTCGTTTCCAATAGAGAAAGCGATGCCAATCAGTTGATGTGGCTGCTGCAGTCTGAAGGTATTTTGAAGGACGCGAATCAGGCAGTGCTTATCGACCTGCAAAATCCATCCGATTTGTCCAAAATGCCGTTCTAGTATATACTAATTGCCATAACGGTTGTGAAAGTGAAGCACACTTTACAGCGCTCTATGCGCTCTAGGTGTGCTTTTTTTGCGTTTTCTTGGTTGTATGTAGAATGGCAGCAATGACGACGCACTAAGAAATACAATATGCGGGGAGCGTAGAAAAGATGCGGGCTTATGTGTATGTTGTCAGCAAAAATGAAAAAAGGAGAGCTTATTGTACGATCGCGCCTGAAGTTGATCGGATTTATTGGCTCGAGCCCTCGCTCGGCATGCGAATGGGGAGGATTGTCCCACCGGCAGATGAGGGCTGGATATGGCGGAATCCGCTGCCGCTCGGGGATGCTTGCAGAGCGGCGGAGCTTTGGAATAGCGATCAGGAGCGACGAAGGGGAGGGAGGGGCGATCGCGAAGGTGTGGTTGGCAGGCTTGCCGCATGTACGGCGGCAGCTAGCGGGGAGGCTGCAGGCACGCGGCGCAGCAGGCGTGGCGAGAAGCAGCAGGGCGATAGCCTGCGCGGCGGCGCGGAGCGCTGGGAGCGAGCGGCGGCAGCGGGCGAGCTTGGGGAAGGCGGCGCGGCAAGCGATAGCGGGGCTGCGCTGGAGGCGTTGGTCGCAGCCGTGAGGCAGGCTGCGGCGCTCTTGCAAGGGCGCGCGCTGCTGCGGGGCGAAGCGCAGGCGCTGCTTGAGGGCGCGGGCGTGCCCGGTGCGGACAGCGGCTGGAGCGATGTGCTCCAGCTGGCTGCGTTGCTCGGGCACGTGCTCCTGCGTGGGGCGGTTGCCGCAACTGCTGGCAACCGGACAAACCTGCTGCGCCGGAGCCGGCGCGAACTTCGCTGCTTGCGCTGCGGCAGCGGAGAACCGCAGATGCGCCGCACAGCCTGCGCATCCTGCGGCAGAGCATGCGCTTATTGCTCAAGCTGCATTCAGATGGGGCGCAGCCGGGAATGCGAGCTTCTTATTGAAGGGTTGCCGTCTGTAAACGCTCATCTAAATGCAGGCGGCCTCCCGCCGATGGAGGAGAGACTGTCCAAATGGGGGCTCAGTCCCGCGCAAGCATCGGCAACGGCTAAGGCGCTTCAATTCGCTGAGACATCCAATACCGATAAGAGGCTAGCTCAATCCGCACCAGCAGCAATAAGCAGCTTTTTGCTATGGGCGGTTACCGGAGCGGGTAAAACAGAGATGATCTTCCCGCTTATTGATTCTATCTTGCTGCGCGGCGGCAAGGCCCTTCTTGCAACACCGAGGCGCGATGTTGTTATTGAACTTGATCCGCGTATTCGTAGAGCGTTTCCGTCTGCTTCGGTCGTCACCTTGTACGGAGGCAGCGAACAAAAGTGGGAGTGCGGCGACATTACGCTGGCGACGACACATCAGCTGATTCGCTTCTGGCAGAGCTTCGATCTTGTTATTTTGGATGAGCTTGATGCCTTTCCATATGTAAACGACGCAACACTCCACTACGCGGCAGACAAAAGCTGCGCCCCAGGGGCAGTTAGACTTCTGCTGTCGGCGACGCCTCCGCAGACCATGCAACGGGAGGCGAGACGAGGCTCTTTACCTCATGCAAGGGTGCCGGTACGCTATCATCGGCATCCGCTGCCTGTCCCTAAGCTGCTTCGAACCGCAAAAGTAGCGAAGCTGCTGCAATCAAGGAGGATTCCGGCTTCCTTGTTGTATGAACTGCGTCGTTCCATAGAACGAGGCGCACAATTATTCGTATTCGTGCAGCGGATTGCGCAGGCAGAACCGATGGCAGCCTTGCTGCGCTCGCAGCTTCGACTGGCGGAGGTGGAGGCAACTTCTTCGCAAGACGAGGAACGGGCGATTAAAGTAAAGCAATTCCGTGAAGGGAAGATTCGCGTGCTTGTAACAACGACTATATTAGAGCGTGGAGTTACGATACCTCGAAGCGATGTATACATATTAGACGCAGACGGGCGTTTGTTTGATGAAGCATCGCATGTCCAAATGGCAGGTCGAGCCGGCCGTTCCGCTGATGATCCAGCTGGGCGAGTCTACTTCTGCAGCGGTGAGCATAGTCGTTCGCAGGCAAGGCGGTCAGCCATATTAAGGCGATGAATCGTATGGCGCGCAAGCAAGGTTATTTGCTCCCGAAAAACACCATAAGGGAGGCAGGCCGATGAGCATAACGTCAATGATAGAATGGATGCGAAGAATTCCCAATACAATTGCAGGACAATCAGAATGGTTATCTGTACGAACATATTCCTGCACATTCTGCAAGAAACCTATCCAGCCCAGCAAAGGTCATCTTCCCCCGGAGATGAAACTGCCGATTCAATTGAAACAGCAGCTATGCTACTCTTGCGTGAATGCCATTCCATGGTTGACTCGCTTTCGCATCGTTTGCCTAAGATGTGGCCGCGGCATTTCATGCGAGGATTGCATCCGTCAGCCGCGCAGATCGTTCATATGCAATCGAAGCGCCGTGCAATACGATTCTACGATGAAGAGCTGGCTAGCGCTTTATAAATATAGAGGCAACGAGGAGTTAGGACCACTGCTCGGCACCATGCTGCAGCCGGCTTTTGAGGAGCTAAGCCGCCAGCTCGGAGCGCCAACAAAGCGAGGCAGCTATAGAGCTTGCTGGGATGCCGTGACGTATGTGCCGGTGAGCCCGGTACGGGCTGAGGAACGCGGCTTCAATCAAGCGGAGCAGTTAGCAGCCCAGCTTGCTTCCCATTACAAATTGCCGCTGCTGCCGCTGCTCAGTCGCGAACGCCACACGGGGAAGCAAAGCTTCAAATCGCGTTCGGAACGCATAAGCGATATGAAGAAGCTTTTTCGAGCGGACGAAGCTTCTTTAAGCAAGCTGGAGCAAAGCTTTAATAGCGTTGGCCTTTCTCCCTCGAGATCACGTGCTAGAATTATTTTAATAGATGATATCTATACGACGGGCAGTACGGCAGACGCTTGCGCAGAGGAATTAATTGCGAATAGCGCCTTTCCATTAGAGGTTTTTGTCCTCACATGGGCACGCTCGTAAGCATTTTTTTGAATTTCTAATGAAAACGTTGCCTCTATCCGTTAAACTAGGTATATATAGATTGATAGAGAACGAAAAGGAGGGCTTGTGGCGATGAATTTGGATAACTGTCCTCGTTGCGGAAAGCTTTTTGCCAAAGGAATTAGAGAAGTATGTAATGTTTGCACACGGGACATTGATAAAGAGTACGAGCTATGCGCAAACTACTTGCGTGAATTTAAAGGAGCTATCATTACGGAGTTGTCGGATGAAACCGGCGTTTCCATAAAGCAAATTACGAAGTTCATTCGCGAAGGCCGTATTTCCATGGTCAATGCGCCGAATATGTCTTATCCTTGCGAATCTTGCGGAACGCTTATTAGAGAGGGACATCTTTGCGACAATTGCCGCAACAAGTTGACGAAAGCCGCGCAGGAGATGCAAGGTAATCTGTCCAAGAAAGAGGACCCTAAGGGCTTCTCGCCCACCCAAGGCGCTTATCGCGGACTGGATCGTTACAAGGACAAGGACAAGGACAGATAATTTTAAATATAGTTCAGACTATAAAATATCGTTAGACTGCGGCCGATAATACTTGTAAAGGTAATCGGCTTTTTTATTTTCATCATCACGGAACGACTGCGACAGCCGTTTGCGTTAGTACGGATAAATCAATGAGGTGAACAAATTGAAGATAAATGAACCTAATCGAATCGGCGCGCTTAACCCTTATCAGAAGCAGAACGAATCACGCATAAGCGAAACGAATAAGTCAAAGAAGAAGGACGAGGTCCAAATTTCCGCGGCTGCCAAAGAGCTGGCCACCAGCCAAGCAAGCAGCGCGGAGAGAGCAAAGCAGTTGGAAGAGCTGAAACAAGCTGTTTCAACGGGAACCTATCACGTGGAAGCCGGCAAGATTGCCGAGAAGCTTTTTCCATACTTGAATAATAACCAGTCGGAATAATGACGGAGGCGGACATCCATGTCTACAAGTGCAATTGTTCGTCTGCTGCAGCAGCAGCACGAGCTGTATGAGCGTCTTCTCGAGCTGGAACATAGTAAKAAACCTTTAATTATTGCCAATGATGTCGTTCAACTGAACGTCATCACGCAGAAAGAAAAGCTGCTGACCACGACAGCGGAAGAGCTTGAAACCAAGCGAGTGTTCGAAACAGCACGCTACTATAAGGACATGGGCTTCCGATTCCGCAGCGGCGTAATGACGGAGCTCATCAAGTCGGTCAGCAACGCCGATGAGAAGCAGGAACTTATTAAGCTGCAACAGAAGCTTAGCGAATTGCTTCAAGAGTTGAAACAGGTGAACGATCTGAATCAGCAACTGATTCACCAGTCGCTTACGTTCATTAACTTTTCTATAGATCTCATGCAGGAGAATCCGAACGAGGACGTCACCTATCAGCATCCGATGAGTCAACAATACAATAACAATAAACGCAACACCTGGTTCGATTCCAGAGCTTAACGAGGAGATGACACAATGAGATCAACCTTCCATTCGCTTGAAACGGCGAAGCGCGGCTTGTTCACGCAGCAGGCAGCGATTAATACGGTAGGCCATAACATTTCGAATGCGAATACGGAGGGGTATTCCCGGCAAAAGGTAAATATGGTTGCATCGCGACCGATTGAAGCCTATGGGATGAATCGATCCATTGCTCCAGGACAGCTTGGAACAGGTGTTGAATTTACTTCCATTACGCGTATACGAAATGCATTCTTAGATGAACAATACCGCGAGCAAAGCCAAGGCGTGGGAAGTTTATCGATTCAGACTGACACTTTAAGCAAGCTGGAAGGCTTCGTGAGCGAGCCGTCCGATACCGGAATTAGAACCGTTCTAGAAAATTTCTGGAGCTCATGGTCCGATCTTAGCAAAGACCCCGAGAATGTGACCGGCCGTGAAATATTGAAAGAAAATGCTCAAGCGCTGGCTGAAACCTTCAACGAACTCAGCCGTCAGTTAACCGATTTGGATGCCGACCTCACTTCGAATATCGATGTTAAAGTGAGCGAAGCCAATTCCTTGTCCACGACGATCGCGTCGCTGAATACGGAAATTAGACGGATTGAATCGCTAGGAGACGATGCGAACGATCTACGCGACCAAAGAGATTTGATGACAGACAAGCTGTCCAAGATAATTAATATAAATGTAACGGATTCCGAATTCGGATATCAGATATCGGTCGGCAATACGAATTTGGTGCAAGGCGGAACCGTTACGACGTTGACGTCTCAGGATGTAGAGACCGGCGTCGCGAACGGTACCGTTACCGGTGGCGAAGTGCACGGGATGATTTTTTCCCGCGATAACTATGTAGCGGAATTCCGGCAACAGCTCGATACGCTTGCGAATACGCTCGCGAACGGAGAATTCCAAGTAACCGTTCCGGCGGGCTGGGTGAAACCGGGAACGACGACGCCGACAACCGACCCCGAAGTCGTTACGGTGCGAGGAATTAACGGGCTGCATAAGCTTGGTTACTCGTTAGGATCTCCAGCAACCGCTGGGGAGGATTTCTTCACCTTCAAAGCCGGGGCAACGGGTATTACGGCAGCGAGCATCACGCTTAATCCGACTATTGCTGCTGATTCCAACAAAATCGCTACATCGCTACGCACGGCAACTGACGGCGCTGGCGTTACGACCGTCGTGAGCGGCAATAATGGATTAGCGTTGCTAATGTCTGAACTCAAGGACGTCAAAATCGCGTTTGACGAAACAGCGATTGGCGGTGGCGTTACGAATGCAACTATTAGTGATTTTTACGGCGCTATTATCGGAGCATTAGGCGTGCAAAGCCAGGAAGCGGACCGCATATATACAAATACGCAGACGCAGCTCGATCAAGTGGAGAGCAGCCGTCAGTCCGTCAGCGGCGTTTCGCTGGATGAAGAAATGTCTGACCTTATCAAATATCAATATGCCTATAGCGCTTCAGCGCGTTTTATGACGACATTCGATCAGATGCTCGAGAAACTTATTAACGGAACCGGCGTTGTCGGACGCTAATTAAACAAGGCCAAAGGAGGGTAACTCAATGTCACTTCGCGTTACACAAAGCATGATGCACCTGCAACTAACGAGAAACTTGAACCGCAACATGACTCAAATGGAGCAAATTCAACAGCAAACAACGACTGGCCGCAAGCTGAATAAGCCATCCGACGATCCTGTCGGAATGACCTACTCCTTGCGTTATCGTTCCGAAATAGCAGGCAACGGTCAGTACCAGAAAAACGTGGATGCTGCTTTGTCATGGCTTGATTTCAATGATACGGCTGTTGGTCAGGCGGGAGACGTTTTGCAACGGGCCAAGGAACTGATGACGAATGGTGCAACAGGTACGAATCCGCAAATCGCATTAGACAGTATTAAAAACGAAATTGAACAACTGAAAAGTCAACTAATCGACATCGGCAACAGCAAGTTTAACGGAAAGTACGTATTTAACKGCGAACAATTCGGAACAGCTCCTTACGACAAATCGATTACTGGGTTTGATGCCAAAGGCGCAGAGACAGATGCAGGGATCGTTCAATACGCGGTAGGCGTGAATGCTACTATCGACATTAATTTCACTGGCGAGCAAGTATTCGGAGCAGCCGACCCAGCCGGTACGACCAACAATATATTCTCTGTATTGGATCGTGTCATGAACGCACTTAGCACTGGCGATTACGCTGCGGTGTCAGACGAGCTTCCGAATGTCGAAGCCAACATGGACCGGTTGTTGAATGTACGGTCTGAGATAGGTGCACGTGTCAATCGCGTCGAGCTTATTCAGAACCGATTGGCCGATATGGAGATTAACTTGACCGATATGAAATCGAAAACCGAGGACGCGGATTATGAGAAGCTGTTGATAGACGCGCAAATCAACGAAAACATCTATCAGGCTTCGCTTTCCGTGGGTGCTAAAGTGGTTAGCAAATCGCTCGTCGATTTCTTGAGTTAGTCCGATGAGATTGCCGCAGATTCAAATTCAATCGACACCAGCTCGAATTGGCATACAGTCTGAACGAGGGCAATACGAGATCACGCAAGGTAAAGTGAAACTTAATTCCGAGACAGTGCCTACGGTGATTGACATCAAGACCGAACGTCCTGAATTGATTATTGATCAAACGGCAACTTGGGACGCACTGACAGGCGGCAAAGCGCAGGCGTTTTGGGACCGTATCTATGGATCTTATGGGCAGTACGCAGCTAGATATGTGGAAAATAAAGTGAATGAGTATGATCGGATCGGCGACCTTACGTCGGGAGGCAATCCGATTGCGGATCTTGCTCTGCAGAGCACTGCCCAAGACATGATTCCGCTCAACGTATTCGGACATGCTTCGCCTCGCAACGTCAAGTTCGATGCAATTGTAACAAAACCACAAATAAACGTACAGGTTGGCGGAGTAAACACGTCACCTGAATATATTCCGATAGATGTTAAGTACAATAGAGGCGTGACTAAGGTCTATATGGAACAGTACGCCTCAGTAAAGATAACGCCACCCGTCATTGACTTGGCGGTGTGACGGTGGGATAATGGGTCAGAGCTATAGAATCGTCTAACGATGCTATAGCTTTTTCTTTTACTAACACATAATATGGGGTGGTTTGCGTGAAAATTGAAACAGCTCGATTGGGAGCTATCGAATATGAGGAATCAAGAGTTATTACGTTCTCACAGGGTATTCCGGGATTTAAGGACTGCAAAAAATACATTCTTATCGAGATAGAAGACAGTCCATTCATGTACTTGCAATCGATTGAAGAAGGTAACGTGACCTTTGTTGTCGCTTCGCCATTCGAATTCTATCAGCAGTACGAATTTGAAATTCCATCACACGTGAAGTTGGAGCTGCAATTACTTGACCAGAAAAATGTAAAAGTGTTCAATATCGTAACCGTTAGAAATCAATTGTCAGAAGCAACGATTAATCTTGTTGCGCCAATAATAATCAACGACGATAACAAAGCAGGGGTCCAGCACATTTTAGCGGAAGGCGAATATTCGTTAAGACATCCTCTGTTTTCAGCGGAAGAAAGCGGCGAAGGGGGAAAGTGAATGCTTGTATTATCTAGGAAAAAGGGCGAGTCGTTATTAATCGGAGATCATATCGAATTAAGCATTTTGGAAGTGACGGGAGACGTCGTAAAGATCGGAATCAAAGCGCCTAAAGAAGTACCTATTCTTCGAAAAGAGCTGTTTACCGCAGTAGAGGAAATGAATCGATCAGCTGAGTTATCATCAATCGATAACGAAGCTCTAAAAAATCAATTAAAGATCAAAAAAAGATAGTACAAGCTATAAACAAATAACAAAAACAGCCGATATATATATTATGGCAAGAGTTTAGTGCAAACTACCTACTTGACCTGCCACAAGGATGTGGCAAAAAACCAATTTCAGGGAGGAAATATCAATGCGTATTAATCACAACATCACAGCTTTGAACACTCACCGTAACATGGGTCTTAACAACGMTAACGCTAGCAAATCCATGGAAAAATTGTCTTCCGGTCTTCGCATCAACCGTGCGGCTGACGACGCTGCAGGTCTTGCAGTTTCCGAAAAAATGCGCGGCCAAATTCGTGGTCTGGAAATGGCACAACGTAACGTTCAAGACGGTATCTCGTTCGTACAAACAGCTGAGGGCGCTATGAACGAAGTTAGCTCGATGCTTACTCGTATGAAAGAGCTTAACGTTCAAAAATTGAACGGCACTTACTCTTCGACGGATACAGCTAACATCGATGTAGAGCTTGACGAGTTGGGCAAACAAATCACGAACATCATGAACGATACAACGTTCAACAAAATGGCTATCACTGATGGCGCAACGATTCAATCCGATGATTCGGCTCAAACAATTGCAATCGGCAGCATCGTTACAACTGACTTTATCAGCTTGACTTCCAGCTCTTCGCTTGGCGAAATTGAAACAGCTATCGAGAGCGTTGCTACTGAGCGCGCTAAATTGGGTGCTGTTCAAAACCGTCTTGAGTACACTTCGAACAACTTGGGAACGACTGTAGAGAACCTGACTGCTTCCGAATCCCGTATTCGCGATACAGACATGGCTTCCGAGATGGTCAAACTTACAAAGGACAACATCTTGCTCCAAGCATCGCAAGCTATGCTGGCTCAAGCCAACTCGCAACCACAAGGCGTATTGTCCTTACTTCGTTAATCTACTGCAAAAGGGAAGAGGCCTTGGTTTTACCAAGCGCCTCTTTTTCTTTATTTATAAGGCCATATCTAAAGAATGGGGCTTAATTGTCCGATAATATATTTATAGTTTAATGACGAGGGTGGTTATACGATGAACATTTCATCTGTTAACACTACGGCGGGATATTCCTCAGAGACGAATTCAAGCAACGGGCCGAGAAAAGAAACGGTGAATGAACCGAATGCAAAACCAATAAGTGCTCAGATCGAGCCAGTAGTGACGGAAGAGTACGTAAAGAAGAACCTTGACCGGATCTTGCAAGCGATTCAATCGCCGGAGACGACCGTTGACCGGTCGATTCACGAAGTGACGAAGCAAGTAATTTATAAGGTCAGGGATAAAGCAAGCGGAGAGGTAATCAGACAGTTTCCTGAAGAGAAGCTGGTAGAAGCTGCTGCTAAGCTGATCGAGCTTACGGGGATGATGATCGACAAGAAAGTATAGAAGGAGGCGTTGCGAGCATGAGATTATCTGGTTTGGCTTCCGGCCTTGATGTCGACTCAATGGTTAAGGAATTGATGAAGGCACGTCGTACGTCCTACGACACGATGATCAAGAAGAAAACGCAAGTGGAATGGCAAAGGGACGATTACCGAAACATAAGCACCAAAATCGTTGATTTCAGGTACAATAAGCTCTCCTCATATAATCTTTCGAATGCCATTAACGCTAAAACAGGGGAAATATCGGGAGATAAAAACGCTATTCAATTGAATGCGACGAACTCCACAGCAGCCGGTACATTAAATGTAAACGTTACACAGGTTGCGACTGCCGAGACAAGGGTTTATAATTTCGGCTCAGGAACTGCTGCTGCATCTTTGCAGAGTTTGGGCTTTGCCGCAGATCCGGACAATGCTGCCAATGTTGCCGTAACGATTAACGGCGAGAAAATATCGCTCGCCAGTACGGCGACTTTGAAAGATTTGAGCACGGCTATTAACGCAAAATCGACCAAAGCAAAGGCAACTTCCCTGTATAATGAAACAACAGGCCAGTTATCTATCGCTTCGACGGTTACAGGCGCTAACAAACTGTCAGTGAACGTTCCTGCAATATCGGATACCAAAACGTATACGTTCGCAAGCGGGAAAAATTTAGATCAATTAGGTTTCGAAGAATTTGCATCTGACAACACAAAAGTTACTGTTAACGTCAATGGTAGTACCCTAGTGTTGGACAAAACAGCGACTCTAGCGGACTTAGCTGATGCTATTAATGCTGACCCTGCAATGTACAATGCAAAGGCCGAATACAATAATGCTACTGGTAAGTTTAGTATCCGCTCGTTAGATTCGAATCCGGTTGCTTTAGAGGGGGAGCCATTCGATTCCACTACAGCTGCAACAACATCTGGAGTAACGGTCAGTGCGGGTAAAGACGCCCAAGTAACGATCAACGGAGTTGCTTACGAGCAAGACTCCAATCGTTTCGTCGTCAATGGTGTCGATTTCACCGTCAAGGCAGAGACAACTTCTGCGACATCCATCTCTGTCGTTAAGGATACGAGCAAGATTGTAGATACCGTAAAGTCTTTTATTACTGAATATAATAACTTGATCGGTTTGATTAACGGAGAATTGTCGGAGGATAAAAACCGCAAGTATTTGCCTCTGACAAGCGACGAGAAAGCTGCTCTAACGGAGAAGGAAGTCGAGCTGCTGGAAACGAAAGCGCGCAGCGGTATGTTACGCAACGATACGACGCTATCGAAGTTTGTTTCCGATCTTAGGGTGATTGCCACTTCCTTGGTCGGCGGTGTTGATCTTGGCAACGATACTTATCTTTCCGTAGGAGTATCTACTGGCAGCTATTCGGAAAAAGGCAAGCTTGTCCTTGACGAAGAGAAGCTCCGCAACGCTCTGGATTCCAATCCGGATGAAGTGGTAGAACTGTTCTCGGGAAGCAACGGGATTTTTAAGAAAATGATGGACAGCTCTACGACCGCGTTAAAGGATCTTAATAAGTTGGCAGGTACGTCACTGACTAGCTCCGATTCGGCTTCGCCTTTCATGGCGAGCTCATTAATGGGCGAGCGACTTCGGGATATGGAGTCTAAAGAGGCAATGATGTTGACACGCTTAAACAGGATGGAAGTTCAATATTACAAGCAATTCACGGCAATGGAAACGGCGATTAACAAATTCAATAGTCAGTCTTCTTCCTTATCGAGTTTCTTATAGTCAGTTAAAGGAGTGATACAGTGTGATGAAGTCGCCATATCAAATCTATCAGCAGTCCTCCGTGCAAACCGCAGGTGGCGGACAGCTTATTATTATGCTGTACGAAGGTGCCATTCGTTTCACGAAGGCTGGTGCAGAGGGTATTCAAACTCGCAATTATGAGAAAGCTAACACGAATCTAAAGAAAGCCCAGGCGATTATTCACGAGCTGATTGCTGCTTTAAACTATGACTATGAAATTTCGAAGAGCTTGTTAAATCTCTATGAGTACATGCTGCATCAGTTAATCGACGCGAATGTTAAGAAGAATGTGCGGATGGCTGAGGAAGTCGTCGCGCATTTGACGGATCTCCGGGATGTGTGGAAGCAAGTTGTCAAAGGTCCTAGCGGTTCTTCGGATGTTCGCGTAGAGACCGGTTTGTAAGCAATGAGACCGATGATTAACGAGCTTTATGATAAAACGGAGGATGTCGTACAGCGTATCGGAGATTCGACTATGGACGACCTGCTCGAATTGGTGGCGCTTCGTGATACCGTAATCGAGTCGTTGCAACAGGAAGGCTTGCTTGAGGATGGACAAAAAACGTTGCTTGCTCAGATTGCGTCTAATGATGATATCATTATTGCAAGAATGATCATGCTTAGAGACGAAGCCAATCATGGTTTGGAGAAGATATCTAAATCACGAATGCAAAAACAAGTTTACGAATCCTCCTATTCAAACGAAAGTTATTTCTTTGACAAGCGAGAGTAGATGCCATGAACAACAAAAAACCGCCGATTCCGGCGGTTTTTTGTTGTTCATATTCATTTGAGCAGCTGCTGGAGAAAAGGCAACTTACGATATTGTGGGAAACGGTCAAGCAATTGCTTGCGATATTTCGATTTCGTTTCTTCGTTCGAGCAGTGTGTTAATAAATAGATATATAGTTTGTTATAGTTTGGGGATTCTTCGATTGCTCTCTCCAAGAACGGAATGGCGTCATCATAAAGGCCATCGTTAATATGGAGCATAGCCAGATTGAGATAACTTGGCAACGTCAATTGGTTCGCATCCAGTAGTACCGAATAGTAGGAGACGGCGTCATCATACTTATAGATAGAGTAGAAATAGTTAGCCAAAGCGTTGATAAGAACAGGGTGCGACAACTGCTCAATGTATCGATCGAATGTATCATATTGCCGAATTCGGAGCAGATCAGTTACTAGCCGAAAAATGAAATCATGATATTGTTCAATCCAATCTTCCGAGAATGATTGGGACTTCAAGCCTTTATAAAATTCATAAGCATGCTGCAGGGCTTGATCCTCCTCTTCGATTTGGAACGAATCGACAACATCGATGCCCCAAACCATATAGCTTAAGGACAGGACATGCAGAAGTTCCTTCGTAAGGGGATTGGATTTTTGCAGATTAATATGCTCCAATAAGCCGTTCTGATTATTTGTAATCAATGCGTATTTTACTAAATCTTGAAGGGATAGCTGCCGATTTCCGGAGAGCTGCTCATAATAGGCAGTGACAAGCTTCGAATCTCCAAGAACGTTAAATACTTTGAATAGCAAATACAGCTGGTCGTTATCCGGGTTAGGGAATAACATCGATATAAATTTATGGACTTGTTTATAATCTTTTTCGAAGTGAAGCATGAGCTCGAACAATTGCAAGAGCGATGCATAATCAGACGGATCGCTGTTCACTTTTTTTGTAAGGTAATAAATCGTATCCTTCGTATTGTGCTCGGCCATAGCGATGGCTACCAGCTTTGTTAATGGGGTATCCATTGCGAGCATTGGACTGACTAGCCAAAATATCGTATTAGTGGAGGCCAGTTCGTCGGATTTCCGAAGAGCAGTCTGAAAGGCTGATTTAGCTTGTCCATAAAGTCCAAGATGTTCATAAATAAGTCCTTGCATAGAATGATAGTCAGGGTAGTTTTTTTTGTCCTTGCACTCATGCTCTAGCAATGTCCAGGCTTCATATATGCGATCGTTCCTCATATGGTTCAGGATGAGCTCGAATACTAAGAGATAGTGCCAGGCTGTCGTCGGTTTGGATTTCTTATAAGCTTTCTCATAATAGTAGAGGGCTTGTTTGGAGTTGTTCTCCAATGTGTATTCGTTGCCCAAGGTGAAGTAATCGTATGGAGTGAAGTTACTTTGTTTTTTGTGTTCGCTGAACAACTGCAGGTTTCGCTCCGATTTGTTTTTTGAAGCGAGGACGGAGTCCAAATAGCCTGTGTGATAAATCGAGATAGGCGCTTTTAGGGAACGCAATTGTTGACCGTCTTTGGAAGCAAGTTGCTCGTGAATAGGGCGAACGAATTTGATGCCGAATCCATTAGCGAAAAGTCGGCCGATGGAGCCTTCAAGAAGATTAGCTTTCCGCATCGATTCGCCTTTAAAGCTAAATACCGAAACGGTAAATATATTGATTGCGGATGGTGTTAGATTTTCCAGATAAGTACGGATAGACGAGGTGTCATTCGCATCTATATATTCATCCGCATCCAGTACGAGCACCCACTTGGACGTCGCATGTTTAATGCTTTCATTTCGCGCAGCCGAGAAATCATTAACCCACTCGAAGTCATACACATGGTTCGTATGCTTATGGGCAATTTCTTTACTCTGATCGGTAGAACCCGTATCTACGACGATGATCTCATCGGCCAATTCGCTTATGCTGCTTAAACAACGGTCAAGAACATCCTGTTCGTTTTTTACGATCAAACAGACCGAAAGTAGTTTAGTCATGGTTGTTCCTTTCAATTATATATTATAACGATTTTAGATTGTATCGATAATTAGAGCATATCCATCGCGCATCGTGATTCCTCCAAAATAGCGCATAGAGTAACTATATTGAGGGAATGATTTCATAATAATTGCGGCTTCGCTTGCAAATCTGAAACCTTTCAGAATAATTATTGGCTTATGAGTTGCAATGATTTTAGCGGCACCCTGTAAAGCTTGTATATGCCCCATAGTCATATCTAATATAATAATAGTTGGTTGTAAATCATTTTCCATAAAATCAAGGTATATAGATTCTGCCTGAGATGGCTTATATTCTTCTTGGTCAATGAATCGAGTGAAGAAGATTTTCTCATCAAAGTTTACTACAGTATCATCGCATCCTAGAATATACGGAAAAATAAGTGTATGGTCAGACTTTCGCTCATGAAAATATTCTTTTGTTTTTATTCTTCCCACCCAAGTTGGTTCGAATAAATAGATCTCTTTTGCTCCTGATAGAGTGTTGAGGTAGGTGTCTTGATCATCATTAAATCCGCATCTACAGTGAACAATTATATCGTTAGTGCCAACCTTGATGAGATCATTGCCAACTATTTGACCATCTAGTGATCTATAACTTCCTAGTACATTAGAATAATCAAGTTTGCTAGAGAGGAATGAATAGATAAAATCTTCGAATCGCTGCTTCGATAGTTCATCAGACAACTTTTCATGCATTTCCAGTAACAATGATTTGTTTACTTGCACATCTTCAACCCAGGATTCAGGCAATAATCGGGGGCGAGAGTCACTATCTAAGAAATAAATATGTTTATATCCAATGGAAAGTAATCTGTCTACAAATGGTTTATAAAACGTTGATACAGACCAAATCGCAACAATGCAAACGGCGTTTGTTCCCGCTCTCAAAAGAGCTTCGTCAGGTGATAGTACAGGGATGTGCAGAATAGATGTGTTTGCTTTAGCTGGATCACTATCGGTAATACAACATGGTAAGATATCATTCTCAAACAACTCTTTAATTATGTCGCTACAAGAAGCGCCTGCACCATAAAGTATGATTTTCCCATTAAACTTAGTGAGTAATGCGGGTAATTGCTTTGTTTTGATGATTCGATTTTGAAATGGACTTTCTCCTAAATTGATAAAGTCCTCTAAAGAAGTTGTCATAATATTGGCTCCCTATTGGTAATTATGTTCGTAAGAGTAGCGCAATACTCGCGAATAAATGAACTCTCTTCATCAATGAATTTACTTATAATAGCATCTGAAATACGCTCACTGCTTTTTCCATCTATTGGCCCCAAACAATAGGTGTCAATTTTTGTGATGGGACGAACTAATGATGAATAGTTAGTGAGTAAATTCTCCACAAACGTATAAGTATCATTTATATTTGAAGTTAGATTCATTTGTGACCAGAAAATATAATTACAATCATAGTGTGATACATCAAATAACAATGCAGGACGTTTAGACGGCAAAAATTGAGAGTACAAGGACCCATAATCCCCTATATATGCATCAGCTATAAAAAGTGCCGGATAGCTGTCTGGGTTGCGATCTAATATAACTCGTTTATGTGATTTTCTGAATTTATCTTGCAGTTCACCTAAATAGGTTAATGGGTGGGGTCTAAGTATGATTGTAATTGAATGGTACTGGATACAAATATCATTTATTATCTTAAGTGTGTCTTCTACTTTTTTTCTTGTGTGAATGCTATTTATTGAGTTATCTGTATTGAGAATTGGATTTATGTTCCATAGTATTACCGTGGTATCTTGTACTACCGCTTCCCATTCCTCGGGGATTTTAACGGGCATATTACCTTCATACATTTCGTATGATAAGTCCATAAGAGGGTGCCCGGTAACAATATCTTGTTCTCCCCATTTAACACTATTGTACGAGAATTCTGATGTTCTGAATTGCAACCAAGTATAGGGATTAATAGTATAGTCGCTATTATACACCAAAATATCAGTTGGGGTCAGTGAATACTCAAGGAACATAGTACGATTAATAATAGGTGTAAGAGATGAGTGCTGTAATTGTAAAGGTTTCATATAAATATGATTGTGAAATGAATAAAAAATCAAATCAGGCATTTCCTCGAAAACATCATATTTCTCTTGAGATACATAATTTACATTCTTTGAACTCAAAAAGGTAACCAATTCATTATATTGTCCACTTGATTTATAAATAGTTGCTGGATAGTAGTCAATTGCAATAATACGTACATCAACAAAATCATGTTTGCTTAATTGGTTATAAATATGTAACAAGTATGTTGAAGAGACGGGCCTAGCAAACAAGAGATCAATGCGCAATTTAATTTGTTTACTTTGTTGAAGCAGAACCAATATATGTTGAATAGAATCTATAAGGTCTGAAGCAAGTACAAAAGTGAGATCACGTTTAACTCTCGATAAATAGTCGAGTATGTGCTCTTCCTTGACTCTTTGGATAAGATCAGAAATAATTCCGGATACCCAAAGTCTTCTTGTCAAACTTAATGGTTCGTTTTCAAGCATATTTATAATTGCCTTACAATCTTGAATTGCCATTTTATAAAATCGATAATGCATACCGTATCCCTCATTCATTGACAATTAGGCTTTGTCGTATCCACCGTCTACAGGAATGACAGTTCCGTTTAAGTAACTGTTAGTTAAAATGCTATAGCAGAAATCCGCAATTTCCTCCGGTTCGGCAAAACGCTGCAGTGCAATTTTGTTCTCAATACGACCACGATGCTCTGGCGTCTTGCTGCTTTGCATCGCCGTTTCCACGAAGCCTGGCGCAATGGCGTTAATGCGGATTTGTTTCGGAGCAAAATGCTTGACCATACTTTGACAGAGCATATGAAGCGCAGCCTTAGACACGCCGTAACTTACTGAAATGGCATGAGGCTGAATTCCCATCATAGAGCCGACACCTATAACCGAACCTCCAGCAGTCATATGTCCGTAAAGTTGCTGCATTAGGAAAAACGGTATATTAACATTAGCATTCATTACATGCTGCCATTGATCCGGTGTTACTTCGAGAAAATCTGTTTTGTCGGTAGCATAGCTGTTCAGAACGAGATAATCCAATTTCTCGCAATGTGTTTTGACGTCTTCGCATACTCTATATACACCTTCTAGAGTAGACATATCCGCTTTAATCAGGTTGAAGTTGGGGCTGATATTATTGAATTTATCTTCAGCTATACGAGCATTGTCTTCATTGAGGGCATAGTTAATGAAGACGTAGCAGCCTTCTTCAAGCAGCCGCTTCGCAATGGCAAAGCCGATACCTGAGGTAGATCCCGTCACCAGCGCGTATTTCATGATCCTAGCCCTTCTTCTCTATAATTTTAGTATAATACAGTTGCCATTCTAGCAATTGTTTCTCGCCTTGAGCGGCTGCTTCCGCAAATTTGCGGAAATTGCTTAAAGCGGATTCGTTCATATTGGCCTGTTTGGCGAAATCCTCAAGAACACCAGGTTTCTTCACTACATCTAAAAAAGGCTGCATGCCGAGCTTATCGGTTAGTAACGACGTGAACCGGCAAGCCTCTTCAAGGGATTGATTTCTGACTTTGAAGAAGAAGATCGCGTTGGCAATTAAACGAAGAGACGTAATGGCAAGTAAAGCGTCTCCATCTGGCAGTTCGCTTGCACATGATTTAAATACATCCCAGCGAAGCTGGAAGTCGCGTAGCGTCGTATTCGTGTCAATCGTATACATCATCGAGCCTGGTCGATTGAAATAGACGTAGTTGGCTTGCGTAATGGATCCTGCCGATTGGGCAAGTGAAAAATAGACGGCGTTAAAGACGCCGTCTTCGCTCATTCGGATCGACTCGTCGAAGCGAATCCCATGTTGCTCCAGCAAAGAACGGCGATACAGTTTGTTCCAAATCGAATTCGCTTGAGCGGCAAGAACCCATTTATACATAAAGTCGCGCCGTGTTGTATCCGGTACTCTTGTTATTTCTTCTGGGTATAACATGAACGTCTGTAACGACTCCGAGTCGACATTATCTCTAAGGATGCCGCTAACGACGATGTCGAGTGATTGCGCAGCGGCAAAATTATGCAAGTCTGCAAACATTGAAGGCCTAACATAGTCGTCTGAATCGACAAAACCGATGTACTCGCCTTGGGCTTCGCGTAGTCCTGTATTCCGGACTGCGCTTGCTCCTCGGGCCTCGCCAGTCAGCATCTTCATGCGGCTATCCCGTCGGCAATATTCCTCAACGATGCGATAGCTTTCCAGATTGCTATTCGCATCCATAATGAGTAAAAATTCAATCGACGACAACGTTTGTCCGATAAGGGAATCCAAGCAGCGTGGCAAGTAATCCTCCGTATTGTAAATCGGTACAATTACACTAACTAATGGATTCATGAGAACCATCCTTTATTGAGCGGTATTTGGTCTGTCGTTAGGCATACTTCGATCAGCTCGTGAAACAGCTGCTCTTGCAGCTCGGATATGTGGTGTATCTGACAGTATTTATGAAGATATCCATTGGTCACGCAAAGACTTAAATAGTGTTTGACGTATTCACCGTTCAGGAAGCTGCTTAGGGAGTCATGCAGCCTTGATTCGGGAAGATTGACGAGCTGACCGTAAAAGAAAATGCTTTTGATACGAGTAATAGTATAAATACTCGCAATTGGCTCGACGAATTCGCCATCCTTGACTTCCAAAAATTCACGAACCGAATTAAAAACGGAATAGTAAAGCTCACCATGATTCGACTTCTTTGCATTTTGTCGAACGGTGGAGTCTTCTCTTTGAATATACTGATATAAAGCTTTTCCTACATGGGAGATGCGTGGCATCGAGCAGCTCAACATTAAATTAAACATATGGTCTTCGCTGTATGTGGCATCTGTAAAACGAATGCCGGTTTTTTCGAGAAAAGAGGCCCGATATAATCTGGACCAAACGTAATTGTTAGGTTTAGGGGCTGCGCTATAACGAAAATAATAGTCAGCTAAATTATTGCCCGATAGCACAAAGCTTTCGTCGCTTAATCGCGAGAAAGCTGATATGGTTCGGTCTGGATAGACCATATTAAAATCGCAAACGACAATATCCGCTTCATTACGATTTGCCGCGGCGTGCATCGAAGCCAGCATATCCGGTTCCAAGGCGTCGTCCGCATCGGCGAAGGCAATAAAGGGCGAGCTCGCTTGGATCATGCCGTAGTTTCTGGCAATGCCGGGCAGCACGCGGTCATATTTGTAATAGAAGAAACGATTGTCATGCGCAACGTACGACTGAGCAATCTTAGAGGTATCGTCAGTCGATCCGACGTCGACGATGATGACCTCGTATGAGGCGAATGTTTGCTGCTGGATCGAATCCAGGCAACGCTTCAAGTAGGCTTCTGCATTGCATGCGGGTACAATGATGCTAATCTTCGATTTCGTCATAATACGAGTTGCCTCTCTCTGTATTCCAAAATCCGTTTATAGTCTTCGATAAAGTCGATTTCTGCCCAAAAATGCCCTGCAATATCAGTAGTCCATATATTGCGGCCAGGAATCATGTTATACAAGATTTGTTCCCACCATGCATTATGGCGCTGTGCTTCGACCATATAGATAAGTTCTTTTTTGCATTCTTTTATAAGCTGTCCTTGTATTTTTGCAAGTCCTACATATTCGCAATTCGCCTTATTTTTATCTAATCCTTTACCGAATTCGCGAACAGCGCCATCCTCGACCCGGAATAGGTAGTCTCCTTGTTCGACACGACTGGAGTCGCTTAACATGACGCAATCGCGTTCGTCCTCCAATAGAATGGGCAGTAAGTTCTCCTCCCAGAATACGTCTGCGTTTCCTAGAATAATGGTGTCCCCCTCCAATTGATCTTTCGCGAACCAAAGCGAGGAAAGGCTGTTCGTAACTGAATAAAAGACATTCTCATGAAATGTAACAGGGAGTCCGTGTAGAGCGTCGATAATGAGTTCTTTTTGGTAGCCAACGACGATATGTACTTCAATTTTGTGTTTTAGTAGCATTTGCACGGTGTGTCGAATAAGGGTCGTTCCGCCGATATCCAATGTACATTTACAGTTACCATTGATATCTCTGCTTATTCTAGTTCCTCGTCCGGCTGCCATAAGAATCGCTTTTGTCGTCATAATAGACTACCCCTTATACAAAGTATTCTACGTAATCAAGCAGCTCCGAGTATCCGTAGCTATTCAATTTACTAGTTACTTCATCAAAATGTTTATCCATTGAAATAATAATATAATATTTATTCGAATTATTATTTAGCTTTTCAATTGTTATGTAATGAGAATATTCCTGAATTAATCCTAAATCCTGCATCCGTTGGTCTACTATTCTATAGTTTAGAAATCCTTTTTCTCGAATCGTATATTCCAAGACCTGTCCGTTCCACCCGTATCCCCAAATAACAGGTATCCGATCCTTCAAGTACGTTTCAAACACATCATGTGATTTGCTAGTATCTGGAGGGAGTAGATCGGAAAGTTCATGCCGGCCTAGACGATGTTTGAAAATTTCTAAAGCGTCGCTGTAACTGAAAAGTTGCTCGGGCTTATGGTGAATACGCTTTAACTCATCCTTACTTAGCGATTGATAGAGATTGACTAAGTTTTGCTGTTCTAGTTTGATACTTTGATTGACTGCCAGGCTAAGATGGTTAGAGTCTTTCACTTTAAGATTTTGGTTTGAAAGATTATTTTCTTCACGTCGATACAAGAGGAGGGAGTCTGGTAAATTCGCCGTTTTTAGTTTGTATGCAATTCTTGCGAATAGATCAGTATCTTCCGCCAAAATATTCTCATTGTACCACAGGTTGTTACTAATTAGCTTTTCTCTTCGCCACATAACTGTTGGATGTAGGAAACTGCAGTACTTTAAAGACCGACATTGAATTTCCTCAGTAGTAATCGGATAAAATTTTTCACCCCAGTTGTTTGTTGTACCGAAAGAACGAAACTGTGTTCCGCAAAAATCAATTTCAGGATGCCTATTAAAGAAGTCTATTTGTTTTGAAAAGCGTTCAGGATGAGCAATATCATCTGCATCCATACGTGCGATGAATAAACCGCGTGCATTCTCTATGCCTAAATTAAGAGATCTGCCAAGGCGCGATTGTTCTTGCTTTTGTACGATATAGGTTCGTGGGTCACCGAATACGGAAACAATCTCTTCTAAAGGATCATCATTTTTATATTCATTAACAAGAATGACCTCGAAGTCCTGAAAAGTCTGTTCATAAACGGAACGCAGAGTCTCCCATATATATTGTTGAGCGCGGTAAACAGGAATGATTACACTAATTGAAGGCTTAACTGCAGTGTAACTTGGTAAACGTACCAATTGGTTTACATAAAAAAAACTGAGTTCAATCAAATCTTTAAGTCWTATGGAATCAACTGAAGTAGGAAAAAGATTATTTTCTATAAAATAATTATGCATATTATTTGTCGCACTAACCCACATTTCATGTAGTACTGAGTATGCTTCTGAACTAGACAGTGATTTTATTAAAATAAGAAATTTTTGTTTTAGTAAAAAATCGTAGCATCGATAGGTTTGCAGTACATCGAAGTAAGTAAAAGACTTCCAACGACCACGCATCGCATCAATTTGTGCTAAGATATGCTGCTCATCTTTGGATAAAGCGCACTCATATAAACTGAGCCGGTTCAAGCAAGCCCCTCCTCGTGTAGAAAACTTTGTTCTTATTCATTATATCGAAAAGATGCAAAGAAACTATTAGCTCGACAATGCAAATGTATAATATTAACACGCATAGCGAGTGGGCTTTCATAATCCGATGCATTGATCCGATATATAATATATAATGTGTGCAAAGGATTGAGAAATTTATCGGAATGAGGGTAAATACATGAGTTATTATAATAAACTTCGAAAATTATTCACAAGTGCTTCTATTGATAATGAATTATTTGCAGAGTTGGATGATTCGCAATATATAGTTAATCCTGTTGCTATTTATGGTGGAGGTCAGTTCGGGGAGCTATGGCTCAAATATTTTGTGGAAGATAAGGGGCTCTATCCAAAGTTTTTTATTGATCGTAATGCAGAGAAACAAGGAAAGGACTATTTGGGTATTCCTGTAGTTTCATTAGAAGATCTGGCCGCAATAACGAATGGCAAAGCAAATATCATCATTACACCTTACTCTTTAAATACTCAATCCGAATTGCGAATGGAATTAGAGGAGTATTGCAGTCAGTGGGCATTTAAGCTCTATTTTATACCAGCTCAATATTCTAAAGCATTAGAAATGAGATACGCTATCCATCAAGAAAACTGTCTTAATGTAATTGATATGTTGTATGATGATTTTTCAAAAGCATCATACTACGAATACATTCGTAGCAAAATGTCTGGGGAAACGTATCGCCCTCCATACTTTGATTACGATCAGCAGTATATAGCCAATGATTTATTCCTCCTATCAGATTCTGATTTTATAGCAGATTGTGGAGCGTATGAGGGGGATACTTTAGAAATATTTTGCGAACAATATCCCGATCTTCGGGGAATAGCTTCATTTGAACCGACTCCTGATACCTTTCAAAAGCTTGAGGCTGTGGCAGGGCGTCTAATGAAAGACAATATCCGACTTTTTAACATGGCAACGGGTGATCGTGACACAACTG
Organism: Paenibacillus sp. 05T425; assembly: GCF_056396205.1. Classification (NCBI taxonomy): domain Bacteria; kingdom Bacillati; phylum Bacillota; class Bacilli; order Caryophanales; family Paenibacillaceae; genus Paenibacillus; species Paenibacillus sp. 05T425. The sequence continues at coordinate 655,585 of NZ_JBFTLA010000002.1, forward strand.
TTTATTTTTCTCAATCGAATACGACATCCGAAAATCGGGTATCACAGAATGGTGATGTCGAAGTGAAAATGTGTACTTTAGACGAAGTTATTTTTAAAGATCAACCATCATTTATAAAGATGGATGTAGAAGGCAGTGAGTTGGCTACCTTACACGGTGCACGTCAAATCATTTCATCGTATACTCCTATACTTGCTATATGCATTTATCACAAAACAGAAGATTTATTCGAAATTCCGTATTTCATCAGAAAAGAATTTCCGGCATATCGCTTGTATGTGCGAAAGTATTCTAATGATCCTTACGAGTTGGTGTTATTTGCTGTTCCCCCTAGTCGATGCATTGATAATTTGGAGTAATCATAGAACTAGGACAGTCTTGATGTGAAAAATGAAAGGTTGGATATCTCGGTGAGAGTTGAACGCAAAAAGCAGACTTTGGAGCTCGTAGATACATTAAGAGAAGCTCTTCAATTTCTTAATAGTCCGGCAGCGAGCACAGCGCCATACTTGCATGATGATTGTGTAGCCTGTATTGGAGCGATTTGTTCCGTTTTGGATGAAGTCATCAACAAGAAGTACACGATCTATAGTTCGGCTTGCGAAGCAGACATCCAGGCAAGGAACTATGACGGTGCGTATAAATGGGCGGATGTATTATCGATATGGATTCACGAACATGTGCAAGTACATTATGAAATAGTATTTATGCCTTATAAGGCGGAAATGTGGGATGCATTTGACAGTGTATGGCGAGCTGCAAGCGCCGATCCGTCATGTATCGTACGAACAATACCGATACCATATTCAAGCTTAAATCCACAGCGAGGAACATCTATAGAAGTATACGAAGGAGATAAATTTCCTTCATATGTTGAAATAACACATTATAAAAACTATGATCTAAATAATCATCATCCCGATGTTATCTTTATTCATAATCCATATGACGATTTAAATACAGTCACGAAGGTGCACCCTACATACTTTAGCTCGAATCTAATGAAATATACGAATAAACTTGTATATATTCCATATTTCATTTCAATAGGCCAACACCCTCCTCACTTTAAATTGCCGTCCTTAAAAAATGCTTGGAGAACTTTTGTACAGTCCGAATCGACTCGAGATGAGTTTCTGGCATCCAAGCAAGTTAATCCAGATCAAATCGTCGCCATGGGATCGCCAAAGATTGACCATATGCTCGATCGTATGCAACAAAATGTATCAATACCAGCAGAGTGGGAACAGGCTTTACAAGGCAGAACCATATTCTTGTTTAACACCAGTCTAGGCAGATTGTTGTCTGAAAAAGAAGATATTATAAAAAGTATCCAAGAAGTTATTCGTCATTTCCAAATCAATAAAGATATCGCGATTATTTGGCGTCCGCATCCCCTTAGCATAGAAACAATCAAATCAATGAAACCTCAATTGCTCCATGCATACGACACTCTTGTAAAAAATTTTAAGAGGATGTCGAATGCTGTCTATGATGAGTCGGCGGAGATGCATACAGCTATTATCCATTCAGACGCTTATATTGGAGATTTTAGTTCTGTACTTGCTCCTTATGCTCTGACTGGAAAGCCCGTAATGAAATTGATGCCCAATATTAAAGCTAGTATTGATTTTTGGGGAGTAAGTCGCGCTTGGTTGGACTATAAGGATGAATCCATGATCCCACTTCGCTTGAGTTCGGGCTTTGTTTCTAATAATGAATTCATATTCGCGGCAGACAATCGAGGAGGAGTTTATTCGCTGGATTTATCATCGGGAGAGTCAAGACTATCCCATGTTTTCTCGCAAGACGGCTACAGTGAACCTCAACTTTATGCCAAAATAGTTAATTATCAAGATGATATTTGGTTTGTTCCGAAACGCGCCTCACAGGTGATAAGTTATAACCAAAAAACAGGTGTAATGAAATCTTTATCTCTCCCAGCAATTTTTCAATTTGAAGGATATCATCGTTTTTCGAATGCTGTTCAGCATGGTCAATATTTATGGATGCTACCTGCAGAATCTAAGATGGTTGTACAGCTTGACATGACATCAGGAGAAATGAAAAGCTATGAAGTTATCATGAGTGAAAGCTTTTTGACGGAAGAAATGTTATCTTACTCAAATGGCGTCATTACTAATGGTTCACTATGGATCACATGCCAGGGACAACGGTCACTTATCCAAATGGATCTTGTCACCGGGGAGATGAAACATCATGAGCTAAGCTTTCTTCAAGATTCAATTCAAGCAATTGCCTCAGATGGCATGGCATTGTGGATAGTTTCTCCTAATGGACCAACAGTTACAAAATGGAATCCAGTAACTGAAGAATTAAATGTGTATAATCAATGGCCTAAAGGCTTTATGGGTGGACCGCAACCGTTCTCTGAAGTAATTTTTGCAGGTGAGTATATATGGTTAGTGCCACATGATGCAAATTCTATTTTGAAAATCTCATCAGAGACTGGTGTTGTATCAGTCGTTTATTCAAACATAAAAAAATCCCTTTGGTCTAAGATAAACGGATCTTATCCTTTTGATTCTGTGGAGCGTAACCGTTCATTGAAAAACAACGATGCTTTGTATTCAGGAGCCGTTTTACACGAAAACTGGATTTGGTTTTGTCCGATAACTGCTCCATTTATGCTAGGTATTCATTTGAAGACTGGGGAAATGAAAAAAATAAATGTAGAAATGTCGAGAGAGCAGGACGAGAAAAATATTATAGTATATCGCTATCCTCAGCCTCCTAAAGTTGGTATTGATCTTAGGAGTACATTCAATGATCGCAGCTTACCGCTTAAGTCATTTATAGAAATGGTTTGTAGAGGTGAAAATGAGGCTTGGAGTAATAAGCAGAGCCAAGAAGTGTACTCAAGTATCTCAAATGCCGACGGAACAAGCGGCCAGAGAATATGGGATTATATTGTGGAGCGTTTGGCATACTAATAAGTTTAGGCACTTCAAATAGTAGTAGCTGAAGTGATGGGAAAATTTACGCTAACCGTCAGGTTGTTTTCCTGACGGTTTATATTACTTTATGGAGGCAATATACCGATGTAAAAGATATATGATTCAGGGTAAGAGGAGGCAACCATGAACGGATATTTTAAAGATAAAAAGGTGCTCATAGTTGGAGGAACCGGAACGATTGGGAGTTCGTTGTTGCAAACGATTCTTAAAGATGCACCAGAGGTCGTGCGTATATTTAGCAGGGACGAGCATAAACAGTACGATATGCAGCAGCAATATCGTACTGTAACGAATATTCGTTATTTGATTGGTGATGTGAGGGATATTGAACGCTTACGTCGTGCTATGCAGGATATTGATTTTGTGTTCCATGTTGCCGCAATGAAACATGTTCCATCCTGTGAATATAATCCTTTTGAGGCAGTTCAAACGAATATACTGGGCACACAAAATGTGATCCAAGCAGCCATCGACAGTAAGGTTGCAAAGGTTGTATTTACGAGCACGGATAAGGCGATAGCTCCGACAAATACCTATGGTGCCTCAAAGCTTATGGCTGAAAGGCTTGTATCTGCTGCACAATACTATGGCGGAGCCGGAAAAACGGTATTTTCCGCAGTACGTTTCGGTAATGTAATGGGTTCCCGTGGTTCGGTTATTCCTTTGTTTCAAAAGCAAATTAAAGAATGTTCACGCATTACTGTGACGCAAATGAATATGAGTCGGTTTATGATGACATTAAAGCAAGCGACCGAACTAACGGTTAAGTCGCTGCAGATGTCCCAAGGCGGTGAGGTATTTGTTCTCAAGATGCCTGTTATTAAACTTCAAGATCTAGCTGAATGCGTGGTGGAAGAGACCGGGAAACAGCTGTCGATTTATCCTTCGGATATCCAAATAGAAGAAATCGGACTTCGGATCGGTGAGAAGATGTACGAAGAATTGATGACGGAAGAGGAAGCTTCACATGCGTTTGAACTTGAGGATATGTTTATTATACCCAATGGCTTTGTAAGCGGAAAACAATATCCCGGTAGCAAGCCTGCTCAGGTGCGCAGCTACAGTTCGCATAATACGTCGTTTATTACCAAAGAAGAGGTTCGCCAAATACTACTTAATAACAACTTGTTGGACAATCCACAGAAAGATAGTAGTAGAAAGGTTACAGTATGAAGAATGTCGCCATTATTCAAGCAAGAATGGGATCTACTCGACTGCCGGGTAAAGTGATGCTGAAGCTAGGTGAGCACTCGGTTTTAGGTCATGTCATAACTAGATTGCAGCTGAGTAAAGGTATCGATGAGATTTGGGTCGCTACAAGTAACAAAGAGGCTGATCATGCTATTCATGATGAAGCTGCCAAATACGACGCCTTAGTCTATAGAGGAGATGAGAGTGACGTATTGGACCGCTATTATCAAACTGCTATTCTGGCTAAAGCGGACCGTATTATTCGTGTTACGTCCGATTGTCCTTTTATCGATAGTCAAATTGTAGACGAATTAATCGATTTATTTAATGAATCCAATTACGAATATGGAAGCAATACGCTTGAACGGTCATATCCAAGAGGATTAGATTGTGAAATATTTACATTTGAGTCGTTGGAGACGTCTTGGACTAAAGCAGATCAGTATTTTCAGAGAGAACATGTAACACCTTATATGTATCAAAATAGAGAAGTATTTAAAGTGATACAAATGATGAACTCCACAGATTGTTCTGCTCACAGATGGACGCTGGATACTAGGGAGGATTGGACGTTTATCCAGACGGTATATGAAAAGGGTAAGGCGCATAACCTCCAGCTGGACTTTCATAATATATTAAAACTATTGGAGCTATACCCGGAAATCGTGAACATTAATGCTCATATCGAACAGAAAAAGCTAGGGGAATGAGTGGCGGTCATTATGAAGATAGCAATTAGGGCAGATGCTTCCCATACGATCGGGTCAGGCCACTTCATGCGATGCCTAACACTTGCGTCGGAGCTCCAAGATATTGGTGCGGAAATCAAATGGCTGGCCTATGAGCTGGACAATATACATATGCGAATGTTAGATAGTAAACAGATTGAACTGATTCAATTACCAAGCGCAAGTTCCATTGGTTGTGCTAGCATACTACAAGATAAGGGTATTTTTTTTGATTGGTTAATCATTGACCACTATCAATGGGCCCTAGAAGACGAAATACGCATGCTAGCATGTGTATTCAAAATAATGGTAATTGATGATTTGGCGAACCGATCACATTATTGTCATTTGCTTTTGGATCAGAATGAATCCTTTGATATGCACACCCGTTACGATCGATTGTTGAATGCAGAAGCATCAAGACTACTGGGAAGTAAATACGCCTTACTGAGAGAGCAATTTGCATATGCGCGTTTAGAGCGAAAGCTGGCGTATGATGGCATGTTCAACATTCTAGTAAGCTACGGTGGAACTGATCCTACGAATGAGACTTGGAAAGCGTTAGATGCAATCGAAGGTTTACCTGCTTCCTCAAAAGTTAATATAATGGTCATTCTCGGCAATGGTAACAAAATGCAAGAAGAGATTGCGAATCGCTGTGAGACCCACGACAATTGGAATTTGTATATTCAGACAAATAATATGGCTGATTTCATGCAAAGTGCTGATGTTGCTCTATGTGCCGGCGGCACGACAACGTGGGAACGATACTGCTTAGGTCTGCCGGGTATTGTAACAATTGTCGCCGACAATCAAATAGAAATCGTTCAATTCGGCGAAAAAAGTGGTATTGATTATAATATGGGTTATTCTAATAACGTAACAGCAGCGGATATTCAACGTCAATTGCTGGTGCTGCTTCATGATAAACAACGACTGAATAGATCGGCCCATATTGCCATGGGTTTGGTAGATGGCAAAGGGGCAAAGCGTGTAGTGGAGTATATGCGATTTATTGACAATAAACGAGGTGCTGAAGCGTGAATGTACTTTGGCTTGGACCAGAAAGGCAGCATCTTTTTGAATATCTTCACGGATATGGGGATTGCGTGACTCAGACAGAGGAGTGCCTAGTTGGGGACGAAGAAATCCTACAGGGTAAGGATTTTTTGATTAGCTATGGCTATCGGCATAAATTGTCGACAGATGTCCTAGAATTGTTTAAATCGAATCGCGCCTTGAACATGCATATCTCGCTACTTCCATGGAATCGAGGATCAGATCCTAATCTTTGGAGCTTCTTGGAGGACACACCAAAGGGAGTTACCATTCATTTGTTAAATGAAGGATTGGATAAGGGGGATATCGTAATTCAAAAAAACGTTGAAATATTTAATGATGCTACTTTACGTTCATCCTACCAGCAGTTATGTCTTGAGATGGAACGGTTGTTTGTTGAAAACTGGCCGCTTATCAGAGACGAATTGCTGCAAAGCAAGCCTCAGGAGCCCGGCGGCAGCTATCATGCAAGTCGGGATAAAATCCAGTACGAGCATCTGTTGACTCAAGGATGGGATACGCCTGTCAGAGTATTAATTGCAAAAGCTTTTTTAATGAAGGAGAGGCTTATATGGAACAGTTCGAGATCACTATAGGCAATAGAAAGATTGGATCAAATCATCCACCGTTCATTATTGCGGAAATGTCGGGCAATCATAATCAGTCGCTAGAGAGAGCACTCGAAATCGTTGATGCTGCTGCCGAAGCGGGAGCGCATGCATTAAAGCTTCAGACTTATACTGCAGATACGATGACCTTGAATTTGCATAGCGGTGAATTTTATATTAATGATTCTAACAGCCTTTGGAAGGGGAAGTCGTTATACGAGCTTTATCAAGAGGCCTACACACCTTGGGAGTGGCATCAAACTATTTTCAATAGATGTCGTGAGCTTGGAATGTTGTGCTTTTCAACACCATTTGATGCGACGGCTATTGAATTTTTAGAAGGAATGGACGTACCAGCTTACAAAATCGCCTCATTTGAAAATACTGATATTCAATTAATTAAGAAGGCGGCTAGTACCGGTAAGCCTCTTATTATCTCGACCGGCATGGCTGAAATCTCAGAACTAGATGAGACCGTGCGTGCTGCTCGCGATGCGGGATGCACACAGCTCGTCCTACTAAAATGCACAAGTACTTATCCTGCAACGCCTGATAACACGAATATTATAACGATCCCTCATATGAAGCAGTTATTTAACTGCCAAGTTGGCCTCTCAGATCATACGATGGGGATCGGGGCGTCAGTTGCGAGCGTCGCTTTAGGCGCGACGGTGATTGAAAAGCATTTAACTCTGCGAAGATCAGACGGCGGAGTAGATTCCACCTTTTCCTTGGAGCCAAGTGAGTTGAAATCGCTTGTTGTTGAGACTGAAAGAGCTTGGCAATCTTTGGGGCAAGTGAGCTACGGGCCGTCCGAAAAAGAGAAAGCATCAATGATATTCCGAAGATCACTTTATATTGCCAAAGATATTAAGGCTGGAGAGACGATTACCTCGAAACATGTGAAAGCAATAAGACCAGGTTATGGATTGCCTCCTAAGTTCATTGAACTATTGATTGGCAAGAAAGCTAGAATTGATGTCAAGCAGGGTACTCCAATGAGCTGGGATATAATCGGATAACATATTTGGGAGGAAAGAATGTTGAACATTTTATTAACGGGCGGAGCAGGATTTATTGGACGTTGGGTAGCCAAGAGACTTCTGGATGACGGACATTCGGTATGGATTTTGGATAATTTGTCGAACGGCCGGGAAGAGAATATTAGAGAATTTATTGGGCATCCGGGCTTCAAGGCCTTAATTAAATGCTCGATCCTGGATGAGCAAATGCTAGAAKGGTTGTTTGACAACTCTGCGTTTGATATTTGCTACCATCTTGGGGCTTCTATTAACGTGCAAGATTCAATTGATGATCCTCGGACAACGTTTAATAATGATACTGTAGGCACCTTTTACGTTATGGAGCAATGCCGTAAGCATAATGTTAAAGTCGTATTTATGAGCACCTGTATGGTATATGACCGCTGTGCGGAAGATAGCGGTATAACAGAGAATCACCCAATTAAACCGGCTTCTCCGTATGCCGGATCAAAGATTGCAGCAGAGAACATGGTATTGTCCTATTTTTATGCCTACGGCCTGCCAACTGTAGTTATTCGGCCGTTCAACACGTACGGTCCTTTCCAAAAGACGGGCGGTGAAGGCGGTGTAGTTGCAATTTTCATTAAGAATAAGCTGGAGGGCAAAGACGTTAATATTTATKGGCAAGGTACACAGACACGCGATTTGCTCTATGTAGAAGATTGCGCTCGTTTTGTGGTGGAAGCGGGATATTCGGACAAAGTGAACGGTGAGATCGTTAATGCGGGGCTTGGGAGAGATATAACGATTAACGACCTAGCGAAATTAATCGTAGAGGATAGCAGCCGTATCCACCACGTTGAACATATTCACCCACAAAGCGAGATACAAAAGCTTTTGTGTAATTATACCAAGGCCAACGAACTGTTGGGATGGAGACCAATGATTACGTTGGAGGAAGGAATTCATCGTACAGAGCAATGGATTGCATCAACCGATTTAATCTAATATAGGAAGGCGGCAGTACTTATGATGAACAGTTCGCTCCCGATAAGAAGTACGACGTTGCCATACGGTAAGCAATCGATTGACGAGGCTGATATCGCTGCCGTTGTTGAGGTGCTGAAGAGCGACTTTATTACGCAGGGGCCTGCAGTTGTTCAATTTGAACATAAAGTGGCGGAATATGCCGGAGCCAAATACGCAGTAGCATTCAGCAATGGAACAGCTGCGTTGCACGCTGCTTGTTTTGCAGCAGGGATCGGCCCAGGTGATGAGGCAATTACGACTCCGATTACATTTTTGGCGAGCAGTAATTGCGTATTATACAGAGGGGGGGTTCCTATATTTGCGGATATAAAATCAGATACATACAATATTGATCCAGATGAAATTGTCAAAAAAATAACKAGTAAAACAAAGGCGATCATAGCAGTTGATTTTACTGGACAGCCGGTTGAGCTAGACCGCATAGAAGCAATAGCCCGAGAGCATGGGCTCATTTTGATTCATGACGCGGCGCATTCGCTGGGTGCTTCCTATAAAGGAAAGAAAATAGGAAGCTTCGGCAACATGACGATGTTTAGCTTTCATCCCGTTAAGCATGTAACGACAGGAGAGGGCGGAGTGATTGTGACTGATAGCGAGCACTTCTATCGTCAGTTGCTATTGTTTCGCAATCATGGAATGACAAGAGACGAGTCAATAATGTCAAAAAATGATGGTCCTTGGTATTATGAAATGATTGATCTGGGCTTAAACTATCGAATGACAGACATGCAGGCCGCACTAGGGGCTTCCCAAATGGACAAACTGGATCGTTTCGTGGAACGGCGTCGTTATATTGCTCACCGATACACGATGTCGCTAGACGGTATGAAAGGGCTTCAGTTGCCGTATCAGCATCCGGATTCGTTATCCAGTTGGCATATATTTGTAGTTCGGTGGCATAGTGATTTCTTCAAAACGGACCGCAAGCAAATCTTTAACGATTTAAGAGATGAAAATATCGGAGTCAACGTTCACTATATTCCAGTGTACAAGCAACCGTATTATAAAGGTCTAGGATACGAAGATAATCAATGTGAGTGCGCAGAGGAGTACTATAAAACAGCAATCACACTCCCCATCTTTCCGTCAATGACCGATCAAGATATAGAAGATGTAGTTACAGCTGTTAAGAAGATATATTTCAGTTACATAATATGAATTGTTTATAATAATAATATAGAGGCTTACTATATCTCATAATAAGAGGTGTCTTAAAGCATCAAAAATTTATGAAACACAGACTTCTTTTGGCTAAGCGTATGACTTGCTACATAATTTGAGCGATCAACATTAAGTTTCATAAATAGTTGCTGACAGATGGACTAAGGTTATTTATCCTTGTAGGTAATCTTATGACGGGCGGTTGCATATCGACAGCTGATTTATTTACATGATTGAATAAAATGTAAAGTCAATTAAAAGGAAATACTAATTCATAGATTACTTCAATACTTAAAAAAGGTGTAGCAAAGGTAATGAATCCGCTTACAACAAATTGTTTGACAATTCCATTAACGGGGTGTTATAGTCAAATTGTGGGCCAGACCTTAAGACGTCTCACAGTATTTTGAAGATGAAGGGAATGTTTGCGATGCAAGGTAAAGTTAAATGGTTTAATGCTGAGAAGGGTTATGGATTCATCGAAACGGAGCAAGGCGGCGACGTATTTGTTCATTTCTCCGCAATCCAATCCGAAGGCTTCAAAACACTCGAAGAAGGCCAATCGGTTGAATTCGACATTGTAGAAGGCGCACGCGGTCCACAAGCTGCAAACGTAGTCAAACTGTAATCATCCGGCTATCATTGGCCACCTTATAGATGGTTCGATTGACAAGTGCCTAACACGAGCTCCGGGTAACCGGGGCTCTTTTTTTGTTGCTGGCCGAGCTCTATTAATTTCGACACTTTTATCTGAAAATTCTAAATAAACTAAAAACAATTTTGTATTCGCTTCCCGCATATGATATAATAAAAGCATGTAAAGGAGGAGTTCCCCATGATGTACAACATTCGAGGTCAACGCTTTCAAGTTACAGATGCTTTGAGAGACTACGTCGAGAAGAAACTCAGCCGATTGGAAAGGTATTTTGAAACGCCAGTCGCCTCCGAAATCAACGTTACCTTATCGGTGACCAAAGGTCAGCACACGGTAGAGGTGACAATCCCGCTCGTCGGCGTTATGCTTAGAGCCGAAGAGAAGAGCGAGGATATGTATGCATCCATAGACGTTGTAGTGGATAAGCTGGAACGTCAAATTCGAAAACATAAAACAAAGGTGAATCGTAAATTCAGGCAAGGCAGCGGTGTACGTGCATTGTTCCGAGAGGAAGGATCGGCCGTATCCGTATTGGATGAGGAAGATGAACTGGAACTCGTGCGCACGAAGCGCTTTACTCTTAAGCCTATGGACGTGGAAGAAGCCATTTTACAAATGAATATGGTGGGCCATAATTTCTTCGTTTTCGCCAACTCAGATAGTAAGGAAGTTAACGTCGTGTATAAGCGCAGCGACGGCAAATATGGATTAATTGAACAAGGATAATGTAACCATATACGGAAGCGGAAAGCACCTCTTTTCCCTAGTGGGAAAGGGGTGTTTTTCGTTTCGAGGGCATCCGTTGCGGAGGTGTCTACAAACTGTTACAATTTAAGGCAAAGAGTCGTAATTCGAAAGGGGAACAATATGCTCGGATTAGTGAAAAAGATATTCGGCGATGCCAATGAGCGAGAAGTGAAACGGCTCATGCGCACGGTAGATGAAATAAATGCAATGGAATCCAAATTCACTGCGCTGAGCGATGATCAGCTACGCGGAAAGACGGATGAATTCAAGGCGCGTATCGCGAAAGGCGAGGAGCTTGAAGAGCTGCTGCCTGAAGTATTCGCGACAGTAAGGGAAGCGTCCAAGCGCGTGCTGGGCATGCGTCATTTCGACGTTCAGTTGCTAGGCGGCATGGTGCTTCACGAAGGCAAGATCTCGGAGATGAAGACGGGTGAAGGCAAGACGCTCGTCGGTACGCTTCCGGTGTACTTGAATGCGCTGCTCGGCAGAGGCGTTCATGTCGTTACGGTCAATAACTACTTGGCACAGCGCGACAGCGAACTGATGGGTCAGCTGTACAACTTCTTGGGCATGACTGTAGGCTGTAACCTTCACGGCTTGTCTCATGACGAGAAGCAGGAAGCTTATGCTTGCGACATTACGTACGGAACGAACAACGAGTTCGGTTTCGATTATTTGCGCGATAATATGGTGCTCTATAAAGAACAAATGGTTCAACGCCCGCTTTACTTCGCGATCATTGACGAAGTGGACTCCATCTTGGTCGACGAAGCGCGTACGCCGCTTATCATTTCGGGACAAGCTGCCAAGTCGACGGAGCTCTATTACGCGGCTGATCGCTTCGTAAGCCGTCTGAAGCCGGAGGAAGACTTTACGATCGACGTGAAGCTTCGCAACGTGACGCTCACGGAGTCAGGCGTAGAGAAGGCAGAGCGTGCGTTCAGCATTGAGAACTTGTTCGATCATGATAACATTCTTATTAATCATCACGTTCAGCAAGGTCTTAAAGCGAACTTTATTATGAAACGCGATGTTGACTATGTTGTCCAAGAGGACGAAGTCGTAATCGTCGACGAATTCACGGGCCGTCTGATGTCCGGACGCCGTTATAGCGATGGTTTGCACCAAGCGATTGAAGCGAAGGAGCAACTGAAGGTTCAGAACGAGAGTATGACGCTGGCAACGATTACGTTCCAGAACTACTTCCGTATGTATCGCAAGCTGGCAGGCATGACGGGTACGGCTAAGACGGAGGAAGAGGAGTTCAAGCGGATCTACGGCCTGGATGTTATTCAGATTCCAACGAACCGTACGATGGTCAGGAACGACCTTCCGGACGTCGTCTACAAAACCGAGAACGGCAAGTTCAAAGCCGTTGTCGAGCAGATCGTAGAGCGGCATGCGAAGAACCAGCCGGTGCTCGTAGGTACGATCTCGATCGAGAACTCCGAGAAGCTCTCCGAGATGCTCAAGCGCAGAGGCGTTCAGCACAAAGTGCTTAACGCGAAGTTCCATGCGGAGGAAGCAGAGATTATTTCCCGCGCTGGTCAAGCAGGTTCGGTTACGATCGCAACGAACATGGCCGGCCGCGGTACCGATATTTTGCTGGGCGAAACGGTTGGCGAGCTTGGCGGTCTGCACATCATCGGCACGGAGCGTCATGAGAGCCGCCGAATCGATAATCAGCTTCGCGGACGCGCAGGGCGTCAAGGCGACCCTGGCTCGTCGCAGTTCTACCTTTCGCTGCAGGATGAGCTCATGCGCCGCTTCGGTTCCGAGAACATCATGGGCATGATGGATCGTCTTGGTCTGGATGAGGATCAGCCGATCGAGAGCCGCATGATTACGAAGGCGGTTGAATCCGCTCAGAAGCGCGTAGAGGGCAATAACTTCGATACGCGGAAAGTCGTCTTGCAATATGACGATGTCATGAATCAGCAGCGTGAAGTTATCTACAAACAGCGTCGCGATATTCTTGGTTCGGAAGACATCCGCCAAGAGGTTATGGATATGATTAAGCCGGTTATCGATCGGATCGTTGAGGCGCACTGCTCGGAGGATATCCCGGAAGAGTGGGATTTGGAAGCAATCGTGGATTACGTGCAAGCAACTTTCCTGGAGGAAGGCTCGATTACTCGTGACCAGCTTTGGGGCAAGGAGAAGGAAGAGATTGTCGACTTCATCTACGGCAAAGTTGTTGCATACTACGACCAACGCGAGGAAGAGCTTGGTAAAGAGACGATGCGTGAATTCGAGAAAGTTGTCGTGCTACGCGCAGTAGACAGCAAGTGGATGGACCATATCGACGCGATGGATCAGCTTCGCCAAGGTATCCATCTTCGCGCTTACGGCGGTACGGATCCGCTTCGCGAATATCAATTCGAGGGCTTCGAGATGTTCAAGGAAATGATCGAGAACATTCAAGAGGAAGTATCGAAATATATTATGAAAGCTCGCGTCGAGAGCAACCTGGAGCGTCAAGAGGTTGTGAAAGGACAAACGACGAGCACGAGCGGCGGCGGAGAGGCTGCCGAGAAACGTCCGGCGAAGCGTGAAGAGCGCGTTGGACGGAACGATGCATGCCCATGCGGCAGCGGTAAGAAATATAAGCAGTGCCACKGGAAGTAATAGAAGATAGTACGCCAACACACGATATTCGCGACCTGCGAATATCGTGTTCTATTGGCAACAACCATATTATGAGGTGAAGCAGACGCTATGTTAGACATAACGGTGAAACAAGATCTGCGTGAAATGGCGAAACGACTCCAAGAACTTAGGGGGTCTCTTTGACTTAGATCTTAAGCAAGAGATGATCGCGAACTTCGAGGAGAAGATGTCGTCGCCGGATTTTTGGGATGACAATGACCGAGCGCAAGGCATCATATCTGAACTAAACGCGGTGAAGTCGGTGGTCGAGGAATATGACCGCATGAATGCCGATCAAGAAGATCTGCAGATGATGCTGGAGCTTGCAGAGGAAGAGAGCGATGAATCGCTGAAAGCCGATCTCGTTAGCGGCGTCAAGGCGCTGAATAGCAAGCTGAGCGACTTCGAGCTGCAGTTGCTGCTTAATCAGCCGTATGACCGTTTAAATGCAATCGTCGAGCTGCATCCGGGCGCTGGCGGCACCGAGTCGCAGGACTGGGGAATGATGCTGTACCGGATGTATACGCGATGGGCGGAGAAGCGGGGCTTCAAGGTCGAGCTGCTTGATTATTTGCCTGGGGATGAAGCCGGAATTAAGAGTGTAACGATTCTTGTCAAAGGCCACAATGCTTACGGCTATATGAAAGCGGAGAAGGGTGTCCACCGTCTCGTACGTATCTCGCCGTTCGATTCGGCCGGCAGACGGCATACCTCATTCGCATCCTGCGATGTAATGCCGGAAATCGATGACGATATCGAGATCGAGATTCGTTCTGAGGATCTGAAGGTCGACACGTACCGTGCCAGCGGCGCGGGCGGCCAGCACGTCAACAAGACGGAGTCGGCGATTCGGATCACGCATATTCCATCGGGAATCATCGTAGCTTGTCAGCAAGAACGTTCGCAGATAGCGAACCGTGACCGTGCGATGAAGATGCTTCGTTCCAAGCTCTACGAGCGTAAGATCGAGGAGCAGATGAAGCATTTAGCCGAGATTCGCGGCGAGCAATCGGATATTGCATGGGGCAGCCAAATTCGCTCATACGTATTCCATCCGTACAGCATGGTCAAAGATCATCGGACGGGTGTGGAGACAGGTAACATCGGAGCGGTGATGGACGGCGAATTGGACGCTTTTATCGATGGATACTTGCGCAATCAGATTCGCCACGAATAGCGGATGGCTCTTGAGCCAGAAGCTGCAAGCGAGCTTAATTGCATAGGATAGGAGAAGAGTTCCAACACTGATAAGGTGTGGAACTCTTCTTTTTGCCGCTTGCCGCTTACATAGAAAAAAACACGAAACGAACCTTACATACCGTTTGCCGAATAAAGGAGATGACATCATGGCGGAAGAAAGTAGGGTTAAACGAAGAAAAAGCAGGGAGCAGCTTAGTCCGAGATCAATGTTGGTCTGGCAGATCGCACAACTGCTAGTCGGCTCGGCGATCGTAGCCGTAAGCTTCAATATGTTCATGGTGCCTAACGGCATTGCCTCCGGAGGCGTTTCAGGATTGTCGATCTTGGTGCAGAGGTTGGCTGATATTACGCCGGCGATTACGCAATGGGCGATTAATATTCCGTTGTTCTTTGCCGGGTTATGGCTGCTTGGCAGGAAATTCGCCTTGAAGACAGCGCTCGGCTCGGTGCTGCTTCCGTTGTTCGTCCTGCTTACGGATGGCATACATACGCCTACGCATAATCCGCTGCTGGCGGCCATCTACGGCGGCATCGGCGTCGGATTAGGCCTCGGCCTCGTGTTTCGCGGTGGCGGTTCGACGGGCGGCGTCGACTTGGCGGCTCAAATTTTGCATAAGTACACGGGGCTTCCGCTTAGCCTTGCGGTCGTATGCTTCGACGGCTGCGTGATTGCGGCGGCGGGGCTCATCATTTCGCCGGAGATAGCGCTCTACGCGCTTATTGGTTTGTTTGTCACGAGCAAGACGATCGATTTTGTTCAGACGGGTCTCCAACTCTCTAAGGTAGCTTTCGTGATTAGCGATCAGTCGGAGCAAGTCGCGGACGCGATCTTGCATGATTTGGACCGCGGGCTTACGCGGCTGGACGGCCATGGCGGTTATACCGGCGCCGGTCGAACGGTGCTAATGGTTGTCGTGTCGCAGAATGAAGTGCCGAAGCTGAAGCAACTCGTGCGGGCCATTGATCCGAACGCTTTCGTTATCATAAGCAACACGGCCGAGGTGCTTGGCCAGGGCTTCAAGCTAGACGGCTAACAGCGCGATAAAGGTGAGTTTGATGGCATCAAATGTTCATTGTATTTTTATTAATCAAAATGTATAATAATACGAAACGCTGCATGTATTTTCATCAACTGTGGAATGATGTACAATTAAAAGTTGTGGAAGAGGACAACCTTCCGTTCATAAATACAAGAAAGAATAGGGATTCAATAATAGATAGAGCGGCTGTACGAAGCTTTGGCGCAGGTTGCCACGAGATAGCGGCCGGTAACGAGGAGATGTAGATAATGGAAACGAAGTTGAAAGTAGCAATTGTAGGCTCAACCGGCTACGGCGGGGTTGAATTGATTCGGTTGTTGGCCTCTCATCCGCGCGCGGAAGTGACATCGGTCACTTCGTCCTCCAGCGCTGGAACGCCTATCTCGCAAGGCTTTCCGCACCTGACGGGCATTCATGAAGAATTGCTCGACGATGTGACGCCTGAGACGATTAAAGCGAAAGCGGATGTCGTGTTCTTGGCCACGCCTGCTGGCGTAGCTTCGAAGCTTGCTCCGCAGCTGCTGGAGGTCGGGCTTAAAGTTATCGACCTGTCTGGCGACTATCGGTTGAAATCGCCTGAGCTGTATGAAGAGTGGTACAAGAAGCCTGCGGCAGACGCGCGTTACTTGGAGCAAGCCGTATTCGGTCTTGCGGAAGTATATGGCGACAATGTTCGCGATGCGGCATTTATCTCTAATCCGGGCTGTTACCCGACTGCGACGCTGCTTGGGCTAGTTCCTGCCGTTAAAGCAGGCTGGATCGACCCGACAACGATTATTATCGATGCGAAGTCCGGCGTCTCCGGTGCGGGCCGCGGTCTATCGCTTGGCAATCATTATGCCGAAATTAATGAAAACTTCAAAGCTTACAAGCTGAACAAGCATCAGCATATTCCGGAAATCGAGATGGTGCTTTCGGATGCGGCGGGCAAACCTGTCGTGACGACGTTTTCTACTCATTTAGTGCCAATGACGCGCGGCATTATGTCCACGATGTATGCGACGGTGCAAGGTGAGAGAAGCGCAAGCGACTTCATCGAGCTGTACCAACAGTATTATGAAGGACGCCGCTTCGTGCGCATTCGTCCAGAGGGAGAGCTGCCGTCGACGAAGGAAGTATGGGGCTCCAACTATTGCGATATTAGCTTCGCAGTCGATAAACGCACGGGCCGGATTACGATTGTATCGGTCATTGATAACTTGGTCAAGGGCGCTGCCGGTCAAGCGATCCAAAATATGAATATAATGATGGGCTGGGACGAGACGCTCGGTTTGCAATTCGTTCCTGTTTATCCGTAAGGTTATTTTTTGCATGCAATAATAAGAGAGCTGACAACGGACTCATACGCTTGTTACTTTATAATATTCGATCAGATGAAGGAGAAACGATCTTATTATGGGACAGGGTAATCATTCACTGTTCTCGGTCGTCGAAGACGGCTCGATAACGACGCCTATCGGTTTCACGGCAGGCGGATTGCATTGCGGACTGAAAAAATCGACGCGCCATGATCTTGGCGCGATCGTCTGCGAGGTGCCCGCAGCGGCAGCTGGCGTATATACAACGAATGTATTTCAAGCAGCTCCGCTGCAAGTGACGCGCGAGAGCATCGGCTCTGGCGGCACACTTCGCGCCGTGCTCGTGAACAGCGGCAACGCGAACGCGTGCACAGGTAAGCAAGGCGAAGCGGATGCTTATGAGATGCGCGCCCGTTTTGCCGAGGCGATCGGCGTGTCGGCCGATCATGTGGCCGTAGCTTCAACCGGCGTTATCGGCGAACTGCTCAAGATGGACAAAGTAAGAGCCGGTATCGATGGGCTGCCAGGCAAGCTTGCCGGAGACCGTACAGGAGCGGATCATTTCTGCCAAGCGATCTTAACGACTGATCTTGTGCAGAAGATGGTGTGCGTAGAGCTCGAGATTGACGGTAAGCGAGTTAGCGTTGCGGGAGCGGCAAAAGGATCTGGCATGATTCATCCGAACATGGCGACGATGCTTGGCTTCGTTACGACGGATGCGGCAATCGGCAGCGAGGCGCTTCAGCAGTTGCTGCGTCAGGCGACTGACCTTACGTTCAATATGATTACGGTTGATGGAGACACAAGCACGAATGACATGCTCGTAGCGATGGCAAGCGGACTTGCCGACAATAACGAGCTGACACCGCAGCATGAGAGCTGGGCAGCATACGCTGCTGCTGTTCGCTATGTATGCGAAGTGCTTGCTAAGGCGATCGCGCGCGACGGTGAAGGCGCGACGAAGCTCGTTGAGGTTCAAGTGCGAGGCGCGGTGAGCGACGATGCGGCGCAAGCCATTGCCAAGACGGTCATTGGCTCGTCGCTTGTGAAGTCTGCCGTATTCGGCGCTGACGCGAACTGGGGCCGTATTATAGCGGCTGTGGGCCGTGCGGGCCAGCCGGTTAATCCAGAGACGGTCGACATCCGACTAGGCGACATTATTACGCTGGAGCAGTCGCGTCCCGTCGTGTTCGACGAAGCGGCTGCCTTGGAATATTTGAAGGGCGACACGGTCGTTATCCTCGTCGATCTTCATATGGCGGATGGGCAAGCAACGGCTTGGGGCTGCGATCTGACCTATGATTATGTCCGCATTAACGCGGCATATCGGACATAGAGAGTCTAACGTTGGAGGGCATAATACATTGATAGAGCAACGGTTTGTTATGAAATGCGGAGGCAGCACGTTAGCGGCGCTTCCTGATGGTTTCTTCGACGAGCTGCGCGAGCTGCAGCAATCGGGCGTACGTCCGGTTATCGTGCACGGCGGCGGACCGGCTATATCCGAGACGCTGTCGAAGCTGGGCATTGAATCTGAATTCGTGAACGGCTTGCGCAAGACGAGCGACGAAGTGCTGGATGTCGTTGAGATGGTGCTGGCAGGCCGTATTAATAAAGAGATCGTCCGCAAGATTCAGACGCGAGGCGCACAAGCGCTTGGGCTGTCCGGCGTAGACGGCAAGCTGATTCAAGCAAAGCCTGTTGCGAATGCCAGCGAGATCGGCTTTGTGGGCGATGTGACGGACGTGAATGCAGCTGTTATTGAGGGCGTAATGGGAATGGGCTACATTCCGGTTATTGCTCCCGTTGGCATCGATGCGGCTGGACAACGCTATAACATCAATGCGGATACGGCAGCAGGAGCGGTTGCTTCCCATCTCGGGGTTGAACGGATGATCGTCGTAACGGACGTGCCGGGCATACTGAAGACGGTGGACGGCGAGAAGCAGGTATTGCCGACAGTGACGGTCGAAGAGATCGAAGCGATGATCGCAAGCGGAGAAATATACGGCGGCATGATTCCGAAGGTGCGTGCAGCTATTCAGTGCATACAGGGACGAGTGCGCGAGGTCGTCATCGTTAGCGGCGAGCAGCCGGGCGTATTGACGAAGGCTGTCCGCGAGGGCGGCGTAGGCACACGTATCGTACAAACAAGCGAAGGGCGGGTGTAATGACGATGAGCGAGACAAAGACGGTGGTCGATGCCGGCCAATCTTTATTGCCTACATATGCAAGGTATCCGCTGGCTCTGGTGAAGGGCGAAGGAAGCTGGCTGTGGGACGATCAAGGCAACCGCTACCTCGATTTTATGAGCGGCATTGCGGTTACGAATCTGGGTCATGCGCCTAAGCGAGTCAAGGAAGCGCTTGTGAAGCAGCTCGACGAGCTGTGGCATGTGTCCAATCTGTTCCGCATTCCTAACCAGGAGGAAGCGGCGAAGCTCATTACGGACAATAGCAGCGGCGATGCTGTGTTTTTCGGCAACTCGGGTGCTGAGGCCAACGAGGCGGCTATTAAGCTGGCGCGTCGTTACCAGCAGCTCGTACAGAAGAACGGACGTTATGAAATCATTACGTTCGAGCAGTCGTTCCACGGTCGGACGCTTGCGACGCTGACGGCTACCGGCCAAGCGAAAGTAAAAGAAGGTTTTGCGCCGCTGCCCGAAGGCTTCAAGACGATTCCGTTTAATGATCTTGCGGCGCTAGAAGCGGCTATATCGGATACGACTGCAGCGATTATGCTGGAGATGGTGCAGGCCGAAGGCGGCATTTATCCGGTCGATAAGGATTACATCAAGGCGGCTAAGGCGTTATGCGAGAAACATGGCATTCTGCTTATTGTCGATGAGATTCAGACGGGCATCGGACGTACGGGCAAGTTGTTCGCATACGAGCATTTTGGCATTGAGCCGGATATATTCACATTGGCCAAGGGTCTCGGAAGCGGCTTCCCGGTCGGCGCCATGGTCGCCAAGGAGAAGCTTCGCGAAGGGTTCACGGCGGGCAGCCACGGCTCGACGTTCGGCGGTACGCCGATTGCGACGGCTGTCGTGAAAGCGACGCTGGAGGAAATTGTAGGTGACGGTTTGCCGGCACGAGCTGCCGAGCAAGGCGAATACCTAATGGCACAGCTGCGCGAGAAGCTGCAAGGCAATGGATTTGTACGCGATGTGCGCGGACTCGGTCTGCTCGTCGGCATTGAATGCGCAGAGCCGATCGCACCAATCCTGGTAGAGGCGCAGCAGAAGGGCTTGCTCGTCATTTCCGCAGGGCCGAATGTCATCCGCTTGCTGCCGAATCTGCTCGTAACGACAGAGGAGATCGACAGCGCTGTAGCTATTCTGACAGAGCTGCTAGAGACGAAACGTCCGAACTAATTGGATATATAAGCAACCGTAACAACGACGCAGCGAAACGATAGGTTTCGCTTGAAGGAGGGCAAACGCATGCAAGGAACGGTTAACGAGGAGTTGGCGTTAAGCCTGAAAGGGCGCGACTTCCTTATGCTGGTCGACTACACGCCGGAGGAAATCCGGTACTTGATCGATCTCGCTATTGATTTGAAGAAGAAGCAGAAGGCGGGCGAAGCCCATCAACTGTTGAAAAACAAAACACTAGGCATGATTTTTGAGAAATCATCCACGCGTACGCGTGTTTCGTTCGAAGTAGGCATCTACCAATTGGGCGGCCAAGGGCTGTTCCTAAGCGGCAGTGACCTGCAAATCGGACGCGGCGAGCCGATCTGGGATACGGCGCAAGTGCTGTCCCGCTACCTCGACGGCATCATGATCCGCACATTCGAGCATCGTAAAGTGGTTGAGCTTGCTCGCGGAGCAACGGTACCGGTCATTAACGGACTGACAGATTTGTCGCACCCATGCCAAGCGCTTGCTGATTATCAGACTGTGCTTGAGCACAAGGGCCGCCTCGAAGGGCTGAAAGTGGCTTACGTCGGTGACGGTAACAATGTGGTTCATTCGCTGCTGATGGGCGCTGCCAAACTCGGCATGAACATGTCGGTCGCTACGCCTGAAGGCTATGAGCCGGATGCGGACATTATTAAGCAAACGATGAGCACGGCTGCTGAGACAGGTTCGATCATCCAGATCGGCCGTGATCCGAAGGAAGCGATTGCTGATGCCGATGTCATCTACACGGACGTATGGGCAAGCATGGGGCAAGAAGCCGAGCAGAAGGAACGCGAGCTTGCTTTTGCCGCTTTCCAAGTCAATGAAGCGTTGACCAAATATGCGAAAAAAGATTACCTGTTCATGCATTGCTTGCCTGCGCACCGCGGCGAAGAAGTGAGCGAAGGGGTTATTGACGGCGCGAATTCGGTTATTTTCGACCAAGCGGAGAATCGTCTGCACGCCCAGAAAGCCATCATGGCAGCTATTATGTCTTAATAGAAATTTCATTTGAAGGGGAGTAAATATTCATTATGGCAAAAGAAAAAATCGTGCTTGCCTACTCCGGCGGCCTGGACACATCGGTTATCCTAAAATGGTTGAAAGAAACGTACGACGCGGAAATTATCGCATTCACGGCTGATATCGGCCAAAAGGATGAGCTGGACGGCCTCGAAGCGAAAGCTCTTGCTACAGGCGCATCGAAAGTATACATCGACGACCTGCGCGATGAATTCGCGAAGGACTTTATTTACCCGATGTTCCAAGCGGGAACGCTGTACGAAGGCCAATACCTGCTCGGCACATCGATCGCACG
Organism: Paenibacillus sp. 05T425; assembly: GCF_056396205.1. Classification (NCBI taxonomy): domain Bacteria; kingdom Bacillati; phylum Bacillota; class Bacilli; order Caryophanales; family Paenibacillaceae; genus Paenibacillus; species Paenibacillus sp. 05T425. Next base: position 677,656 of record NZ_JBFTLA010000002.1, read on the forward strand.
TCCGCTTATCGCTAAGCGCATGGTTGACATCGCACGCGCTGAAGGCGCTACGGCGATTGCGCATGGCGCAACGGGCAAAGGCAATGACCAAGTCCGCTTCGAGCTGACGGCTGCAGCGCTTGCTCCTGAGATCGGCGTAATCGCGCCTTGGCGTCTGGAAGCGTTCCGCGAGCAGTTCCCTGGACGCGCCGAGATGATCGCTTATGCCGAGAAACACGGCATTCCGGTTACGGCATCGGCTGCTAAGCCTTATTCGACAGACCGCAACCTGCTGCATATCAGCTTCGAGAGCGGCATGCTCGAAGATCCATGGTTCGACCCAAGCTCGGAGGAGAACGAGAGCATGTACGTGCTGAGCGTATCCCCAGAGAGAGCGCCGGACAAAGCGGAATACGTTGAGCTTACATTCGAGCAAGGCAACTGTACAGCTATTAACGGCCAAGAGCTTAGCCCGCTTGAAGTGATGGAGACGCTGAACGAGCTTGGCGGCAAGCACGGCATCGGCCGTGTCGATATGGTGGAGAACCGCTTCGTCGGCATGAAGAGCCGCGGCGTGTACGAAACCCCGGGCGGCACGATCCTGTTCACGGCTCATCGCAAAATGGAATCACTTACGATGGACCGCGAAGTTATGCACCTTCGCGACTCCCTTATCGCTAAATACAGCCAACTCGTATACAACGGCTTCTGGTTCGCGCCTGAGCGTCTTGCCCTGCAAGCGCTAGTCGAAGAATCGCAGAAGAACGTGAGCGGTGTTGTTCGACTGAAGCTGTACAAAGGCAACGTAATCGGCGCTGGCGTGAAGAGCCCGGTCAGCTTGTACAACCCGGATATCGCGACGATGGAAGCAGACCCGTCCCAAGCATACGACCAAGGCGACGCAACAGGCTTCATCCGCCTGAACGCGCTTCGTCTGAAAGTATCTTCGGCAGTTAACAACAAATAAATCCGGAAGCTTGGCGGAAGCATGAGGCAGAGGACTCGGCGAAGCTGCAGTAACAGCAGCAGCGGCGTTGAGGGGTGCTGCGTCATGCTTTTCGTCCGTTTCTCCGGCAGGGAGTGTATGAGCGAGTGAGCAAACTATGGGGCGGTCGGTTTACGAAGAAGACAGACCAATTGGTAGAAGAATATACAGCATCGATCATGTTCGACAAAGAGCTTGCCGAAGAAGACATTCAAGGCAGCTTGGCGCATGTAACGATGCTTGGCAAGCAAGGCATCTTGCCTGCCGATGACGTGGAGAAAATCAAGGACGGCTTGCACCGCGTTCTTCAGCGCATTAAGCGCGACGATATTGAATTCTCCATCGGCGACGAAGACATTCATATGAATATCGAGAAAACGTTGATCGACGATGTTGGCACGGTAGGCGGTAAGCTGCACACCGGACGCAGCCGCAACGACCAAGTTGCAACGGATATGCATTTGTGGCTTCGCAAACGCGTAGTTGAATTCGTCGATATGCTGCATAAGCTGCAATCCGCGCTTATCGAGCAAGCAAAGGCGAATATCGATACAATCGTTCCGGGATACACACATTTGCAACGGGCTCAGCCGATCTTGTTCGCGCATCATCTGATGGCGTACGTGTCCATGTTCGGACGCGACATCGAGCGCTTGCAAGACAGCTACAAACGGATCAATGTGCTTCCGCTAGGAGCGGGCGCTTTGGCCGGCACGACGTTCCCGATCGACCGCCATTTCGTGGCGAGTCAATTGAAGTTCGACCGTGTGTACGAGAACAGTCTGGACGCGGTAAGCGACCGCGACTTCATTCTTGAGTTTCTGTCGGACGCCTCGATCATCATGATGCATTTGTCGCGCTTAAGCGAAGAGCTGATCCTGTGGTCGAGCACGGAGTTCCATTTCGTTGAACTGGATGACGCATTCTGCACAGGCAGCAGCATTATGCCGCAGAAGAAAAATCCGGACGTGCCGGAGCTTGTTCGCGGCAAAACTGGGCGCGTGTACGGCAATCTCGTTGGCTTGCTGACGGTGTTGAAGTCGCTTCCGCTTGCTTACAACAAGGATATGCAGGAAGACAAGGAAGGCATGTTCGATACCGTGAAGACGCTGCAAGGCGCGCTTCAATTGTTCGCGCCTATGATTGCGACGATGAAGGTCAACAAGGATCGGATGCGCCAAGCGGTCAATCAAGACTTCTCGAACGCAACAGACATCGCCGACTTCCTCGTTGGCAAGGGCTTGCCATTCCGCCAAGCGCATGAGGTCATCGGCAAGACGGTATTGTATTGCATCGAGCAAAACAAATACTTGCTCGACCTTACGCTTGATGAATTCAAGCAGTTCTCGCAATTGTTCGACGACCGCATCTACGCGGTGCTTCAACCGGAGCAAGTCGTCAATGCGCGCAATGTATACGGCGGCACAGCGAAGACGCAAGTCCAAGACGCGATCGGCCGCGCCGATGCCGCGCTTGCGGAGACGGCTGCATGGGTGACGGAGTACGTTGAGCGAAGCCGCTAAGCACTGACGTTATAGGAAGAAGAGGGATCTCCCTCTTCTCTTTTTTGTTTTCAATCCTTATTTTTCTAAAAACCTCGACTCGTTTATCCGATAAATAATATAGATTTTTTTATTTTTATATTTAAATCATCCAGAAGAGAGGTTTCAAGAATGAATAAGGCGTTAAGTTTATGGTTAAGTATTGCAATAATCGCGGTTATGATTCCATTATCAAGCGTACATGCCGCCAGATATTTACCATACATAACGGTCGGCGAATTAAGCGAAGGTTTGGCCTGGTACTTGGATTACGATGAAAGCACGGACGTTGAAACTTTTGGGTTTATTGATACAGCCGGTAAAGCGGTCATTCCTGCCAAGTATGACGGGGTAATGGATTTCCACGACGGTTTGGCGCCGGTCATGCTGAACGAGAAGTGGGGCATGATCGACAAGACAGGCAAAATCGTTATTCAGCCGAGCTATGACTCGATCGGCGAACAATTTGTAGATGGTCTGATGCTAGTCGCTAAGGGCGAGAAGTGGGGCTTTATTAATAAAAAGGGCGAGCTCGTTATTGAGGCGAAGTACGAATCGGCATCCAGCTTCGGCAGCGGCATTGCGCCTGTAGTATTAGACGGCAAGCCGTTCTATATCGATACGACAGGCAAGCAAGTTTTCGAAGCGAATTATGATACGATCTACAATTTCTTGGAAGGTTATGCGATCTATAACGAAGGCGACTATTGGGGTTATATCGACGCGACTGGCAAGGAAATAGTAGCGCCGAAGTATGATTTGGCTTACCCGTTCCAAAATGGACTCGCTCCGGTTCTCAAGGGTGATCTGTGGGGCTTTATCGATACGACGGGCAAGGAAGTCATTAAGCCGCAATACGAAGATGTGTATTCGTTTAATGGAGGATTGGCCGCGTTCATGCAGGACGGTCTATGGGGCTTCATCGATAAAAACGGCAAAGTGGTCGTAAAACCGAAATATGATGAAGTATATTCCGAATATATTGAGGGGCTTGCTTTAGTAGGCAGATACATCAACGAAGAAGACATGGTGCAAGGCTATATCGACGCGACCGGCAAGGAAGTCACGAAGTTCGTCCTCAACTTTTTTGGCGGCGAGTTCGAGAACGGTTATGCCATTGCATCCGACGGCGATTACCAAACCTATTACATTCTAAAGAGCCCTCTGCTTGCGCCCGTTTCCGCGAAGCCAACGGCATCCAAAGTGATGGTGAACGGCAAGGCGGTATCGTTCGAAGCGTACAATATCGGCGGCAGCAATTACTTTAAGCTCCGCGATCTGGCATTAGCGGTTAACGGTACGAACAAAAACTTCGAAGTCAGCTTTGACAAAGCTAAAAACGCGGTCAATCTGCTTGCGAACAAAGCCTATACGCCAGTAGGCGGCGAGCTAGCTGCTGGAACAAGCCAAGCCGTTAAGTCTGCTTCGCCTACCGCATCCACAATTTATGTTGACGGCGTGGAAGCACCGCTTAAAGCTTATAACATTGGCGGCAACAACTACTTTAAGCTAAGAGATATCGCTAAAGTGTTCAACATCGGCGTAACATGGGATGCTTCGACCAGCACGATCGGCATCGATACAAGTCTCGCTTACACCGAATAGAACAGTCGGCAAAGCCCCGCACAGCACAGCTGCGCGGGGCTTTCTCATGCCAAAAACTTTCGTTATCCTGTGAATGCCTGCACTTCCTCGTCCTAGATGCCGTCCTCCACGACCGAATCTTTCGGAGTCGGCGTAGGTGCAGGCGAGTTCTCGCCCTGCTGAGGCCCGCGCTCGATGATCGTCGGCTGCGCGCGATACGTATCATGCGAGACTTTCTCGCGGGACGTTTCTTTGCCGTCTTTATAGAGGATGCGKAACGTGTCAACGACATACCCTTGTTTGCCGCTGTCAACGACGACTTGCTTGCCGGCAGGCAACGAGGCGTTTACCGTCTCCACGATTTTTGGTGACAGGGTGTCCGTAGTAACCGATTCAACATCGTAACGAAGGCTTTCGTCCATTGTGCCGAACAGCTTGATCGTCACCGTGCGATCCTTTACCTCTGTCCGAATGATGAGATGTTTGCCGGTTGTGTTTTTGAAGCGGAAGTTGATGGCGCCGCCGGAGTATGTCGCATCCTGCCCAAGAGGTAGATACGCGACGGGAATCGAGTGATTGCGCCGTTCTACGATTTCAAGTCCTGCTCGCAAAATCGCATTATACAGTGTGCTCGATACTTGGCAGATGCCTCCGCCGATGCCGGGCACAAGCTTGCCGTTCAGAATGACGGGAGCTTCCCGATACGTGTGCTCCTTCTCCGTTGCCGTTATGAGCTTATCGTAATCGAACACTTCGCCAGGAGCGAGATGGGTGTCGTTCAACATTTCCGCCGTAATCGTTACATTATGGGCGCGTCCTTCCGCGCTCGTCTTGAAATCGGTCGAGAACTCGACGATTTTGCGATCAATGCCTTCCTCCTTCAATGCCGCCAGCGTCACCTTCGGGTGAATCGCCGTAATGGGAAGCTCATCGGCGAATGTTCGTTCAATCGGCTTCGCCAGCTCCTGCTCATCAATCCATACCCACCCATTGACTTTCTCGGATAACGATTCAAGCTGGATTCGATAGCCGTCGACATGCGGCACATAAAGCACCTCGTCTTTATCGGTAATCGTACGGGAGGCATCTTTTGGTTCGTTTTTTTCGATCCAGCCCCATTGCTTGCGAACGGCGGAATCGAACGTATCACGCTCCCAGCTCTGCGATAGCGAATAAGACTTCGGAAAGCGGTAACGGTATTCGGCCCGGTCCCATATGCGTCCATCACGCAGCTTAAGCAGCGCCTCTTTCACGCCTTTGAACTCCGCCTTGTATCCTAACTCGCTTACCGCCCATTGCTTGCTGTCGCCGGTCTCGGTATTCGCGTTTATCGTAATGGTCCGTTTTTGGAGGGACTGCTCGTAATCATCCAATAAGCCAAGCGCCTCATTAATCGTCATGCCGCCAATCGGAATGCCCCCCACGACAACGCCTTCGGGCACGGTATCCTGTGTAGCATAGTTCCACAGCAATACCCATCCGACCCCCGCCGCTGCAAGCAATATTACCAACGATATAACCAAGCCGAGATACAGTCGCTTCAAAATGAACAACACCCTTCCCGAATTTGAAAAATAATGAATACTAACCCGTTTACCAACTATATGCATCAGCGGCGCCGTTCTTGTCTTGAGCGGGCTGAAAGCCTTATTGCAGCGCGTCAAACTCTCTATTCGACATAGGACTCCATTATTAGAATTGTGAAAATATGAGGAAACAAAGCCCATTTTGAAGGATTTCGTGGCAACCTGTCGAATTACATAAAGCTGACTATTAACAGGATGTGATGAATGTGATTGAAATGCAGGACATTTGGAAGACGTATGCGGATGGCACACATGCGCTTCGCGGCGTTTCCGTTCGAATAGATCGTAATGAATTTGTATACCTCGTAGGGCCTTCCGGCGCAGGCAAATCGACCTTTATGAAGTTGATTTACCGTGAGGAAGTGCCGTCCAAAGGGCAAATATCGGTGAACGGCTTCAACATTGGCAAGCTTAAGCCTCGCAAGATTCCATACGTGAGACGCAACATCGGCGTTATTTTCCAGGATTTCAGATTGCTTCCGAAGCTTACCGTATTCGAAAATGTCGCTTTCGCCATGGAGGCGATCGAGGCGCCCCGCAGAGTCATTAAGAGACGCACGATGGAGGTGCTGGAGCTTGTCGGGCTTAAGCATAAGCACGCCTCCTTGCCGGCACAGCTATCAGGCGGCGAACAGCAGCGTGTCGCCATTGCCCGCGCAATCGTGAACAATCCGTCGGTTATTGTCGCGGACGAGCCGACAGGCAACCTGGATCCCGAGACGTCGCTGGGCATTATGAACCTGCTTGAAGAGATTAACTTCCGCGGTTCGACAATCGTCATGGCTACGCATAACAAGGACATCGTCAACTCCATGCGCAAGCGCGTCATTGCCATCGAGAACGGCAACATCGTTCGCGATGAAGCGAGAGGAGAGTACGGCTATGAAGCTTAGTACGATTCTCCGGCATATGCGAGAAGGCGCGAAGAACATTATCCGCAACGGCTGGATGTCGTTCGCTTCGATGAGCTCCATGTTCATCTCGCTGTTTATACTAGGAGTTTTCCTGCTGCTTGCATTGAACGTGAACGCAATGGCGGATCAGATAGAAAGCCAGGTTCAGATTCGGGTCTACTTGCAATTGAACGTCGATCAAACCAAGATGACAGAGCTGCAGAACAAGATCGGCAACATAACGGAAGTAAGCAAAGTGAAGTTCGTGTCGAAGGCAGAAGGGCTTGATATATTGCGCGAAAGCCTTGGCAAGGAGAATGAAGATTTGATTGAGGGCTACGAGAATGAGAAGAACCCTCTGCCAGATTCCTTTACCGTCGAGGTCTACGATCCGCTATCGATCGAAACGGCGGTTGCGCAGATCGAAGCCATCAACAAGGCGGACGAGTCGCTGCCGATTGCGAAGGTCAAGTACGGCCAAGGCACAGTCGAGAAGCTGTTCACTATAACGAACGTAGTGCGCAACATCGGTTTCGTAGTCGTTATCGGCCTAGGCATTACCGCGATGTTCCTCATCTCGAACACGATCAAGATGACGATTATCGCCAGACGCCGTGAGATTGGCATTATGAAGCTGGTAGGAGCGACGAACTCGTTCATCCGCTGGCCGTTCTTTATCGAAGGCGCCTTAATCGGATTGATCAGTTCCGTATTGACTACGGCTGTCATCTGGGTTGCATACTCGCAATTTGTTAGCTTTACGGAGACGGATTTGGCTCTAATGATGATTAAGCTCGTCACGTTTAAAGAAGTGGCTGGAATGGTCGCGCTGCTGTTGATCGGACTAGGAACATTGTTAGGCATTTGGGGCAGCACCATTTCGGTACGAAAGTATTTGAAAGTGTAGGTGATGATGGTAATGAGGAGAATAGCTGGTGTTATTGTAGTAACGCTGCTTACCGTATTTATGTTGCACCCGGCAAGCGGAGAAGCGGCATCGCTTAGTCAGATCAAGAAACAGATCGAGGAAGCAAAGAAGGAAATGCGGGACGCTGAGAGACGCGCAGCAGAAGCGCAGAAGCAGGCAGCTAATGCTAATTCTCAGAAGTCGGACATTGAAGTGAAGAAGTCCGACGCGCAAGCCTCGATTCAGAATATACTTGCGGAGATCGACAATGTAACGGTTAACAAAATGAATACGCAGGCAGAGGTTGATGCGAAGGAGGAGGAGTTGCTGCAGACAGGCACTCAGCTGGAGCAAGCCGAGCAACGTGTCGTAGAGCGCGACGAGCTGCTGCAATCGCGTATGCGTCTTATGTATACGAACGGATTCGTGTCGTATATGGATGTCTTGCTAAGCGCAACGAGCTTCACCGATTTCATCGATCGTTTCGATGCGCTGCAGTCGATCCTCAGTCAGGATCACGATATACTCGAAGAGCAGAAGCAAGAGAAGGAGCTTGTCGTTCAGAAAAAAGCCGAGGTCGAGAAGCAGTTCGCCGAGGTTAAGGCCATGTACGATAAGTTGGAGAAGTACGAGAACGCGCTCATCGCCAAGGAGCATGAGAAGGAGCAATTGATTGCCAGCTACAACAGCAATCTCCAAGCGCTCGACTCGGAACTGGAGCAGCTTGAGGATATTGGAGAAGAAGCAGAGAAAGAGTTGATGCAACTTGCATCGAAGGTGTCCAAGCTGAATGCCGAGAAAAACCGTATTTCCAATCCGTATAGCGGCGGCAGACTCGGTATGCCGATCAAGGACAACTACCGGATTAGCTCGAACTTTGGCACGCGGACGCATCCAATCACAGGCAAGAAGCATACGCATACAGGTATCGACTTCGCTGCGCCGCAGGGCACGGATATTTATGCGGCGGAGGGCGGCGTCGTTATTATCTCGCAAACCTGGAGCAGCTACGGCGAGTGTATCGTAATCGACCACGGCAACGGCTTGTGGACGCTGTATGGTCATATTCGCAAAGGCGGCCGATTGGTCAGCAAGGGCGATACGGTCAAGAAAGGCGACAAGATCGCTGAAGTCGGAAGCACAGGCAACTCGACCGGACCGCATCTTCACTTCGAGGTACGTAAGAATGAGGTTGCCGTCAACCCGGGCGGTTACTTGAAATAGTTCGATAGGCATTAGCGATAACTTATAGGTAGACAACCAAGAGGCAGCCATATGGCTGCCCTTGTTTTTAAACGATGCCTTGCAAATAATTGTAAGCCGCTTGTCATATACTAGGACGGTATTAGGAAGAGAGCCAAGCCTGCGACCAGGTTCGGCACAGGCAATACTGGGAAAATATGAAGGTGGTGTAGAAGGGTGCAATTCAAAGGACGCACAGTGTTCGCGTTCGTGATGCTGACGATGTTCGCTTCTGTGCTCGTAACGCTGACGATCGCGGACCAGCTTATTAATCCGAAGGTGGAAGCTGCGCTCACCTCTGCGTCGGCGGAAGGCGGTACAAGCCGCTACAGCTTGAAGGAAGATGAGCTAACGAAGCTGAATGCCGTGCTTGAGCTGATCGAGACGAAGTATTATGAGAAGGTCGATCGTCACGAACTGGTGGATGGTGCGGTAAGCGGCATGATGTCTTCGCTGGAGGATCCGTATTCCGTCTATATGGAGAAGGACGTAGCGCAGCATTTCTCCGAGTCGATCGAAGGCTCGTTCACCGGAATCGGTGCAGAAGTGACGATGGAGAACGGCAAGATTGTCGTTGTCGCGCCGATCAAAGGATCGCCAGCCGAACGTTCCGGCTTACTAGCCAAGGACGTGCTTATTTCTGTGAATGGCGAGAAGCTTGACGGTTTGAGCCTGCAGGATGCAGTTGCTAAGATTCGCGGTCCAAAAGGTACGAAGGCGAAGCTGCAAGTGCTTCGCAGCGGCTTTAACGAGCCGGTGCAGCTCGTACTGATTCGAGACGATATCGACGTCGAAACCGTCTATGCGAATTTGCGAACCGACGGTGTCGGAGTCATTGAGATACGGCAGTTCTCGCTTCATACGGCGGAGCGCTTCAAGGAAGAGCTCGCCAAGCTGGAGCAGCAGGGGATGAAGGGATTAGTTATCGATGTGCGCAACAATCCTGGCGGTATTCTCCCTGTTGTCGTTGACATTGCCGAGTCGTTCCTTGCCAAAGGTCAGACGGTCGTTCAAGTCGAGGACCGCAGCGGCGAACGCGAGAAGACGTTATCGGAAGGCCAAAGCAAGACATACCCGATCACCGTGCTCATGAACAAAGGCAGCGCAAGCGCATCGGAAATATTGGCCGGCGCACTCCAAGAGGGAGCTGGCGCGAAGCTGATCGGCGAGACGTCGTTTGGCAAAGGTACGGTGCAAGTCAGCTACAACAAAGCGCTTGGCGATGGCAGTCTCGTCAAGATGACGATTGCGAAGTGGCTGACGCCTAACGGCAACTGGATCCATGAGAAAGGCATTAAGCCGGATATTGAAGTACAGCCTCCGGATCTCTATACGGTAGCAAGACTAAGTATGTCCGAGACGCTGCAACAGGATATGCTCGGCGAGCAGGTCCGCAGCGTTCAAATTATGCTTCATGGCTTAGGCTACGAGCCGAAGCGCGAGGACGGATATTTCGGTCAGGAGACGACCGAGGCAGTCAAGCGATTCCAGTCGGAGCATAGCATGCCGGCAACAGGCAAGGTTGATGTGAAGACCGCAGAAGCGCTTGAACAAGCGGTAGTTAAGTGGATTCAAGATGAGAACAATGACGTTCAACTGCATGAAGCAATCAAGGTGTCAGGCAGGAAATAACTCATTGGCGTCGAATGAATAAGAGGTTGGCTCTATCGTGGAGCCGGCCTTTTATTTTTTTTGCTAAATCGCGCGTAAGCGGAGGAGTGTGGAGATTGGCAACGTTGATTGATTTGCTGGAAGCGTTCGGACAGGCAGCCATACAACTATTAGCGCAGCCTTTTTATTATATTTCGGTTTTATTTATTATTTTGCAATATACGAGACAGATCCGGATGGAAAGACAGCTGTTTGCGGTTAAGCTTCATAATTGGCCTGCTCTTGTGCTGCGGGCAATGGTGGCTGGCTTGGCGGTAGGGCTCGTCGTGTCGGCGGTCGGCGCCTTTATTGGAACGGCGTTAACGGGAGAAGCGGTGTTATGGCTTTGGGCAATAGCTGTCCTATTGATGCTCATACGCATTCGCTACTTGTGCTTCGCCTACAGTGCTGGTATTATCGCGTTGCTTCAGTGGGGGATTGGCTTCACAACGCTAGCCGAACGTTCCGACTGGGCCGGTTCGTTATCGGCTTCGCTTGCTGAGATTGATACTGCAGGATTGCTGGTAATCGTTGCTCTTCTTCATCTAGCAGAGGCCGCACTCGTCCGCTGGCAGGGAGACAAGCTATCCACTCCGCTGTTCGTGGAAGGGAAGCGGGGCAAGCTTGTTGGCGGTTATATGCTGCAAGGCTTCTGGCCTGTACCGCTGCTTATGATCGTCCCGGCCGCTGGTGGCGGAATGTCGCAGACGGCGCTGCCATGGACGCCGCTCTTCGGCGCCGATTGGACGCAAGGATGGTCAGTCATAGCGCTGCCGATGGTGATCGGCTTCACGGAAATGACGCGCTCGCTGCTGCCTAAGCAGAAGGCGAAGCATGCGGCTAAAGGGCTACTGCTGTACAGCGTTATCGTAACCGCGGCCGCGCTTGCAGCCTGGCAACTGCCGATGTTGCTTCCGCTAGCAGCTGTTGTAACGTTGCTGCTGCATGAGGCGCTTGTATGGCGCAGCACCGCATCGGAAGCGCGGAGATCGCCGCTGTATGTGAATGATGCGCGCGGCTTACGCATATTGGGGATTGTACCGGGTACGCCCGCTGCAACGATGGGGCTTCTGCCCGGTGAAGTAATTCATAAGGTGAACGGCATTCGGATCAAGAACAAGGAAGAGATGTATGAAGCGCTGCGGCATAATCCTGCGTTCTGCAAGCTCGAAGTATTGAACTTCGAAGGTGAGATCAAGTTTGCGCAGCGCGCGCGTTACGCGGGCGAGCATCATCAGCTTGGCGTCATCTTGGCGCCGGATGAGCAAGCCAATTATTATGCGGCTGCAGGTCCGGCATCGTTGCTCGAGCTTTTGCGTTCGAGAACGGCCAATAAGCGCGGCGGCGAAGCGGCGGCAGCCAGCGAAAGCCACGAAGCCTAATAGCAACAAAAAAAGCGGTTGAAAGGGAGTACTTCCCTTCAACCGCTTTTTCTTAATTCGTTTTTCTATTCAATCGGAGCGCAGCGCCGATTAGTACAAGAGATGCTCCGAGCGCCACGAAAGGCAGATTGCTTGAATCGCCCGTCTTAGGCAGCTCGTCGACATCAGGTGCTTGTGCTGTTCCTCCGCCTTGCGGTATTTCCTCCACATCAATTTCGAAGAACAGCTCTTCTTCCTCGCCATTCTCATTCATTACAATGATGGAAAATTTATCCTTGCCGATAAAACCTGGATTCGGCGTATATACCCACTTGCCATCCGGCGTAACGGTTACTTTGCCGTTCTCCGGCAGTTTGCCTGACTTCGCATTTCCTTTCTTCGGAACGTCAACTTTATCCTCGATCGGTTTCTTTTCCTTCGTCACTTCTTTCTCGATTGGAGGAGTAGGCGATGGTTTAATCGTTGGCGCAGGCGTTACGCTTGGCGCAGGAGTAACAGACGGCGTTGGCTCTGGCGTCACAACCGGCGTTGGTTCAGGCGATGTTGCAGGTGTTGGGCTAGGCGTAACTTCCGGATCCGGTTCCGGTGCGGTTACGCGTTTTACATTTTCAACCGTAATGGCTTCGTTGTCTTCGTTAATCGTGATTGGGTATTCGCCATCGCCGTCGATCCTATAACCCGAAGGAGCTCTGTATTCCTTCAAAATATAATCGCCGTAAGGGATGTTGACGAACACTGCTTTCCCTGACGCATCCGTTGTAACCCGTTGCAGCTTCGTTGTCAGCGTGCTGTCATACAGATCGAATATAGCATTCGCCAGCAGTTTGGCGGCGTCGGAGGCCGATACCTTCGTGACGGTCAAGTCACCTGTCAGCTTTGCGTTCGCAATCGTAATTTGCTGTTCACCCTTGGAGTTGATCGTAATTGTGTACTCGCCTGTGCTGACGATGGAATAGTCGGCAGGAGGTGTCACTTCTTTCAGCGTATATTGACCGTATTTCAAGTTGTCGAATAATGCAATGCCATCATTGCCGGTGTACTCGGTATCGCCGACCTTCTGGTTGTTCGAATTACGATAAAGCTCGAATGCCGCGCCTGCAAGGGTAAGCGTATTGTCGCTCGAATCAACCTTCGTGATTTTCAAGCTGCCCTTATATGCACTGCCTGTGCCTGAGCCGCCCGACAATTTGACTTCGACTTCGGAAGGCTCGTCAATGGTAACAAGATCGACGCCGTTACCGCGGAATGCGACGCTGTTCGTTAAGTTGTCGCCGTCCTCCGCGTCAATGATCGTTTTGTATTCCAGAATGTACGGTTTCTTAATGACGGAATGAAAGGTTAGAACGAAAAGGCTGTCTCCTTCGCCGGCAGCCGGATCTGGATTCGCTTCTACCTTAACCTCATATAGGCTGGTATCAGCCGGTCCGGCTTTCGTAACGTTGCCATCCTCGTCCACGGTCGTATCGTAGAGGACGAAGGAATCGTCCACGATAATCTGCTTGCTGCTTGGCGTGTCGATGATGCTCGCGTTCTCAACCGTAGATTGGCCGCGGTTAATGTAGACGGTCCAATCGATCACGTTCGGATCGCTGTCGTTCTGATCGCCGCTCTTCGCTACGTATTCTCCTGCTTTCGGGATTTCTACGGTTTCGGACAGCGTCTTCGGATCATAGCCGTCAGCCGTCAATATCGCGTTGTTGATGATGGATTCGTTCTCGATGAATTCGTCCTCAAGTTCGGTGCGGAACGAAATGAAATAAGGGCTCGTAATATCGCCGAACTCGATAACGAGCTTCTGCCCATCTGCTTCGTCCTCAACGGTGAGCGCGTAGTCAGCCGGATCAACGATCGCGCCGTTGGTAGTCGTTCCGTTAGCAGCTACGGCCATATGGCGAACCTCAATCGAATTGGCCACGTATTTTTGCTCAGACGAGAGCTTGTCCGTAATGACGGCATTTGGCAGCGTTTTACTGTTGTAGTTGATGCCAAGCTCCCATGCGATCTCTTTCGTATCAGCGTAGTAGCGCCCGTTCTTGAAGCCGTTGTCGATCGTTTCTTGATTTGGGCTAGGATTGGATGGAGCTGTCTTGCTGAGATCAGAGCCTGTATCTTCCTCTTTCCACTTCAGGCTGCCTATGTTGTTATAGCTTGTCTTGTTCGTGGCATACGAGCCGTCCGTATAATCGTACTTTGTCGTGTAAGTGATCGTATGCGGCTGGTCTCCATCCCCGAAATCGACGGAGAAGCCTTGAACCGTATCGATTGCCGAATTGTCTGGTTTATAATTTACGGTATAAGTGCTGCTAGCGGCTGCTGCTCCGTCAATCTTCAAGCTGACTGCGATTAGCTGCTGTCCGTCGACTCCGAAGGTGTCGTCGAACCGCAGATCGTACAGCTCATAGCCGTTGCCGTTAATGCGGATTGTCCAATCGATCGTTCTTGTCGCGTAATTGAAACCGGAATTGCTCTTCGAGAAAAAGGTTTGTTTGATGCCTTGCGTGCTGGTCGATGATCCGCCATCTGCCGTTACATCGTTTTTGATCGAAGCGTCCTCGTAGACGTTGGCCGAGGGTTCCGTTTGATACTCGATGATATATGCAGAGTTGATTGCATTGTTGAATGTTAGGATGAAGCCGTTCTTACCGGCGATAGCAGGAGAATCGTCTACGCTGTAATCAGCAGGAGACACTAGACTGCCGGCAATGCCTGTATTCGGGTCAGGTACCTCGAAGACCTTGATCGAGCCGGCAACGAGCTGATGCTTATCGTTGAACAGGTCGGTAATCGACGCGGAATCTATCGCGTTTTCGCCGAAATTGTACTTGATCTGCCAATCGATGAGTTGAGTTGTTTCGCTATATCCTGTCGATGATTTTTTCAAAAGCTCACCGCGCTTATTGTCTACCTTCTTCGTAGCAGAAGTTGGACTGACGTTATCGCCCGTAAAGTTTACAGTGTTCGTAAAGCTTTCCGTAAGAATATGCGTGCTGTCGATGGATGTCGAATAAGTAAGTCGATAAGCGGAAGCGATGTCTCCCAGCTCGATAACTAATTCGTTGTCCGGAGCCACGGGCAGCGTTACATCATAAGCCGCCGGATCAACGAGGACCGGATTGAATGCATTGCCGTCCGTATCGATATCCAACTTCTCCAGCTTCAGTGTGCCGTCGTTCGTGAACGTGAGACCCGAAGGAATGACGTCGCTGATTTTCGCATTCGCGACTTTTTTGAGCGCTTTGTTGACATCGATGCTCCACGAAATATTTTGAGCATTGATCGCCTTGTCGGTTGAACCGTCCTTGGTCGTTGATTTGCTTACATTCGGTTTAATATGAATAATGACCGCATCGCCGATGCCGAAATCTACCGGGACTTCCGTTTTGTTATTGACGCTTGCTTTGGAGAAGAAGGTCCAGAAACTAAGCGAGCCTTCTACGTCACTGCCAACGATATTTTCGTTAAATGTCATTGTGACCTTACCGGTCAAATCCGCGTCGAATGTACCTACAGTTCCACCATCGCCGTCATCCAGGGGTTTAGCGCTAAGCGGCGTGTACATCACTAGTTCAGGCGGAAGCTGAAACTCATAAGTGTCGCCGTCTTGGAATCCTTTTGAAGCATCCAGTTTATACGTATATTCAATGTTAAGCCTCTGTCCGAGCTCAACCTGGATGTCCTCGCTTGCATCGGATACGGCTTCGTCGATTTCTGCKATCACGTCCTGAGACGCGACGTCTGATAACTTAATACTCGTAATGATGTTATCTGCAATAGCTAAGGCGTTTGCTTGCTTCGTTATGCCTCCGACATTCGTATATTGGAAAATAATGAAAAAGGCGACGAGCATCGCTGCGACTTTTTTCTTCATGGTTATTAACCTCCCGTTAAGCTAAAAGTAAAATTTTTATTTGGGCTCTAGATAAAAGCTAGTTTTAACCTCCTTTTTCAATAGAATGCCTGTATGAAATAATGCACGGACCATCGAATTGTGGGCATATAATCAAGGTGTTGCGGTCTATTTATTTATACTGGCTTATTTTACCTTCAAATTATGAGTCTCTCATACTATATCGGCAGAAGTCAATAGGATATTAGATTTGCTGATCGAACGTTATTTGCCAAATAAAGTCTGAACAGCCTGCCCTGTCATTGCAACGGAGGGCATTAGAAGCTATAATAAATAAGAACACATATTCTCATGCGGATGCGAAACGATTGTTTGATGCCCTCATGCAAGGTGTCGGTCGTTTACGCTTGAAACGGATACAATTGACTATACTGATAAATATAGAAATGGACTGCCGGAGGTGGAGATAAGGCGTGAATGAGATCGCGAAGAATACGAAGCTTTTCGAGTTGAAATCGGATTATACGCCGCAGGGCGATCAGCCGAAGGCGATCGCGGAACTGCTCGAAGGGATTGAAGTAGGCAAGCGGCACCAGACATTGCTTGGCGCAACGGGAACGGGAAAGACGTATACGATTGCCAATACGATCGCGCAGCTCAACAGGCCGACGCTCGTTATAGCCCATAACAAGACGTTGGCTGCGCAATTGTGCAGCGAATTTAAGCAGTTTTTTCCCGATAATGCGGTCGAATATTTCGTAAGTTATTACGATTACTATCAGCCGGAGGCCTATATACCTTCAACGGATACGTTTATTGAGAAGGATTCGAGCATCAACGACGAGATCGATAAGCTGCGCCACTCGGCTACGAGCGCCTTGTTCGAACGCCGGGACGTCATTATAGTAGCGAGCGTATCGTGCATATACGGTCTCGGTTCTCCCTCGGAGTACGGCAGTCTCGTGCTGTCCCTCCGGGTGGGAATGGAGAAGCCGCGTGATGCGATTCTTCATAAACTGGTCGATATTCAATACCAGCGGAACGATATTAGCTTTACGCGCGGAACGTTCCGTGTGAGAGGCGATATCGTTGAAATATTCCCTGTTGCCAATAATGAGAGGGCCATTCGAGTAGAGCTGTTCGGCGACGAGATTGAACGTATCTCGGAGATTGACGTCCTCACGGGAGAGATTGTAGGCGAGCGTGAGCATATCTCGATCTTCCCGGCCTCTCACTTTGTTACCCATGAAGAGACAATGAAGCTGGCGATTGTTAATATTGAACGTGAGCTGGAGGAACGGCTTGCTGAGTTGCGGGAGGCAGGCAAGTTGCTGGAGGCGCAAAGGCTGGAGCAGCGAACGCGCTATGACCTTGAGATGATGGCGGAAATGGGCTTCTGCTCCGGCATCGAGAACTATTCCGGTCCGCTAACGTTCAGGGAACGCGGGTCAACGCCTTACACGCTGCTCGACTTCTTCCCGGACGATATGCTCGTCGTCATTGACGAGTCGCATGTATCGTTGCCTCAGATTCGAGCTATGTTCAACGGGGATAAAGCGAGGAAAGAAATGCTCGTCAATCACGGCTTCCGTCTGCCGTCGGCGATGGATAACCGGCCGCTGCGCTTCGAGGAGTTCGAGCAGAAGACGAAGCAGCTTATCTATGTATCTGCGACACCGGGACCATATGAGCTTGAGCATTGCGAGACGATGACGGAGCAGATCATTCGTCCGACCGGGCTTGTCGATCCCATTATCGATATTCGCCCAACGAAAGGCCAGATAGACGTTCTGTTAACGGAGATCAGAGACCGAATTGCCAAAGACGAACGCGTTCTTGTGACGACATTGACGAAGAAGATGTCGGAGGATCTGACCGATTACTTGAAAGAGGTCGGAATCAAGGTCCGTTATCTCCATTCGGATATAAAGACATTAGAGCGGTTGGCTATATTGCGTGACTTGCGGCTTGGTGTATTCCATGTGCTTGTAGGAATTAACTTGCTTCGGGAAGGTCTTGATCTTCCGGAGGTGTCGCTTGTCACAATCCTCGATGCCGACAAGGAAGGTTTCTTGCGTTCCGACCGTGCACTTATTCAGACGATAGGACGTGCGGCAAGGAATAGCGAGGGACGCGTCATTATGTTTGCCGACAAAATAACGGATTCGATGGACCGTGCGATTAAGGAAACGGAACGCCGCCGTGAGATCCAGCTGGCATTCAATGAAAAGCATGGCGTTACGCCGCAGACGATACGCAAGAAGGTGCACGACGTAATCGAAGCGACAAAGGTCGCCGAACAGAAGGCTGATTACTTGACCGGCGTTGGCGCGGAGAAGCTGACGAAGAAGGAACGCCAGGCGTTGCTGCAGAAGCTGGAGGCAGAGATGAAGGAAGCTGCGAAGAGCTTGCAGTTTGAGCGTGCAGCCGAGCTTCGCGATGCGCTTCTAGAGCTTCGGGCAGAATTGGAATAAGTAGGGGGAGAAACGATTGGCAAGCGACAAAATAGTAATTAAGGGAGCTCGTGCCCATAATCTCAAAGGAATTGACGTCACGATCCCGCGCGATAAATTTGTTGTTCTAACCGGGCTTAGCGGCTCGGGTAAATCATCCTTGGCGTTCGATACGATTTATGCCGAAGGGCAACGTCGTTATGTAGAGTCTTTGTCCGCCTATGCGCGCCAGTTTCTCGGCCAAATGGAGAAGCCGGACGTTGATTCCATAGAGGGACTGTCGCCGGCGATATCGATTGACCAGAAGACGACGAGCCGCAATCCGCGCTCGACCGTCGGTACGGTTACCGAAATATACGATTATTTGCGTCTGTTGTTCGCGCGGATCGGCAAGCCTCACTGCCCGGAGCATGGCATAGAAATTGCCTCCCAGACCGTCGAGCAGATGGTCGACAGAATCATGGAATATCCCGAGAGAACGAAGCTTCAGATTCTTGCTCCGATTATTTCGGGACGCAAGGGCGAGCATACGAAGCTGCTTGCTGACATTCAGAAGCAAGGCTTCGTGCGTGTGCGTGTTAATGGCGAGCTCCGTGAGCTTAGCGAGAAAATTGAGCTCGAGAAGAACAAGAAGCATAGCATAGAAGTCGTGGTCGACCGTATCGTCGTTAAGTCGGACGTACACAGCCGATTGGCGGATTCGTTGGAAACAGCTTTGAAGCTGTCTGAGGGACGCGTCCTGGTCGATATTATCGACCAGGAGGAGCTCTTGTTCAGCTCGAATCTGGCATGTCCGGAATGCGGATTCAGCATAGAGGAGCTTGCTCCGCGCATGTTCTCGTTCAACAGTCCCTTCGGCGCATGTCCGGAATGCGACGGTCTCGGAGCGAAGATGATTGTGGATCCCGACCTGCTAACGCCGGATGGCACCAAGTCGATTCGAGAAGGAGCATTCCTTGCTTGGGCAGGAAGCACGTCGAACTACTATCCGCAATTCCTGAGCGCGGTTTGCGAGCATTACCATATTCCGCAGGATGTACCTGTCGAAGAGCTGACGCCGGAGCAACTGAAGAAGCTGTTGTACGGAACGGGCGGCGAGAAGGTTCGCTTCTTATACGAGAACGACTTCGGCCATCGGAAGGAAGCTTATGTACCATTCGAGGGCATCGTCAACAATCTTGAACGGCGGTATCGCGACACGGCGTCGGATATGATGAGAGAACATATCGAAGGTTATATGAGCGCTAAGCCTTGCGGAAGCTGCAAGGGTCAACGTCTGCGCAAGGAAAGCTTAGCCGTTACGGTCGGTTCGCAGAACATTGCGTATGTAACCTCCCTCTCGATTGGCGAAGCGAATCGTTATTTCGACGGCCTATCGCTGTCAGAGAAGGAAATGACGATTGCCAATCTGATCTTGAAGGAAATTAACAGCAGACTGGGCTTCCTGGTTAACGTAGGACTCGAATATTTGTCGCTTAGCCGTGCAGCAGGCACGCTGTCGGGCGGCGAGGCGCAGCGAATTAGGCTTGCCACGCAGATCGGTTCAAGCCTTATGGGCGTCCTCTATATATTGGACGAGCCGAGTATCGGCTTGCATCAGCGCGATAACGACCGCTTAATTCAGACGCTTGAGCATATGCGCAATTTAGGTAATACATTGATCGTCGTCGAGCATGACGAGGATACAATGCTGGCTGCGGACTATATCATCG
Organism: Paenibacillus sp. 05T425; assembly: GCF_056396205.1. Classification (NCBI taxonomy): domain Bacteria; kingdom Bacillati; phylum Bacillota; class Bacilli; order Caryophanales; family Paenibacillaceae; genus Paenibacillus; species Paenibacillus sp. 05T425. The sequence goes on from NZ_JBFTLA010000002.1 coordinate 697,417, forward strand.
ATATTGGACCGGGCGCCGGCATTCATGGCGGTAACGTAATTGCACAAGGCACGCCGCAGGAAGTCATGGAAGACGAGAACTCGCTTACGGGTCAATACTTGAGCGGACGCAAGTTCATACAAGTGCCGGGAGAGCGTCGTCCAACGAACGATAAGTGGCTTGAGGTTCGCGGTGCGAAGGAGAACAACCTCCGCAATGTGAATGTGAAGATTCCGCTAGGCGTATTCTCCGCTGTAACGGGTGTTTCGGGATCAGGCAAGTCGACCTTCGTCAATGAAATCTTGTATAAGACGCTTGCGCGCGACTTGAACAAAGCGAAGGTTCGCCCCGGACAATACAAGGAAATGCGCGGGCTGGAGCATTTGGAGAAGGTCATCGATATTGACCAATCTCCAATCGGGCGTACGCCACGCTCCAATCCGGCTACGTATACAGGCGTTTTTGATGATATTCGCGATTTGTACGCAAGCACCAACGAGGCTAAGGTGCGCGGCTATAAGAAAGGCCGCTTCAGCTTCAACGTGAAGGGCGGCAGATGTGAGGCTTGCAGAGGCGACGGCATCATCAAGATCGAGATGCACTTCCTGCCGGACGTGTATGTCCCGTGCGAGATTTGCAAAGGCAAGCGTTACAACCGCGAAACGCTTGAAGTGAAGTACAAGGGCAAGAACATTGCTGAAGTGCTGGAGATGACCATCGAAGACGGCTGCATCTTCTTCGAGAACATTCCGCGGATTCACCGCAAAGTACAGACGCTTCTCGATGTAGGCCTCGGATATATGAAGCTTGGCCAGCCGGCGACAACGCTGTCGGGCGGCGAAGCGCAGCGTGTGAAGCTCGCTGCCGAGTTGTATCGCCGGAGCACGGGCAAGACGCTCTATATTCTTGATGAGCCGACAACGGGTCTTCATGTGGATGATATCGATAGACTGTTGACCGTCCTTCACAGACTCGTTGATTCCGGTGAATCGGTACTCGTTATCGAACACAATCTTGACGTTATCAAGACAGCCGACTATTTGATTGATCTCGGCCCAGAAGGCGGCAATGGCGGCGGTACGATCGTAGCGACAGGCACGCCGGAGCAGGTCGTCAAAGTCGAACAGTCGTATACCGGTAAATACTTGAAGCCGATCATGGAACGTGACCGCGAGCGTACGATCGCTCTTCATAAGCGGCTAGAGAATGCCGTCGGCGCTGCAGCAGAGTGATTTTATGGGTGCGCAACGTTCCAAAGCCAACCCAGAAGTGAATTGCTGCATCCCTGTCAAAGATGTAAAGCGTGCGGCTAGCTGGTATGTAAAGTACATGGGCTGCGAGTATGGAGATATAGTCACGGATGGGCTCGCTCAGTTGAAGCTGACAGGCGGACCTGACATTACCCTTATTGGCGTCGATGAGTGCTTCCAGCTGAAGCAGGATGGAACCGTCATTCCGATGATGAACTTCTTGTGTGAAGATGTGCAAGAACTTCATGAATACTTCGAGCAAAGCGGTATTCGTGTCGGTGCAATAGTTGATCATGGGCGTTCCGGTAAGAGCTTTAAGTTGCTTGATCCTGATGGGAACCATTTGATAGTATGGCAGAATGAATAGCCTCTCGTTAGAGTGGTCGACATTGCCTGATGCTGTTAAACATTCAGGTTGTAAATAAACAAAAACAGAACCGTTTCGTGCTTCAGAGCTTGCGCTTTGGCGAAGCGGTTTTGTTTCTTATTTAAGGATGAGCACAATTTCTGTATGCAGTAGGTTATAGATAATGGCAGAGATGGACATTTTATATGTGCAGGGATCATAGAAAAATCGTGACAAACTTGTTACGAATCGCGTTTCAGGCTTGCATCAACGGCCACTTGAAGCTAACATAGAGTAATATTAGGCTACGTGCGAATAAAAGGAGGTCCCCTCATGTTTTTCTTGGCAGCAGAAGAAGCGGCAAAAGAAGCCAGCAAAATTAATACGTTCGACTGGTTCATGCTTGCATTCACCGTTATTATCCTCATCGGGTTTATTCGCTTGCTGAATACACGCCCGAAGAAAAACTATTTTGCAATCGGCTTTACCTTTGTGTCGCTTGCCTTATTCCTGGTAATCGACTACATAATGATTGTGAAAGTCTGGTTCGCCTAACAGGCCATCAGCACATGTGAGATCGTGGTTGCTCGATAAGCGTTAACGCTTACCGGACAACCTCTTTTTTTTATCTGCAATAAAAAACAAAAAGAGGCGCACAAGGACCCATATGATCCTGTGCGCCTCTTCTATTTTAAAGCGTCTAACGGATTAAACCCACCACATCTCGCCAAGCGGCTCGCGGATCAGTACTTGCTGCAGATTTTGGACAGCTTTCGTGAAACCTTCGTCAACCGACATCAAACCGTCCTCGTGCTCGATGCTTACGACATAGTCGTAGCCAACAAGGCGGAGGGCGCTAATAATATCAGCCCATGTTTTCAGATCATGACCGAAGCCGACCGTACGGAACTGCCATGCGCGATCAAGCATGAGGGAGTAAGATTGCATGTCCGTTACGCCGTGGTGATTGACGTTAATCGGATCGATCGTCGTATCCTTCGCATGGAAGTGGTGAATGGCGCCGGCGCGTCCAAGAATATGAACGGCTTGAACCGGATCAATACCTTGCCACCACATATGGCTCGGGTCAAGGTTAGCTCCAATCGCGTTGCCTGCCGCTTCACGAAGACGAAGCAGTGTGGACGGGCTATGTACGGAGAAGCCGCCGTGCAGCTCAAGACCGATTTTGATACCGGCATCTGTTGCCAGCTTGCCGATCTCCGACCAGTATGGAATAACTTTCGCTTCCCATTGCCATTTAAGAATATCTTGATAATCGTTCGGCCAAGGAGCTACCGGCCAGTTCGGATATTTAGCATCCTCATGGTCGCCAGGGCAGCCGGAGAACGTATTAACGACAGATACTTCAAGACGGTTGGCAAGCTCAATCGTTTTGCGGATCACTTCATCATGCTCAGTCGAAATCGCCTTTTGCGGGTGAAGCGGATTCGCGTGGCAGCTTAGTGCGCTGATCATCAGTCCGCGCGATTCTACCGCTTGTTTATACGCTTTCAATTTGCCGCTGTCAGCCAGTAGGCCGTCAAGATCGCAATGCGCGTTGCCTGGGTAGCCGCCGGTTCCGATTTCGATCGCTTGAAGTCCTTTGGAAGCGATATAGTCGAGCGCCTCTTCAAACGACTTCTGTGCAAACAGTACGCTGAATACACCTAATTTCATTTGGAAAATAACCTCCTGAATCCATCGAATGGATTGTATTCTAAGTCTCATTCATTATATCACTTCTAAGCGGACAACACATATGTCAAGGTGTATTTGACAAAATCGCATAACAACTAAGCAAAGGAGAGGAGTAATAACAACTAGGTCGATAGTCTTGTTTTTTTATTGTAAGATTATAGTAAACATGGTACATTTAAATTTGATTACTTATTTTCCCAAGCGGTAATAGATTTAGAGATTGCTAGTTTCATAATTGAATGCAGGAAGCAGAGGGGTGAAAGTATGAATCGCAGAATGCTGCGTATTTGCAGCCTGATTGTACTTGGGGCGCTAGCCGCAGCAGGAACAGTATGGGCAACGGGAAACGGCGCTTCATCGTCGATTGCGTTGAACGCCAAAACGATTAACGGAGAAATATATGTCAAGGCAAGCTCGTTGACGAGTCAACTCGGCGGTACGGGAAATTACGATGCCAAGACAGGTGTTTATTCCTACACGCCCGCGGCTGACGTATCATCGGTCATCAAGAAAGTATCCCCTTCGGTTGTCGCCATTATCGGCAAACCGAATGATATTGGAAACGCGGATCCCCGTTATGCGTTGGCACATGGAACGGGCGTTATAATCCGTGCCGACGGCTGGATCGTAACGAACGCGCATGTCGTGGACGATATGACTAATCTCGTCGTTGTAACGGCAGACGGAAAGCAATTCGATGCGGTGCGTACGCACTATGACGAAGCAAGCGATCTGGCGCTTGTGAAGATCAAAGCAACGAAGCTTCCGATTGCCAAGCTTTCGCCTTCGCCTCTGAAAGTAACGATTGGCGAGCCGGTAATTGCGATCGGAACGCCTGTCGATTTCTCCCTGCGCAACACAGCGACAAGCGGCATTCTTAGCGGCATGAATCGGAGCATATCGTCGGCGTACAATTTGCTGCAGACGGACGCAGCGATTAATCCCGGAAACAGCGGCGGACCGCTCGTTAACATGAAGGGCGAAATTATCGGCATCAATTCGCTGAAGTTTGTGGAATTAGGTATCGAGAGCCTTGGTTTCTCCATTCCCGCGGATACCGTTACTTATGTAACGAATCATTTCTTCAAATACGGTTACGTCAATCGCGCTTCACTGGGTCTGCAACTGGAGGAAAGCTGGTCGGCGATTATCGGCATCCCGAGCTCCGATCCGCTTACAGTCAAGACGGTTGATTCGGATTCGGCGAAAAAAGCGGGCATTCAGAGCGGACAATTGCTTTATAAGGTAGCAGGCAAGCAAGTATCTACTATTGTAGAGATCAACGAGCTATTGAAGTCGTATTTGCCGGGGCAGCAGGTTGAAGTCATGCTGCAAGAAGACGGCGATCTGGTGACGAAGAAGATCACGCTTGTAAAAGGCTAAACAGCCTCATCTGCTTTTTTCCGTCGTACAAATTCACGTTTAGAAGGAGCAATAATAACAATGAATCATTCCTTGACGAAAAAAATGGTCGCCTTGCTAATGGCCGTGCTGCTCGTAATCGCGCTGCTTCCTGCAGCGGCTTTTGCAGCGGATACGGCAAGCAGCGTAGAAGTAAAGCTGACGCCGGGCAAAGAAACCGTAAGCATTAACGGTAAAGCAACCGTTGTACAGGCTCCTTATGTGGCAAGCGGTACGACAATGGTGCCGCTAAAAATTATTACAAACGCCTTTGGCGCAGCGCTTAAGCTGGAGAACGGCAATGGCATTACTCTGACTTACAACGATCGCAAGGTTGAGCTTACGTTCGGAAGCAAGACGGTGAAGGTGAACGGCGTTTCGAAAACCGTCGCCGTGGCCCCTGTCGTTATTAAAGGCTCGACGATGGTGCCGCTTCGCGTAATCGTCGAAGCTTTTGGCGCGAAGATCAGCATCGACAAGAAGACGAGCGAAGTGACGATCAAGGGCGTACGCGCACAATCCACGGGCGGCGGAAGCACGACCATTGATTCCGATTACGGCAAGACGAAGGTCGGCGACAGCTACCAAGGCTGGTCGCTTAATTATCCGGCAGCGCTCGTGCAAGTCGAACAGAGCGACAGCGGAGATTATGTTAGATGGGCGGATGCGAAGGAAGACGCTCAGGTTATTATTTTGACAGAACCTATGGAAAATGAATTGTCATCCAGCGAGCAGCGCGAGGAGCTCTTTCTTTATTTCGATACGGATGAGTACTCGCTGGACGAAAGAACCGTTAAGGTCGGCAACTACAGCTTCGAGAAAATCGTAGCCCGCACGAAGGACAGCAAAATGTTCTATGAGTATCGCGGCATCCAGCAAGGCGAGAAGTTCTATATTATTATCGTCGGTGTGAAAGCAACGGACAAATCGGCTCTGAATGGTTATCAAGCATTGCTTGACAGCTTCCAGCCGTCATTTGAGAAAAACGATAAAGCGTTAAAGGATATTACGAAAGTGAAGGACGGCTTCATTAGCTATGCGGATGAGGACTACGGCTTCGCCGTTAAACTGCCTGCAAGCTGGTACAAGGATAACGAAAGCGATGAGCCTTACTACTTCAGCAAGGACGACGATCTGGAGTTCTCATTCACTTCTCTGGAAGAGGGAGACACGCTTGAGAAATGGGCAGCGCGCAACGAAAGCACGTTGAAGGCCGACTTTGTGAACGGTTATCTTCGCAATGTGTCGTCCGCGCCTATCAAGCTTCAAGATGGCAACGCAATCGTGTTTAGCTATGAATTAACGTTTAACCAAAAGGATTGGTACGCTTATAAAGAAGTAATGTTCGTATCCGGCAGCTACAAATATGTGATCACTTATGGCTATGAAGCAAGCACGGCCCTAAGTAGCTCCCTGTCGTTCAATCAAATCATTGGCAGTATCGATATTGATACGGGTTTCATCGACAACAATTTCGGTTACAAGCAAGACACATCCACTTCGGCTGATAATCGCGACGGAAGGGTAACCAAACGCAGCTCTGCATATGGCTATTCCATTGAGCTTCCAACGTTCTGGTATGGCTACTCGAAGGATTTCAACGCTGAAGAAGTAATGTACAACTATCAAGGCGGATTCATGAATATTTTGTATCTGGATGATATCCAAGCCAGCGATTACCCGCAAGCGGTTCAGCAATATGCGAATTCCGCAGACGGAATCAAAGCGGAAGCGAAAGTTTTGGAAAGCACAAACGTAACGATCAACGGCAAATCTGCCTATAAGATCGCGCTTCATACCAAAGTAGACATTTTGGAGCTTGGCAGAACGGAGTATGCCTATGTCTTCGATACAGTTGGCGGAGTGGTGCTATTCGTCTTCTCCATTAACGATGCTAACGCGACAGAATCCAATTTGAAGCGGATGGAAGAAACGGTGCAGTCGATTCGTTTCAACTAAATTAGCAGCATCGATAAGATCGGTTCCCGGAAACGGAAACCGATCTATTTTTTATCATCTGCGAATCAGGTGAATTTGGTCGAAGCTTGAAGCTGTGAAAAACGACAAGGTATTGACGTTTGATTATGATTTATTCTTGCAGAGCGATGCGGTGGCGGTATCGAAGCAGCTGGATCTGTTAACCGAAGTTCACGAATTCATTCGTGAACTTTTTATAATATGCGGCCGATCTTGGCAATGCCATATATGTACGGTGGATTACTTGCGGTCGGTTTGATAAGATAATAGCAGCAGTTTCAAAGAATGCGAGGGATTGAACGTTAATATGATAGATACAATAGTACGATCGGATATAGAGCTGCTGGCCCCGGCCGGCGATTGGGAATGTATGCGCGCAGCTGTAGCGAACGGCGCGGATGCTATATTTTTTGGCGTAGAGAAGTTTAATGCGCGTGCAAGAGCGAACAATTTCCGCAGCGAAGAGCTTCCGGAAATTATGGCTTTCCTGCATACGTACGGCGTGAAAGGCTTCTTGACGTTCAACATTCTCGTCTTCGAGGACGAGCTGCGGGATGCTCAGAAGCTGATTGAGATGTGTATTGATGCTGGCGTTGATGCCGTTATCGTGCAAGACCTTGGACTCGTTAAGTTTATACGCGAGCTGTCTCCGGATTTCCCGATTCACGGATCTACGCAAATGACGATTACGTCGCCGGAAGCGGTGGAGTTCACGAAGCCGTTCAACATTGAACGAGTCGTGCTTGGCCGCGAGAACAACTTGAAGCAAATTCAGACGATTGGCGATCAGGCGAAGCTTCCGATGGAAGTGTTCGTACACGGCGCTTTATGTGTCTCTTACTCTGGACAGTGTCTGACCTCCGAAATGTGGGGCGGACGATCCGCCAACCGCGGCGAATGCGCGCAAGCGTGCAGACTGCCGTACGATCTGATGGTCGACGGCGAGATTCAGCCGATGGGCGATATCGCGTATTTGTTGTCGCCGAAGGATTTGGCGGCGATCGATATTATTCCGGAGCTGATTCAAGCCGGCGTCACTTCGTTTAAGATTGAAGGACGATTGAAGAGTCCGGAATATGTCGCCAATGTCGTGAGCAAGTATCGGAAGGCGATCGATAAATATTTCGACGGCGATCTATCGAAGCCGTCGAAGGAAGAAGTGCGTGAGCTGCAGCAAAGCTTCTCGCGCGGCTTCACGCATGGTTTCCTTGATGGAACGAACAACAAGCAGTTGGTTGAAGGCACGTTCCCTAAGAGCCGCGGAGTCTACCTCGGCCGGGTGGAGCGCATCATGCGCGATGCCGTAACGCTGCGCCTTGACGCGCCGGTGAAGCGCGGCGACGGCATCGTGTTCGACGCAGGCGACCCGACGAAGAAGGAAGAGGGGGGCCGCGTCTACGATATTCGCCGTCAAGGCGTCAAGATTGAGGGCGAAGCGCAGGAAGGCACGCTGATCGAGCTTGTTTCCGGACGCAACGACGTAGACCTGCGCAAGGTGCATGTTGGCGACCGCGTATGGAAGACGAGCGATCCTGCGCTCGACAAGCGTCTTCGCGCAACGTTCGAGACGGATAAGCCGTATCGTGTATTTCCGCTGCATGTAAGAGTAACGGGAACAGCGGGCGAGCCGCTTCGTACATGGTGGACCGATGTTCAGAAAGGAACGACCGTGGAGGTTGTCTCCGAGCTTATGCTTGAACAAGCAATGAAGCGTCCGATGGACGCCGCGCTGCTGGAAGACCAACTAGGCCGACTCGGCGGAACGGTATATCAGCTCGATAAGCTTGAAGTTGCGCTTAACGGCGATTTGATCGTTCCCGTTCGCGAACTGAACCGCATGCGCCGTGAAGCGGTCGATCAGCTTGCAGGTGAGCGTCCGAAGCCGCCTGTATATGTGAAGCGCGAAGTGAAAGTGAACGACGATGCCTTTAACGGCAAGGATGCGCTTGCTCCGCGCAGCGGCAAGGAAGCTCAGTTGACTGCATTATGCCGCAGCCTCGAGCAGGTTGAAGCGGCGGTTAAGACGGATGTGTCCTACATCTACGCCGACTTCGAATTTATTAAGCAATTCCCGGCAGCCGTTGCCGCGGCCCGTGCCGCAGGCAAGCCGATTGCGCTTGCTACGCCGCGTATTCATATGCCAGGCGAGAACGGCTACCACGCGAACATCCTGCGATTGAAGCCTGATGCTGTACTCGTCCGCAACACCGGTGCGCTTTATTATTATTTGCGCGCTCGCGCGGCTAATCCAGACAAGCCGTTTCCGAAGCTCATCGGCGACTTCTCGCTTAACGTGGCGAATCACAAAGCAGTGAACCTGTTTGCGGAAGCGGGACTTGATCTCATTACGCCTTCGTATGATCTCAATATCCAACAGATGGTTGATTTGCTGGATCATTCGGATACGTCGCTGCTGGAAGTCGTTATTCACCAGCATTTGCCGATGTTCCATACGGAGCATTGCGTTTATTGCACCTTCATGAGCGAAGGAACGAACTTTACGAACTGCGGACGTCCATGCGAGGAACAGCGCGCGTCGCTGCAGGATCGGATCGGCATGTCGCATCCCGTCCGCGTCGATGAGGGTTGCCGCAATACGGTTTACAACGCCGTCGAGCAGTCGGGAGCGGAGTATATCCGCAACTTCGTAGGACTTGGCGTATCGAACTTCCGCGTCGAGTTTCTAGAAGAGACGCCGGATAAGGTGCTGGAAGTGCTGTCGCTGTACCGCGACGCGCTGGATGGCAAGATTAGCGGCACGCAAGTATGGCGCAGCTTGAAGGCAACGAATCAGCTCGGCGTCACGCGCGGCCAGCTTGTAAATAAATAAAGTCAAATGCTTACCGTCTTCTCCGCAATGGGAAGGCGGTATTTTTGTATGGTCTATGATGCAACCGATTGATGGACTTCATGCATCTTTATAGGTAAGAGGGCAGGTGAAGAGATGAGCGCGGAGCGACAGGCGATCGAGCGGCTCCAAAGCGGAGATGAAACTGCGCTGCGGTGGTTGATGGAGCAATACGGCAACGACATCTTGCGGACTGCCGCATTGCTGCTTAAGGATCGGCATTTGGCTGAGGATGTCAGCCAGGACGTTTTTTTGGCCGCCTATCAGAAGATCAGTCAGTTTCGGGGCGAAGGAAGCCTTCGCGGCTGGCTGCTGCAAATTACAATAAATCGTTGCCGCGGCAAAATGCGCCTTGCATCATGGAGCAGACTTTTCGTGCGGTCATGGGGCGGCAGCGATTCGGAGATCGAGGATGTGCCTGAGTGGCCGGCCTCAAGCACAGGCATGATGATGGATACCGTACCCGGTTCGGAGAAATGGGCAGAGAAGCTGTCGCTGCGAGCTGCGATTGCCAGCTTGCCGCTGCATTACCGCGAAGCCATCGTTTTGTACTATTATCAGGAATTATCCATTAAGCAGCTGTCGGAAGTGCTGAAAGAGCCGGAGGGCACAGTGAAAAGCAAACTGCTTCGAGGCCGCAGGCTTTTAAGGATGAAACTGGAGGAGGGAGGCTGGTCCGATGAACGGGAAGCGGGAACAATCGAGGTTATGGCGAGACAAACTGGAAAGTGAACTAAAGGATTTTCAGTTTAATGAAAACATGATGCAAGCCGTTATGGAAAAGAAAGAGCCGATTTCATTCTGGAACCGCGAGCTGCGTATTCCTTGGCAAGCGGCAGCGCTTGTTGTGCTCCTGTTAGTCGGATTGCCGATCTTTGGCTGGATGAAGCTGACGGCAGAACCGGAAATGCACAAAGCGGCAGAGGAACAAATCGGTCAAGATCGCGAGGATCGGCTGATCGTCATGTCGGGCGGCGCGTATTATGAATCGGAGCTGCGCGAGGGCTGGGGGGGAGCGCAATGATTCGCATCAAAATAAAAACGCTTATGCTGATACTCGCTTCTATGATACTTGCGCTGGTTATCGCTTATAACGGGCTTCCGTCCTTGTTGTTTAATGCCGGCAAATACGAAGCTGTTTTAAAACTGTTTCCTAATGATGACAAAGCGGGTATGTCGTTATATTATGCTTCCGGCGAAGCACTGCAAATGAATGACTTTGGAGAAGGCGAACGACTTTATATTTTTCCTTCCTTCACATCATCAAGCGGCCGCGGAACGATGCAGGAAGCGAGAGCGGATGCCGCCGCTCGTTTAGAGCAATTGCTGCATAAATATTCAACTTCGAAATATATAAACGGCATTAAATTCAATTTAGCCAGGCTCTATATGTGGGACGGCCAATGGGATAAGGCTGAAGCGTTATTCCGGCAACTATCGCAAGGGTCAAATGCTTTTTATGACGTAAACGAGCTGCAATCGTTTTTAAAGACGCTTGAATCGCGCCATTCGGATCCTGACAACCATCAGAAGCTGTCTATTAGCGGGACCGTAACGCTTGGTGGCGAGCCGGCACCAGACGTGTACGTCATTTTGCATAGGAAGAGCGATAACGGTTGGAGTACGTCGGTGAACGGCCAATACCCGACGGCTATTACAGATGAACGGGGGCAATATCGCTTTTACGATATAGCGCCTGACGACTATGAGTTGGGCGTTGGCATGACACCCGAGCAGGTAGATGGTTATTATTTGACTCAGTCTGAGCAAAGTTATGCAACGATTGCGGACGACGCACAAGCTGCGCCACGGTACGATATCGCATTTGTTCCGCAACTTAAGGTTGTCTCGCCTGTAAATAAAGAACGTATTGACGGAGATAGATTAAGGTTTGAATGGGAGGCTTATCCTGGCGCTGATTATTATCAGATTTCTATAACCACAATTGCACGGGATAAACAAGGCAACGCCACGGGCTCGACCTCATCTCCGCTGCTTGATGATCGCCACCGGACAACGTTCGCCGAGTATAGGATGGAAGAGCTGCGAGGCAGTATTAACAGCTATGGCAAATCGATCGATGCGAATGGGTTTGTCCGGCTATGGCATTCAAGTATATTAGGCATCGTTTACCCTGGGGGCGACTTTATTTGGTCGGTCGATGCTTATACGGCTGACGGCCGAAAGCTGTCCAGCTCCAGCGGCTATTACACGATGCTTACCTATGCCGCACCTTTTTTCACCGTATCGGAGGAAGGAATGCTGGAGGGCGATAAGCTTGTCATGGAGGACCGGTATGAGGAAGCGATCGAAGCTTATAAGCAAGACGAGGACAAAGATTCGGCTCTACGCGCGCTCGCGCGGCTAATTGGTTACGGCTTTGATGATAGAGAAGGAGATTTGGACGAAGCGCTCCGATATGTGGACAAAATCGTCGACCCGAGCGATAGCGATCGCCAGCTGCAGGCAGATTTTCGCGAAAGGCTGCAGAAGGAATAGGCAGGCGCCGCTTTGCCGAGAGTAATGTTTGACACGTTAATCGCCCTGACTTAGCATAGAAGCATACGGGTTTAAGGGATAGGGCGATTTTACAATAAAGCGAGGCGTAATTATTGATGAACGGTGCTTGGTATTCCGGTTGGAGGCATGTATTTAAGCTTGATCCAGAACGCGAGCTGTCGGACGAGGCGCTTGAAGCGATCTGTATGTCCGGAACGGATGCGATCATTGTTGGCGGATCAAGCGGTGTAACATTCGAAAATACGGTGGACCTCATGTCGCGCATTCGCCGTTTTGAAGTCGATTGCGCGCTTGAGGTTTCGACGATGGAAGGCGCGGTTCCCGGATTTGACGGTTACTTCGTGCCTATCGTATTAAACACGGATCGGGCGGAATGGATTAATGGCCGGCAGACCGAGGGATTGAAGGAGTATGGCACTTTCGTGCCTTGGGAGTCTACGGCGGCTCAAGGCTATATTATATTGAACGCGGAAGCAACGGCGGCGAAGCTGACCGGAGCGGATGCCGAGCTTGATGAGGATGGACTCATTGCTCATGTGAGGATGGCAGATCGACTTATGCGCCTGCCGGTCGTCTATCTCGAGTATAGCGGAACGTATGGCGATATGCGGCTAGTGAAACGGGCGAAATCGGTTATCGAAGGCGCTCAATTGTTCTACGGAGGCGGCATCGACAATGAGGACAAAGCCCGTGAGGCGGCGGTTGCCGCTCATACGATAGTCGTCGGAAATGTCGTGTACAGCGATCTGGCAGCGGCCTTGTCTACGGTCGAGGCTGTACGGGAAGTCGACCTGGCAGCGAATGTTGAAAAGTAAATAGAACAGCTAACAGATGAGGTTGCTTGCGTGTCGCTTACGACACTGGAGCAGCCTTTTTTTGCGGGTACAACCGATGGAACTATTTTGCTAAAATAGTTGAGGGTTCAAATTGACACGCGGCAGGTCGTTGTCTACACTGAGGATAGGCGAACAAATGCGAACAAAGGAGCAAAAGCATGTTGAATCATATCGGCATCGAGCAAGCGGTGCAGAAGCTTAATCCGCCGCAACGGGAAGCCGTTCAAGCGACGGATGGACCGCTGCTGATTATGGCCGGCGCGGGAAGCGGCAAGACGCGCGTCCTCACGCATCGTATAGCATACTTAATCGAGAAGAAGCGGGTAGCTCCGTGGAGCATCCTCGCTATTACATTTACGAATAAAGCATCGCGCGAAATGCAGGATCGGGTGAGCGCGCTCGTTGGACCGACAGGACGGGACATTTGGGTATCGACGTTCCACTCCATGTGTGTCCGTATACTGCGCAGAGATATTCATCGGATCGGCTTTACGACCAATTTCTCGATCCTGGATTCGTCCGATCAGCTGTCCGTTATACGCGGCTGCATGAAGGATATGAATTTAGATACGAAGAAGTTTGAACCGAAGGCCGTTCAAGCGGCGATCAGCGGCGCGAAGAATGAGCTCATTACACCGGAACGTTTTGGAGAAAAGGTTGGCGATTTCTTCGATGACATCGTAGCCAAAGTGTTCGATAAATACCAGAAGCGGCTTAGAAACAACAACTCGCTCGACTTTGACGATCTCATTATGATGACGATCCAGCTGTTCAAGGATGAGCCAGAGGTGCTTGATTTTTATCAGAACAAGTTCCGCTACATTCATGTCGACGAATATCAGGATACGAACAGAGCCCAGTACATGCTGTGCCGCATGCTGGCTGATAAGCATCATAATATTTGCGTCGTCGGCGACAGTGACCAGTCGATCTATCGCTGGAGGGGCGCGGACATAACGAACATCTTGAACTTCGAGGGCGATTATCCCGAAGCTCGCACGATCATGCTGGAGCAAAACTATCGCTCGACAGCGAACATTCTTGATGCGGCCAATGCGGTCATTAAGCTGAATACGGGCCGTAAGCCGAAGAAGCTGTGGACGGATCAAGGAGCAGGGGATCTTATTTCGCTGTACCAGGCCGACTCCGAGCATGAAGAGGGGTACTACGTTACGGGCGAAATTCGCAAGAACGTGAACAAAGGGCGGAAGTTTTCTCATCATGCGATTTTGTATCGAACGAATGCCCAGTCCCGGGTCATAGAGGAAATTTTGATCAAGTCGGATATCCCGTATCAGATCGTCGGTGGAGTGAAGTTCTACGATCGCAAAGAGATTAAGGATATACTCGCGTATTTGCGGCTGATTTCGAACCCGGACGACGATATTAGCTTGGTGCGGATTATTAATGTGCCGAAGCGGGGCATTGGCGATACGACGGTATCGAAGCTGGAAGAGGAAGCGGCGCGGCGCGGAACTTCCGTATTCCGAGTGCTTGCCGATCTCGGCGATGTCGAAGTGAACGGACGTACGCGCACGCTGCTGAACGAATTTTATGGCATTATTGATAACTTAACGCGTATGGTTGAGTATTTATCTGTGACTGAGCTCACGGAGAAAATATTGGAGCTATCGCAATACCGGATGGAGCTGCAGCGCGAGAATACGCTGGAGTCGAAAGCCCGCCTCGAGAATATCGACGAGTTTCTCTCGGTGACGATGGATTTCGAGAAGCGCAACGAGGATCGTACGCTTATCGCTTTCTTGACGGATCTTGCGCTTATCGCCGATATCGATTCGCTTGGCAAAGACGAGGAAGAGAAGGAGAAGCTGAGCGATGCGGTGACGCTAATGACGATGCATAGCGCGAAGGGGTTAGAGTTTCCGTTCGTCTTCATTATCGGCATGGAGGAATCCGTATTCCCTCATAGCCGTGCTCTTGCCGATAATGAGGAGCTGGAAGAGGAACGCCGCCTCGCTTATGTCGGCATTACGCGCGCCGAAGAGCGTCTGTACTTGACCTGCGCTCGCATGCGCACCCTGTTCGGGCGCACGGCATCGAACATGCCCTCACGCTTCCTGCAGGAAATCCCGGACAGCGTAAGGGAAAGCGCGTCCGCCGCGGGCAGCTTCGCCCGCGCGGCGATCCGCCCTGTCGCAGGGCGCGCGCCGTCTTATGGCGCGCCCGGCGCAGGAGGCCGCTCCCCCGGCATGGCGGGGAGYGGGCCGGCCGCAGCAGGCGGCAGAGCTGGCGGCGTGCGCGTAAGCACGCCGCTGGATGCCGCCAAGGTGGCCAAAGGCGGAGCGGCGGCAGGCGGAAGCCCAGCCGCCTCAGGCAGCTTTGCCGCTGGCGACCGCGTCGCGCACGGCAAGTGGGGCGAAGGCGTCATTGTATCCGTGAAGGGTACGGGCAATGACATGGAACTGCAGATCGCTTTTCCGGCACCGACCGGTATTAAGCGCCTGCTGGCAGGTTTCGCGCCGATTACAAAGGTGTAGACTAAAGTTTATAGATTCGAAGTTGCCAATTAGGAGAGGAGACCGCCTGTATGAGCGCTCAATTAGAAAGAATGCAGGAGCTCATCGCGATCATTACGGAGCACAACTACAAGTATTACACCTTGGATGAACCGTCGATTGCCGATGCGGATTACGACAAATTGTATGATGAGCTCGTTGCGCTGGAAGCATCGACGGGAGTTGTACAGCCGGAATCGCCGACGCAGCGCGTTGGCGGAGAATTGCTCACCGGCTTCGAGCCGTATCGTCACCGCGCAAGATTGTGGAGTCTGGACAAGGCGCAAAATGTAGAGGACTTGCTCGCATGGAATGCCCGTGTCGTGAAGGCTATCACCGATTACAATGCCAAAAATCCAGAATCGGAGCCTCTCCCAGATCCAAGCTACGTTGTCGAGCTGAAGTTCGACGGCTTGACGCTTAATTTGACTTATGAGGACGGACAGCTTACGCAGGCATCGACGCGCGGCAACGGAACAGTCGGCGAAGGTATTCTGGCGCAGGTGCGAACGATTCGTTCTGTTCCGCTGACGATTCCTTTCACGAACGGCATTGTTGAGGTTCAGGGTGAAGGCATTATGCAGCTGTCTGTACTTGCTAAGTACAACGAAACGGCAGTTGAACCGCTTAAGAATGCCCGAAATGCGGCAGCAGGAGCGCTTCGCAACTTGAATCCAAAGGTTACGGCGGAGAGGAAGCTTAACGCATTCTTCTATAATGTGGGCTACACGGACGGCGTGTCATTCGAGAATCATCGAGAGATGCAGCAGTTTCTGCGTGAAAACAAATTCAAAGTGAACCCTTATGTGACTTATATGGGGACTATTGAAGAGGTACAGGAGGAGCTTGGCCGCATTACGGAGCAGCGTGACAAGCTGGACTTCCTGATCGACGGGGCGGTCGTTAAGCTTGTTGACATGCGCACAAGAGAGGCGCTTGGCTACACAGACAAGTTCCCGCGCTGGGCAGTTGCCTTCAAGTTCGAGGCGGAAGAAACAACGACCGTGCTGGAGTCTGTCTCCTGGGAGGTAGGCCGCACGGGTAAAATAACACCGGTAGCACGAGTAGAAGCGGTTGAGCTGGCAGGTGTGACGGTTCAGAACTGTACGCTTAACAATATTGGCGACATTGAACGCAAGAACTTGAAGCATGCGCTGGGCGCACAGGTTATCATTCGTCGCTCCAATGATGTCATTCCTGAAATCCTAGGCAAAGCCGACGATGAGCCGGGCTCGGAGATCGTCTTCCCGACGGTTTGCCCATCCTGCGGTACGGAGCTTGAGCAGCGCGGAGCGCATCTGTTCTGCAACAACAAGCTGGGCTGTCAGCCGCAGATTATCGGACGTATTACGCATTTTGCATCGCGCGACGCGATGGACATCGAGACGTTCAGCGTGATGACGGCTGATCAACTCTACACCGATTGCGAAGTTCGCGATCCTGCGGACTTGTATGCTTTGCAATATGACGATCTCATCAAGCTCGACCGCTTCGGCGAGAAGAAAGCCCGCAAGCTGCTGGATGCGTTCGAGAAGTCGAAGTCCCGGGAACTGGCATCGTTCTTATTCGCGCTCGGCATTCCGAATACGGGCAAAGCAACGACCAAGATGCTCGCCGATCACTACGGCAGCCTCGATGCAATTATGGCGGCTACCGCGGATGAGCTAGTTACCCTCCCCGACATCGGAGGGATCGTGGCGGAGAGCATTGTCGGCTTCTTCGCGGATCCGGTCATCGCAGCGAGCATTGCGCGCATGCGCGAGCTAGGCGTGAAGGCGGAAGCCGAGCAGGCAGTCGTCGTTCGCGAGGACAGTATCTTTAGCGGCAAGACCGTAGTACTGACGGGAACGCTCCCGACGATGTCGAGAGACGAAGCGGCTAAGTTGCTTGAAGCCTGCGGCGCTAAGATTTCGGGAAGCGTATCGAAAAAAACCGATTTCGTCGTAGCGGGCGACAGCGCCGGTAGCAAGCTGACCAAAGCGCGCGAGTTGGGTATTACCGTTATTGATGATGAAGCGGAGCTTCTTCGATTGTTGGGAGAAGAGTAAGCAAGAAGGGTGCATGGCTATGAAGCGTTAGCAGAGACTGGTAGTGAACCAGTCCTTCGGCTTCTAGGCCTTGCACCCTTTTTGTTTGCGGAGGGAAAAGCAACTTTTGTTATGCAATGAAGGACACTCCCAACTGACAAGCTGATCATAGTTGCTGCAAGCACTATCCATTATGATAAGTATAATGAAAATGGCTTTCAGTTAGTGGGTGCGGATCATGACGGATACATACCATATCGAATAACAACGAATGTAAAAAATTACAAGTTGTATTTCGTTTGTGGATGTGTTAAATTATTTCTTGTCGCTTCGGAGGCATTGCGGAAAACGGATTGAAACACTTTTTAAAAAAGTAAAACAAGCTGTTGACACGATGGACGAAAGCTGATATCATGAATTCTTGTCACGACAAAATGTGACAGCAAGTTCTTTGAAAACTGAACAAATGGATCACGTCAAAATCCAAACAAAAATTTGAAGATTTTCTTCTTGGCTTCAGCCAAAAGAAAACTTCTAGCTAGTTAAGTAATGAGCAAGTCGAACTACCTTTATGGAGAGTTTGATCCTGGCTCAGGACGAACGCTGGCGGCGTGCCTAATACATGCAAGTCGAGCGGAGTTATTCCTTCGGGAATAACTTAGCGGCGGACGGGTGAGTAACACGTAGGTAACCTGCCTATAAGACTGGGATAACATTCGGAAACGAATGCTAATACCGGATACGCGATTTGGTCGCATGAC